>NZ_JODS01000003.1 GCF_000718025.1 Kitasatospora purpeofusca
CTGCGGGCCCTTCTGGCCCTGCGTGACGTCGAACTCGACCTTCTGGCCCTCGAGCAGCTCGCGGAAGCCGTTGGCGTTGATGTTCGAGTAGTGGGCGAACACGTCCGGACCGCCACCCTCCTGCTCGATGAAGCCGAAGCCCTTTTCCGCGTTGAACCACTTCACAGTGCCGTTAGCCATTTAAAAATCCTTCGAATGGGACGTCCGAAACTCACAGGTCGCGAGTTTCGCGTCGCCGCGATGATGACCCACCCGGGAAAAAATGGCCGGGTAACAAAATACGCCTGCGGTCAGAACCAGCAGGCGCACACAAAGTTCATGGGAACCACAACTGCAACTATCACGACTGTAGCAGGGTCCGCACCCCAACGGGGGAGTTCTCCTCGGCGAGTTCGCCGGCGTGGCTCCGGCCTGCGGCGCCGCCGGGCAGTGGCGCCCGCCGGCGGGCCCCCGTGCGCCCGGGGTGCGCACCGCGGGCCGCCTCCGGCGGCCAAGATCCAAAATATCCGGCGGATCAAGCCACCCGCTCCGCCGAAATCAAGCGCATACTGGCCAGGATGACGAATTCAGCCGCGCCCCGGCGCCACCTCCCCACCAGCCCCTTCCGTCGGGCTCCGGCCCCGCCGCCGCCCAAGGTATTCGCTGTCGGAGACCGGGTGACGCACGACGAGTACGGCCTCGGCCGCGCCATCGGTGTCGAGGGCGAACTCGCCGTTCTGGTCGACTTCGGCTCACGAACGGAGCGGATCACTGCACCCTTCGCCAAGCTCTTCCGGCTGTGACCCCTGGCGCCCGGTCGACTCGCACGCCGACCGGCGCGAGGGCGGACAGCCCTCGACCCCGCCCATCAGAAGCATGAGGACGTGCGGCGCCGGTTGACGCCGGTGCCGACGCCGCCCCGCCCCGGAGAGCCCGCTCTCCGGGCCTTCCGCATGTCCGGGACCGGTGGCGGACTGCGCTGACGAGCACTGCCCGGCAGACCCAGGAGACCGCGCGCATGAACCCGGAGCACTTCGCCCTCCTCGACGAAGCCCGCCGGAGCCGGCCCGACGGCACGAAGTACCACCGCCGCGAGGACATCGGGTTCGGCGAGAGCCTGCACATCCCCGAGCCGTTCGGCTTCGACCTGGTCACGGGTGACCTGCTGCCGTACTGACCCGAAAAGGGGTGGGCCGGGGAGGCGGGGGCCGCGATCATGGCGGGCATGGACTCCAGTTTTCTCGCGATCGACGAGGTGGCCGAGGTTCCGGCGGTCGCGGTCGTGGTCGATGTCATGCGTGCGTTCACCGTGGCCGCCTGGGCGTTCGAGCGGGGGGCCGAGAAGATCGTTCTGGCCGGGTCGCTGGACGAGGCGTTGGCGCTCAAGGCCCGGCGGCCGGGGTGGGTGGCGCTCAAGGACGGGGCGGCGGCGCCCGGGTTCGACGCCGTCAACTCGCCGGGACTGCTGCGGGACGTGGACCTCGGCGGGCGGACGGTGGTGCAGAAGACCACGGCCGGGACGGTCGGCGCGCTCGCGGTGAAGGACGCCCCGCTGGTGCTCTGCGCCGGCTTCGTGGTGGCGGGGGCGACGGCCCGGCTGCTGCGGGACCGGGGGTGCGGGAGCGTCACCTATGTGGTCACCGGCGAGGACGGGCGGGCCGAGGAGGACCTGGCGTGCGCCCAGTACATCGCCGGGAGGGCCGCCGGGGACGGGACGCACGCGGACGCGTACCTCCGCCGGGCCGCGGGGTCGCGGGCCGCCGCCGAGCTGGCACAGGGGGTGCGTGAGGGGGCTCATCCCGACGACGTCGCGCTCTGCCTGGAACTCGACCGGTTCTCCTTCGCCATGGTGGCGTCCCAGGAGGACTCGCTGACGGTGCTGCGGCCGGTCGCCGTGCCCGCCGCGCCCGCCGAGCTCTGACCACCACGCCGGCGGGCCCCGGGGAGCGAACTCCCCGGGGCCCGCCGGGTCGGACCGGGGTCAGCGGGCGGTCAGTTCTCCGCCCAGCCCTTCTTGCTGCCGATCAGGGAGCCGTCGGCCGCGTAGAGGCGGAGTTCGGCGGCGACGCCGCGCTTGGCGGCGCCGATCCAGCGGGCCTCGGAGTCGCCGAGGGACAGGATGGCGGGCTCGGCGGTGACGCCGTCGGCCCACTCGATCACGGCCCGGGCGACGCCCGGGGGCACCAGGCCGATGTCCACCTTGGGGACGGTGTACAGCGGGTCGTCGGTGCCGTTCTTGGCCTGGGCGCCGAACCAGAAGTGGCCGAAGTCGTCGTGCGCCGTGCGGTCCGCGTAGAAGAAGCCCACCGGAGTGCCGGGCGGCGCGACGAAGGTCTCGTCGGAGCGCGCGAGCCGCTTGCCGTCCTGGATGTAGTAGAAGACCACGTGGTCCGCGTCCGGCGTCCCGTACCGGGTGACGTACTCCTCGGTGGGCGCGGGCCAGGGGGAGCCGGCGTCGGCGTCCTCCTGCCAGATCAGCCGGGCCTGCTCGCGGATCCGCTCCTTGCCGGGAGCGGGCCACAGGGCCGCCCAGACGCTCCAGGGCTTGCCGTCCTTGGTGCCGGCGAGCACCTGGATCCGGGTCGGGACGAGCGGGTCGCGGGGGGCGCCCGGGGTCGCGGCGGGCCCGCCGGCGGCCGGGGACAGCACCGTCGACACATTCGCGCTCGACGCCACGACCGCGGTGCCGCCGGCCCGTCCGCCGAGCCCGCCGACTCCCCCGTTCACCGCCGCCACGCCGCCGAGGGCGGCGACCAGGGCCAGCGCCATCGCCCCGCCCAGGGACGTCCGCCGCCGGACCACCCGCCTCCGGCCGCCGGCCAGCACCGCCCCGTACGGCGCCGGGCCGGTCTCCATCGTCTCCACCAGCCCGGCCAGGGCCCGGGCCACCTCCTCGCCGCCCGCCACCCCGGTCGCCTGCGCCTCGTCGCGGTTCATGCCGCACCTCCGATGCTCGTCATGGTGATGAGTGAGGAGAGCTCGCGAAGCTTGGCGATGCCCTTCGACGCCTGGCTCTTGACCGTGCCCACCGAACAGCCCATGGCGGCGGCGGCCTGGGACTCGCTCAGGTCCTCCCAGTAGCGCAGCACCACCGCCTGCCGCTGGCCCGGCGGCAGGGTGCCGAGCGCCTCCAGCAGGGCGGCCCGCTCGTCCAGGCGGGCGAAGCCGTCCGGGCCGGTGCGGTCCGGCACGGCGTTGACCAGCTGCTCCGGGACCCTGCGCCGGAAGCGGCGGGCGTGCTCGTTGATGACGATCCGGCGCACGTAGGCGTACGGCTCGTCGGCCTTGGTGACCCTCCCCCAGGCGGCGTAGGTCCGCTCCAGTGCGGTCTGCACCACGTCCTCCGCGAGGTAGCGCTCCCCGGTCAGCAGGAACGCCGTTCGCATCAGACGTGGCCAGGCACCGGTCACGAACGCGTTGAACTCGGCGTCCCGCTCGGCCTTCTTGGCTCCCATGAGTACCTCCTCGTCCACCCAGAGCCCGTACCGGCCGCGAACCGTTGCCGGGGCGGTCCGCGGAGTGGTCCGCGAGGGCAGTCCGAACGGGCAGACGAGGAGGTCAGGAGCTTGGAGGCGAGAAGGCTACAGGGACCGGGCGGGTCAGCCGGCGGGCGGGATGTTGAAGTTGAGCCGGAAGAGGTTCCCCGGGTCGTACACCGCCTTGAGCTCGGTGAGCCGCCGGTGCACGGGCTCCGGGTAGGCGGTGCGCACGACGGCCGGGTCGGCGTCGTCCAGGCCGAAGAAGTTGGCGAGCGCGCCGCCGGTGGACCACGGGCGCAGCCGCTCGTGCAGGGCGGCGTGCGCGGTGCGCAGCCCCTCCAGCGGGACCGGGCCGATCATGCTGGTGGAGAAGGCCAGGTAGCCGGCGTCCCGGCCGCCGACGGCGTTCGGCACCGCGGGCTCGCGCGAGTAGGCGCCGCCCTGGAGCCGGAACTCCACGATCAGCGGGCTGTCGGCGTCCGGTCCGGCGAGTTCCAGGACGGCGTCCGCCGTCGCGGCGGTGAACTCGCGCAGGGCGGTGTTCCGGTCGTACGCGGGGTGCGCGAACGGCGGCTCGTGGTGGATCGTGCCGGCCTCGGTGAAGGGCAGCTCGCGGACGGTGTCGAGGAGCGGGGTGCCGAAGGCGCGCAGCGGCCGGACCCATTCCTCGCCCTGCTCGGCCGGGCCGCTCCAGGCGACCCGCAGCACGACGGCGTAGCGGCCGCGGATCGGCTCCGGTACGGCGTCGATGTCGGGGTAGCCGATCAGCTGGGCGGAGGTGGCGAGCTCCTCGGGGACGGTCCGGCTCCACTCGGCCCAGCCGTGCAGCGCGGCGGCGGCGGATTCGGCGGGGTAGTAGAGGCCGCCGCCGTAGAGGCCGGTGCAGGGGACGAGGTCGATCTCCATCGCGGTGACGATCCCGAAGTTGTCCTTGCCCCCGCGCAGGGCCCAGAACAGGTCGGGTTCGGTCGCGGGGCCGGTCTCGACCAGGCGGCCGTCGGCGGTGACGACCTCCAGTCGGCGGACGTGGTCGGCGGCGAAGCCGTGGCGGCGGCCGAGCAGGCCGATGCCGCCGCCGAGGGTGTAGCCGACGGCGCCGACGTCGGGGTTGGAGCCGCTCAGCGGGGCGAGGCCGTGCGGTGCGGCGGCGTCGAGCACCTGGCGCCAGCGGACGCCGGCGCCGACGGTGGCGGTCCGGGCGACCGGGTCGACGGTGACCTCGTCGAGGGCGGCGGTGTCGATCACCAGCTGGCCGTCGGTGGGGACGGAGATGCCGTGGCCGGTGGCGCGGACGGCGACGGCGAGGCCGTGCTCGGCGGCGTACCGGACGGCGGCGATCACATCGGCGGTGTCGGCGGCGGACACCACCAGCGCCGGGCGGTGGTCCAGCGCGAGGTTGTAGCCGGTCCGTCGGGCGTCGTACTCGTCGTCTCCCGGCCGGTGCACCGGCCCCTTGGTCTCGATCATGCGGGGAGGCTAACCCGCGCGGGGGCGGAGCAATCCCGTCCGTATCCGATCTCTGTCAGGTCGTCGGCGAACGGGTTCTGACGGACGGTCACGGATGCGGAACCCGGCCGCGGCCTCCCCCCGGGGGCCGCGGCCGGGCAGTCGTGGGCGCCGCGCCCGTGGGCGCTAGCGGCTGTCGCCGGAGGCGCGGGTCATGATCTCCAGGTTGTGGCCGTTCGGGTCCTCGAAGTAGGCGCCGCGGCCGCCGAACCAGTCGTTGACCCGACCGGCGTGGCGGTGGAACGGGTCGGCCCAGTAGGTGATCCCGCGGTCCTGGACCCGGCCGAGGATCTCGTCGAACTCCTCGTCGCCGACCAGGAAGGCGTAGTGCCCGGCGGGGACCGGCCCGTCGATCCGCATGACGTCCATCGCGACGTCGTTGGCGAGCCGGACGACGAGGAAGGGCTCGCTGCGCACGGGAGCGGCCAGACCGAGGATCTCGGTCAGGAAGCGCGCGGTCTCCTCGTCGTCCCGTGCCGGGACGATCGTGTGGTTCAGCTGAACGGCCATGGAACGCTTCCCTCCTGGGACTTCCGGACGTACCGACGAGCGTAGGACTTGAAGTCCGCTTCACGTCAAGCATGTCGTAAACTACACGATGTAGTGCACTGCAAGGAGGATTTCCCCGTGACCGAACAGCCCGCCCCGGCCGCGAGACCCGCCGCCCCGGACGCCGACCCGGCCGGCACCCCGGACGCCGCCCCGGCCACCGGGCGCCGCGGCATGCCGGAGAAGCGGGTGGCGATCGCCCGCGCGGCCCGCACCGTGTTCGGCCGCGAGGGCTTCACCCGCACCAGCGTGGACGCCATCGCCGCCGAGGCCGGCGTCTCCAAGCGGACCATCTACAACCACTTCGCCGACAAGGAGCAGCTGTTCCGGTCGGTGATCCTGGAGGGCGCCTCCACGGTGGCCGCCACCCAGGCGAAGATCGCCGACCGCCATCTGCGGAAGATCGTCGACCTGCGCACCGACCTCGTCGACTTCGGCCTGGAGCGGGTCGACTCGCTCACCACCTTCGCCGAGCACTGGGCGCTGGTCCGCACCATCGAGGCCGAGGCGCTGCACATCCGCCCGGCGGTGCTGGAGGCCTGGCAGGAGGCCGGCCCCCGGGAGACCCACCGGGTGCTGACGCACTGGATGGCCGAGTTCGCCGAGCGCGGGCTGCTGGTGGTGCCGGACCCGGCCGAGGCCGCCCGGATGCTCAACCTGCTGACCTTCCTCGCCGTCGCCCAGCCCACCTTCTACGGCGCACTGCCGATGCCGGCCGAGCGGATCGCCGAGGTCGTGGAGCACGGCGTGGCGGCGTTCCTCGCGGTGTACGGCGCACCGGCCTAGCCCGACCACCAGGGACAGCAGGACCAGCAGAACCACCAAGGCCGGCAGGACCACCACGACCGTCGGGGGGCACGGGAGATGGAACTCAGCTTCGTGGACGTCGGGCCGGACGGGCCCGCGCTGCTGCGGGACGTCGCACCGCTGCTGCTGGCGCTGCGCCCGGCGCTCGGGACGGACGGCTTCGCCGCGTTCGCGGCCGAGGCGCACGCCCAGGGGCTGGTGTTCACCGCCGCGTACGACGGGCGGCGGCGCTGCCTGGCGGTGGCCACCCACCGGGTGCTGGCCACCAGCCGGGGGCGGCTGTTCTTCGTCGACGACCTGGTGACCGCGCCGTCGGCCCGCTCGGCCGGGGTCGGCGGGCGGCTGTTCGCGGTGCTCCGGGAGCGGGCCGCGGCGGCCGGCTGCGTCCGGATCGAGCTGGACTCGGGGACGGCCAACCACGGCGCGCACCGCTTCTACCACGCGCACCGGATGGCGGTCACCGCGCTGCACTTCGGCCTCGAGCTCTAGGGACGGCGGGCCACCTCCTTAGCATCCGGCCGGTGGCCCCCGAACCGGTTCCGGGCGCGATGTGTCAGGTCCACGGCCGGACTTGACGGACCCGTCGGCACGCCTTTGACCCTCCCGCGGGCCGCCGCCCAGGATTCCGGCCATGGGAGAAAACACCGCAGAAAACGCCCCGCTTTTCCGTTCCCGGGCCGAGATCCGGATTTCCGCCACCCCCGACGAGATCTATTCGGTGATCAGCGACCTCCCGCGCTGCGGCGAGTGGAGCCCGGAATGCCAGGGCGGCAGCTGGATCTCCGGCGCGCCCGCCGAGGTCGGTTCGGTGTTCCGCGGCGAGAACCTGCGCAGCCCGGACGTGGTCGCCTGGGCGCCGGTGGTCCGCGGCACCTGGTACACCCACGCCGAGGTGGTCGCGGCCGAGCCCGGCCGGACCTTCCGCTGGGCCATGCGGGACACCGGCGGCCGCGCCCAGGACAGCGTCTGGGCCTTCGACGTGGCCCCCGGCGCGGAGCCGGACGCGGACCACAGCGTGCTGGTGCACCACTTCCGGATGGGCGCCGCCACCGAGGGCATCCGCGGCATCACCGCCGGGATGGACGAGGACGAGAAGCGCCGCTTCTTCGCCGAGTGGGGCGAGAAGGTCGCGGCCGACCTCGGGGTGACCCTGGAGCGGATCAAGCAGGTCGTCGAGAAGGACCGCTGAACCGGATCCCCCCCTGGAACTGAATCCGAAAAAGGCTCCTGGCACGAAGTCCCGGCGGCACATCCCCCGGGACGAAACCCCTGAAAGCACAGCGACCCTAATCCCACGAGAGGGCGGAACGGTGCTCCTTCAGCGCATTGCCAACCGGGGAATCCGACTGGGCACGCTCTTCGAGCGGGCCGCCGTCCGGAACGGCGCGAACGTGGTGATCCTCGACCACGACCTCGACATCGCCCCCGAGCTGGGCCGGCGGTCCACCGTCGCCGAGCTCGCCGACCTGGTCGACGACCACGCCTCCCGGCTGTGGGCCGCCGGGGTCCGACCGGGCCGCCGGGTGGTGGTCCACAAGTCGAACAGTTTCGACATCACCCTGCTCGCCTGCGCCACGGCCCGGATCGGCGCCGTCCCGGTGCTGCTCTCGCCCTATCTGGACGGCGCGACCGTCGCCGAGCTGGTCCGCCGCACCGACGAGCCGTTCCTGGTCACCGACGCGGTCAAGCTCGCCAAGGACCTGCCGGCCGAGGTCTTCGAGCTGGCCGCCACCGTCCTGCTGGCCTCCGGCAGCCACCCCGGCGCGGTCGAGCTGGCCGCCCTGGCCGGCTCGCCCCGGGTCGCGCCGGTCACCGCGCCGCCGGACCACCCGACCCTGATCACCCACACCTCCGGCACCACCGGCACGCCCAAGCTGGCCGTGCACACCGGCCGCACTCTGGAGGCCCGCTACCGGCCGCAGGCGCTCGTCCTGCGCCCGGTGGTCCCGGGCCGGGAGACCATCGCCATCCATGTCTCCTTCGTCCACTCCCGGCTGATCACCGCGCTGGCGATCTCGCTGTTCCGCGGCTTCCCGATCCTGGTGCTGGCCCACTCGGAGCCCGGGCACGTGGCCGAGCTGTTCGCCCGGCTGCGCCCCGGGATCCTGGAGGCCCACCCCAACTCCTTCATGGAGTGGGAGGAACTCGCCGGGGACCCGCGCCGCCCGCTGGCCAACGTCAAGCTGTTCTCCTCGACCTTCGACGCGATCCACCCCCGCACCGTGCGGACCATGCTCGCCGCCTCCGCCCGCACCGCGCCGGTCTTCGGCCAGCTGTACGGGCAGAGCGAGGTCGGCCCGGCGGTGGTGCGCTCGTTCTCCCGGCGGCGCGGCGCGGACGCGGACGGCCGCTGCGTGGGCATGCCCTTCCCCGGCTTCACCGACGTCCGGGTGGTGAGCCGCAACGGCCGGCCGCCGTCGGCGGAGAACCCCGGGTACATCGAGGTCCGCAGCGACGGCCGGATCGTCACCTACCTCGGCGAGCAGGCCCGGTACGACCAGCAGGTCGAGGACGGCTGGTGGCGGATGGGCGACGTCGGCTACCGCACCCGCTGGGGCTGTGTGCACCTGCTGGACCGCGAGGTCGACCTGATCGAGGGCTTCGGCTCCACCCTGGCCGCCGAGGACGCGCTGTTCGCCCGCCTCCCCCAGCTCGCCGAGGTGGTGATCGTCCCCGGCGCGGACGGCCGGGCGGTGCCGGTGATCTGCACCAAGGACGACCTGCCGGTGGCACCGGCCGCCTGGCGGGCCGCCGCGGCGGGTCTGCCGCCGATGGCCGATCCGGTGCAGTGGCGGCTGGGCGAGCTCCCGGCCACCGCCACCACCAAGATCAAGCGGCTGGAGCTGGCCCGCCGGCTGGCGGCCGCCGAGGACGACGGGCCGGTCCGGTGACGGCGCGCCACGACGCCCCGGCCACCGTCCTGGTGGCCGGCGGCGGGATCGGCGGACTGGCCGCCGCGCTGGCCCTCGCCCGGGCCGGCCACCGGGCGGTGGTCCTGGAGCGGGCGCCGGAGTTCGCCGAGATCGGGGCGGGCATCCAGATCGCGCCGAACGGCATCCTCGCGCTGGAGCGGCTGGGCCTCGGCGACGCCGTCCGGGCGGCCGGGGTGCACATGGCCGAACTGCGCTTCATGGACGGCGTCACCGGCGAGCACGTCACCAGCCTGACCCTCACCGAGCGCTACCGGCAGCGGTTCGGCAACCCGTACGTGGTGGTGCACCGGGCCGAGCTGCACGGGCTGCTGCTGCGCGCCTGCCGGGACGAGCCGCGGATCGAGCTGCGCGCCGCGACCGCCGTCACCGGCTACCGGCAGGACGCCGGGGGCGCCACCGCGCTGCTGGCGGACGGCGGCTCGGTGCGCGGCGACGTGCTGCTCGGGGCGGACGGCATCCATTCGGCGGTCCGCGCCCAGCTGGTCGGCGACGGCGAGCCGCGGATCTCCGGGATCACCGTCTACCGGGCGGTGGTCCCGATGGAGCTGGTCCCCGAGGAGCTGCGGCTGCCCACCTCGGTGACCTGGTGGACCGGCCCGCACTGCCACTTCGTCCACTACCCGATCGCCGGCGGGGCGTTCCTCAACCTGGCCGCCTCCCGGGACAACGGCGCCACCGAGGCGCTCGCCGGGGTGGCGGTGGACGAGGAGCTGGTCGGGGAGCAGCTGGCCGGTCTGACCGCGCCGAACGCCCGGCGGCTGCTGGCGCTCGGCGAGGGCTGGCGCTCCTGGGTACTGGTGGACCGGGACCCGGTGCGGCGGTGGACGGACGGCCGGGTGGCGCTGCTGGGCGACGCCGCGCACCCGATGCTGCACTACGCGGCGCAGGGGGCCTGTCAGGCGCTGGAGGATGCCGTTCTGCTGGGCGAGTTGATGGTCGAGACCACTGAACTCACCGGCACCCTTGCCAGGTTCGCCTCCGAACGGCAGGCTCGTACGGCGGCGGTGCAGCGTGCCGCGCGGGAATCGATCCGGCTCTGGCACCCCGCGGGCGAGGCCGCGCGGACCAGGAACCGGCTGCTCGGAGCGCTCTCCGAGGGCGACTTGCACGAGCGGGTGGCCTGGATGCACGGCGTCAAGACCTTTTCATCATCGGATGATCACAACTACGATTTCGAGCCGTGGGCATGATCGACAGTCACCTCCAGATCTGCGTCATCGGCGCGGGTCCTCGCGGTCTATCGGTGCTGGAACGACTCTGCGCGAACGAACGGTCCAGCCCCTCCGGGGCCACCGTCACCGTGCACGTGGTGGACCCGGCACCCCCCGGAGCGGGCCGGGTCTGGCGCACCGACCAGTCCCGACACCTCCTGATGAACACGGTGGCCTCACAGATCACCGTGTACACCGACGACAGCGTCCGGATCGACGGGCCCGTCGAACCCGGTCCCAGCCTGTACGAATGGGCGAAGTCGCTTGCCCCCGAGGGCAGTCCCGACCGGGACCCGGACCCGGCCCGGAACGGACCGGGCGGCAACGGACCGGGCGGCAACGAACCAGGCGTCCACGAACCGGCCGGCCGGGGACCGGACGGGCACGGACCGGGCGCCCCCGGCCGGCAGCCGGACGGCCCCGACGGGGCGGCCCTGGCCGAGGCCGCCGCCCTCGGGCCGAACACCTACCCGACCCGCGCCTTCTACGGCCACTACCTGCACGCCGCCTTCCGCGCCGTGGTCGCCGCCGCCCCGCCGACCGTGACCGTCCGGGTGCACCGCTCCCGGGCGGTCGCGATGGCCGACGCGCACGGCTTCCCCGGCGGCCCGCAGGGCGTCCGGCTGGAGGACGGCACCCGGCTGAACCGGCTGGACGCCATCGTGCTCGCCCAGGGCCACCTCCCCGCCCGGCCCACCCCGCGCGAGGCCCGCACCGCCAGCCTGGCCAGGATCCACCACCTCGACTACATCACCCCCGCCAACCCCGCCGACGTCCACGTCACCGCCCGCCCGGGCCAGAGCGTCCTGCTGCGCGGCCTCGGCCTCAACTTCTTCGACCACATGGCCCTGTTCACGCTCGGCCGGGGCGGCCGGTTCGAGCAGACGGACGGCGGCCTGGTGTACCGGCCCTCCGGCGCCGAGCCCCGGCTGTACGCCACCTCGCGGCGCGGCATCCCGTACCACGCGCGCGGCGAGAACGAGAAGGGCGCGTACGGCCGCCACCTGCCCCGGCTGCTCACCACCGAGGTGGTCGCCGAGCTGCGGGAGCGCACCCGCCGGGGCGGTCCGGTGCGGTTCGCCACCGACCTCTGGCCGCTGGTCTCCCGCGAGGTGGAGGCCGTCTACTACGGCGCGCTGCTCACCGCCCGGGCCCGCGGCGCCGAGCGCGAGGCGTTCACCGACCGCTTCCTGACCGCCGAGGACCCGGCCGCCGTGCTCGACGAGCACGGCATCCCCGAGGCCGACCGCTGGAGCTGGGACCGGCTCTCCCGCCCCTACGCCGGGCGGGAGTTCACCGACCGCGCGGACTTCCGCGACTGGCTGCTCGAGCATCTGCGCCAGGACGTCGCCGAAGCCAGGGCCGGGAACCTCAGCGGCCCGCTCAAGGCCGCCCTGGACGTGCTGCGCGACCTGCGCAACGAGATCCGGATGGCGGTCGACCACAGCGGCATCGCGGGCGACTCCTACCGGGACGACCTCGACGGCTGGTACACCCCGCTGAACGCCTTCCTCTCCATCGGACCGCCGGTGGAGCGGATCGAGCAGCTGATCGCGCTGATCGAGGCCGGGGTGGTGGAACTCCTCGGCCCCGGCACCGAGATCCGGATCGACCCGGTCGACCCGGCCTTCGCCGCGCACTCGACCGCCGTCCCGGGCCCGACGGTCCGGGCCACCGTGCTGGTCGAGGCCCGGCTGCCGGAACCCGACCTGCGGCGCACCGACGACCCGCTGCTGCGGCACCTGCTGGACACCGAGCAGTGCGCCACCTACCGGATCCCCGGCCCCGCCGGGACGGGCTACCCCACCGGCGGCCTCGCCGTCACCGAGCGGCCCTACCGACTGCTGGACGGCCGCGGCCGGGCGCACCCGCGCCGCTTCGCGTACGGGGTGCCGACCGAGTCCGTGCACTGGGTCACCGCGGCGGGCATCCGGCCCGGCGTCGACTCGGTGACCCTCGGGGACTCCGACGCCATCGCCCGGGCGGTGCTGGCGCTCTCCCCCGCGCCCGAGTGGCCGACCGCCGCGGCCGGGTCCGCCGGCTCGGCGGAGTCCACCGGGGCGGCCGGGCCCGCCGGGCCCGTGGTGACGGCCGAGCCCAGCGGACCGGCGGTGTCCGCCGGGTCCACCGGGTCGGGGCGGTCCAACGGCTCCGTAGAGTCCGCCGGGTCAGCCGAGTCCGAACCGAGAGGCGTCGTCGTATGACCGCACACCCCAGCCCGCCGGCCCCGGCGGAGCCCGACACCGGCCTGCTCTCCCCCGTCCGGGCCGGCACCCCGGTCGAGGCGGCCGTGACCGACCGCGCCTGGCTCCAGGCCATGCTGGACGCCGAAGCGGCCCTGGCCCGTGCCCAGGCCGGCCTGGGCACGGTGCCGCCCGCCGCGGCCGCCGCGATCACCCGGGCCGCCCGGGCCGAGCGGTTCGACGTCCGCGAGCTGGCCCTGGCCTGCCGGGAGACCGCCAACCCGGTGGTCGGCCTGGTCCAGGCGCTGACCCGGGCGGTGGCCGCCGAGGACCCGGCCGCCGCCGAGTACGTGCACCGCGGCTCGACCAGCCAGGACATCCTGGACACCGGCGCCATGCTGGTCGCCGCCCGGGCCCTCACCCTGATCCGCGCCGACCTCGGCCGCACCGCCGACGCGCTCGCCGGCCTCGCCGCCGAGCACCGGGACACCGTGCTCGCCGGGCGCACCCTCGCCCTGCACGCGGTGCCCACCACCTTCGGCCTCAAGGCGGCCGGCTGGCGCCGACTGGTGCTGGACGCCGACCGCCGGCTCGCCGCCGTCCTCGCGGACGGGCTGCCGGTCTCGCTGGGCGGCGCCGCCGGCACCCTGGCCGGCTACCTCGAGTACGCCCGGCTGGACGGCCCCGACCCGGAGGTGGACGCCGGCGACTACCTGGACCGGCTGCTGGACGCCTTCGCCGCCGAGACCGGGCTCGCCCGGCCGGACCTGCCCTGGCACGCGCTGCGCACCCCGATGGCCGACCTCGCCGCCGCGCTGGCCTTCACCGCCGGCGCGCTCGGCAAGATCGCGGTGGACGTGCAGTCACTGACCCGCACCGAGGTCGGCGAGGTGGTCGAACCGGCGGTGGCCGGACGCGGCGCCTCCTCCGCGATGCCGCACAAGCGCAACCCGGTGCTGGCCACCCTGCTGCGCAGCGCCGCCCTCCAGGTCCCGGTGCTCGCCGCCGGACTGACCCAGTGCCTGGTCACCGAGGACGAGCGCTCGGGCGGCGCCTGGCACGCCGAGTGGCTGCTGCTGCGCGAGTGCCTGCGGCTGGCCGGCGGCGCCGCGCACACCGCGGTCGAGCTGGCCGCGGGGCTGGTGGTCCGGCCGGAGCGGATGCGGGCCAACCTGGAGCTCACCGGCGGCCAGCTGGTCTCCGAGCGGATCGCCGCCCGGCTGGCGCCGAAGCTCGGCAAGGCGGTGGCCCGGCAGCTGCTCACCGAGGCCTCGCTGACCGCCGACCGGGAGGGCCGGCCGCTGGCCGAGGTGCTCGCCGAACAGGACGGGCTGGAGGGGCACTTCACCGCCGCGGAGATCGCGGAGCTGTGCGACCCGGCCGGGTACACCGGCATGGCCGGCGCCCTGGTGGACCGGGCGCTGCGGCACTGAGCGAGCCCGGGAGAACGGAGCGGGGACCTCGCGGGCACACGCCCGCGAGGTCCCCGTCCGGGCCGACCCCGGACCAGCGCCGGTCCGGCCGCTGCTTCAGTCCCGGATGACGGTCTTGGTCCGCATCAGGAACTCCCCCAGGTAGCCGTCGTGCGGCACCCCGGGCCGGATCCAGTACGTCGGGTGGTCGCCCCGGTAGACGTTGCTGATGCTCGGCTCCCGGAGCAGCCGGTCGAACAGCGCGTCGTCCCCGGTGAGCGCGGTCAGCACCAGCGAGTTCCGCAGCGGCGCCACCCCCGCCTCCGGCGTCCACGGCGCCACCCAGACGCAGGGGAAGGCGAGTTCGACGCCGGTCTGGTCGGCGTCCGGCCGGTCCAGCTGGTGCACGGCCGGGCGCAGCACCGCGCTGCCGTCGCCGAGTTCGGCCACCACGCCGTCCCCGCCGAGCCAGGCCCTGGTGCCGGCCGCCCGGCGCAGCAGGTACGCCTCGATCGCCCGGGCCTCGGCCACCGGCTGGACCGAGAGCACCGCCTTCTCGTCCTCCGGCGGCAGGCTCGGGATCCCGGCCAGCCGCTCCGCGATCGCCCGGGCCAGCGGCGCCGGGTCGCCCTCGACCAGCACGGCGGTGGCGTTGATGCAGGCCACGCCGCCCTGGTGGGCGATCGAGTCGACGATGGTGTCCAGGTGCTCGCGCCAGTCGGTGTCCCGGGTGACCAGGATCTTGGACCGGCCGGGGCCCTGCGGCAGCACGGTGCTGCCCGCGTACTTGCGGACCACCTCGTCGCCGCCGTAGACCATGCCCAGGTCGGCGCCGGCCAGGATCTCGTCCGCGGCCTCGTGGTCGGTGGGCAGCAGCATCACCTGGTCGGCGGCGAAGCCCGCCAGCCGCAGCGCGGTGACCAGCCGGTGCGGGGTGAGCGGCTCACGGCGGGAGGGGCGGACGGCGACCCGGTAGCCGAGTGCCAGCGCCTCCAGCCAGAGCCCGTGCGGGCCGGGGTGGTTGCCGGCCGCGTGGACGGCGAAGACCTCGCCGCGACGGGTCCAGACGGCGCTGCCGTCGAGGGTGGCGCCGTCCCGCCAGTCGCTCACCGCGCCGGCCGGGCGGGCCCGGTAGGCGGACCAGCCGGCCTTCTCGGCCGAGTCGGCGATGGCCCGGGTGGCGTCCCGGACGACCGTGATCGGCACCCCGGAGACCCGGGCCACGGCGCGCTCGTAGGACGGGAAGTCCAGGCCGTCGATGGTCTCCGAGGTGAAGATCCGGCCGGCCCGGGCCAGCGCGGCGAAGCGCTCCTCGGCCGGCAGCGACTCGGCCGCGTGCAGGGCGCGCATCGCCCGGGTGACGAACAGCTTCGGGACGAGGCTGAGTTCGGCGAACGGCGCGCCGGTGACGTCGGTCACCTCGGTGCGGCGCCGGGCCCGGAACGGCTCGCCGGGGCCGAGCGCGTCCAGTTGGAGCAGCGGCTGCTGCGCGGGCGGCTCGGACTGTGCGGGCGGCTGCGCGGGCTGCGTCATCAGTACACCCCCTCGATCACGGTCTCGTTGTCGAACTCCTGGACCGGGGCGATGTCCGCCACCGCGTCGCCGAGGTGCCCGGGCAGCGCGGCGATCCGGGTGCCGTGGTCGCGCTCCAGGTTGTTGGGCATCAGCAGGCTCTTGGACACGTGGTGCATGACCACCTGCCCGCGCTCGCCGTACTCCACCGTCCGCCCGGTCTCCGGGTCGATCACGCCGAAGCTCATGTACGGCGAGTACGGGTCGTAGACGCAGGGGTCGTCGTCGGTCAGCCCGTGCCGCTCGCTGGCGTTGCCGAGGATCATGGTCGAGCCGTAGCCGCTGTAGAGCACGGCGTTCGGGAAGACCTCGGTGCGGTAGAGGTGGCGGGTGTCCGGGTCCATCTGGGTGCCGACCCAGTTGATCGCCCGGATCTTCTCGCCGACCAGCTTGGCGAGGCCGTCGCGGCGGGCGATCCGCTCCAGCACCGGTGGGGTGCACATCAGCACGCCGATGTCCTGGGTCTCCAGCAGGTACGCGACCTGGTCGACGATGTGCTCGGCGTACGCGCCGGCCTCGGCGCCCTTGCCGTCGGCGATCAGCCGCTTCACCCAGCGCGGGTCGAGGTCGACGGTGAAGGACAGGCCGCCGCGGTAGGCGGTCTGGGCCTTGATCACGTCGCCGACCATGTGCGGGCCGGTGGGGGCGACCACCAGCCAGTTGACGCCCTGCGGCACGCCGTGGCCGTCCAGTTGGGCGCTGGACCAACCGAGCAGCCGGTCCAGCCAGTCGCGCAGCAGCACGATCCGCTTGGGCGCGCCGGTGGTGCCGCCGCTCTCGTAGACGCCGACCACCTCGGGGCGGTCGCCGTAGCCGCGCGGGATCAGGTCCTCGACCCGGGCGGTGCGCAGTTCGCCGGCGAGGTTGGGGAACTTGGCGAGGTCGGCGTGGGTGCGGACCTCGGTGAGCGGGTCGAAGCCGAGGCCCGCGGCCCGGGCCAGCCAGAACGGCGAGCCGGTCTCCGGCGAGAAGTGCCAGCGCATCGCGGCGCGCAGGTACTCGTCGGGGTCCGGCACGGCGTCGAACGGCAGGTCGAGCAGCGGGTCGGCGGCGGGGTTGGCTGCAGCAGGCACAGCGGTCCTTCCTCGGGTCAGCGGGCGGTGCCGGGCGGGTTGTCGATCGCGTAGCGCCAGCGGCCGTCGGCGCCGCGCCGGGCGACGTCGGTGGCCGTGCCCTCGTCGCGGAGCGGACCGTCCGGGCCCTCGCCCTCGATCAGGTAGTCCCCGATCAGCAGCGCGAGGTCCCCGGCCACGTAGCACTGCCGGACCTCGATCCGGATCGGCAGGCCGAAGGCGAGGAAGCGGCCGGTGGCGGCCCGCCGTTCGTCGCCGGTCACCACCTCGCCGGGCGCGTTGACGAAGACGGCGCCGGGCTCGAAGAGCCGCTCCACGGCCTGCGCGTCACCGGCGTTGAAGGCCGCGGCGAAGACCAGCGGCAGTTGGGCCGGGTCGGTGGGCGGCAGGCCGGCGTCCGGGCCGGTTCCGGTCGTGGGAGTGGTCATGGCGGGGCTCATCCCGTCTGGACGGCGGCGGTGACCCCGCCGGACGGCTGGTCGGGCAGCCGGTCGAGGCTGAACCCGAAGTGGGTCTTGTACGCCTCCAGGACGGCGTCGTCGGTGCCGAACTCCTGGGTGCCGCGCTCTCCGCCGGCCACCGTGGAGAGCTGGTTGCCCTTGAGGGTGATCCGGCCGTCCTCGGTCCGCAGCGAGCAGAACACGTCCTGCAGGAACGGGGATTCGGGCGCGGTGCGGTACCACCAGAGGGTCGGGCGGAAGTCCTCGATCCGCACCGGGCGGTCCTCCAGCCGGTACAGCGGCTTGCCGTTGAGGAACACGTCGAAGCCGCCGCCCTCGACGTCGGCCAGCCGGTACTCGCCGTCCGGGTCCTGCTGGACCTCGCGCGAGGCCAGCCGCAGCGGGTGCCGGCTGTTGCGGCCGAAGCCGGTGTCGACCAGCCACTGCTCGCCGTCGACGGTGACCCGCAGGGCGAGGTGGCACAGGGCCGCGCCGAGGGTGCCGCCGGGGCGGTGGACCCGGCCGGGGAGGATCTCCACCTGGTAGCCGAGGGCGGTGAGCAGGAACGAGAGGGCCGGGTTGACCTCGTAGCAGCCGCCGCCGCGGCGCTGCCGGACGATCTTGTCGAGGACCTGCTCGTCCATGTGGATGGGCTCGTCGAGGTGGTAGCCGAGGTTCTCGAACGGCACGGACAGCACTTGCCGTTCCTGGAGGTGGGTGAGCGCGGCGAGGTCGGCCCGCTCGGGCCGTTCGGCGCCGATCCGGGCGAGGTACGCGTCCACCATGGCGTCGTCCAGCACGGTGATCTCCTCTTGTCGGGTTCCGGTGGTCCGGTGCTGCGGTGGTTCGGTGGTCCGGTGGTCCGGTGCTGCGGTACTGCGGTGGTCAGGTGTTGCGGTGGTCCGGTGCTGCCGCCGGGTTTTCCGGCTCCGGTAATCCTTTTCCGGATGGAACGGTTGTGGGACGTGTACAACCCGTCAGGGGAATTCGGGAGCCCCGGGCGCTATTCGAACGGAGTCCGGCAATCCGAGCGCGTGAGCGATCAGATCACCGGTGATCCGGACTCCGCCGAGGGTGAGCACCGACTCGGCGTGGAACTGCACCGAGGCGAAGCCCGGCCCGCGCAGCGCGTGCACCTCGCCGGTCGCGGCGTCCCCGGCGACCCGGACCGCGCCGCCGCCGGGCGCCTCGAACTCCGCCGGCCCGCCCGGGCAGGCGTCCCACACCGCGGCGAAGGTGTTGTAGAAGCCGACCCGCTCGGCGGCACCGAACAGGTCGACCGAGCGCTGCACCCCCTGGTTGGGCACCGCGCGGCGGACCAGCGGCAGCCCCAGCTCGGCGGAGAGCACCTGGTGGCTCAGGCAGACCGCCAGGAACGGCCGCCGCGCGTCCAGCAACTCCCTTGCCGCCGTGCGCAGATGGGCGATCTTCGGATGGGAGGTGTCGCGCGGGTCGCCCGGACCGGGCCCGAGCACCACCAGGTCGGCCCCCTCGCGCGAGTACGGCTCGTCGAACCGCCGCACCACGACCTCCGGGCCGAGCGCCCGCAGCTGGTGGCCGATCATCGCGGTGAAGGTGTCCTCGGCGTCCACCACCAGCACCCGCAGGCCCGCCAGTTCGGGGCGCGGACGGGCCCGTCCGGACACCTCGGCGAGCCAGAAGCCGGACAGGTCCCGGTTGCGCCCGGCCAGGGCCGCCCGCACCTCGGGGTGCGCGGCGAACCCGCCCCGGCGGCCGTCCACCGGGGTGGACGACCCGGCCGCCCCGGCCCCGCTCGCGGCGAGCAGCCCGGCCGCCTTGGCGCCGGTCTCGGCCACCTCGGAGCGCGGGTCCGAGTGCCGCACCAGGGTCGCCCCCACCCCGATCCCCAGCCGGCCGGTGGCCGGGTCGATGTCGGCGGTGCGGATCAGGATCCCGGAGTCCAGGGAGCGCCCGCCGGCCGTGTCCCGGCCGATCAGCGCGGCCACCCCGCTGTAGTAACCCCGGCCCCCGGGCTCGTACTTGGCGATCACCCGGGCGGCGGACTCCAGCGGGCTGCCGGTGACGGTGGGCGCGAACAGGGTCTCGCGCAGCACCTCGCGCGGGTCCCGGGTGGTCCGGCCCTCGATGAAGTACTCGGTGTGCGCGAGCCGGGCCATCTCCTTGAGGTACGGGCCGACCACCCGGCCGCCGCCCGGGCAGATCCGGGCCATCATCTTGAGTTCCTCGTCGAGCACCATGCAGAGCTCGTCGGTCTCCTTGCGGTCCGCCAGGAACTCCAGCAGCCCGTCCAGCTCCGGCCCCTGCTCCGGGTAGCGGTAGGTGCCGCTGATCGGGTTCATCACCGCCCGCCCGCCGTGCACGCTGATGTGCCGCTCGGGCGTGGCGCCGACCAGGGTCCGCTCCCCGGTGTGCACCAGGAAGGTCCAGTAGGCGCCGGTCTCCCGCTGGAGCAGCCGGCGGAACAGGGTGAGCGCGGCGGCGGTGGTGTCCCCGCCGACGGCGGCGACGAAGGAGCGTTTGAGCACGAAGTTGGCGCCGGTGCCCTCCCCGATCTCCTCGGCGAGCACCCGGCGCACGGTCTGCGCGTACTCCTCGTCGCCGATGTCGAAGGCGCCGCCGGTCAGGTCGACCGGGCCGTCGGGGAGGCGGTCGAGCAGCTCGGCGAGCGGCAGCTCGGACTGCTCGGTGACGGTCAGCGCGAGCAGCGGGGTGCCGTCGTCCGGCGCCTCGAAGCCGCGCTCGGCGATCTGCCGGTAGGGGACCAGGACGAGCAGCTCGTGCCGCTCGCCGCCGGGCCGTTCGCCACCGGAGGGCGGGGCCGCCGCCGGCAGGTCGGCCAGTGGCAGATCGGCC
The DNA here is from genome assembly GCF_000718025.1 of Kitasatospora purpeofusca. Taxonomy (GTDB): domain Bacteria; phylum Actinomycetota; class Actinomycetes; order Streptomycetales; family Streptomycetaceae; genus Kitasatospora; species Kitasatospora purpeofusca. The sequence continues at coordinate 19,980 of NZ_JODS01000003.1, forward strand.
AGCGTGGCAGGCGCCGACACCTCGCCGAGCAGCAGCTCGACGACCCCCGGGCCGGTGGCCTCGGGCCGGTGCAGCAGCGCGAACGCGGGCGGCCGGGCGGCCAGCACCCGGCCCAGCGGGTCCAGCGGGTCCAGCGGGTCCAGCGGGTCCAGCGGGGAAGGGGTCGCGTCACGCACCGAGCCCGGCACCCCCGTCCACCGTGAGGTCGTGCAGGGTGATGTGACCCGCCTCGTCGGACAGCAGGAAGGCGACGGCGTACGCGACGTCCTCGGGCCGGGCCAGCTTGCCGAGCGGGATGCCGACCTTGAAGGCGGAGGGCACCCCGGCGACGGTGGCGGCCCGGCCGTCGACGCCGTCGGCCCACATCCCGCTGAGCATCGGGGTGTCGGTGGAGCCGGGCGCGACCACGTTGCAGCGGATCCCGTAGCGGGCGACCTCCAGGCCGAGGCTCTTGGTGAAGTGGGTGGCCGCCGCCTTGGAGGCCGCGTAGGCGGCCATCTCGGCGCGTGGGGTGAGGCCCGCGTTGGAGGCGACCGTCACGATCGCGCCCCGCCGGCGCGGGATCATCCGGTGGACCACCGCCCGGGAGACCCGGAAGACGCCCTCCGCGTTGATCGCGAAGGTGGTCCGCCAGTCCTCGTCGGTGAGGTCGCGGACCTCGCCGAGCCGCAGCACACCGGCGTTGTTGACCAGGTGGTCGATCGGGCCGAGCTCCCGCTCGGCGGTGTCGACGGCGGCCTCGACCGAGGCGCTGTCGGTGACGTCGGCGGGGACGGCCGCGACCGTGAGGCCCTCGGCGGCCAGCTTGCCGGTGAGTTCGGCGAGGCGGTCGGCGTCCCGGTCCACGGCCGCGACCAGCGCGCCGCGAACGGCCAGCAGCCGGACCACGGCGGCGCCGATGCCGCCCGCCGCGCCGGTGACCAGTGTCACCTTGTTTCTCATGTGCGGACCTCCCTGGGGGACGCGGACCAACAGCTCGGGCCGCGGGTGGGTTGGGGGTGGTGCACGGGTCGGAACGGGATGGTGCGAGCGGTGCAGGGAGTACGGGACGTGCAGGCGGTGCAGGGCATGAGGGGCGTACGCGGCCCGGGCGGCCGCGCGCCCGGCGCTCAGGCGCGCCAGGCGGACACCACCGCGAGCGCCTGGCCCGGGTTGAGCCGCGGGTCGCACAGGCTCGTGTACTTGTCGCCGACCCGGGCCAGCCCGGCCGCGTCGTCGGCGCACTCGGTCACGTCGTCGGGGGTGGTCTCCAGGTGCAGGCCCCCGGCGGCGGCACCCTCCGCCCGGACCGCCCGCTGGAACGCCTCGACCTCCCGGACCAGGTCCGGCACCAGCCGGGTCTTGAGCCCGTCCGGCCCGGCGACGGTGTTGCCGTGCATCGGGTCGCACAGCCAGACCACCGGGTGGCCGGCCGCGTGCACCACCCTGACCAGGCCCGGGAGGACCTCGGCGACGCGGTCGGCGCCGAGCCGGGCGATCAGGGTGAGCCGGCCGGGTTCCCGGCCGGGGTCGAGCAGGGCGCACAGCCGCAGCAGCTCCGCCGGGGTGGTGGTCGGACCGACCTTGCAGCCGACCGGGTTGACCACCGAGGCCAGCAGGGCGACGTGCGCGCCGTCCGGGTCCCGGGTCCGCTCGCCGATCCACGGGAAGTGCGTGGAGGCCAGCAGCGGGCGGCCCCGCGCGTCCCGGCGCAGCAGCGGCAGCTCGTAGTCCAGCAGCAGTGCCTCGTGGCTGGCCCACACCGGCGGACAGGCGACGGACGGGTCGCCCGGGGCGAGCCGGGACAGGTGGTCCAGCACCCGGCGGGACGCCTCGTAGCCCACCGCCAGCCGGCGCGGATCGGGGGTGCGGCGGACCGGGTCGGGTTCCGGGCCGTTGACCAGGTGCCCCCGGTAGACCGGGAGTTCGACGCCGTCGCAGAGCTCGGTGGGGCTGGAGCGGGGCTTGGCGAACTGGCCCGCGATCCGGCCGATCCGGAGCACCGGGCGGTGGGTGGTGAGCTTCAGCCGCCCGGCCAGCAGGTCCAGCAGCGCGGCCTTGCGGGCGGTGTCGCCGGCGGTGCACTCCTGCGGGTCCTCGGCGCAGTCGCCGGCCTGGAGGACATGCGCCTCCCCCCGCGCGACCCGGCCGAGCAGGGCCCGCAGCCGGTGCACGTCGGCGGCCGCGACCAGCGCCGGACGGTCGGCCAACTCCTTCTTCGCGGCGGCGAGTTCGTACGGATCGGGCCAGTCCGGCTGCTGCCCGGCGGGGCGGTCGGCGAGCTGTCCCAGGAGCAGGTGGTCCACTGACGTCTCCCTCCCGGACCGGCGGGGCCCCTACTGGTCGGCGAGGCCGCCGAGCAGTCCGGCCACCCGGACCACCCGGCGGGCCTGGAACTCCACGGCGGCGATGTTCTCCTCGTGCACCTGGCCCGGCACGTTCCGGGACACCGCGCTGGCCCCGTACGGATTGCCGTTCTGCGGGCGGAACAGCACCGGGTCGGTGGAGCCGGTGGCCAGGATCAGCGAACCCCAGTGGCAGAAGGCGTTGTGCAGCGCGAGGATCGCCGTCTCGTGGCCGCCGTGCGGCGCGGAACCCGAGGTGAACGCGGACACCGCCTTGTCTGCCAGCCCGCCCGGGATCGACAGCGGCGCCGTCGCGTCGACGAACCGCAGCACCGGCGCGGCCGGCAGGCCGAACCGCACCGGGGTGCCGATCAGGATGCCGTCCGCCCAGGCCAGGTCGTCGATCGTGGCCACCGGGACGTCCGCGGTGCGGTCCCGCAGCTCCCGCGCGGCCTCCTCGGTGCCCGGTACATAGGTGTCGTCCGGCAGGTCGGCGATCCGGCGCAGCCGCACCTCGGCGCCCGCCTTCCCGGCGGCGTCGGCCGCCGCCCCGGCCAGCCTGGCGACATTTCCGGTGGAGGACCAATAGATGACGGCAATGGTGGTCACAGCGGTGAACTCCTCGGTGACGTGGGCGCGTTCCACTGATCGTTGACCGTGGACGGCCGACCGGCCAACGGAGTTCCCGGCACTACGTCAGGTGGGGCCGCACTCCATCAAATACTCGGCGGCCAGTTCTCCGGGCACCCCGCAATGACCATGCCCGGCATTGACCCCCGCCCGGCCGGGCATTGACCCGGAGCCGACCTGACATTGACCGGGGCACTCACTTTTCCGGGCACGAATTGCTGCCTATCCTCGGCCACGGCACCGTTTTCGGTCCGTCACAGAGCCGAGGAGCAGTGATCCCGCAGTGAAGAAACCGCCGGCCGCCGACCCCAGAACCGGAGACCTGCGGCCGCTGATCGCCGAGGGTGTCTCGCCCTGGCTGGACGGGATCAACCGCGGCCTGGTCACCTCGGGCCTGCTCGGCCGGCTGATCGACCGCACCGGTCTGCGCGGCGCCACCACCAATCCCGCCCTGCTGACCGGACCGATGCGCCACGACCCCGTCTACGCCGAGCAGTTGGCCCGGCTGGCGGAGCACCACGTCTCCCCGGAGGGCTCGGTCTGGGCCGCCACCGTGCACGACCTGCGGCTGGTCTGCGAGGAGTTCCTCGGCGTGCACCGCGCCACCCACGGCCACGACGGCCTGGTCTCGGCCGACCTGGACCCCCGGCTGGCGCACGACGCCGCCGCGACCGTCGCCGAGGCCGTCGAACTGGCCCGCGCGGTGGACCGGCCCAACCTGCTGGTCAAGATCCCGGCCACCGCCGCCGGCCTCACCGCGATCCGCGACTGCGTCGGCCGCGGACTCGGCGTGCACGCCACCGGGCTGTACTCGGTACGGCGCTACGGGCAGGTGGTGGACGCCTACTTCGACGGCCTGGAGCAGGCGCTCGCGGCCGGCCTCCCACTGGCCGCGATCGCCTCGGTGGCCTCGCTCCCGGTCGGCCGGGTGGACCGGGAGATCGACCGGCGGCTCGCCGCGACCGCCGGCCCGGACGCCGCCGCGCTGCGCGGCCTCACCGCCCAGGCGGCGGCCCGGCTGATGTACCGGGCCTACGAGGAGCGGCTCGGCGACGGCCGCTGGCGCACCCTGCGCGCCTCCGGGGCCCGCCCGCAGCGGCTGCTGTGGACCGACTCGGCGCTGGGCGGGGCCGCCGCCCAGGCCCGGTACGTGGCCGGGCTGGTCTCCTGGGGCACCGCGCACGCGATGACCAGGCCGGTACTGGACGAGGCGGTCCGCAAGCTCCGGCTGGAGGGCGACACCCTGCTCGGCCAGTACGAGGCGGCCCGGGCGGTGCTGGACCGGTTGGGCCGGCTCGGCATCGACTACGGCGCGGTCGCCCGGCGGCTGGAGGAGCAGAGCGTCCCGCTGCTGGTCGACCACTGGCTGCGCCTGCACGCCGCCGTCGAGGGGCGCCCGGCCGCCCGGCCCGGCGATCAGGAACCGGCCCGACTCCCCCTCCGCTGAACCCGACTTCCGTTCTGTCGAATCATCCTGATGATCCGTCACTGGCGCACCAAGGGCCCCGCCCGGACGGCCCGGACCTGTTCTTGACGGGAACAACCGCCCCCGCATACCTTCCGGATTGCAGGCCGTCACGCACTCCTTCCGTTCACGGGGTCCGGGCGCGTCTCGTGGATCCAGCCCGGACGAGGCCGCGGCGTCGGGGTGCGTGCACCGCAAGGCGGAGGTAGCGGCACCTCCCGGCCACCGGGCTGGGGGCGGAGCCGCTGCGATGGGGGCACCTCCCGGCCGCAGGGCCGGGGCGCGCGTGCCCTGGGGGTACCTCCCGGCCGACGGCCGGGGGAGCGTCGCGGACCAGGGCCGATCCACACGACACGCCCCAGGGGGAGGGAAGGTCATGACGCGACGGTCCGCCGACTCAATCGCGTTCAACGTCCTGGAACTGCTGGCCAGCGAGGCTCCGGCCGCCCAACTGGCGGAGCTGGTCGAGCAGGCCCGGCGGAGCTGCGAGTCCGCCCCGGAGCGGGAGGCGATCTGCCGGATCGAGCAGCTCGGCCTGTCCATCCGCTCCCGGTCCCAGCAGCGGCGCCGCCGCGAGGCCGGGCTGGCCGCGCTCGCCGACACCGCCCGCGACCTGGCCCTGCCCTACGAACTCGACAGCCTGCTGCGGGTGATCACCCGCCGGGCCCGGCTGCTGCTGGGCGCCGACCTCTCCTGCCTCACCACCGCCGAACCGGCCGGCGGCGACAGCGCCCCCGGACCGGTCCGGATCCGCACCACCGACGGCCCGAGCGCCTCGCTGCGGGTCGGCCTGGCCGTCCCCGACGGCTTCGGCCTGGGCGGCGGCGTACCGGCCGACCCGGGACCGTTCTGGACCCCGGACTTCCTCGTGGACGAGCGGATCCGGCGCAGCCCGGTGGTCGACGGGGCGATCCGCGCCGAGGGGCTGCGCGCCGTGATGGCCGTCCCGCTCGGCCACCGCGCCCGCCCGTTCGGCACCCTGTACGTCGCCGAACGCGCGGTGCGCTACTTCACCACCGACGAGATCTCGCTGATGGCCGCGCTCGGCGACCTCGCCGGGGTGGCGATCGAGAAGGCCCGGCTGCTGGAGCGCGCCGCCCGGACCGCCCCCGCCGCGGCGACCCCGGCCCGCAACGACGACCCGGCCGCCCCGGCCGGCGCCGCCGACCCGGCCGCCGAACTCGCCGAGGCCCACCGCGCCCTGGTCGACCTGGCGCTCTCCGGCCGCGACCCGCACGCCCTGGTCCGCGACGCCGGCCGCCGGCTCGACCTCGGCCTGCGGGTGTACGCGAGCGACGGCACCGTGCTGGCCTCGACCGGCGAACTGCCCGAACTCGACGGGCCGACCGTGGTCGCCACCGCCGTCGACACCCATGCGGCCGGCCGGCCGGTCCGGCTGGCCGGGCCGCTGTGGGCGGCCCCGGTCCGGGCCGGCTCCACCGATCTGGGCACCCTGCTCGCCCGGCCGACCGGCCGGCGGGCGGACCTGGCCGCGGAGTTCTGCCAGAGCATCGCCCAGGCGGTGGCGGTCGCCCTGCTGCTGGAGGGCCAGCGCTCGGCCGCCCCGGTCCGCCTGGTGGGCGACGAACTGCTCGACGAACTGCTGAGCAGTCCGCAGCGCCCGCCCCGCCAGCTCGACGTCCGGGCCCGCCGGCTCGGCATCGACCTGTCCGCGGCGCACGTCCTGGTGGTCGCCCGGCCCGAGGGCGAGGCCCAGGGCAGGACCGCGACCTGGGCCGGGCTGTACGCCCACCGGATGAGCGGCCTCAAACGCGTCCACAACGGCCGGGCGGTGCTGCTGCTGCCCGGCAGCGACCCGGGCCGGGCCGCCCGCGCGGTCGCCGAGGAGCTCACCCCGCTGCTCGGCCTGCCGGTGACGGTCGGCGCGGCCGGGCCGGTCAGCGATCCGACGTCGGTCTTCCACGGCTACCAGGAGGCGCTGCGCTGCCTGGACGCGATGACCTCGCTGGGCGCGGTCGGCCGTGCCGCCTCGGCCCGCGAACTCGGCTTCGTGGGCGTCCTGCTGGCCGACAACCACGATGTCGAGGGGTTCATCGAGTCGGCGGTCGGCCCGGTGCTCGACTACGACCGGCAGCGGCTGACCGAGCTGACCCGCACCCTCCAGGCCTGGTTCGACACCGGCAACAGCCCGACCCACGCCGCCCAGCGGCTGCACGTCCACCCCAACACGGTGGCCCGCCGGCTGGAGCGGATCGGCGAACTGCTCGGCCCGGACTGGCTGAAGCCCGAGCGGTCCTTCGAGATCCAGCTCGCGCTCCGGCTCAGCCGGGTGCGCCGCACCCTGCTCGACCGGGTCGCCCGCGCCGACCCCGGCCGTCCCGGGGACGCGGCGGGCGACCCGACCGGCGATCCGACGCGCGACCCGACGCGCGACCCGACGCGCGACCGGTGGGGCGGTCCGACCGGCAGCCCGACCGACCGCCCGGACCGGACCGACCGGACCGGCCCCGCCGGCTGACCCCGCCGCGCCGCTACAACCGGACAGCACCCCGGTACAGCCGGTCGGCATCCCGGTACAGCCGCTCGCCACCTCAGTACAGCCGGTCGTCGCCGCGGGCCAGCACCGCGACCGCGTGCGCCGCCGAGGCCAGGGTGATGTGCCGGTGCCAGCCGCCGAACGAGCGGCCCGCGAAGTCCCGCACCCCGACCCGGTCGGCGGTCCTGGTGAAGTCCAGGTCCACCCGGTCGGACAGCCGGGCCAGCCGCACCAGCGCCGCCACCGGCAGGTCCACCAGGTCGGTGAGCCACAGCTCGGCCGGCCAGCGCCCGCCGGCCGAGCCCATCCCGAGCAGCAGCAGCTCCCCGCCGCCGCGCCGGCCCCGGCCCTGGCGGGCGGCCCCGGGCCCGGCCGGACGCACCCGGACGGCGGCGACCAGTCCGCCGCGCAGCTCGCCGGACGGGTCGGACCAGACCACCGGCCGGCGCAGTTCCCGGGCCGCGGTGAGCAGTTGGCAGGCGGGCCCCGGTCCGGCCGGGTGGCCGGGCAGCGGCGCGACCGGCCGCAGCGGGAACGAGCCGGAGATCCGGGCCAGCATCGGCAGCCGCTCGCCCCGCATCCGGCGCACCAGCCGCAGCCCGTCGGCGTCCCTGGCGTCCGCGACCACCGGGCGCACCGGCAGCCCCCAGCGGGCCGGCAGGCCGAGCACCGCCTCCAGGGCGCAGTCGCCGAGGCTCTCCGCGTCGACCTCGTCGGGTATCAGCGCCTGGCTGCGCCTCGGCGCGTCCTCCAGCCAGGTCCGCGGCAGGTGCAGCCGCCAGTTGACCGGGCCGCTGAAGCTCTCCGACGCGGCCCAGACGCCCACCGCCTGCTGGGCGTTGAGCACCTGGCCGAGGGCCGGGATGAAGCGGCGGTCCACCCCCACCGAGTGGTCGCCGGCCTTGGGGACGACCATCGGCCGCAGCACGTAGGCCTGCGGCGGGGCGATCCGGGCGAGGTGCTGGGCCAGTGCCTGGCGGACCGGGCCCCAGTCCCAGGTGGAGCTGGTGATGAAGTGGTGCAGGCTCTGCTCGGCGGCCGGGCCGCCGACCACCGTGGCGATGTTGCGGATCGACTTGCGTCCGCGTGCGCCCAGCAGCCCGCGCAGGTACTGGGCGCCCTTGCGCCGCTGGTCGCTGCGCGGCAGCGAGGCGAACAGCACGCCGCACAGCTCCTTGAGCAGCACCTCGTGCGAGGCGTCGAGCAACTGCGCGTCCTCCGGCGGAGCCTGGGGGTCCGTCGGCAGGGTTCGGGTCATGGCCGGGCCGCTCATCGGTCCCCCTCGAATGGCGGATGACTGCGCCGTGCTCACGCTAGGGCGCGCGCGCCGCTCCGCTAAGGTGCGCGGCCCACCCGTCCGGCGCGGACGGTGGTGGCCCGGCCACCGGGGTCCCGACCGCCGGTGCGGCGGGTCCGGATTCCGGTGTGCCGGGCCGGTGCCCGGTCAGGCGGTGAAGTCGGCCACGTGGTCGCGGGCCCACTCGGCGAAGGTCCGGGCGGGGCGGCCGGTGAGCTGCTCCACCGTGTCGGACACCTCGGTCGGGACGCCGTCGGAGTTGGCCCAGTAGCCGACCACCGCGTCCATCACCCAGATCGGGACGATCGGGGCGAGGGCCTCGCGCGCCTCGGCGTCGGTCAGCTCCTCGAACTCCAGCGGTCGCCCGAGCGCCTCGGCCAGGTCGGCGAGCTGCTCGCGCTGGGTGATCGACCGGGGGCCGCTGATGAAGTACGCCCGGTTCTCGTGACCCTCGCCGGTGAGCGCCGCCACCGCGACCGCGGCGATGTCCTTCTCGTGGATCGCGTCGCTGTGCGACTCGGGGTACGGGAAGCGGATCCGCCCCTCGGCCCGGATCGACTCCGGCCAGCCCCACATCAGGATGTTGGTGGCGAAGTTGTGCGGCCGCAGGAAGGTGTACGCGATCCCGGAGGCGAGGACGGCGTCCTCGACCGCGCGGTGCATCTCCACGATCGGCTTCTGCACCGGGAAGGCGTCCACCACGGTCTGCGAGGAGAGCACCACGACGTGCCGCACGCCGGCCTCCCGCGCCGCGGCGAGGAAGCCCGCCGTGCCCTGCGGCACCGCGTAGAGGAACACCTTGTCGACGCCGGCCAGCGCCGGGCCGTAGGTGTCCGGGTCGGTGAGGTCGAGCGCCGCGGCGTCGACCGGGGCGGGCGGTGCCAGCTTCTCCGGGGTCCGGGCTCCGGCCCGGACGTCGGCGCCGGCCGCCAGCAGCTGCGCCAGCACCTCGGCGCCGACCTGGCCGGTCGCCCCGGTGACGAGGATCTTGCCCATGGGTACGGCTCGCTTTCGAAGGTGGGAGGTGGGAGGTGGGAGTCAGGAGGTGGGACTCAGGAGGTGGGAGCGGGGCCGGCCGGCTTGCGGCGCGGTGAGGAGAACCGCTTGGTGATCGGTGCCTCGACCAGCCGGTAGAGGATCCAGGAGAGCAGCACGGTGACGCCGATCGCGAGCAGCAGCAGGCCGATGCCCTCGGGCGTCGAGTACAGCTTGGTGCCGAGCAGGTCGCGCATCTCGGTCAGCACGATGAAGTGCAGCAGGTAGAAGGCGAAGGAGATCTCCCCGAGCCAGGTCATCGCCCGGTTGCGGAAGGGCGTGAACCGGCCGTCCCGGTCGGCGATCGCGGCGGAGGCGACCAGCAGCGCGATCGGCACCACGGTGGTGACCCGCTGCGCGTACAGGTAGGGCACCCAGCGGGTGGCGACGTAGCCGGCCACCAGGAGCAGGCCCGACCACACCATGCCGATGTCGCGCCAGCGGCCGGAGCGCACCGCGAGGGCGACCAGGATGCCGAGCGCGAAGTCCAGCAGCCGCACCGGCGGGAGCACGTAGGAGAACCAGTACTGCACCACCGAGGAGTCGTAGCCGCCGGGGACGCCCGGGGTGTCGGGCAGCACCAGGTAGGCCAGCGCCGGGGTGGCGACGATGGCGGCGACGGTGCCGCCGATCCAGAGGAACAGCCGCTCCGGCCGGATCCGCCGCAGCGCCCGGTGCAGCAGCGGGAAGGAGAGGTAGAAGACCAGCTCGGCGCCGAGCGACCAGCTCGGCGGGTCGACGCTGAAGTAGGTGTTGAAGTCGGGTATCCAGACCTGCAGCATCAGCAGGTTCAGGACGGCCGTGCGGACCGGGGTGTAGGAGCCCGCGAAGAAGATCATGGCCAGCGCCCAGGCGACCACGTAGTTCGGGACGATCTTGACCATCCGGCGCCGCCAGAAGCCGGTGGCGGTGTCGCCCGGGCGGGCCGACCAGGTGAGCACGAAGCCGCTGAGCACGAAGAAGAACGCCACCCCGAGGCCGCCGGCCTGGTCGGCGAGGTCGACGAAGCGGAACTCGGTGCTGTCGTCGGCGAAGAACCGCAGGGTCGGGATCGGCAGGGCGGCGTGGTACGCGAAGACCGCAAGGGCGGCGGGGAAGCGCAGGCCGGTCAGGGACGGCAGACGACTGGCGGAGGGCTGCGTCGTCCGCGCTCCGCTCCCGCCGGCGGGTCTCGGTCCCGGCTGGGCGAGGAGTCGGTCGGTGGCCATGTGGTTCCGTCCTTGGGTGTCGAGCGGTGGGTCGGACCAGTAGCAGGCCGTCCCGACCCGGAGGCCAAGTAAACTACTCCGTGCAGATGAGAGATTGCACCGATCGGTGTAGCATCTATGTCAGGTCGGGGGACACCCCGTCCCCGTCCGGCTTTCCGCCCGAGACCAGGGAGTTGACGAACGATGCCGCGATCCGCCGCCGCCCGTCCGCGCCTCCCGCAGGATCGGCCCCATGCGTGCAGCGTTCATCCCGAGGCTCGGACCGGCGTCGGACATCCGCTACGGCGAGGTGCCCGAGCCGGTCCCCGGGCCCACCGATGTCCTGGTCGACGTGGCCGCCGTCTCGGTCAACCCGGTCGACACCTTCGTCCGCTCGGGGCTCTTCCGGACCCCCCTGCCCTTCCCGTTCGTGATCGGCCGGGACCTCGTGGGCACCGTGGCCCGGGCCGGCCCCGGCGCCCCCCGCTTCGCCCCCGGTGACCGCGTCTGGACCAACAGCCTCGGCCACGACGGCCGGCAGGGCGCGGCAGCCGAACGGGCCGCCGTCCCCGCCGACCGGCTCTACCACCTGCCCCCCGGCGTGGACCCGACGACGGCCGTCGCCGTGGTCCACCCCGCCGCCACCGCCCACCTCGCCCTGTTCACCCACGGCGGGCTGCGCACCGGCGAGACCGTGCTGGTCGGGGGCGGCGGCGGCAACGTCGGCGGCGCCCTGATCGTGCTCGCCGCCGAGGCCGGCGCCCGGGTGGTCACCACCGCGCGGCCCGCCGACGCGGAGCACTGCCGGGCCCTCGGCGCCACCGAGGTCCTCGACTACCGCGCCCCCGACCTGCCCGACCTGGTCCGCGCCGCCTGCCCCGGCGGCATCGACCTCCACCTCGACACCTCCGGCACCAACGACCTCACCACCGCCGTCGACCTGCTCGCCCCGCGCGGCCGGATCGTGCTGCTCGCCGGCGCCCGCTCCCGCCCCGAACTGCCCGCCGGACAGCTCTACATGAAGGACGGCTCGATCCGCGGGTTCGTCATCTCGCACGCCTCCGGCGCCGAACTCGCGGACGCGGCGGTCACCGTCAACCGGCTGCTCGCGGCCGGCCGGCTGCGGCCCCGGGCCCTGGAGGTCCGGCCGCTGAGCGCCGCCGCCGAGACCCACCAGCGGCTGGAGAAGGGCGAGTTGAACGGCCGCCGGGTGGTCCTGACGACGCCCGGCCGGTAGCCGCCGAACGCCACAGCTACGCCGCCCCGTCCCCCGTCCGCTCCCCGACGCCCCCGAAAGGCTCCCCATGTCCCCGTCCGCCGACGCCGAGCAGACCGCCGGGCCACGCCGTTCGGGCCTCCTGCTGGCCCTGCTGGCGTTCGCCCAGTTGATCGTCTCGATCGACTACAACATCGTCTACGTGGCGCTCCCGGAGATCGGCAGCGGCCTCGACTTCTCCGCCCAGAACCTGCAGTGGGTGGTCAGCGCCTACGCCGTCGCCTTCGGCGGCTTCCTGCTCTTCGGCGGCCGCGCCTCCGACCTGTTCGGCCGCCGCCGGATGTTCGTGCTCGGCCTGCTGCTCTACGCCGGCTCCTCGCTGCTCGGCGGCCTCGCCAACACGCCCGGCCTGCTGATCGCGGCCCGCGCCCTCCAGGGCCTCGGCGGCGCCTTCCTGTTCCCCGCCACCCTCGCCCTGGTGGTGCTCAGCTTCACCGAGGGCCGCGAACGCAACCGGGCGCTCTCGGTCTGGGCCGCCGCCGGCGCCAGCGGCATGATCATCGGCTCGCTGGCCGGCGGGGTGCTCACCCAGGCCTTCGGCTGGGAGGCGGTGTTCTACGTCAACGTGCCGCTGGCCGGCGGCGCCGCGCTGCTCGCCCCCCGGCTGATCGGAGCCGACGGACCGCGCGACGGATCCCGCTCGTTCGACCTGCCCGGCGCGCTGACCGCCACCGCCGGGGCCACCCTGGTGGTCTTCACCCTGGTCCAGGGCCCCGCCTCCGGCTGGACCTCGCCGACCGTGCTCACCACCGCCGTGCTCGGCCTCGGACTGCTCGCCGCCTTCGTCGCGATCGAGTCCCGGACCGCCGACCCGCTGATGCCGCTGCGGCTGTTCCGCAACCGCAACCTGTCCACCGGCGTGCTGACCACCTTCCTGTTCATGGCCAGCTTCGGCACCCTGCTGTACTTCCTGACCGTCTACTTCCAGACCGTGCACGAGTACAGCGCGCTGCGCACCGGCGTCGCCTTCCTGATCCCGATGGTCTGCGGCTTCGTCGGCTCCATGCTGGGCGGCCGGCTCGCCACCCGGTTCGGCGCCCGCAACACCCTGATCGCCTCCTACCTGCTCGGCGCGATCGGCACCGCCGCGACCGCGCTGACCATGGCGCCGGACGGCAGCTACGTCGCGCTGCTGCCCGGCCTGGTCGTCCTGAGCCTGTGCCAGGGCGTCATCTTCACCACGATGTTCTCCGCCTCCGCCACCGGCGTGCACCCCTACGAGCAGGGCATCGCCTCCGGCATCGTCTCCACCGGCCAGCAGGTCGGCAGCGCGGTGGGCCTCGGCATCCTGGTGGCGATCGCCAACGCCGGCACCGACGGCCTCACCGGCGAGGCCCTCCGCTCCGCCACCACCGACGGCCTGCGCACCGCCGTCCTGGTCGCCACCGGTGGCATCGTCGCACTCGTCCTGGTCGCGCTCGGCTTCGAGCGCGCCCCCCACCGGGCCGCGGCCGCCGCCGAGAACGCCTCCGCCAAGAGCCTCGCCTGACCCCGACGCTCCCCCGCACCTCCCCCCGCCCCTTCCCCACTCCCGAGGAGAACCACGTCATGCCCTTCGTCGCCAGCCCCAGCGCCCGCGTCTCCTACACCGTGGAGGGCTCCGGCCACCCGCCGCTGGTCTTCGTGCACGGCACCGGCTTCGGCGCCGGGGGCACCTTCGGCCACCTCACCGGCGACTTCACCGACAGCCGCACCGTCCTGCTGCCGGACTTCGCCGGCTGCGGGGACACCGAGGACGACGGCCGCGAGCTGACCCCCGAGCTGCTGGCCGAGCAGATCGCCGCCGTGATCGAGGCGGCCGGCGACGGCCCGGCCGACGTGGTCGGCTTCTCGCTCGGCTCGGTGGTCGCCGCGACCCTCGCCGCGCTCCGCCCGGAGCTGGTGCGCAGCCTGGTCCTCACCGCCGGCTGGAGCCGCCCGGACGACGCCTACCTGCGCAACCACATGACCACCTGGCGGGCCATCAGCGGCGACGCCGAGGCCTTCGGCCGGTTCGGCACCCTGACCGCGTTCAGCCGCGACCACCTGAACTCGCTGGAGCCCGACGCGCTCGAGGGCATCATCAAGGGCAACGAGCCCACCGAGGGCGCGCTGCGCCACATCGACCTCAACCTGAGCGCCGACATCCGCCCGCTGCTGCCCCGGATCACCGCCCGCACCCTGGTGATCGGCTGCACCCAGGACGCCACCGTCCCGGTCGGGCTCTCCCGCGAGCTGGCCGACGCCATCGCCGGCAGCACCTACGCGGAGATCGACAGCGGCCACGTGGTCGTCTACGAGCAGGGCGCCGAGTGGTCCCGGCTGGTCCGCGAGTTCGTCCTCCAGGAGGGCTAGAGCTTTGCCGAGGCGACTTTGCAAAGAGTGACTTTGCAAAGTCCTGGCGCACTTTGCAAAGTCACCTCGGGGCTTTGCAAAGTGCGCGCGGGCACCTCCCCGGTCCCGCCGCGGCACCGCCCCGGCACCGCCCGGTCCCGCCCCCGGTCCCGCCCGCCCCGGGTGCCGACGCCTCGTCACCCGGGTCGTAGGGTGCCCGCCGTGGACGAACTGATATTCCGGGGGCGGGACCGCTACCGCCCGTCCTGGTCGCAGCTGGCGATCGTGCTCGTACTGCTGGTCGCCCAGGGGTTCGCGGCCCTGCACGGGCTCGGCACGGTGGGCTTCCTCTGGCTCGCCGGCTGCACGCTGGCGCTCTCCGCCCTGGGCCTGTGGGTCACGGTCCGCAGCTGGAGCCGGGTCGGCCCCGAGGGCATCACCATCTGCTGGGGCTTCGGGCGCGGCCGCACCTACCCCTGGGACCGGATCCGCTGGATCGACGTCCGCACGGTCGACGCCCAGGGCGGCACCACCTCCCAGGTGCGGATGTTCATCGCCAACGGGCGGCGCCGGACCCTGCCCGGGCTGCTGCACAGCGACCTGTACCCGTCCCCGGACTTCGACGAGCAGTTCCACCGGGTCCGCAACTGGTGGGAGCTGAACACCGAGGCCTCGGCCCGGGTCGAGCCCGGGCGGCGGTTCCGGGACCGGATCACCGTGACCGTGGCCGCCGTCCTCGCCACCCTGGTCATCGCCGCCGTCGGCGCCGCCGTGATCTTCCTCCGGTAGCCGCGCCGACCGGGCCCCTCACCCACCGCGACCGCCCCGATCCGGACGGTTCCCACGGCGTGCCGGACCGCCGTTGGCAGCGGACGGGCGTCCCCTGTGACACTGGAGGCGCTCGAAAACCGAGGTGCGCTCCGCCGCCCCTCCTTGCGAACCTAGAGGGATGCCCGCCGTGAGTTCTCCCGCAGTCCAGTCCGCCGCCGAGCCCGCCCGGAGCGAGGCGCCCGGCATCGGCGAGCTGGCCGCGCGCCTGCCCGAGCTGACCCTGCGCGACCAGGTCCGGATCGGCCGCCGACTGGACGGCGCCCGCCGGGTCCGCAAGGACGAGGCCCGCGCGCAGATCGCCGCCGAGATCGCCTCCGACATCGACAAGGCCGAGCTGCTGGTCGAGCGGCGGCGCGGCGCGGTGCCGGAGATCCGGTACCCCGCCGAGCTCCCGGTCAGCCAGAAGAAGGACGAGATCCTCGCCGCCGTCCGCGACCACCAGGTGGTGATCGTGGCCGGTGAGACCGGCTCCGGCAAGACCACCCAGATCCCCAAGATCTGTCTGGAGCTGGGCCGCGGCGTGCGCGGTCTGATCGGCCACACCCAGCCCCGCCGGATCGCCGCCCGCACGGTGGCCGAGCGGGTCGCCGAGGAGCTGGACAGCCCGCTCGGCGAGGCGGTCGGCTGGAAGGTCAGGTTCACCGACCAGGTCGGCCCGGACACCCTGGTCAAGCTGATGACCGACGGCATCCTGCTCGCCGAGGTCCAGACCGACCGCGAGCTGCGCCAGTACGACACCCTGATCATCGACGAGGCGCACGAGCGCAGCCTCAACATCGACTTCCTGCTCGGCTACCTCAAGCAGCTGCTGCCCCGCCGTCCCGACCTCAAGGTGATCATCACCTCGGCGACCATCGACCCCGAGCGGTTCGCCCGGCACTTCGGGGACGCCCCGATCGTCGAGGTCTCCGGCCGCACCTATCCGGTCGAGGTCCGCTACCGCCCGATCGTGGACGAGGACGAGGACGGCGACACCGACGAGGTCGACCGCGACCGCGACCAGATCCAGGCGATCTGCGACGCCGCCGTGGAGCTCCAGGCCGAGGGGCCGGGCGACATCCTGGTCTTCCTCTCCGGCGAGCGCGAGATCCGGGACACCGCGGACGCCCTCGACAAGCTCAGGCTGAAGCACACCGAGGTCCTGCCGCTCTACGCCCGGCTGAGCTCGGCCGAGCAGCACAAGGTGTTCCAGCGCTCCTCCTCCCGCCGGATCGTGCTGGCCACCAACGTCGCCGAGACCAGCCTCACCGTCCCCGGCATCAAGTACGTGATCGACCCGGGCAGCGCCCGGATCTCCCGGTACAGCCACCGCACCAAGGTCCAGCGGCTGCCGATCGAGGCGATCAGCCAGGCCAGCGCCAACCAGCGCAAGGGCCGCTGCGGCCGCACCTCGGACGGCATCTGCATCCGGCTCTACTCGGAGGAGGACTTCCTCTCCCGCCCGGAGTTCACGGACGCCGAGATCCTGCGCACCAACCTGGCCTCGGTCATCCTCCAGATGACCGCCGCCGGCCTCGGCGACATCGCCGCCTTCCCGTTCCTGGACCCGCCGGACTCGCGCAACATCAAGGACGGCATCAGCCTGCTGCACGAGCTGGGCGCGCTCGACCCGGCCGAGAAGGACCTCCGCAAGCGGCTCACCCCGCTCGGCCGCAAACTGGCCCAGCTCCCGGTGGACCCGCGGATGGCCCGGATGGTGCTGGAGGCGGACCGCAACGGCTGTGTCCGGGACGTCATGGTGATCGCCGCCGCGCTCTCCATCCAGGACCCGCGCGAGCGCCCCGCCGAGAAGCGCCAGGCCGCCGACGAGCGGCACCGCCGGTTCAGCTCCGAGAGCTCCGACTTCCTCGCCTTCCTCGCCATGTGGCGCTACGTGCGCGAGCAGCAGCGCGAGCTCTCCTCCTCCGCGTTCCGCCGGATGTGCAAGGCCGAGTTCCTCAACTACCTGCGGATACGGGAGTGGCAGGACATCTACTCCCAGCTGCGCACGGTCGCCAAGCAGCTCGGCGTCACCATCGAGGAGGCCCACGAGGACGCCGAGCCGGACGCGGACCGGATCCACCAGTCCCTGCTGGCCGGCCTGCTCTCGCACATCGGCCTGTTCGACGTGGAGAAGCGGGAGTACGGCGGCGCCCGGGGCGCCCGGTTCGCGGTGTTCCCCGGCTCCGGCCTGTTCAAGAAGCCGCCGCGCTGGGTGATGTCGGCCGAGCTGGTGGAGACCTCCCGGCTCTGGGCCCGGATCAACGCGAAGATCGAACCCGAGTGGGTCGAGCCGCTGGCCGCGCACCTGGTGAAGCGCAGCTACAGCGAGCCGCACTGGGAGAAGAAGTCCGGGGCCGTCCTGGCGTTCGAGAAGGTCACCCTCTACGGGGTGCCGGTGGTCGCCGCGCGGAAGGTCAACTACGGCCGGATCGACCCGGAGCTCTGCCGCGAGCTGTTCATCCGCAACGCCCTGGTCGAGGGCGACTGGGAGACCCACCACCGCTTCTTCGCGGAGAACCGCAAGCTGCTCGGCGAGGTCGAGGAGCTGGAGAACCGGGCCCGCCGCCGCGACATCATGGTCGACGACCAGACCCTGTTCGAGTTCTACGACGGCCGGCTGCCCGAGGACATCGTCTCCACCCGGCACTTCGACGCCTGGTGGAAGAAGACCCGGCACGAGCAGCCCGACCTGCTCAACTTCGAGAAGTCGATGCTGATCAACGACGCCGCGGGCGGCGTCACCGAGGCCGACTACCCGGACCACTGGGTGCAGGGCAAGCTGCGGTTCGTCCTGACCTACCAGTTCGAGCCGGGCAGCGACGCGGACGGCGTGACCGTCCACATCCCGCTGCCGGTGCTCAACCAGGTCACCGCGGAGGGCTTCGACTGGCAGATCCCGGGCCTGCGCGAGGAGCTGGTGACGGCCTGGATCAAGTCGCTGCCGAAGGCGGTGCGGCGCAACTTCGTCCCCGCCCCGGACTTCGCCCGCGCGGCGCTGCGCGAGCTGAGGAACCACCAGGAGCGCCAGGAGCCGCTGCTGCCGGCCCTGGAGCACATCCTGAAGCGCCTGACGGCGGTCACCGTGCCTCCGGAGGCCTGGGACGAGGAGCGGGTCCCGGAGCACCTCAAGGTGACCTTCCGGGTGGTGGACGGGCGCAAGAAGCTCGCCGAGTCCAAGGACCTGGAGGAGCTGCGGCTGCGGATGAAGCCCAAGCTGAAGGAGACGCTCTCCTCGGCGGCCTCCGGCCGGGGCATCGAGCAGTCCGGGCTGACCGCCTGGCCGGCCGGGCTGCCGGTGCTCCAGCGGACCTTCGAGCAGCGTTCCCGGGGCCATTCGCTGCGCGCCTACCCGGCGCTGGTGGACGAGGGCGAGTCGGTGGGCGTGAGGCTGTTCGACACCCCGGAGGCGCAGCAGCGGGCGATGTGGGACGGCACCCGGCGGCTGCTGATGCTGTCGACGACCTCGCCCGCGAAGTCGATCCAGGGCCGGCTGGGCAACCAGGCCAAGCTGGCGCTGTCGTACAACCCGCACGGCTCGGTCCCGGCGCTGTTCGAGGACGTGGTGGCCTGTGCGGCGGACCGGCTGATGGCCCGGGCGGGCGGGCCGGCCTGGGACGAGGCGGCGTTCGCGGCGCTGCGGGACAAGGTGCGGGCGGACCTGTACGACCTCTCGGCGGACACCACGCTGAAGACGGCGACGGCGCTGATCGCCTTCCACAAGGCGACGACCCGGCTGAAGTCGGTGAGCAGCCCGGTGCTGCTGAACGCGGTGAACGACATCCGGCTGCACCTGGCCTCGCTGGTGCACCCGGGCTTCGTGACGGCGACCGGCTGGCAGCGGCTGCCGGACCTCAAGCGCTATCTGCTGGCGGTGGACCGCCGGCTGGAGGCGCTGCCCAACCATCCGCAGCGGGACGCCCAGCAGCTGCTGAAGGTGCAGCAGGTCCAGCAGGCCTACGGGGAGCTGCTGGCGGCGGTGCCGGCCGGGCAGCAGCCCTCGGCGGAGGTGCTGGCGATCCGCTGGATGATCGAGGAGCTGCGGGTCAGCTTCTTCGCCCAGTCGCTGGGCACCCCGTCGCCGGTGTCCGAGAAGCGGATCCTGAAGGCCATGGAGGCGGCCAGGGCCGCGCTCTGACCCCTCGGCCTCCCTCCGGCCCGCCTGAGCTGCGGACGGGCCGGAGGGGGCGCCCGGGAGCCGGTTCGACCTGGGGGCCCCGCATGGGCTACAGTCTGTCTTGTTCGCAGCGCGGCAAGCGAAGCGGACAGATCAGGAAACACTCTGGTCCTGTGGAGCAGTTGGTTAGCTCGCCACCCTGTCAAGGTGGAGGTCGCGGGTTCAAGTCCCGTCAGGATCGCCGTAGCCGAGAGGCCCGGAACCGTTTGGTTCCGGGCCTCTCGCGTTTCACCGGCCCCTCCTCTATCCCGGAGTGGGCCCGGATCACAAGTGAACGCCCGCGTGACGGTCGTCACGTACCCCTTTCGGGAACCGACCGTTCGGGCACCCTTCCCCCAGCCCGCTAATTTAATATGTAAAATTGTACTGTTATTCACAGTAAATCCCCCCCACCTCCCCACCATCGAATCGTTATCCGGAGTTCAACATTCCGGTGGATCGCGCGAGTACGACAGTCGATCCGACGACCGGTGCGGCCGGTTCGACAGAGCTGTAGAAGAAGTGCGCGGGCACAGAAAAAGGGGCTGCTTACCGGACCCGGCGGAGTCCGGTAAGCAGCCCCTTTCGAAGAGCCTTGAGCGAGGCTCTGTCAGGCCTCGGTTCGCTGGGCCGGAATACCGGCCAGCAGGGCGCGCACCTCCGCCTCACGGTATCGGCGGTGCCCGCCCAGCGTGCGGATGGACGTGAGCTTGCCGGCCTTGGCCCAGCGCGTCACGGTCTTGGGATCCACACGGAACATGGTGGCGACCTCTGCCGGCGTCAGCAGAGGTTCGGCATCGGGGGTACGAGCGGTCATGAGCGGCCTCCTCGGGAGAACCGAACCAGGGCGGTTCTATCCTTCAAATTCTGCACCTTGGCCCGCGATGCCCGAAATGGCATAGACGGGCCGAGTCGGTTATAGGACGAACGGCTTGTCCTGGTGTCTACAACTACACCATCCGTCCAGCCCTATCGACCAAACCGCCAAAATTGACCCCTCACGGGTTCAAGGCCGACGGATGGCGATGGACCACCCCATAACGGGCAGTCACCTTATAGTGACATTCGGTTACGAGAGGACCAGACCCGCCGTTTTCCCGCAAAGCGCACATCGACTCCAGAACCACCCAAAAGTGGGCACGCTCGCGTGAAGTTGGGCTGGTTGTCCCATTTTTGCACATAGGGGTAAGTTCGCGTCAACGGTGAGTAGTGTCACGTTCGGTAGGTATTGACCCGAACCAGGACCTTGGTCATGCGGCTCGGGCCGTAGGACTCTTACAGTCTTACAAGTACCACCGACACCCCCACCGGCCAGCGATGACGCCGCCTCGGCCCGGCCCTCCCACCGGCCCCGGCCGCTCAGTTGGCGTGGCGCAGCGCCAGCACCCGCCGCCAGCGCACGGTCAGCGCCTCGTACGCGCGCAGCGCCTCCGCCGTGTCACCCGCCCGCAGCGCCCGCAGCCCGTCCTCGAGCTCCCCCGCCGAACGGTCGGCCAACAGCCGCTCCGGCCCCAGCAGATGCACCAGCCCCCCGTAGTCCAGTTCCACCAGCGACCGCGGATGGAACTCCTCCAGCCATCGCCCGACCTGCTCCGCCCCCCGCACCAGCTCCCCTTCCGGCACCGCCTCGCGCAGCGCCCGGTACGCCCGGGCCACTCGGCGGCGCGCCTGCGCCATGGGCGTCAGATAGAACAGTGACGCC
This sequence comes from Kitasatospora purpeofusca, assembly GCF_000718025.1. Lineage (GTDB taxonomy): Bacteria > Actinomycetota > Actinomycetes > Streptomycetales > Streptomycetaceae > Kitasatospora > Kitasatospora purpeofusca. The sequence goes on from NZ_JODS01000003.1 coordinate 40,672, forward strand.
CCGTCCCCCCGTTCCCCTTCCTCACCCTTCTCCCCCCTCTCTGCGGGAACGAAGCATCGATCCTCGTCCCCGAACGGGAGGAACCAGCGCACCGGCACCTCCCAGCGGTTGGTGAGGATCCACGGCCGGGCGTCCGGGTGCTCGGCCCGCCAGCGCTCCCGGTCCGCCTCCGCCACCTCCCGAGTGGCCGGCGGCAGCGCGGTGTCCAGCAGCGCCACCGGCGCCGCCGCCCGCAGCTCCTCCAGCGCCTGCCAGGTGCGCAGCCTGGTCGCCCAGGGGCAGACGTACAGCACCCCGTCCACCAGCCGGACGAAGGCCCGCTCGGCCTCCCGGTCCGGCAGCGCCCGCGGGGTCCGGCCGATCAGCTCGGCCAGCGCCGAGCGCTGCTCCGCGAGGGCCGCCGCGGCCACCGAGCGGCCCGCCTCGGGCGCGTCGGGACCGTGCTCCGCCGCGTAGGCCTGCCAACGCGCCCGCTCGGGCTCCGGGTAGGCGGCCAGCGGCTCGTAGACCCGCAGGTGCGCGGCGTAGGGCGGCAGCACGGAGGTACGGACGACGGTCACGTCCTGCATCGTCCCACGCACCCCCCGCCGCCCGGGAGCAGTCGGTCGGACCGGTCCGGTGACGGCCCGTTCGCGGACGCACCCGAAGTGCGCGAACGGGCTGATGGCGGCCCTGCCGTCCCAGCATCCGGACAGTGGTACCGAGCTTCGCCAAGGGGGCGGACCGGCGGGGCCCGCGCGACTACGCTTCGCCTTAGGCGCCCGCACCACCGCAGCGGGCCTCGAATACTGGAGTCACCACAGTGACCGACGTACAGACCGCCGCCACCACGCACTCCGCACCCGGCGTGCTCGGCAGGATCTTCGGCAACTCCCAGGACGGCGCCACCGGCGACGGCCACGAGCAGGTCGTGCTCTGCCACGACCGCTCCTCCGGACTGAAGGCGATCATCGCCATCCACTCCACCGCCCTCGGCCCGGCCCTCGGCGGGACCCGGTTCTTCCCGTACGCCTCCGAGGAGGCGGCGCTGGAGGACGCGCTCAACCTGTCCCGCGGCATGTCCTACAAGAACGCGCTCGCCGGCCTCGACCTCGGCGGCGGCAAGGCCGTCATCATCGGCGACCCGAACAAGGTCAAGAACGAGGCGATGCTCCGCGCCTACGGCCGCTTCGTCGAGTCGCTGCGCGGCCGCTACATCACCGCCTGCGACGTGGGCACCTACGTCCAGGACATGGACGTCGTGGCGCGCGAGACCGAGTTCGTGACCGGCCGCTCGCCCGAGAACGGCGGCGCCGGGGACTCCTCCATCCTCACCGCCTTCGGCGTCTTCCAGGGCATGCGCGCCTCCGCCCAGGCCCGCTGGGGCCAGCCGACCCTGCGCGGCAAGCGCGTGGGCGTCGCCGGCGTCGGCAAGGTCGGCCACTACCTCGTCGGCCACCTGGTCGCGGACGGCGCCGTCGTGGTCGTCACCGACCCCTTCGAGGCCGCCGTCAACCGCGTGCGGGCGGCCCACCCGGAGGTGGAGGTCGTCGCCGACACCGCCGCGCTGCTCCAGGCCAAGCTGGACGTCTACGCCCCCTGTGCGCTCGGTGGCGCCCTGACCGACGACACCGTGGCCGCGCTGGGCGAGTTCGGCACCTCGGTCGTCTGCGGCGCCGCGAACAACCAGCTGGCCCACCCGGGCGTCGAGAAGGACCTCGCCGACCGCGGCCTGCTCTACGCCCCGGACTACCTGGTGAACTCCGGCGGTGTCATCCAGGTCGCCGACGAGATCGACGGCTTCAACTTCGAGCGCGCCAAGAACAAGGCGACGAAGATCTTCGACACCACCCTGGAGATCTTCACCCGGGCCGCCGCCGACGGCGTGCCGCCGGCCGTCGCGGCCGACCGTCTCGCGGAGAAGCGGATGCGCGAGATCAGCGCGCTGCGCTCGGTGCTGCTGCCGGCCGCCCGCCGGGGCTGATCCGGATCGGTGTGCGCGGGGGACGGCCGGGTGCCGTCCCCCGCGCATCACAATGTGGAACCGGATTCTCGATTCTGCCTCCGATCGGGTGATCCGAAGCCCCCCTAGGGGGGATAATCGATCCGGGAACAACGGACCCGAGACACCTCCGGACAGCGTGCAGAAAGCCGCAAAACCTCCCCTGACCTGGGACGACCTGGTCGCGGGTGCGGCCGGTGCGCGCCACGTCACACTGACGACGTACCGTCCAGCGGCAGAAACAGGTACCGTTAATGCTCCAAGGGACGGTCCTCCCCATTCGGGCAGGCCGCTCTTGATCATGAACACGTGTCAGACTCGGGGCCGTGAGCCCCATCGTTGAGGGGGTCGACCCATGGGGCGCGGCCGGGCCAAGGCCAAGCAGACGAAGGTCGCCCGCGAGCTGAAGTACAACAGCGGCGGGTTCGACGCCAATCGTCTCTCCAGCGAGCTGGGCGTATCGCCCTCCACCTCCCCGATCGAGCCGGAGCCGATCGAGGAGGACGAGGAGGACGACGATCCCTACGCGGAGTACGCGGCTCGTTACGCCGATGACGACGAGGACGACGACGCCGAGTCGGGTACCGGGCCCTCCCAGGCCCGCCGTCGCGCGTAGTCTCCCAGTCTGACCGGACCGGCCAGGTGCCCAGTGCGCCAGGCCGGTCTTTCGGCGTTCCCGCACCCTCCCGGGCGGCCCCGCGGCCGCCTTCGGGGCGACCTGCCCGGAGCCGGTGGTCCGGCCCGGCAGCCCGCGCGGAGGCCCCTCCCGAGGACACTGCCCCAAGCCCCGCCCGAGGACCCTGTGCGAAGGCCCCGCCGGCCGACTGCCGACGGGGCCTCCCCGCGTTCACGTGCGCCGTGCTCAGCCGGCCACGAAGCCCTCGTAGGCGTTGTAGAGGGCCGCGCCGTCCGTGTGCTCGGCGGTGCGGTCGACGATGTCGCCCAGCACCCAGGACTCCACGCCGCGGTCCTCCAGGACCGACAGCACGGTGTCCACCGAGTGCGCCGGGACGACCGCGACCATGCCGACGCCCATGTTGAGCGTCTTCTCGATCTCCAGGGTGGCCACCTTGCCGACCTCGGCGACGGTCCGGAAGACCGGCAGCGGGGTCCAGGTGCCGCGGTCCAGGCGGGCGTGCAGCCCGGCCGGGATCACCCGGGCCAGGTTGGCCGCCAGGCCGCCACCGGTGACGTGCGAGAAGGCGTGCACCTCGGCGGCCCGGATCAGCGCCAGGCAGTCCAGCGAGTAGATCCGGGTCGGCTCCAGCAGCTCCTCGCCGAGGGTGCGGCCGAACTCCTCGACCTTGCGGTCGAGCTTCCAGCCGGCCTGGTTCAGCAGCACGTGGCGGACCAGCGAGTAGCCGTTGGAGTGCAGGCCGGAGGCGGCCATCGCGATGACCACGTCACCGGCCCGGACGCGCTCGGCGCCCAGCAGCGCGTCCGCCTCGACCACACCGGTGCCGGCGCCCGCGACGTCGTACTCGTCCGGCCCGAGCAGGCCCGGGTGCTCGGCGGTCTCGCCGCCGACCAGGGCGCAGCCGGCCAGGGCGCAGCCCTCGGCGATGCCCTTGACGATCGCGGCGACCCGCTCCGGGACGACCTTGCCGACGCAGATGTAGTCGGTCATGAACAGCGGCTCGGCGCCGCAGACCACGATGTCGTCGACGACCATGCCGACCAGGTCGTGGCCGATCGTGTCGTGCTTGTCCATGGCGGCCGCGATGGCCACCTTGGTCCCCACCCCGTCGGTCGCCGAGGCCAGCAGCGGCCGCTCGTAGTTCTTGAAGGCGGAGACGTCGAAGAGGCCGGCGAAGCCGCCGAGACCGCCGACGACCTCGGGGCGGTTGGCCTTCTTCACCCACTGCTTCATGAGCTCGACGGCGCGGTCGCCCGCCTCGATGTCGACGCCGGCGGCGGCGTAGGTGGCACCGTTCTGGTCGGTAGTCACTGCTGTGCGGCCCTTTCGGGTCTGTGGTGGGGGACGGAACAGCGGTGGGGTCCCGGATCGCGGGACCCCACCGAGGGTTCTTACGGGCGGCGCAGCGCGTCGGCCGCGCCCGCCCCGCCGAGCAGCGACTGGACGCCGTCCAGGTCGCTGCCGCTGGTCGGCTTGCCGCGGACCGCGGGGGCCTGCTGGCCGCCCTTGATCTCGGCCTCCAGCAGGAGCTTGCCGAGCAGCGCCGGGTCGGGCAGCTCCATCGGGTACTCGCCGTCGAAGCAGGCCCGGCAGAGCCGGTCCTTCGGCTGCTTGGTGGCCTCGATCATGCCGTCGATCGAGATGTACGAGAGCGAGTCCGCGCCGAGGGTGCGGCCGATCTCCTCGATGGTCATGCCGTTGGCGATCAGCTCCGCGCGGGTCGCGAAGTCGATGCCGAAGAAGCACGGCCACTTGACCGGCGGGGAGGAGATCCGGATGTGGACCTCGGCCGCGCCCGCCTCGCGAAGCATCTTCACCAGCGCGCGCTGGGTGTTGCCGCGGACGATCGAGTCGTCCACGACGACCAGCCGCTTGCCCTGGATGACCTCGCGCAGCGGGTTCAGCTTCAGCCGGATGCCGAGCTGGCGGATGGTCTGGCTGGGCTGGATGAAGGTGCGGCCCACGTAGGCGTTCTTCACCAGGCCGGAGCCGTAGGGAATCCCGCTGGCCTCGGCGTAGCCGATCGCGGCCGGGGTGCCGGACTCGGGCGTCGCTATCACCAGGTCGGCCTCGACCGGGGCCTCCTTGGCCAGGCGACGGCCCATCTCCACGCGGGAGAGGTGCACGTTGCGGCCGGCGATGGAGGTGTCGGGGCGGGCGAGGTAGACGTACTCGAAGACGCAGCCCTTGGGCTTGGCCTCGGCGAACCGGGAGGTCCGCATGCCGTTCTCGTCGATGGCGATGAGCTCGCCGGGCTCGACCTCGCGGATGAAGGATGCGCCGCAGATGTCCAGCGCCGCCGTCTCGGAGGCGACGACCCAGCCGCGCTCCAGCCGGCCCAGGACCAGCGGGCGGATGCCCTGCGGGTCGCGGGCGGCGTAGAGCGTGTTCTCGTCCATGAAGACGAGCGAGAACGCGCCCTTGACCTTGGGCAGGACGACCTTGGCCGTCTCCTCGATGGAGAGGTCCGGGTGGCCGGCGAGCAGCGCGGTCACCAGGTCGGTGTCGTTGGTCGCGGCCGAGCGCCCGGAGCGGGAGACGTGCTCCTCGCCGGGGAGTTCGGCGACCATGGCCGCCAGTTCGGCGGTGTTCACCAGGTTTCCGTTGTGCCCGAGGGCCAGCGAACCGTGGACGGTCGCCCGGAAGGTCGGCTGGGCGTTCTCCCAGACCGAGGAACCGGTGGTCGAGTAGCGGGCGTGTCCGACGGCGATATGCCCGTGCAAGGACCCCAGGGAGGCCTCGTCGAAGACCTGGGAGACGAGTCCCATGTCCTTGAAGACGAGAATCTGGGAGCCATTGCTCACTGCGATGCCCGCGGATTCCTGACCGCGGTGCTGCAGGGCGTAAAGGCCGAAGAACGTGAGCTTGGCGACCTCCTCGCCGGGAGCCCAGACACCGAAGACGCCGCAAGCGTCCTGGGGGCCTTTCTCACCGGGAAGAAGATCGTGGTTGAGTCTTCCGTCACCACGTGGCACGCCTTCGAGTCTAGGACAGTCGGCCCGGCCTTCCGGACCCCGGGCGGCCGCTGTCGCGCGGGCCGCTCCGGGTAACGCGCGTAGACAAAACCCCTTACCGGGCCCGGATTTCGGCGCACCCGAATTCGGCGGCGTCGCGCTTGCCCTTGTGGTTCGCGCCCGTTGGCGTGTTCCGCGGGCGGCGGGCGCTTCGCCCGGCGTTGGTCCGCCGTTCGCCCAACGTGAGCCTGCTCACCCGGCGCCGCGCGCCGCACGGACGGCCCAGGGGCGGGGCGGGGGTGACTCAGGGCCAGCTACGGGGTGTCCTGGGTGACGGGCAGCAGCAGGCCCCAGCACCCGGCGTGGACCGTCCAGGTGCGGGCCCGCACCGGGCCGACCGCGCGGCCGTCCGCCTCGTAGCCGAAGCCCCGGCCCGCCACCGAGATGCTGGCCGCCCGGGCGCGCAGCAGGGCGCCCGGCGCGCGGACCACGATCTCCATCACGCCCTCGCCCGCGGCCGCGCCGGAGGGCAGGGTCACCTGGACCACCCGGACCGGCCGGTGGACGTCGGCGAGCAGCCGGCCGTCGGCCTCGACCCGCAGCCGGGCGCTGTGCTCGCCGCGGGCCGGCTCGATCCGCTCCGCCCGGCCGGAGGGCCCGCCCCGGCCCGTCCGGGTGCTCCCGCCGGCCCCACCCGCGTCCTCCGGCCCCGTGCGCACCCCGGTCGGCTCCGGGGTGAGTGCGGTCGCCTGCTCGGCCGCAGCCAGTTTCGCCCATAGCGAACGCCACCCGCCCGGACGGCCCACCGCACGCCGCGTCCCGCCGCCCGAGATCCGCACCCCGCCGAGCGCCACCCCGCCGCCGTCGTCGACCAGCAGGTCCAGCTTCCGGGCCGTCCCGGTCAGCACCGCGCGCGCCGCCGCGACCGGCGCGACCGGCACCCCGAGCGCCCGGGCCGCCGCCAGCTCCTCCGGCCGGCCGACCGGGACCAGGCCCACCGGGTCGGCGCCCAGCTCGCGTTGGCGGTACAGCGCCTGGAGCACCCGCTGCAGCGCGAGGTCGGAACCGATCACCACCGGTCGCCTCCGACCCCGGTGCGAAAGCACCCGATCGAGCTCGGAAGGCGTCTCCGGACAGGCCACCTTGACGTCCGTCCCACCGGAGAGAACGTCCTTCGCGATCCGCACCGACTCCCCGTCGGACTGCCGGGCCGCCGGGTCGAGGAGCAGGAGAAGCGGCTCCGGGCCGCCGGTTGCGGGCGTGGACAGGGACGACACAACCGGTCCTTCCTCAGGTAATCTCTCGGTGCAAGAGCCCCTTGCGCTATTGCGCCAGGGGCTTCGTCTATCTCGGGGCAGACTGCGGCCTACGCAGGATGCCCCAACCGGAAGGGGTGTACGCCTGTGCCGGCACTCGTGCTCGTTGGCGCTCAGTGGGGAGACGAGGGCAAGGGGAAGGCGACCGACCTCCTCGGCGGCTCCGTCGACTACGTCGTTCGCTACCAGGGCGGCAACAACGCCGGTCACACGGTGGTCATCGGCGACCAGAAGTACGCGCTGCACCTCCTGCCTTCCGGCATCCTCAGCCCGAACGTCACGCCGGTCATCGGCAACGGCGTCGTGATCGACCCGGGCGTGCTGCTCTCCGAGCTCAGCGGGCTCGACGAGCGCGGCATCGACACCTCCAAGCTGCTGATCTCGGGCAACGCCCACCTGATCACGCCGTACCACCGCACCCTGGACAAGGTCACCGAGCGCTTCCTCGGCAAGCGCCGGATCGGCACCACCGGCCGCGGCATCGGCCCGACCTACGCGGACAAGATCAACCGCGTCGGCATCCGGGTGCAGGACCTCTTCGACGAGTCGATCCTGATCCAGAAGGTCGAAGCGGCGCTGCACGACAAGAACCAGCTGCTGGTCAAGCTCTACAACCGCCGCGCCATCCCGGCCGACCTGGTGGTCCAGGAGTACCTCGGCTACGCCGAGAAGCTCCGCCCGTTCCTGGCCGACACCACGCTCGTCCTGGACGAGGCGCTGAAGGCGAACAAGGTCGTCCTGCTGGAGGGCGGCCAGGGCACCCTGCTGGACGTCGACCACGGCACGTACCCGTTCGTCACCTCGTCGAACCCGACCGCCGGCGGTGCCTGCACCGGTGCCGGCATCGGCCCGACGAAGATCGACCGGGTCATCGGCATCCTGAAGGCGTACACCACCCGCGTCGGCTCGGGCCCGTTCCCGACCGAGCTGCTCGACGCGGACGGCGAGGCGCTGCGCCGGATCGGCGGCGAGCGCGGTGTCACCACCGGCCGTGACCGCCGCTGCGGCTGGTTCGACGCGGTGATCGCCCGCTACGCGACCCGGGTCAACGGCCTCACCGACTTCTTCCTCACCAAGCTGGACGTGCTGACCGGCTGGGAGCAGATCCCGGTCTGCGTCGCGTACGAGATCGACGGCAAGCGCGTCGAGGAGCTGCCGTACAACCAGTCGGACTTCCACCACGCGAAGCCGATCTACGAGAACCTCCCCGGCTGGACCGAGGACATCAGCGGGGCGAAGACCTTCGCCGAGCTGCCGAAGAACGCCCAGGCGTACGTGAAGGCGCTGGAGGAGATGTCGGGCGCCCCGATCTCCGCCATCGGCGTCGGCCCGGGCCGGTACGAGACGATCCAGATCAACTCGTTCGTCTAGGCCTCACGGCTGGGCCTCACGGCTTCCCGAGCAGGGCCCCGCGGGTTCTCCCGCGGGGCCCTGCTCTTGGTCTCGGATGTTTGCACTAAGGCAATAATCCATTGCATCTAGTGCAGTCACGCGTTACCTTTCGATCATGACCGCGAAGCTTCCCTCCCCCACCACCCTCACCGGCCGCCACGTCCGACTGGAGCCGCTGGACCGCCGCCACCTGTCCGACCTGTGGGCCACCGTCGGCCCGGACCCCGAGGTGTGGCGCTGGGTCCCGTTCAGCGCGCCCACGTCGGAGGAGGAGTTGGGCGCGATGCTGGACGTCCGCCTCGGCGAGGTGGCGGCCGGGAGCGCGGTGAAGTTCGCCGTGATCGAGCTCGCGAGCGGGCGGGCAATCGGCGTCACCGGCTACTACGCGTTCCACGCGGGGGACGAGCTCGTCGAGATCGGCGGCACCTGGTACGCGCGGTCCGTGTGGCGCACCGCCGTCAACACCGAGTCGAAGCTGCTGCTGCTCACCCACGCCTTCGACGACCTGGGCATGGGCCGGGTGTTCTGGAAGACCGACGCGCTCAACGACCGCTCGCGCAACGCGATCCAGCGGCTGGGCGCGCAGTTCGAGGGCGTCCACCGGCGCGAGAAGCGGCGCGCCACCGGCGTGTGGCGGGACACCGCGTACTTCTCGATGCTGCGCGAGGAGTGGTCGGCCGCGAAGGGCCGGCTGGAGCAGCGGCTCGCCGCGGGCTGAGCGCTAGGGTGCGTCCTCCCGCGGCGCCAAGTCCCCGCCGCCGGTGCGTCGTTCCCTCGGCTGACGGGTCGCGATGATCTGCGCCACCACCCCGACGAAGACCACCGACACCAACAGTCCCGTCAGCAACACCACGGCCATCAGCGATCGACCGCCGCCACGGCCCAGACCGCCTTGCCGCACACCCCGATGAGTTCCACACCCCAGTCATCGGCCAAAGCGGCGACGAGGTCAAGCCCCCGCCCACACGTTCGAGCCACATCCGGCTCGGGCCTGGCGGGCGCGGTGGTCGATCCGTCGGTGACCGCGATGTAGAGGCGCCCGCACCGGAGTTCGAGCGTGACGCTGGGTGCCCCGTCGCCGTGGAGCAGGGCGTTCGCGAGGAGTTCGGAGAGGATCAGGCAGGGTCCGTCCGGATCGGCGCCGGTCGCCGTCAGCATGTCCCGCAACAGCCGCCGCACCACCCCCACCGTTTCGAGGCTCGCGGGCGGGAAGAGATCGACCCGAAATTCGCGGTCGGGGTCGGCGTCGAGAGGGCGCAGGAGTGGAAGCAACATCGACTGTCTCCAGTCCAGTTGAGAGAAACTGATCAACCATCAGTGACCAGTGCACTACTCAAGGTAGGCTCAGGCCTTCATTAGTGCAACCACACGAATGGGTGATCCTGCGGATCTGCCCTCAGCGGCTGGCGCGGACCCACCCGTGCGCGCAACACTGCCGGTGCCACGGGAAGGAATGGACTTTGGCCCTGCGAGCGCACATCAGCGAGCGGCAGCGACGGTACGGCACCGAGATCCGCCGACTCCGACTGGATGCCGATGTGCCGGTCCAGGTCGCGGCAGCCCACATTGGGATCCGTGGTCCCCAGCTGAACCACATCGAAGCCGCCCGCACCGGCCTCGACGAGGAACGCTTGCGATCGCTCGCAGCCTTTTATGGCTGCACGGATGAGGAGTTTCTCCGCACACTCGCCGCTATCGGAGCCAGCGACGGCAAGGGCTGGTGGAGCCGGCACAAGCGGAAGGTCCCCGACTTCGCCCTCGACCTGGCCGAGCTCGAACACTGGGCCACGGCGGCCTACCTCAATTACGAGACCTTCCTCATTCCGGGCATGCTCCAGACCGAGGACTACATGCGCCAGCTGTTCGGGACCGGCGAGACCCCGCTCTCGCCCGAGGAGATCGCCAACACGGTCCGTTTCCGTCTCGAACGCCAGCAGATCCTCGACACCTCGACCGTGTTCCACTTCGTGGTCCACGAGGCCGCACTACTGATGGCGTTCGCCGGGCGCCATGTCATGCGGAACCAGCTGGCCCACCTCTTGGCCGTGGCGGAGAAACCCAACGTCACGGTCCAGGTCTTCCCGTTCAGCGTCAGGGCGACGCCGCCGTACAGCGGTCCTTTCCTCATCACCGAACCGGCCGCACGCACCCTCTCGACCGTGCTCATCGACACGCCAGGAGTTCCGATCTCCTACGCCCAACCCGAGACGGTCAACACCTTCCGGGGTCGTTTCGACGCCCTCAGCCGACTCGCGCTGGGCCCCGGGAGCGCGGGCACGTCCGCGCTCCCGGACTCCGAACGGGATTCCTGGGGAGTGATCCAACACATCAAGCACGGACTGGAATTGGAAAGGTAGTCATGCCGCGCACCTGGCAGAAGTCGACCAGCAGCTCACAGGACGGCGGGAACTCGGTAGAGGTGTCCACCAACGCCGAAGGGCTGGTCGAGATCCGCGAGTCCGACGCCCCCGAATCGATCGTCACCACCACCCCCACCAAGTTCGCGCTCTGGCTCGAAGGCGTCAAGCGCGGCGAGTTCGACCACTTCACCCACGCCTGACCCACCGACCGAACCCCGAAGGAGCCCGACCCCCATGGACACCACCTGGCAGAAGGCCGCCCCCGGCGGCGAGGGCGAGGACGCCCTCGAAATCCGCACCGTCAACGGCATGGTCGAACTCCGCGACCCCAAGAACGACGCCATCATCGTCCGCACCACCCCCCGCAAGTGGGCCGCCTTCGTCCTCGGCGTGAAGGCCGGCGAGTTCGACCACTTCGTCGCCTAGCAACCCCCTCCTCCCGTAGCCCCCTCGCACCTCGCGAGGGGGCAACGGCCGCGCAGGAAGTCGGCCCGTCCGACTTCCTGTGCGGGTAGGGGTGCTTGGGGGCCCCGGGGAAATGGGGGCGAAGGGGTGGGGGCGGCTTGGATAGGATTGCGCAGCCCACAGTGGAACGTCGCTCTGGCCGGCCGACCGGGAGTCGGCGACTGTGCCCGGATCCCGCCGCCTGCCCAGAGCCTGCGCCTGTCACGGCACTCCGGGACAGGGGTGCGTGCGGGAGAAATCGGAGCATCCGAGGATGGCTCGGCACCTGATCACCAGCGCCCTTCCGTACATCAACGGTATCAAGCACCTGGGCAACATGGTCGGGTCCATGCTGCCTGCGGACGTCTACTCGCGGTACCTGCGGCAGCGCGGCCACGACGTTCTCTACATCTGCGCGACCGACGAGCACGGCACGCCGGCCGAGCTGGCCGCGCAGGAGGCCGGGCTGCCGGTGGCCGAGTTCTGCGCGCGGGCGCACGAGCAGCAGAAGGCGGTGTACGACGGCTTCCGGCTGTCGTTCGACCACTTCGGCCGCAGCTCCTCGCCGCAGAACCGGGAGATCACCCAGGAGATCGCGCGCGAGCTGCACGCCAACGGCTTCATCGAGGAGCGGGCGATCCGCCAGGTGTACTCCAACACCGACGGCCGCTTCCTGCCGGACCGCTACATCGTCGGCACCTGCCCGCACTGCGGCTACGACAAGGCGCGCGGCGACCAGTGCGAGAACTGCACCCGGGTGCTCGACCCCACCGACCTGCTGGAGCCGCGTTCGGCGATCAGCGGCAGCGCCGACCTGGAGGTGCGGGAGACCACGCACCTGTTCCTGCTCCAGTCGAAGCTGACCGGGCAGGTGGAGGACTGGGTCGCCGCGCACGCCGACGAGTGGCCGGTGCTCGCCTCCTCGATCGCCCGCAAGTGGCTGACCGAGGGCCTCCAGGACCGGGCGATCACCCGCGACCTGGAGTGGGGCGTGCCGGTGCCGGCCGATGTGTGGCCGGAGCTGGCGGCCTCGGGCAAGGTCTTCTACGTCTGGTTCGATGCCCCGATCGAGTACATCGGCGCGACCAAGGAGTGGTCGGACGCGGCTCCGGCCGGCGAGCTGCGGGACTGGAAGTCCTGGTGGTACGAGGCCGACGAGACCGTCCGCTACACCGAGTTCATGGCCAAGGACAACGTCCCGTTCCACACCGTGATGTTCCCGGCGACGATCCTCGGCTCGCGCCGGCCGTGGAAGAAGGTCGACTACGTCAAGGCCTTCAACTGGCTGACCTACTACGGCGGGAAGTTCTCCACCAGCCAGAAGCGGGGCATCTTCACGGACGTCGCGCTGGAGCTGCTGCCCGCCGACTACTGGCGCTACTTCCTGATGGCGCACGCGCCCGAGTCGGACGACTCCAGCTTCACCTGGGACCTCTTCGCCTCCGTGGTCAACAAGGACCTCGCCGACACCCTCGGCAACTTCGTCAACCGGGTGCTGACGTTCAGCCGCAAGCGGTTCGGCGACGAGGTGCCCGCCGGGCACGCGGCGGGCGAGGCCGAGGAGCGGCTGGGCGCGCAGATCGCGGAGCTGCTGGCCGACTACGAGACCCAGCTGGAGGCGCTCAACTTCCGCAAGGCGACGCAGAGTCTGCGCGCGCTGTGGAGCGCGGGCAACGCCTACCTGGACGAGAAGGCGCCCTGGCTCCAGGTGAAGACCGACCCGGAGGCGGCGGCGCTGACGCTGCGCACGGCGATGAACCTGATCCACCTGTACGCGGTGGTCTCCGAGCCGTTCGTCCCGACGGCGGCGCAGGCGATGCGCGAGGCGTTCGCGCTGCCGGCCGACGCTCCGGCGCGCACTCTCGACTGGGTGGACGCGGCCGGGGCCCGGGCGCTGGACGCGGTGCCGGCGGGGACGCCGTTCACGGTGCCGCCGGTGCTGTTCGCGAAGATCACGGACGAGGACCTGGCCGCCTGGTCCGCCCGCTTCGGCGGCGGGGAGTAAGCACGGAGCAGTAGCGCAGGGCACGACCGCTCGGCCGTCCCTCCCGTTCGCGGGGGAGGCGGCCGAGCCGCGTTTCCGGGGCGGCGGAGCGGCGGCGGGGGCCGGCCTCGGCCCGGGCTCAGCCCAGGGCGCCGCGCGCGGCGCCGAGCAGCGGAGCCAGTTCGGGGGCACCGACGGCGGCCTCGTCGAGGGCGCCGGTGAGGGCCTCCTCGTAGGTGGCGCGGGCCTCCCGGTGGCGGGTCCGGCCGGCGTCGGTGAGCACGGTGTAGACGCCGCGCTTGTCGTCCGGGCAAAGGTCCCGGTAGGTGAAGTCGGCGGCACCGAGGCGGGCGACCAGCCGGGTCACGGAGCTCTGGTTGAGACCGAGGCCGGTGGCGAGCTCCTGCATCCGCAGCTCGGACTTGGGCGCCTCGGCGAGCAGGCCGAGGGCCCGGTACTCGGAGAGCCCGAGGCCGTGCCGCCGTTGCAGGACGGTGGCGAGCCGGCCCTCGACCTGGGCGTGCAGCGCGGTGAGCCGGTTCCACATCCGGGCGTCGGCCGCGCCGTCGGGAGCCTCGGACGGGGTGACCTCGGGGCCGGGGCCGGGGTCGGACGGGGTGGTGGGCACGGGGGTCCTCCCTTGCCGGGCTGGGTGGTTGACACAAGCTTACTTGTACATGCATGCTCTTGCCCAGCAGAAAGTGCTTGCACATACATGCAACAACTACTCGGGGGGCTCGTCCCATGGCCTGGATCCACCTGCTCGTCGCCGCCGTCTTCGAGGTCGTCTTCGCCCTCGCCACCAACGCCACCCATGGCTTCACCGAACTGGGCCCGTCCCTGCTGACGGCTGCCGCGGCCGCCGGCGGGATCTTCTTCCTCAGCCTCGCGCTGCGCACCCTCGACGTCGGCGTCGGCTACACCGTGTGGACCGGCATCGGCTCGGTCGGCACGGTCGTCCTCGGCACGCTGATCTTCGACGAGGAGATGAACGCCGGGAAGGCCCTCGCCTTCGTCCTCGTCATCGGCGGGGTGCTCGGCCTCAAGCTCGCCGACCGGCTGAGCAGCCGCGGCGCCTCCGCACCGACCGCCGCACCCGCACCCGTGACCGCGTCCGCGTCCGCCTGAATCGCTCTCCGACCCTCCGCACCGGCATCCCCACCAAGGAGTTGAACCGTCATGGCCTGGGCCTACCTGGCAGTCGCCGTCGTCTTCGAGATCGTCTTCGCACTCGGCACCAACGCCACCAAGGGCTTCACCCGCCTCTGGCCCTCCGTACTCACCCTGACCGCCGCCGCGGGCGGCATCTACACCCTGAGCCTCGCCCTGCGCACCCTGGACGTGGGCGTCGGCTACACGATCTGGACGGGGCTCGGCTCGATCGGCACGGTGGTGTTCGGCGCGCTGATCTTCAAGGAGCGGATCACCCTGCCCAAGCTGGTCTCCTTCGCCGCGATCATCGCCGGCGCGGTCACCCTGAAGCTCTCCTCCGGACTCTGATTCCCCTCCACCGGAGGCGTTTTCACCCGATCGTGGAATCGCCCGGCCGGGGACGGATCCGCAAGACTGGCCGTCCCCGACCGACACCCGAGGGAGGCGCGGACGATGGACGCCGAGGAGGGGTCACCGGCCGAGCAGCCGCTGGCCGAGTGGTACGCCGAGCGGGCGCGCCGCCGCCGGGCGCCGGGGACCAGGGACGCGATCACCCTCACTCCCGGCCCCCGGCGCGCGGCGCACCTCTTCCAGGACGTGCCGCGCCTCGTGGTCGAGTGGGACGGCCACGCCTGGCAGCCGGTCGCGGTGGCCGAGAACTACGCCGAGGCCTGCCCGTTGATCGTCCGCCCCGGGGCGGACGCCGTGCCGGGGCCGGTGTTCCCGCAGGCGGACACTCCGGTGCCGCTGCTGCGGAAGGGCACCGGACGGCACCGCAAGCCCGACCGGTGAGGCACCGCCCGAAGGCCCCGCCGAGGAATCGCTAGCGGTCGGCGGCCGCCCGGGCGGTGTGGACGGTGATCGCGGTCAGGTAGAAGGCGTCCGACCGGGCCAGGATGCCGGTGGGCGCCTCCCGGTCCAGCAGGGCGTCCAGGACCGCCCGGTCCTCCGCGTCCAGCTGGGTGTCCAACTGCTCGCGCCGGCGGGAGAGCTGGACGTGCAGGAACTCGCGGGCCGCGGTGTCCAGCGGGGCCGGACGGTCGACCAGGAAGGTCCGGGTGCCGCTCGGCACGAGTCCGGCCTCGGCCAGCATGGCCGGCCAGTCCTCCACCACCGCGACCGCGCCGGGCGTGGCCTCGCGCATCTGCGCGAACACCTCCTCGTGCGCCGCGTCCAGCCGGGCCTGGAGACCGGGACGGCCGAGGCCGAGGTCGCGCGGGAGGTACCGGGCGGGCAGGCCGCGCTCGGCGACGGCCAGCAGGCCGCCGGGGCGCAGCGTCCCGGCCAGGGCGGTCAACGCGGCCTGCTGGTCGCCGAGATGGTGGATCGCGTTGCCGGACCAGATCAGCTCGGCGCTGCCCAGGGTGCCGAAGTCCTCGGGAAGTTCGGCCTGCCGGGTGCCGACGCGGCCGACCGAACGGACCCGGGCCCGCTCCAGCAGGGCGGCCGACTGGTCGACCGCCACCACCTCGGCGGACGGGAAGGCGTCAGCGAGCAGTCCGGCGATCACCCCGGGTCCGCTGCCGACGTCGAGCACCCGCTGGACGGGGGTGCCGTCGAGCAGTCCGCGCAGCCAGTGCGCGGCCTCGGTGACGGCCGGGGACTGGAGGTCGGCCTCGCGCTCCAGGTGGACGGCGAGGGCGTCCCAGTCGAAGTCGCCGTCGTGGCCGTGGTCGTGCCCGTGCTGGTGGTGGTCGTGGCCGTGCTGCTGGGCGTTCTGCTGCCCGTGCTGGTGGCCGTGCTGGTGGGTGTGCCCGGTCATCGGGTACTCCGTTCCTTCGAGGTGGGTGGTCACCGCGCCGGTGCGGCGACGGCGGCGGTGCTGCTGGTGCTGTCGGCGGTGACGGCGGCGAGCGCGCGCTCGGTGTCCTCGTCGACCAGGTCGTGGTTGAGCGCGATGGCGGCCGCGGACCCTGCCCCGGCGGCGGTGATCACCTGGGCGCGCGGGTCGGCGAGGTTGCCCACCGCCCACACCCCGGGTACGCCGGTGCGGCCCGTCCGGTCGGTGACGACCCAGCCCTGCGCGTCCCGGTCGCAGTCCAGGCCGAACAGCGGGGCGTCCCGGGCCACCAGGTGCGGAGCGAGGAACAGCGCCTCGCACGGAACGGCCGAGCCGTCCGCCAGTTCGACGCCGTTCAGCCGGTCGTCGACGACGGCCACCCGCGCGACCTCGCCCCCGACCACCCGGACGCCCCGGGCGCCGAGCCTGGCCCGGTCGTCCGCGGAGATGTCCAGGGTGTGCGCGAGCAGGACCACGTCCGCCGACCACTGCCGCAGCAGCAGCGCCTGCCCGACCGAGCCCGGGTCGGTGCCGAGCACGCCGAGCGGCCGGTCGCGCACCTCGTAGCCGTGGCAGTAGGGGCAGTGCAGCACGTCGCGGCCCCAGCGTTCGGCCAGGCCCGGCAGCTCGGGGAGCCCGTCGCGCAGACCGGTGGCGACCACCACCCGGCGGGCCCGCAGAGCTCGGCCGTCGGCCGGGTGGACGTCGAAGGCGGGGCCACCGGCGTTCGGCACCGGCACGATCCGGTCCACCAGGCCGTCGAGCAGATCCACTCCGTAGCCCCTCAGCTCGGCCCGGCCCGCCGCCAGCAGCTCCCCCGGCGGCACGCCGTCGCGGGTGAGGAAGCCCCGCAGGTGCGCGGCCGGGGCGTTGCGCGGCTGCCCCGCGTCCACCACGGCCACCCGGCGGCAGGCCCGGGCCAGGACCAGGGCCACGCTCAGCCCGGCGGCGCCACCGCCGACCACCACCACGTCGTAGCCGCCCTCGGCGGCCCGGACGCGCACGTCGCTGTGTGTGTCGCTCATCGCGATCACCTCCACCGCCAGGCTGCGCCGAGCACCGCCCGGGAGGCAACTTTCGTTGCTGTTTCAGCAACACCCCTCGCCCTGCGGAGTGAAGTGCCCCTTGCGTTCGAGCGCACTCCAACTCCTAAGGTCGGCACGGCCGACTCGGCACGTCGGACCTCGGCGCGGACCCCCCGCGCCCGCGACGGCTGCACCAGGAGGAACCACCATGCGCTACCGCGTCCTCGGCGGCACCGGCATCGAGGTCAGTACCTACTGCCTCGGCACCATGATGTTCGGCGCCATCGGCAACCCCGACCACGACGACTGCGCCCGGATCGTGCACGCCGCGCTCGACGCCGGCATCAACTTCGTCGACACCGCCGACATGTACTCGAAGGGCGAGTCCGAGGAGATCGTCGGCAAGGCCCTGGAGGCCCGCGGCGACCGCGACGACGTCGTGCTCGCCACCAAGGTGCACTTCCCGATGGGCGAGGGCCGCAACCGGAGCGGCAACTCCCGCCGGTGGATCGTCCGCGAGGTCGAGGAGAGCCTGCGGCGGCTGCGCACCGACCGGATCGACCTCTACCAGGTGCACCGGCCCGACCCCGGCACGGACATCGAGGAGACCCTCGCCGTGCTCGGCGACCTGGTGCGGGCCGGCAAGATCCTCGCCTTCGGCTGCTCGACCTTCCCCGCCGAGGAGCTCGTCGAGGCCCACCACGTCGCGGAGCGGCGCGGCCTGCCGCGATTCCGGACCGAGCAGCCGCCGTACTCGCTGCTCGCGCGCGGCATCGAGCGGGACGTCCTGCCGACCGTGCGGCGGCTCGGCATGGGCGCGCTGACCTGGTCGCCGCTCGCCTCCGGCTTCCTCACCGGCCGCTACCGCAAGAACCGGCCGATCGACATGGCCACCGGTCGCGCCGCCCTGATGCCGGCCAGGTTCGACCCGGCGCTGCCGGTGAACCAGGCCAAGCTGGACGCCGTCGAGGAGCTGACCGCCGTCGCCGAGGGCCTCGGCCGCACCCTGCCCGAACTCGCCCTGGCCTTCCCGCTCGCGCACCCGGCGGTGACCTCGGCGATCATCGGCCCGCGCACCCTGCCCCAGCTGGAGGCGGCCCTCAAGGGCGCCGACCTCGTCCTCGACGACGCGGCCCTGGACCGGATCGACGCGATCGTCCCGCCCGGCACCAACGTCTACCACCCGGACGGGGTCTGGCAGCCCCGCGCGCTCACCGAACCGGCCCTCCGCCGGCGGCCGGAGGCCGACCGCCGGGCGGCCGACTGAGCACCGGAGGGAGCGTCCGGGGGCCAGCCCCCGGTCACCCGCGCAGCAGGTCGACCACTCCGGTGAGGTCCTCGGCGCCGTGGCGGGCGTCGGCCACCAGGCGACGCTTCATCAGGTCGAAATAGGGCGTGAGCAGTTCGGCGCTCACGCCCTGCTCCTCGGCGGTGCGCAGGAAGGTCGGCACGCCCGCCACCTGCATGGCCAGATCGGAGACGACGCCCTCGGTGTAGTCCCCCGCCGCCAGCTGCCGCGCCGTGGTGGCGACCGAGCCGGTCATCGCGGTGAGCCAGGAGGAGAGCAGCGGCGCGAACGCGACCGGGTCGACCGACTCCTCCCGTACCAGCGCGAAGGCGTGCGCGACTCCCGCGAACATCCCGTACATCGCGCTCAAAAGGGCCACGTCGTGCAGCGCGGCGAAGCCGGCGTCCTCGCCGACATAGCGGGTGCCGGCCGGGACGGCGAGGACCTCCCGGTGCTCCTCGAACAGCTCCCGCGAGCCGCTGTAGAACACGTACGGACCGGCCTGCGGGACGCCGATCATCGGCGGGACGGCCATGATGCCGCCGTCCAGGTAGCGGGCACCGCGGTCGGCCGCCCAGGCGGCCCGGGCGCGGGCCGTGCCGGGGGTGCCGGTCACCAGGTCGACGATGTCCTTGCCGGTCAGGTCGACACCGGCCAGGGCCTCCCCGACCGACTCGTCGTCCAGCAGGCAGACCACCACCAGCCGGTTGGCGGCGACCGCCGCGGCCGGGGTGGCGGCGGTGATGGCGCCCTTCGCGGCGAATGGTTCGGCGCGGGCGGCGGTGCGGTTCCAGACCGTGAGCGGGTGCCCGGCGGACAGCCAGGCGTCGGCCAGCGCGGCGCCCATCGCGCCGAGGCCGAGCAGGGTGAGCGGGGCGGGAGCGGTGGTTGCGGAAGGGGTGGATCCGGGACGGGTTGCGGTGTCGTTCGTCGTCATGCCGACCAGGCTCGTCGCACACCCCGGAGGTGCTCAAGTACGCACTTGGGAGTGGGTGGTTACCCTGAGGTGAGCGAGCAGGTCGGCGGAGGGGCGGGGGCAGGACGTGGCGACCAGACCGAGGCCCGGCGCGTACGTGTGCGGGATCGATGCCGCGATGGACGTGATCGGCGGCAAGTGGAAGGTGCTGATCCTCTGGGCCCTGGGCGAGCGGCCGAGCCTGCGCTTCGGCGAGCTGCGCCGGCACGTCCCCGGGATCACCGAGAAGGTGCTCGCCGCCCATCTGCGCGAGCTGGAGGCGGACGGCATCGTGCACCGCGTCTCCTACGACGAGGTGCCGCCGCGGGTCGAGTACTCCCTCACGGCGGCCGGGCGGCGGCTCAACGAGGCGCTGGCCCCGCTGGGCGCCTGGGGCCGGGAGCACGTGCTGGACGGCGCCGCGGAGGCATCCAGCTCCGCGGAAGGCGCCGCGGAAGGCGCTGCGGACCCGTCCGCCCCCGCGGAAGCTCAGGCGATCGAGGCCGACACGATCGCCGCCACCGCGAGGTTGCAGCTGGCGGTCACCCAGACTGCCGGGTGCGGCTCCGGGTCGACCAGGATCGCGCCCAGCTTGCCCGGCGTCAGCACGTCCACCACCCAGAACGCGACGGCCATCAGCACCAGGCCGAGCACCCCGAAGCAGCCCGTGGAGACCAGGCCCTTCCCGAAGTCCTCGTAGGTGTAGAGGATCGCGGTGAAGACGATGCCGCCGATGCCCAGCAGCGCCGAGCTGAGCAGCACGGCGGCGTTGCGGTTGCGCTCCACCCAGATCTGGTGGCCCAGCCGCCCCGGCGTGAGGGCGTCCACCAGCAGGATGCCGAGCAGCAGCAGGACGACGCCGACGCCGCCGAAGGCCGCCGCCGCGCCGAGTCCGTGCAGGATGTCGTTCATGGGTTGTCCAGCCCCCCGGGTCCGTGTCTCAGGTCGCTCCTCGTGGACCGGGCCGCCCGCGTGGGGGCCGGTCCCGCGGTCAAGGATCGGCAAAAGATAACGCATCGGGGCCGGACCGGGCCGGGGAACCGGGGTCCCTCCCGTACCGTCGCGGCCCACGCGTACCATCGGTCGCCATGACGCAGCCGCCGCCCGACAGCCCCGCCCCGAGACCGGACACCGCAGGCTCCGCCGGGCCCGGCACCCCGGCCGGCCCCGGCACCCCGGCCGGCCCCGGCACCCGCCGCCGCTCCGGCTTCGTCGCCCTGGGCATGGTCGGCACCCTCGCGCTCGCGCTCTCCGGCTGCTCGTCCTCCTCCGGCGGCAACCCGCCGAGCCGCTGCGTCGACCCGACCACCCTCAAGGTCCTCGACAGCCACTCCTGCTCCGGCGGCAAGGCCGCCGGAGCCACCGCCGGCCGCTGGTACTACTGCGGTTCCGGTGCCACCAATGCCGTCGGCGGCACCTTCGACAAGGCCGCCACCAAGCGCGGCGGCTTCGGCTGCCCGGCCGGCTCCAGCGGCTCCGGCGGGGGCTGATCCGCCGTGCGCCGCCGTACCGTCGAACCCCGCCCGGACTGGCTGACCACCGTCGAGGGCCAGGGCCTGATCTACGCGATGTGCTCGGACCCCTGCAACCAGGGCGGCCCGCACGCCTACTGGGACGAGTCCGCGTACTACGAGTTCTCGCTGCCCGAGGTGGAGGCGCTGGAGGAGGTGGTCGAGGAGCTGCACACGATGTCGCTGGCCGCCGCCGCCCACGTGGTGCGCACCGGCCGGTTCGCCGAGTACGGCATCACCGACCCCCGGCTCGCCGCCGCCGTCACCGAGTCCTGGCACCGCCGGGACGAGCAGCCCTCCCTCTACGGGCGGTTCGACCTCGCGTACGACGGCACCGGCCCGGCGAAGCTGTTCGAGTACAACGCCGACACCCCGACCTCGCTGATCGAGGCGGCCGGCCCGCAGTGGTTCTGGATGGAGGAGCGGTTCCCGCACGCCGACCAGTGGAACTCGCTGCACGAGCGGCTGGTGGCCGCCTGGGCCCGGCAGAAGCACCTGCTGCCGTCCGGTCCGGTGCACTTCGCGCACTCGCGCGGCGACACCGAGGGCGAGGACTGGATGACCACCCTCTACCTCCAGGAGTGCGCCGAGCAGGCGGGCCTCGAAACGGTCGGCATCGCCATCGAGGACATCGGCTGGGACGGCCTGTCCGGCCGCTTCGTCGACCTGGAGCACCGCTTCGTCCGCTCCGCGTTCAAGCTCTACCCGTGGGAGTGGCTGGTCGCCGACGAGTTCGGCGAGCAGCTGCTGGACGTCGTCGACCTCGGCGGCTCCACCGGCTCCACGCTGTGGATCGAGCCGGCCTGGAAGATGCTGCTCTCCAACAAGGCGCTGCTGGCCGTCCTCTGGGAGCTGTACCCGGGGCACCCCAACCTGCTGCCCGCCTACCTGGACGGCCCGCGCGAGCTCGCGGACCCGGACGGCCCCGGCTACGCCGCCAAGCCGCTGCTCGGCCGGGAGGGCGCGGGCGTGCGGATCGTCGAACCGGGCGGCCGGGAGACCCGGCTCGCCGACTGGGCCGGCGACCCGGACCGCTACGGCGCCGAGGGCCACTGCTACCAGCAGCTGCACCCGCTGCCCGACTTCGACGGCAACCGCCCGGTGCTCGGCACCTGGGTCGTCGACGGCGAGGCCGCCGGCCTCGGCATCCGCGAGACCGACGACAGCCCGATCACCCACCAGGGCGCCCGCTTCCTCCCGCACCTCATCGTCTGAATCCTCGGACGCACCGGAATGCGGACGGCGGCGGTGCTGTTTGATTGGCTCATGGCATCCCGTGCACGTGTACGCGCCCCCGAGCTGGTCGGGGCAGGCGGTTGGCTCAACACCGGTGGCAAGGAGCTCACGCTCGCCGACTTCCGGGGCAAGATCACCGTCCTGGACTTCTGGACCTTCTGCTGCATCAACTGTCTTCACGTCCTCGACGAGTTGCGGGAGCTGGAGGAGAAGCACCGCGACACCGTGGTGATCGTCGGCGTGCACTCCCCCAAGTTCGTGCACGAGGCCGACCACCAGGCCGTGGTGGACGCGGTCGAGCGGTACGAGGTGCACCACCCGGTGCTGGACGACCCGGAGCTGGTCACCTGGAAGCAGTACGCGGTGCGGGCCTGGCCGACGCTGGTGGTGATCGACCCCGAGGGGTACGTGGTCGCCCAGCACGCCGGCGAGGGGCACGCGCACGCGATCGCCCGGCTGGTCGAGGAGCTGGAGGCGGAGCACGCGGCGAAGGGGACGCTGCGGCGCGGCGACGGCCCGTACGTGGCGCCCGAGCCGACCGCCGGGGACCTCAAGTTCCCGGGCAAGGCGCTCCGGCTGCCGAACGGCAACTTCCTGGTGGCCGACTCCGGGCACCACTCGCTGGTCGAGCTGGAGGCGGACGGCGAGACCGTGGTCCGCCGGATCGGCGACGGCGTGCGCGGCCTGGTGGACGGCACCGCCCCACGGTTCAGCGAGCCGCAGGGGCTCGCGCTGCTCCCGGCCGGCTCCGCGTACGACGTGATCGTCGCCGACACCGTCAACCACGCGCTGCGCGGCGTCCGGCTCGCCGACGGCGAGGTGACCACCCTGGCCGGCACCGGTCGGCAGTGGTGGCAGGGCTCGGCGACCGAGGGCGCGGCCCGCGAGGTCGACCTCTCCTCGCCGTGGGACGTCGCCTGGTTCGACGGCCGGGTCTGGATCGCGATGGCCGGCGTGCACCAGCTGTGGGCGTACGACCCGGCCGCCGGCACGGTCGGCGTCGCGGCCGGCACCACCAACGAGGGCCTGGTCGACGGCCCCGCCGCCGAGGCCTGGTTCGCCCAGCCCTCCGGCCTGGCGGTGTCGGCGGACGGCGAGCGGCTCTGGGTCGCGGACTCCGAGACCTCCTCGCTGCGCTGGGTTTCACGTGAAACCAAGGAGGTGCACAGCGCCGTCGGCACCGGCCTGTTCGACTTCGGGCACCGGGACGGCGCGGCCGAGCAGGCGCTGCTCCAGCACCCGCTGGGCGTCACCGTGCTGCCGGACGGCTCGGTGGCCGTCAGCGACACCTACAACCACGCGCTGCGCCGCTACGACCCGGCGAGCGGCGAGGTCAGCACGCTGGCCACCGATCTGCGCGAGCCCTCCGGCGCGGTGCTGGTGGACCAGGACATCGTGGTGGTCGAGTCCGCCCGGCACCGGCTGACCAGGCTGCGGCTGCCCGAGGAGGCGGTCCGGGTGGAGGCGGTGGCGCACCGCACCCGGCGGGCCGCGACCGAGGTGGCGCCCGGCGTCCTCCAGCTGGACGTGGTGTTCCGGGCGCCGACCGGCCAGAAGCTGGACGAGCGCTACGGCCCGTCCACCCGGCTGCTGGTCAGCGCCACCCCGCCCGAGCTGCTGGTCTCCGGGGCGGGCGCGGACTCCGCGCTCTCCCGTGAGCTGGTGCTCTCCGCCGAGGTGACCGAGGGCGTGCTGCACGTCTCGGCGATGGCCGCCTCCTGCGACGACGATCCGGCGATCGAGTACCCGGCCTGCCACGTCCACCAGCAGGACTGGGGCGTGCCGGTACGGCTCACCGCCGACGGCGCGCGCCGGCTGCCGCTGGTGCTGGCGGGCATGGAGTGACCCGCGCCTGAGGGCCCGCGCCACGACCCGCGCGCGGAAGTCCGCGCCACGACCCGCGCGGACGCGGAAGGGCCCGGCGAGCACGCGCTCGCCGGGCCCTTCCGCGTGCCGGGGGGAGGGGCTCAGCCCTCCAGGAACGCCTTGATCGCGCTCGCCAGCAGGTACGGGTCCTCCGCGCCGCACAGCTCGCGCGCCGAGTGCATGGACAGCGCGGCGATGCCGCAGTCCACGGTCTGGATGCCGAGGCGGGCCGCGGTGATCGGGCCGATCGTCGTCCCGCAGGGCATGGCGTTGTTGGAGACGAAGGTCTGCCACGGCACGCCGGCCTTCTCGCAGGCCGCGGTGAACACCGCCCGGCCGACGCCGTCGGTGGCGTACCGGTTGTTGACGTTGACCTTGAGGATCGGACCGCCGTTCGGCATCGGGTGGTGGCCCGGCTCGTGCCGCTCGCTGTAGTTCGGGTGGACGGCGTGGCCCATGTCGGAGGACAGGCAGACGGTGCCGGCCAGCGCCCGGGCCCGGTCCTCCAGGCCGCCGCCGCGCGCGTACACGCTGCGCTCCAGGACGTTGCCGAGCAGCGGGCTCTGCGCGCCGGTGTCCGACTCGCTGCCGGTCTCCTCGTGGTCGAAGGCGGCCAGCACCGGGATGTACGGCAGGGCCGCGCCCTCGGTCTCGGCCGCGGTGGCCACGGCGGCGAGCGCGGCGGTGGCGGCGTGCACGGAGAGCAGGTTGTCCAGGCGCGGACCGGCCAGCAGCTCGCGGTCCCGGCCCAGGTACGAGGCGGGCTGGACGTCGTGGGTCATGAGGTCCCAGCCGCTCACCTCGGCCGGGTCGACCCCGGCGCGCTCGGCGACGTACTCGATCAGCGCGCCCTCGTCGACCGGCCCGAGGCCCCAGATGGGCGTCAGGTGGCGCTGCTTGTCGAGCTTCATGCCCTCGTTGACCTGGCGGTCCAGGTGGATCGCCAGCTGCGGCACGCGCAGCAGCGGCTCGTCCAGCTGGACCAGCCGCCGGCTGCCGTCGCGCAGGGTGATCCGCCCGGAGAGGCCGAGGTCCCGGTCGAGCCAGGTGTTGAGCGGGACACCGCCGTAGATCTCCACCGCGACCTGCCGCCAGCCGGCCGTCCCGGTGTCGGGGATCGGCTTGACCCTCAGGTTGGGCGAGTCGGTATGGGTGCCCACCACGCGGAACGGTGTCTCCGGGCCCGCGCCGGCCGGCACGTACCAGGCGATCAGCGCGCCGCCGCGGACGACGTACCGGCCGCCGGCCACACCGTCCCAGGCGTCCGTTTCCAGTACCTGCCGGAAACCGGCTTTCTCCAGCCGCTCGGCGGCGCTCGCGACCGCGTGGTAGGGCGATGGCGAGGTGCCGAGGAAGGCGATCAGGTCATCGGTGTGCGTCCGGTCGAAGAAGGCCTGGCGGGCGGCGGTCGACATGCTGCTCCTGGGTCGAGGGAGGGCCGAGGCCGAATGGGAATCGGCTTCGCACCTTGAGCATATGCCCGTACACGGACATGACACTCGGAGCATCCCAACGGATGCAGAACGCAGACAGAAACGTGAACTGACGGGATCTGACGGCCCGCCGGGCCCTTCTCGGGCGCCGGCCGGGCCCCTCGGAGCGCCCTGCCGGACCACCCCCGGGACCGCCGGAGGACCCGGTCGCGGGTACACCGAAGGGCCCGGTCGAGGACCGGGCCCTTCGGTGCGAGGGTGGGTCAGGCAGTCGGTGCGGGCGGCGTCAGAACGCCCCCTCCGCCAGGTCCATGATCTCGTTGTCGATGCCCTCGGCGATCAGGCGCTGCGAGGCGACCGTCGGCAGGATGTTCTTGGCGAAGAAGCGGGCGGCCGCGACCTTGCCCTGGTAGAACGGCACGTCCTTCTCGGAGGCGCCGGACTCCAGCTTGGCCAGGGCCACCGCGGCCTGGCGCAGCAGCAGCCAGCCGACCACGACGTCGCCGGAGATCATCAGCAGGCGGGTGGTGTTGAGGCCCACCTTGTACATGTTCTTGACGTCCTGCTCGACCGAGGAGAGGTCGGCGAGCAGCTTGCCGACGACGGCCTCCAGGTCGCCGGCGGCCTTGGCGAGCAGCTCGCGCTCGGCGGCCAGGGCGTCGCCGCCCTCGGCGGAGCCGAGGAACTTCTGGATCTGCTCGGACAGTGCGGTGAGCGCCTGGCCGCCGTCCTTGACGATCTTGCGGAAGAAGAAGTCCTGGCCCTGGATGGCCGTGGTGCCCTCGTAGAGGGTGTCGATCTTGGCGTCCCGGATGTACTGCTCGATCGGGTACTCCTGCAGGTAGCCGGAGCCACCGAAGGTCTGCAGGGACTGGGCGAGCTGCTCGTAGGACTTCTCCGAGCCGTAGCCCTTGACGATCGGCAGGAGCAGGTCGTTGAGGCGCTCGGCGGCGGCGTCGTGCTCGCCGCGCAGCTTGGCGGCCATCATGTCGTCCTGGACGGACGCGGTGTAGAGCACCAGGGCGCGCATGCCCTCGGCGTACGCCTTCTGGGTCAGCAGCGAGCGGCGGACGTCCGGGTGGTGGGTGATGGTGACGCGCGGGGCGGTCTTGTCCAGGAACTGCGAGATGTCGGCGCCCTGCACGCGCTCCTTGGCGTACTCCAGCGCGTTCAGGTAGCCGGTGGAGAGGGTGGCGATGGCCTTCGTGCCGACCATCATCCGGGCGAACTCGATGATCTTGAACATCTGGCGGATGCCGTCGACCTTCTCGCCCAGCAGCCAGCCCTTGGCCGGGTGCTTGGCGCCGAAGGTCATCTCGCAGGTGTTCGAGGCCTTGAGGCCCATCTTGTGCTCGACGTTGGTGGCGTAGGCGCCGTTGCGCTCGCCCAGCTCGCCGGTCTCCCAGTCGAAGTCGAACTTGGGGACGATGAACAGGCCCAGGCCCTTGGTGCCCGGCTTGCCGCCCTCGGGGCGGGCCAGCACCAGGTGGATGATGTTCTCGGACATGTCGTGCTCGCCCGAGGTGATGAAGCGCTTCACACCCTCGATGTGCCAGGAGCCGTCCTCCTGCTTGATCGCCTTGGTGCGACCGGCGCCCACGTCCGAGCCGGCGTCCGGCTCGGTCAGGACCATGGTGGAGCCCCACAGGCGGTCGGTCATCCGCTGGGCGACCTTGAGCTGCTCCTCGGTGCCCTCCTCGGCGACGACGCCGGCGAAGGCCGGGCCGGAGGAGTACATCCAGACGGCCGGGTTGGAGCCGAGGATCTGCTCCGCGAAGGCCCAGATCAGCGAGCTCGGGGTGACCTGGCCGCCGATCGACTCCGGGATGCCCAGGCGCCACCACTCGGCGTCCATGTACGCCTGGTAGCTCTTCCTGAACGCGGCCGGGACGGGCGCGGTGTTGGTCTCGGGGTCGAACACCGGCGGGTTGCGGTCGGTGTCGATGAAGGACGCGGCGAGGTCGTTCTCGGCCAGGCGCGCGATCTCGCTCAGGATGTTCTTCGCGGTCTCGACGTCCATGTCCGCGAACGGTCCGGTGCCGTACACCTGCTCGCGGCCGAACACCTCGAAGAGGTTGAACTCCACGTCCCGCAGGTTGGACTTGTAGTGACCCATGGCCGTTTTCTCCGGTTCGTCGCTTCCGGGAGACCGCCGCGTTCGGGCGCCCCGTACCCACCAGTAGGCCTCATGATGCTACCCAGCGGTAACTTGTTTCAAGCCCCAGCCGGTGAATCCCTCGTGGATTCCGCTATGAACGTGGTCACGTCCCACAAGCCGGGACGGCCACTCCTTGTCAGGATCGACGCCCGCACGGGTGGCCGCGCTCCCGATAGCCTGTCCGTGTGTACGGCTATGACCAGAACGCATACCCGGGCGACCCCTACCAGCAGGCGGGGCCGCAGCCGGGCATGAACGGCATGCCCGGCCCCGGCCCCGGCCCGTACGGCGAGCAGCCACCGGGGGCGCAGCAGTCCCTCTACCCGGAGCCCTCGCCGCCGTCCCTGGCGGACGCCGTCCGGGCCTTCACCACCGGCTCGATGGCGGTGGAGGACTTCCAGGCCATCTTCATCACCTCCAAGGTGCACTGCCCGCGCGGTGACCGGCCGGGCTTCCTGGCGCTGCACAACACGCCGACGCCGGTGATCCCGATGTTCAGCTCGCTCAAGGAGCTGCGGCGGTACGCGGGCAAGGAGTCCAAGTACTTCACCGTGAGCGGCGCCGAGGTCCTCGACCTGCTGCCGACCGGCTACGGCTTCGCGCTGGACATGGAGGGCGAGCACCGGATGGTGTTCGACGCCAAGGCGGTCGAGCAGATGGTCGACTTCACGATGCGCCGGATGTACGGCTGACCGACGATGGGCCGGGGGCCGCCCGGCCCCGCCGTCCGGCCACCCGTACTCACTTGGTTCAAAATTCAACTTGCTTCTAGTTGAGGATTGAACTAATCTCGTGGACGTAGGCCAGAGGAACATCCCCCGAAGGAGGCCGACATGCCCGCCGTGACCGTCGACAACCCGCTGACCCTCCCGCGCGTCACCACCCCGGACCCCGCCGTCACGAGCGCCCGGCCGGTCCTCACGGTGGCCACCGCTCCCGAGGGCTTCGAGGGCGAGGGCTTCCCGGTCCGCCGCGCCTTCGCCAAGATCAACACCAAGTACCTCGACCCGTTCATCATGATGGACCAGATGGGCGAGGTGGACTACGCGGCCGGCGAGCCCAAGGGGACCCCCTGGCACCCGCACCGCGGCTTCGAGACGGTCACCTACATCATCGACGGGACCTTCATCCACCGGGACTCGCACGGCGGCGGCGGCACCATCACCGACGGCGACACCCAGTGGATGACGGCCGGCTCCGGCCTGCTGCACATCGAGACCCCGCCCGAGTCGCTGGTGCGCTCCGGCGGCCTGTTCCACGGCCTCCAGCTGTGGGTGAACCTGCCCGCCGCGGACAAGATGATCGCCCCCAAGTACCAGGACATCCGCGGCGGCAGCGTCAAGCTCCTCAGCACCGAGGACGGCGGCGCCCTGCTCCGCGTCATCGCCGGCGACCTGGACGGCCACCAGGGCCCCGGCAGCACCCACACCCCGATCACCATGATCCACGCCTCGATCAGCCCCGGCGCCCAGCTCACCCTGCCCTGGCGCCCCGACTTCAACGCCCTCGCCTACGGCCTGGCCGGCAGCGGCACGGCCGGCACCGAGCACCGCCCCTTCCACCGGGGCCAGGCCGTGGTCTTCGGCGACGGCGGCTCGATCACCCTGCGCGCCGACGGCAAGCAGGACTCCCGCGACAGCAACTTCGAGGTCGTCCTCCTCGGCGGCCTCCCCATCCGGGAGCCCGTCGCCCACTACGGCCCGTTCGTCATGAACAGCCACCGCGAGCTCCAGCAGGCCATGGAGGACTTCCAGGCCGGCCGCCTGGGAACCATCCCCGCCGACGGCCACTGAGCACGCGTACAAGGGGAGTGGCGGAGCCGGGTTCCCGGCTCCGCCACTCCCCTTGTGCGTTGCCCGCGGACGGGCCCTACAGCAGCGCGTAGAGGGCCGAGGCGTCGTCGTGGGCCTTGCCGCGGGGCCAGCGTTCGCAGGTGGCGTCGGTGCGTTCGACGGCGCGGACCTGGGCGATCAGTTCGGCCGGGCCGGACTCGCCGAGCAGGCGCAGGGCGTCGCCCCAGCTGCCGAGGCCGAAGCGGTCGGTGAAGCGGGCCGCGCCGTCGGAGAGGGCGGCCACCGCGCGCAGTCCGGCCAGCGGGACGAAGCCGGTCTCGGCGTGGGCGGCGGCCCTGGGGCTGGCGGCGGCGATCCAGGGGCCGGTGCCGGAGTTCCGGACGGCGCGGACGGCCAGCGTGTACTCCAGGTGCAGGGCGGCCCGTTCGGCGGAGCCGGGCACCGTCGACCAGACCTGCCGGCGCAGCTCCTCCCCGCCGGGGAAGCGCTGGTTGTCGCCGATCACCCGGGGCGGGCCGTCCGCCGGTTCCAGCACCAGCAGCGAGTCACCGAGCACCAGGTACTCCAGCGAGGCGCCGTGCCGACGGGCGGCGACCACCATCGCGGCGGGCGTGTTGGGGTGGGCGAGGTCGCAGCGGCCGCCGTGCAGGGCGGCCGTCTCCGCGATGGCGTCGGCCAGGCACTCGGCGATCGAGCGGTCCGGGCGGTCGGTGAGCCGGGCCAGCAGGTGGACCCCGAGTCTGCGGACGTACCAGGCGGTGCCGTGGCGGCACCCGGACTCCAGGCCGGTCGGCGAACTCGAACCGTCGAGGAGGACGAGTGCCTCGGAGGTGGCCGCCGCGAAGTCCTCGCTCTCGCGGTCGGGCCGCCGTGCTTCCCCTGCGAGCTGTACCTGCATCCCGACAGTGTGCGCGCCGGGTGCGCCGCGCGCCCAGACCCGTGCACGCGCCGCGCCGCACGCTCCCGGTGGCAGCGCGGGTGATCCGGCCATACCGTCGGAGCACGAGTGGACATTTCGGCCGATCGGGGCCGTCCGGGTTTGGGATCACCTTCGGGGGATCCTCGCCCCCGGCGCTGACGAGGGCGAGGAGCGAGAGATGTTCTGGCAGTTCATCGTGCTGTTGGTCGCGACGATCGGCTTTCCGACCGCCACCCTGCTGTTCCTGATCGGCGGACCGCGCTTCCCGGACGAGAAGCGCGGCGACTGACAGCCGCTCTTTGCAAAGTGGCCACTTTGCAAAGTCCTATCGGGACTTTGCAAAGTCTGTCCGGCCGGCACCTTCCGGATCGGACCGGGCGGCCGCCGACCAGGACGGGTCGCGGCCCAGCAGGGCGAGCGCGCGGGCGAACGGCCCGGTCCCGTCCGGCGCCGCCCGGACGGCCGCGAACGCCCGCCCGGGCCCCCGCGCCCCGGCGGTGGCCGGGACCGCCCCGGCCACCGTGAGCAGCGCCCCGACCAGCGGCGGTTCGGCCTCGACCGCCGCCACCAGCCGGGCCGGCGAGCCCAGCGCGGCCGCCGCGTCCCAGGCGTGCACCAGGGTGTCCAGCAGATGGAAGCCGACCGCCCGGTCGAGCGGGAACGGCCCGCCGTCGCCGATCTCCGGCAGGTGGAGCGGGGCGGGCTCCGCCGCCGCGCCGGCGGTGGCGAGCGCGGCGGTCAGCTGCTCCGCCGACCGCCGGAACGCGCCCGCCGGGTCGCCCTGGACCGGGACGTCGCGCCAGCGCGCGAGGTCCGCCCCGGCCCCGAGGGCGGCCGCGGCGAAGCCCCGGTGCTGGCCCACCGCGTGCTCCAGCAGCCGCCGCAGCGGCCAGCCCGCGCACGGTGTCGCCAGCACCAGCTGCTCCGGCTGCACGGTGTCCACCACGGCGGCGGCCAACTCCAGGGAACGGGTGTGCAGTTCGAGGAGTTTCATACCGCGCCCACCGTCGTCCCCGGTCCGTCCGCGACCCGGCGGCCGGGGCCCGCCCCGGAGTCGGCCCCGGCGGCCAGGAAGCCCGTCACCTGGTCCAGCACGGTCGGCTCGCCGAGGATCCGGCGGTGACCGAGGCCCCGGGTGGCCAGCAGTTCCAGCCGCTCCCCGTACGCCGCCCGGAGCCGGTGGGCGTGCGAGAACGGGACCACGTCGTCCTCCTCGTCGTGCGCGACCAGGATCGGGAGGTCGATCTCCCCGGGCTCGCGGGCGGCGTCGAAGTGGGTGCGGATGTCCGCCACCCCGGGGAACATCGCGCCGCTCGCCTCCCGGCGGCGCAGCTCCCGCTCCACGGTGGCGTTCAGGCCCAGCCGCTCGCAGAACGCGGTCGGCAGCCAGGAGAGCTCGGAGGCGCCGGAGAAGGCGACCAGCCGCTCCGCCCGCAGGCCCTCGCGCAGTGCCAGGAAGGCCGCGTTGACGCCCAGCGAGTGGGCGACCACCGCCTCGAAGCCGCCGTACTGCTCCTGGAGCCGCAGGGCGACGGTCCGGTGGTCCAGCACGGTGGCCCTGCGCCCGCCGGAGTCGCCGTGCCCGGGGGCGTCGTAGCCGACCGCGGTCAGGCCGAGCTCGCGCAGCCGGGGCACCAGGTGCGCGAAGCGGGAGGCACGGGAGCGCCAGCCGTGCATCAGCAGGACGGGCCGGGCGCCGTCGCCCCAGCGGTGGACGACCACCCGCACGTCCCCGTGCCGGAGCGTCCCGGTGACGGCCCGGTCGTGGACCTCGCGCTCGCCGGGGCGGAGCCGGCTGCGGCGCAGGGGGTGGCGGTAGAGCTCGAAGGCGGCGCGACCGGCGAGCCGGGGGGCGGCCAGCGAGGCGGTGTTCAGGGTGGTGCGGATCAGTGCGACGGCGGGGTCCATGCGGAACTCCTGTGGGTGCCGAGGGGCAAGAGAGCCGAACTGGGCGAGATATTAGCACGACCGTTCGTGCTGTTTTCAGATCGGAGGACGCTCCCCGCTACCCTGGCCCCACGGACGGAAAGGCCGGGGAACGGCCGGAGGACTGGGGTGAACGGTGGCCGCATCGACCACGGACGGACGGGTGCAACGCGGCGAGGAGACCCGGCGGACGGTCCTGGGCCGGGCCGTCGCGATCGCCTCGGTCGAAGGGCTGGACTCGCTGTCGATCGGCCGGCTCGCCACCGACCTCGGCCTGAGCAAGAGCGGGGTCTTCGCCGGCTTCGGCTCCAAGGAGGAGCTCCAGCTCGCCACCGTCCGGGCCGCCCGGCGGATCTTCGCCGACGCGGTGCTCGCACCGGTCCGCGACGAGCCCCCCGGCCTGCGCAAGGTCCGGCTGCTCTGCGAGTCCTGGCTGGCCTACTCGCGCGCCCGGGTCTTCCCCGGCGGCTGCTTCTTCTACGAGGTGAACGCCGAGTACGACGCCCGGCCCGGCCCGCTGCGCGACGTCCTCGCCGCCAACTGGCGGGAGTGGCACGCCACCGTGCTCGGCCTGGTCACCGAGGCCCTCGACACCGGCGAACTGCGGCCCGACGCCGACCCGGAGGACATCGCCTTCACCCTGATCGCCCTGCTGGAGAACGCCAACCCGCAGGCCCTGCTGTTCGACGACGACACCCCGTACGACCGGGCCCACCGCGCCGTGCTGCGCCGGCTGCGCTCGGACGCCACCGACCCGGACGGGCCCGCGTTCACCGCCTGAGGCCCGGCGCCCATCACCCCGGGGCGCACCCGGTCCCGCCTCAGGCGCCGTCCAGCACCCGCTCCAGGACGGCAGCCAGCGCCAGCAGCCGCTCGTCCGCCCCGGCCTCGCCGACCACCTGGAGGCCGAGCGGCAGCCCCGCCGCCGTCACCCCGGCCGGCAGGCTGAGCGCGGGCAGTCCGGCGAAGCTCCACGGCAGTGACATCACCGCGCTGCCGGTGCTGTCCAGCCCGAGCGGGGCCGGGCCGGTCGCCGAGGGCGCCAGCAGCAGGTCCACCCCGGCCCGCTGCCGACGTTCGGCGAGCCGCTCCCGGAAGGCCGTCCGGGCACGCAGCGCGGCCGCCCGGTCGGCCGGGTCGACGGTCCGCCCGTGCCGGATGCTCGCCGCCGTCTCCGGCCGGTAGAGGTCGCCGAAGCGGGCGAACCAGTCGGTGTGGCTCGCCGCCATCTCGAAGCGGTTGACCGTCTGCGCCTGCCGCTCCAACTCCTCGAAGTCGGGCAGCAGATCGAGCCTGCGGACCGTCAGCCCGCGGGCGGCCAGCAGCGCCAGCTGCCGGTCGAACGCCTGTCGCGCCTCCGGTCCGGCCCGGTCCAGGTACGGGCCCACCGGGACGCCGAGCACGGGCGCCCCGTCCGCCCACGCCCCTCCGCCCGCCCCGTCGTCCGGCCCGGCCTCGTGGTCCCAGTCGTCGCACAGCAGCGGGGCGGCCAGCGCGGCGCCCGCCAGATCGGCGGTGAACAGGCCCACGGTGTCGAAGCTCGGCGCGTTCGGGAGCACGCCCGCCGTCGGGATCCTCCCGAAGGTCGGCCGGAAGCCCACCACACCGCAGTAGGCGGCCGGGCGGACCACGGAGCCGATCGTCTGGGTGCCGATCGCCAGCGGCACCAGTCCGGCCGCGACCGCCGCCGCCGAACCGCTGCTGGAGCCGCCCGGGGTGTGTTCGGGGCGGTGCGGATTGCGGGTCCGGCCGGGCGCGCTGCCCGCGAACTCGGCGGTCACGGTCTTGCCGGCGACCAGCGCGCCGGCCGCCCGCAGCCGGTCCACCACGGTGGCCTGCGGCCCGGCCAGGACACCCGGGGGCAGCAGCGAACCCCCGTGCGTGGGAAGGCCGTCGACGTGCACGGTGTCCTTGATCCCGACGGCCACCCCGTACAGCGGCGGCGCCTGCGCCGGGTCGGGATGGCGGGCGACCAGCGCCCGGGCCTCGGCCTGCAGCCGGTCGGCCCGGCCCGGTTCGGGGACGAAGGCGTGGATCAGCGGGTCCACCTGCTCGATCCGGGCGCAGAGCCGGTCGACGTGGACGGCCGGGGTCGGCACACCGGCCCGCAGCGAGGCGGCCTCACGGACGAGCGAGCGGGGCCGGACCAGGGACTTGTCCATGGCGCCCACGGTAGCCCCGGGCCCTCCGGGAGCGCGCCGCCGCCCCGGGTCAGCCCGTCGGCCAGCCGGCTTCCGGCTGCTCGCCGGGAGGTCCCGGCCGGTGCTCGTCCCCCAGGTAGGGGGACTCGCGCAGGACATAGGCGCCGCAGGTGTGGCAGCAGAGCTCGGGGGTGTGCCCCCAGTCCGTCGCCTCCCGGGCGGGCGCCGCCGCGTCGATCTCCCGGCCGCACATCGCCGCGTCCTCGCCGCCTCGGACCATGTGCCACAGCCGCACCCCGGCGGACGCGCCGCCGGCGCCGAACTCGGCCCGCATCTGGTGCATCATGCCCCCATCGTCCGGCGGGCCGCCGGACCCGGCAAACGGAGCGCGGCCCGCCGGGCGGCCCCGGGTCGGACCGGGGCCGCCGGACGGGACCGGGTCAGACCAGCCCGCCGTACAGCCGCAACCGGGCGATCCCGCCGTCCGGGAAGACGTCCAGCCGGACATGGGTGGCCGGGCGCGGGGTGTCGACCACCAGCCGGTGCACGGCGTCCGGCTGGAGCCGGGTGCGCGGCACCAGTTCGAACCAGGCCTCGGGGTCGGCGCCCTGCTCGTCCCGGCCCGACAGCGCCGCCCAGCCGGCCGCGTTGCCGACGTAGTAGCCGGTGTCGACCTCCACCGCCCGGACCGCGCCCCGCCCGGCCAGCCGCAGCCGGACCCAGTCGTGGCCGTCGTCGCGGCGCCGCCGGTTCTCCCAACCGTCACCCATCGCACCGGACTTGCCGGGCAGGGCGAGGTTGACCGGGGAGGAGAAGAAGCGGTCCGAGGCGTCCTCGACGGCGCCGCCGTTCTCGACCGCGGCCAGGTCGAAGGTGCCGAGCGCGGCCAGCCAGGCCGGATCCGGACGGGCCTCGCCGTGCACCCGGAAGCGGGCTATGCCGCCGTCCGGGAACTGGCTGAGCCTCAAGTGCGTGAAGCGTCGGCCCCCTTCGACGGCGAAGCCGTTGGCGGCGTGGCCGCGCACCGGGGAGCGGGGGACCAGCGGATGCCACTCGGTCTCCGGGGACAGCAGCTCCTCCGGGCCCGGGGTGCCCGGGAGTTCGGCACCCTCGACGCCGATCTGCTGCGGGTGGTTGCCGCGGAAGTGCGCGGTGTCGACGACCACGCCGTGCACAACTCCCGGCACGCCCAGGCGGATCAGCGCCCAGTCGCGGTCCTCGGCGGTCGGGTGCGGGTGTCCGGCGCCGGTGCCGCGCCGCCGCCTGGTCTCCCAACCGTCCATGATCTGGCCCTTGTTGCCGAAGGTGTGCGGGCGGAACTCGGCCGCGCCCGGCAGCAGCAGGTTCTCCCGCTCGGCGAACAGCTCGTCGTTGGCGGCGACGACCGCGCCGCCCAGCCGGCGGTCGGCGAGGTCGACCAGGCCGGTGAAGGGGAACTCGGCGGAGCGGTAGTCGGCGTAGGGGTTGCCGCCCCCGTACGGCGGGGCGTCGGCGTCGGACAACTGGTCGGGACGGGGGCCTGAGTTCCGTTCGGTGGTCATGCCCCCACCCTCACGCTGCGCAACCGCTCAGGTCCATCACAAAGAACTGAGCGAACCGTTCAGTTCGGCTGAAGGGTCTCGGCGACGGCCGTCAGCTCCGCCAGCACCCGGCGCAGCGGAGGCGTCCGCTCCGTGCCGGCCCGGACCGCCGCCACCACCCGGCGGGTCGGCAGGTCCGCCGGCAGCGCCCGGACGACCGCCGCGCCGCCCCGTCCGGCCGAGGCCAGCCGCGGCACCAGCGCCACCCCCAGTCCGGCCGCCACCATCGCCAGGATCGCGGTCCAGTCCGCAGCGGTGTGCGCGCGCTCCGGGGTGAAGCCGGCCTGGGCGCAGGCCGCCGTGGTGATCTCCCGCCAGGGCCCGGCCGCGCCGTAGATCCACGGCTCCGCCGCGAGGTCCGCCAGCCGCAGCCCCGGCGTCCCGGCCAGCGGGTGCCCCGGCGACAGCGCGACGTCCAACGGGTCGCTGAGCAGCTCCGTCTCGACGAATCCGGGGCCCCGGCCGACCGGTCCGACGGCCAGCGACAGCGCCAGGTCGACGTCCCCCGCCGCCAGCAGCCGGACCGCCTCGTCCGCCTCGGCCTCCACCACCCGCACGGTCAGCCTCGGCGCGGCCTCGCGCAGCCGGGCCACCGCCGGAACCAGCAGCCCGGTGATCGCGGTGGCGAAGGCCCCCACCCTGACCTCGCCCGCCTCGCCGTGCAGATAGCCGGCCAGCTCGGCCTCGGCCCGCTCCAGCTGTCCGAAGACCACCGCCGCGTGACGCAGCACCAGTCGGGCCGCCGGGGTCAGCCGCACCCGTCGGCCGTAGGGCTCCAGCATCGGCGCGCCCACCTGCCGGGCCAGCGCCGAGATCTGCTGCGAGACCGCCGAGGGGGACAGATGGAGCCGCTCGGCCGCCGCCGTCACCGTCCCGCACTCGTCGACCGCCCGCAGCACCCGCAGCCGCCTCAGGTCCCACTCGCCCACCGCACCCATCGCGCCAGGGTAGGCCGTCGCCGAACGCATTCCGGGCCCCCGGGGGCGGACACTTCGCCCACCCTCCGATATGGTGCCGCTCCTGCGACGCGCCGGTGATCACACCAAGGCGCCAAGTCGCCCATATTCGGACAGACTTCATCAAGCTGGAGCAAGACCGTGCGCACTTCCCGCCTTCTGGCCGCGTCCACGCTGATCGCGCTCTCCCTCGGCGCGACGGCCGGCACGGCCACCGCCGGCGCCGCCGCCGTCTCCCCGGCCCCGACCACGGCGGCCCCGACCAGCGCGGCTCCGACGACCGCGGCCCCGACCACGGCGGCCCCGAGCGGCTCCCCGAACGCCGGCGGCACGCCCACGGCGCCCACCTCGCCGAACCCCTCCACCTCGCCCAGCGCCTCCACCTCGCCGTCGGCCACCGCGACGAAGCCGACCACCCACCCCACTCCCCCGGCACCCACGTTCACCAACCGCTGCCAGGGCGGCGTCCACGGGGGTGACAACCTCAAGACCACCGGCACCGGCCTCTGGGGAACCACCCTGGTCAAGGGCGGACCGGCCCAGGAGGTCCAGGTGACCTTCGAGAACACCACCGGTGTGGACCTCGCCAAGTTCTCGTCCAGCATCTACATCACCGACAACGGGAACGAGCGTCCACTGGACTGGCGGACCGACTTCTTCACCGTCCAGCTCCGGCTGCCCGGCTCGGACTGGAAGCCGGCCGAACTGGTCGACCGCGCCATCAACACCGGGACCCACAAGATCGCCAAGGGCGAGAAGCTCACCATCCAGTTCCGGATCGCCGCCAACACCGCCCCCGTCGGCGACTACGGCGGCACCGTGGGCGGTGGCTCCGAGGCCTTCGACAACACGCCGGACCTCCCCAAGCCCGCTTCCACCCTGCCGAACAGCTGCACCCACTACGGCAACTACTACGAGGGCGACTTCAAGGTGGCCGACAAGTCCTCGTCCACCACCGCCGCCGCCACCCCCCTCAAGGCGACGGCCTCGCCGTCCGCGGTGAGCGGCCCCCACCTGGCCGACACCGGCTCCAGCTCCAACACCCTGCCGATCGCCCTCGGCGGTGCCGCCGTGCTCGCGGCCGGTGCCGGGACCCTGTTCGTGCTGCGCCGCCGCAAGGCCGGCGCGCACAGCTGACGCTCCACCGCCGGAACGTCCGAAGGGTCCGTACAACCGTGCGGACCCTTCGAACGTCCCCCATGCGCAAGCGGTTTCGCCCGACCTTCACCGGAGCTCCCCTGTGCGCACTTCCCGCCTGGCGGCCACCGCCACCCTGTTCGTCCTGACCGGCGGCGTACTGGCCGGCGGAACCACCGTCGCGGCCGCCGTCGACGGCAGCCCGTCGCCCTCGGCGAGCGCGACGGCCGAGCCGACGGCGACCGCCACCACCACGGCGACGGCCACGGCCACCACCGGTGAGCCCACCCCGACCGCCTCCGGCACGGCGACACCGTCGGCCTCCGACACGCCCTCGGCCACGCCGACCTCCGCGGCCCCCGGCACCGCGACCGCCACCCCGTCGGCCACCTCGACCCTGCCCGCCGGCTGCGAGTCCGAGTACCAGGTCGCGATGCCGACCCACGCCGTACCGACCGCGGCGACGCTGGTCAGGGGCGGCCCGCCGCAGAACCTCGCCTTCTCCTTCTACAACAGCAGCGACACCGTGCTGACGGACTTCCGGATCACCTACCGGATCGAGGGTCCACAGGGCAGCGCCCCGTTCAAGCCCCTGGTGAGGATCCAGGGCGGCCCCTTCACCCCGGTCGAGCCGAACGACGGCACCGGGACGACCGCCATCGGCTCCTTCCAGGTCCCGGCGCACGAGATGATCACCGCCGAGCTGCAGTTCGCCGACGGTCCGGGCCCGGTCCCCGGGGACTACGGCGTCACCGTGGCCGGTACCTCGGAGGTACTCCCGTACGGGGTGGGCCCGGTCAATGTGAAGTACCGCTGCAACCGGCTGCTCGGCTCGCTGACCAGCAAGCTCACCCTCACCGAGCCGGCCCCGGTCACCACCGCCCCGACCGTGGGCGGCTCCCCGACGGCGTCGGCGACGCCCACCACGAGCACCTCGCCGACCGCGTCGCCCTCACCCTCCGCCACCGCCGCGGGCACCACCCCCGGCACCCCCGGCGGCGACCCGACCGGCCCCCGGCTGGCCGGCACCGGCGCGAGCTCCGGCAACGTGCCGCTCGCCGTCACCGGCGTTGTGGCGATCGCCCTCGGCCTCGGGGCCGTCGTCGTCGCCCGCCGCCGCAACCGGACCGCCACCGCCGCCACCCCCACCACCCGCGACTGACCCCGGCCCGCCCGCCCCGGCTACGAGGCCCGGCGCAGCAGCGCGCCGTCCTGCCACTTGAGGATCTTGTCGAAGCTGACGATCGCCCCCCGCAGCGGATGGTTGCGGAGCTGGACGTGGTCGGTGAGGGCGTGGATCAGGAAGAGGCCCCGGCCGGACTCCGCGGTGAGGTCGGGCAGGGCGTCCAGGTCCACCGGCCGGAAGGTGGGCACCGGGTCGGCGGCGGGCGGCAGGACGTGGGTGTCGTACGGGCGGCCGTCGCGGCGCGGGCGGTGGGCGGTGAGCAGCGAGGCCGGGACGGTGGCGCGGCCGCGCCGGGCCCGGCGGCGGGGCTGCGCCCGGCCCGCCGGTCGGGCGGGCGGTGCTGCGGGGACGGCGGCGGGGGCCGGACGGCGGGCCGGGCGGTCGGGGCAGGGCAGGCCGGGACCGGAGTCGGTCACCTCGATCCGCAGCAGGTCGCCGCTGATCGAGGCGGTGACCTGGTAACCGTCGTCGGGCCGCCCGCACGCGCCGTGCTCGACCGCGTTGGCGCACGCCTCGCTGAGGGCGACGCC
The DNA here is from genome assembly GCF_000718025.1 of Kitasatospora purpeofusca. Taxonomy (GTDB): domain Bacteria; phylum Actinomycetota; class Actinomycetes; order Streptomycetales; family Streptomycetaceae; genus Kitasatospora; species Kitasatospora purpeofusca. The sequence goes on from NZ_JODS01000003.1 coordinate 80,312, forward strand.
GAGATCGTGGGCGATCTGCGGATCGACGCCCGCGGTCGCCATCGCGCCGAGCAGTATGCGGCGCGCGAGCGGCACGCTGGCCGGGTCGCGCTTGAGGTGCAGAGTCCACCAGATGTCCACGGGAGGTCCCTCCTGGCTGCGGCTCCACATATAACGAGGTATCTCCGGGTGGTGCGGAGGTGAACCGTGCCGAGGGCCCGCTACCGCCCGTTCGGCGGATGGACGGGGGGACAGGCATGTGCCGAGCAGCGCACACCGGGGGCCGTGCGCGGGGCCGAACGGGGCATTCGTAGGGATTTCCCACCCTGCCGATCCGGTGGGTGTGGGCGATGAGATGATGTCCCGGCCATGAATGCCCCAGCCGCCGCCCCGCACCCGGGCGCCCCCGCACCGGACGCGCCGGTGGGGGCCGCCGCCTGGGACCTGCGGCTTGCCCGGGCGGTTCCGTTCGCCCTGGTGTGCACGCTGATCGCGGCCGCGGGGCACGCGTTCGCGGCCGGCGGCGAGGTCGCCCTGCCCACGCTCGCGGCCGGGTTCGCGGCCGTACTGGTGCTCGCCACCGTGCTCGGCGGGCGGGAGCGCTCGCTCGGCGCGATCGCCGGGGCGCTGGGCGCGGGCCAGTTCGGGCTGCACCTGCTCTTCCACTCCTACGGCGGCCACGCGGCGGCCGGCGCGCACCACCACGGCGGCCCGCTGGGCTCCGGCCCGCTGACGCTGCCGCAGGTGGCCAGCCGGCTGGTCTGCAACGAGGCCCGCCCCGGCACCCTGCTCGGTCTGCCCGGGAGTCCGACCGCCGAGCAGGTGGTGGCCGGCGCGGGTCTGGACCCGCAGGCGTACGCGGCCGCGCCCTGGTGGCAGGGCGGCGTGCTCGGGATGACGCCGGCGATGCTGGCGGCCCACCTCGGCGCGGCGCTGCTGGCCGGCTGGTGGCTGCGGCGCGGCGAGGCGGCGCTCTGGCGGCTGGTGCGGATCACCGCCTCGGCCGCGCGGAACCGGGCGGCAGAGCCGCTGCGGACGGCGTGCGCGCTGGCCGCGGTGCTGCTGCGCGGTCTGCTCGGCCTGCCCGGCGGACCGGTCCGCCGGTCCCGCGGCCGCGGCGGGGACGACCCGCTGCCGACCGGTGCCGTGCTGCGGCACAGCGTGGTGCGGCGCGGGCCGCCCCTCGGGGCCCTCGCGTACTGACCCGCCCCCCGTGTCCCCGGTGTCCCCCCACCGGTACCGGTCCGGCGGCGGTCCGGAGTACGCGGCGCCGTGCCGCGACCGCCCGATCCGTGCGGTCCCGCGGCCTCCTCCCCCCACTTCTTCCCCCGCCGCGCGGCCCCGCCGAGGCACGGACCCCTCCGTGCCCGGGAGCGGGCCTGCCGAGCCTCCGAACGGAGACACGAACCCCATGCGTTCCCTTCCCGCCCGTCGTACCGCCGCCGTCGCCCTCGCCGCCGCCGCCTCGGTGGTGGCCCTGGCCGGTCCCGCCTTCGCCCACGTCACCGTAAACCCGGGCAGCGCCGAGCAGGGCGGCTACACCGCCGTCGACTTCCGGGTCCCGAACGAGAACGACGCCGCCGGCACCGTGAAGCTGGAGGTCAACCTCCCGCTGGACCACCCGCTGGCCTCGGTCCGCACCCAGCCGCTGCCGGGCTGGACCTCCACCGTCGAGAAGGCCAAGCTGGACAAGCCGATCAAGGTCCACGGCAACGACGTCAACGAGGCCGTCTCCAAGATCACCTGGACCGCCGACGCCGGCGTGAAGGTCGCCCCCGGCCAGTTCCAGGAGTTCCGGGTCTCGCTCGGCCCGCTGCCGACCGACGCCGACTCGCTGGTCTTCAAGGCCCTGCAGACCTACGACAACGGTGACGTCGTCCGCTGGATCGACGAGGCCAAGGACGGCCAGCCGGAGCCGGCCAAGCCCGCCCCGGTGCTGAAGCTGACCAAGGCCACCTCGGCCGACGGCCACGGCGTGACCGCCTCCGCCACCCCGTCGGCCGCCGCCGACGGCCACGGCAGCGGGCACGGCGACGCGGCCAAGAGCGACGCCGCCTCCGACGACAAGGCGAGCGACTCCACCGCCCGGGTGCTCGGCGTGGTCGGCATCGTGGTCGGTGTGATCGGCACCGCCGTCGGTGTCCTCGGCCTGCGCCGCCGCAACGGCGGCTCGGCCTCCTGATCCCAGCACCGGCGGGGCCGCGTCCGGCACCCGTCGCGGCCGCGCCCGCGTCCCGGGCGCGGCCCCGCCGGTGATCCACCGCACACGATCGGACCCTCCCATGCCCCGCTCCGCCCGTACCCCCCGCGCCGCCCGCCTGGCCGGGGCCACCGCCGTCGCCCTCGCCGCCGCGCTCGCCCTGACGGCCTGCGGCTCCTCCGGTTCCGAGACCGCCGGCCCCGCCAAGGTCGTCCAGCAGAAGACCGACTCGCCCTACGAGGGCACCGTGCTCGGCAAGCACTTCGACAAGCCCGACCTCCAGCTGACCGACACCTCCGGCCAGCCCTACGACCTGCGGCAGAAGACCGGCGGCCGGACCACCCTGCTGTTCTTCGGCTACACCAGCTGCCCGGACGTCTGCCCGACCACCATGGGCGACATCGGCGTGGCGATGAAGAAGCTCACCCCGGAGGAGCGGCAGAAGGTCGACGTCGTGTTCGTCTCCACCGACCCGCAGCGCGACACCCCGCAGGTGCTGCGCGCCTGGCTGGACTCGATGGGCAGCGACTTCATAGGCCTGACCGGGGACCTGGCCAAGGTGAAGACGGCCGCCAAGGCGCTCGGCATCCTGATCGAGGACCCGGTGACCAACCCCGACGGCACCGTCACCTCCACCCACGGCGCCCAGGTGCTGGCCTTCCTGCCCTCGGACGACAAGGCGCACGTGCTCTACCTGAGCGGCACCGAGGTGAAGACCTTCGAGCACGACCTGCCGCTGCTCGCCAGGGGAGTCGCGGCATGAAGGGCACCCTCGGCTTCCGCCGGACGGCGCTGGCAGGGGCGGTGCTGGCGACGGCACTGGGCGGCGGCGCCTTCCTGGTCGCCTGCGGGGCCGGCGGCCAGGACGGCGGCGGAGCCTCCGCCGGCGGGGCGGCCCGACTCAGCGTCGCCGACTCCTACATCCCGATGCCGCCGGCCGGCGGCATGGCGGCCGGCTATCTGACGGTGCGCAACGAGGGCGGCGAGGACGACGAGCTGGTCAGGGTCTCCAGCCCCGGCGCCTCCTCGGTCACCATGCACCGCTCCACCGCCAGCACCATGGAGCAGGTCGAGAAACTCGACGTCCCCGCGCACGGCGCGCTGCAGCTCGCCCGGGGCGGCACCCATCTGATGATCATGGGGTGGCAGAAGGCCCCGGTCCTGGGTGACGAACTCGAACTCGACCTGACCTTCACCCGCACCGGCACCATCTCGGTCAAGGTGCCGGTCAAGGAGCTCACCTACCGGCCCGGCCAGCAGTAAGGGATCGCAGGATGCTGATGGGACGGACGCCGAAGGCACGGCCGGCAACGGCGCGGGCGGCGACGACGACAGTACGGACGACACGGACGACCGCGGCGCGGGCGACGGCGGCTCGGACAGCGACGGCTCGTTCAGCGACGGCGCGGCTGCTGGGACGGCGGACCGCCGGGCTGCTCGGCGTGCTCGGCGCCGTCCTCGCGCTGCTGCTCGCCGGCGCCGGACCGGCCTCCGCGCACGCCGCCCTGCAGTCCACCGACCCGGCGCAGAACGCCGTCCTGCCCGTCGCGCCGCAGACCGTCACCCTGACCTTCAGCGAGGCCGTCTCGCTCTCCTCGGACTCGGTGCGGGTGCTCGACCCGGCCGGCCGGGCGGTCGACTCGGGCAGCCCCGCGCACGCCGACGGCAAGGACAACACCGCCCGGGTCGGGCTCGGCTCCGGACTCGCCAACGGCACCTACACCGTCGCCTGGCGAGCCGTCTCGGAGGACTCGCACCCCATCGGCGGGGCCTTCACCTTCTCGATCGGCGCGCCCTCGGCCACCACCGTCTCCACCACCGCCCTGCAGAGCGCCGAGGCCGACGGCCTGGTCGCCGCGCTCTACGGCACCGCCCGGACGGTCGCCTACGCGGCGTTCGCGCTGCTCGCCGGCGCGGCCGGCTTCGTGCTGCTCTGCTGGCCGGCCGGGGCGTCCCGGCGCCCGGTGCAGCGACTGCTGATGACCGGCTGGGTGGCGCTGCTGGTGTCCACCGTCGCGGTGCTGATGCTGCGCGGACCGTACGAGCGGGGCTCGGGGATCGGCAAGGCCTTCGACCTGTCGCTGGTCCGGACCACGCTGGACGAGCGGATCGGCACGGCGCTGGCGGCCCGGCTGCTGCTGCTCGCCGCGAGCGGGGTGTTCCTCTCCCTGCTGGTCGGTCAGCTCGGGCTGCCGCAGGGCGCCGGTGCGAAGGCCGCCGCGAACGGCGGGGCCGGTACGGCCGGGGCCGGCAGGACCGGACCGGGGACCGCCGGGGCCGGGGCGGACGGCGATCCGGAGGAGGCCGAGCTGCGGGAGCTGGAGCGGCGCGCCGCCGAACGCCCGCAGCGCGAGGCCCGGCTGGGCCTCGGGGTGGCCGGACTGGTGCTGGCCGTCGCGCTCTCGGCGACCTGGGCCGGCGCGGACCACGCCTCGGTGGGCATCCAGGTCTGGCTGGCGCTGCCGCTCGGCATGCTCCACCTGGTCGCCATGGCGCTCTGGCTGGGCGGCCTGGCCGCGATGCTGGTCGGGCTGCGCGAGGGGATCGGCGCGGAGGTCGCGGACCGCTTCTCGAAGATCGCGTTCGGCGCCGTCCTGGTGCTGGCCGGCACCGGCGTCTACCAGTCCTGGCGCGGCCTCGGCAGCTGGGGCGCGCTGACCGGCACCGACTACGGGCGGCTGCTGCTGGTGAAGACCGGCTGTGTGATCGCCATGCTCGGCGTCGCCTGGATGTCCCGCACCTGGCTCGCCCGGCTGCGCGCCACCCCGGAGGAGGCGGCCGAGGTCGTGCCGGAGCCGGTCGCGGTCGCCGCGACTCCCGGCCCCGACACCGCGTCCGAGACCGTTTCCGGCGCTGCCTCCGATGCCGCTTCCGACAGCGGCGCGGACACCGAGGACCCGGTCCGCCGGGCCCAGCTGGCCCGTCAGCGGGCGGCCCGGGCGAACGCCGACCGGGACCGGGGGCTCACCCCGACCCGGGCCGGCCTGCGCCGCTCGGTGCTGGTCGAGGCGGCGGTCGCGGTGGCCGTCCTGGTGGTCACCACCCTGCTCACCAACTCCCCGCCCGGACGGGTGGCGGGCGAGGTCGCGGCCGCCGCGGCGAACGGCGCCGCCACGACGTCCGGCGGCACCTCCGGCGGGACCACCGGTGGGGCGCCCGCCCCGCAGACGGTGCCCGGCCGGACCGTGGAGCTCAAGCTCCCGTACGACACCAAGGGCCGGACGCCGAACGCCAAGGGCACCGCGACCGTCACCCTCAACCCGGCCGGCACCGGGTCGAACGAGGTGCACCTGAAGCTGGACGGCGCGGACGGCTCGCCCGTCGAGGTCCCCGAGGTCGAGCTCGCCTTCACCCTGCCGGACCGCGACCTCGGCCCGCTCACCGTCCCGCTCACCACCGAGGGCACCGGCCGCTGGACCGGGACGGCGCAGCTGCCGCTCGCCGGGAACTGGGTGGTGTCGGTGGTGATCAGATCCTCCGACATCGACCAGACCACGGAGATCAAGCAGCTGAAGATCGGATAGGGCGGACCATCCCCATGGAGAGCAGCACCAGCACCAACGCCGACAGCACCAGCACCGGCACCGACAGCGCCGCCGGGGACACCACCGACGGGGGCAGCACCGGGGGCCGTGCCCCCGGCCTGACCCGGCGGACGCTGCTGGGCACCGCCGGGGCCGGCCTGGTGGTCGGCGCCGGGGCCGGGGCCGCGACGGCCCTGACCGTGGAGCGGCGCGACCAGAGCCCGCCCAGGGCGGCGACCGGGGCGGGCCCCGGTCTGGGGCTCGCCGCGGTGGGATTCCACGGCGAGCACCAGGCCGGGATCCTCGAACCCCAGCAGGCCCGGGTCCAGCTGGCCGCCTTCGACCTGGCCGGCGGGGTCGGCCGGGACGGCGTGCGGGCGCTGCTCCGGCGCTGGTCGCGCACCGCCACCCGGATGGCGGTGGGCGAGCCGGCCGACGAGTTCGAGAACCAGATCGCCCTGGACGCCGGGCCCTGCTCGCTCACCGTCACCTTCGGCTTCGGCGCCACCCTGTTCGACCGGACCGGGCTGGCCGACCACCGCCCGGCCGGGCTGGAGCCGCTGCCCGCCTTCCCGGCCGACGCGCTGGACCCGGCCCGCGGCGACGGCGACCTGTTCGTGCAGATCGGCGCCGACGACGCCCTGGTCGCGGTGCACGCGCTGCGGGTGCTCCAGCGCCAGGCGGCCGGGACCGCGGCGCTGCGCTGGCAGATGTCCGGCTTCGCCCGGACGCCCGGCGCCACCCCGAACCCGATGACCGGGCGCAATCTGATGGGCCAGGTCGACGGCACCAACAACCCCCGGCCGGACGAGGACGGCTTCGCGGCCAAGGTGTTCGTCGCCGCCGGGGGCGAGCAGCCGGCCTGGCTGGCGGGCGGCTCGTTCCTGGTGTTCCGGCGGATCCGGATGCTGCTGGACAACTGGGAGGCGCTGCCGGTGGACCGCCAGGAGCGGGTGATCGGACGGCGCAAGTCGGACGGCGCACCGCTCGGCGCGGCCGCCGACGCGGGCGAGCGCACCCCGGTGGACCTCGCCGCGCAGGCGGCGGACGGGTCGCTGGCCGTGCCGGCGGACGCGCACATCCGGGTCGCGGCGCCGGCCGCCAACGGCGGGGCGGCCATGCTGCGGCGCGGGTTCTCGTACCACGACGGCCTGCTGGCCGACGGGTCGCCGGACGCCGGACTGCTCTTCCTGGCCTTCCAGTCCGACCCGCGCAAGGGGTTCACCCCGGTGCAGCGCAAGCTGGCCCGGGGCGACGGGCTGTCCCGCTTCCTGCGGCACGAGGCGAGCGGGCTGTACGCCGTCCCGCCGGGGGTGTCGCCGGACGGGTACGTCGGGCAGAGCCTGTTCGACTGATCCGCCCGTCCGGGCGACCGGGCCGTCCGGGCCGTGCGACCTGCCCGGTGGGCCCGGTCCGCCCGGCGCGTGACCGCCCGCCGTCCACCGGTCGTCCGGTCTCCTCCCACGGAGCGGGACGCGACCACGGGCGGCGCCGGGAGTGGCTAAGGTGGCTTCTTTCGGCGGTCCGCCGAACTCCCGTCGGTCCCGTTCCCCTTGGAGGCGTCATGTCGGCCACCCGCTACACGTACCTCGGGCCGGCCGGGACCTTTACCGAGGCGGCCCTGCGCACCCTGCCGGAGGCGGCGACCCGGGAGCTGGTGCCGATGTCCTCGGTGCAGCTGGTGCTGGACGCGGTGCGGGGCCGCGAGGCCTCGGGCGCGTTCGTGCCGATCGAGAACTCGGTCGAGGGCGCCGTCACGGCCACCAACGACGAACTCGCCTCCGGCGTCCCGCTGATGATCTACCGCGAGGTGCTGCTGCCGATCACCTTCGCGCTGCTGGTGCGGCCGGGCACCGGGCTGGCGGACGTCAAGACCGTCACCAGCCACCCGGTGGCGCAGGCCCAGGTCCGCCGCTGGCTCGCCGCCAACCTCCCGGACGCGCACTGGGAGTCGGCCGCCTCGAACGCCGACGGCGCCCGGCTGGTCGCCGAGGGCCGGTACGACGGGGCGTTCGCGGGCGAGTTCGCGGCCCCGATCTACGGGCTGGACCCGCTGGTCAAGGACATCGTGGACGTGCAGAGCGCGACCACCCGGTTCGTCCTGGTGGGCCGCCCGGGCCGGGTGTCCTCGCCGACCGGGGCGGACAAGACCTCGATGGTGGTCTGGCTGCCGGACGACCACCCGGGCGCGCTGCTGGAGCTGCTCCAGGAGTTCGCGGTGCGCGGGGTCAACCTGATGCGGATCGAGTCCCGCCCGACCGGGGAGGGGCTCGGCAACTACTGCTTCCTGATCGACTGCGAGGGGCACCTCAGCGACCGCCGGGTCGGCGAGGCGCTGATGGGCCTCAAGCGGATCTGCCCGCAGGTGCGGTTCCTCGGCTCCTATCCGCGTGCCGACCGGCAGGTGTCCGGGCACCAGCGGCCCGGCACCTCGGACGCGGATTTCGGTGCGGCCGCGGACTGGCTCTCCCGTTGCCTCGACGGGCGCGGGGACATCTGACGGGCGCGAGAACGGCTCCGGACAGCCGAGGACCGTTGACGACGGCCGAGGACATCCGGGGGACATTCGCCGTCCACTTGTCCTTTTGAAACCGTTTTCTGCACCGCCGGGCGGTCGTCCACAGGGCGGCCGCCCCGGCCCCCGGCTTGTCCACAGGGGCTTCCACTGTCCACAGGCTCGAGTTATCCACAGGCTTGGGGACGAGTCGACAAACCGGTATAGCCACTGCGCACATCGGTCGGATCATCGGTTTGCGTCGCAGAGATGACTAATCGGACCAGAGTCACCCGGGTGTCGGCAAATCACCCGTCCGAGTGCTTCAATTCCCTCACCCGGGAAGGTCAAATAAGGTTTCAAACCCGAATTCCATGGTTCGTTCCGCAGTCCACCGGCGCCGCCCCACGATCCACAGCCCCGGCCGGGAGCCTGTGGATAACCCGGGTTGGGATCGTTTCCCACAAGAGTTATCCACAGGCTGGGGCGAGTTATCCCCAGGGGAAAACCGGTACCGGTGGACGGGCCCCCGCCCGGTAGGCTTGGCCCCGTGATTGACCTTCGCCTGCTCCGTGAGGACCCTGACCGAGTGCGCGCCTCGCAGCGCGTCCGTGGCGAGGACGTCGACCTGGTCGACGCCCTCCTCTCCGCCGACGAACGCCGCCGGTCCTCGGGCACGCGCTTCGACGAACTCCGCGCCGAGCAGAAGTCGCTCGGCAAGCTCGTCGCCAAGGCCCAGGGCGACGAGAAGGCCGCCCTGCTCCAGCGCACCAAGGAGCTGGCCGCCGAGGTCAAGGCCGCCGACGCCGAACAGGGCGAGGCCAAGGACGAGGCCGAGCGCCTGCTCCGCTCGCTGGCGAACCTCATCGACCCGGCCGCCCCGGTCGGCGGCGAGGAGGACTTCGTCACGCTGGAGGAGATCGGCACCCCGCGCGACTTCGCCGCCGAGGGCTTCGAGCCCCGCGACCACGTCGAGCTGGGCCAGTTGCTCGGCGCGATCGACACCGAGCGCGGTGCCAAGGTCGCCGGTGCCCGGTCCTACTACCTGACCGGTGTCGGCGCGCTGCTGGAGCTCGCCCTGGTCAACATGGCGATCGCCCAGGCCACCGCCGCCGGCTTCGTGCCGATGATCACCCCGGCCCTGGTCCGCGCCGCCGCCATGGACGGCACCGGCTTCCTCGGCCAGGCCGCGGAGAACGTGTACTACCTGGAGGACGACGAGCGCTACCTCGTCGGCACCAGCGAGGTCCCGCTCGCGGCGTACCACATGGACGAGATCCTCGACGCCGACAAGCTGCCGCTGCGCTACGCCGGCTACTCGTCCTGCTTCCGCCGCGAGGCCGGCACCTACGGCAAGGACACCCGCGGCATCATCCGCGTCCACCAGTTCGAGAAGGTGGAGATGTTCGTCTTCACCACCCCCGAGGACGCCGAGAACGAGCACCGCCGCCTGCTCCAGTGGGAGAAGGACTTCCTCAACGCGCTCGAACTGCCCTACCGGGTCATCGACGTCGCCTCCGGCGACCTCGGCGCCTCGGCCGCGCGCAAGTTCGACATCGAGGCCTGGGTCCCGACCCAGGGCAAGTACCGCGAGGTCACCTCGACCTCGAACACCACCGAGTACCAGGCCCGCCGCCTCTCCATCCGGATGCGCGAGGACGGCAAGGTCCGCCCGCTGGCCACGCTGAACGGCACCCTGGTCGCCGTTCCGCGCACCATCGTGGCGATCCTGGAGAACCACCAGCAGCCCGACGGCTCGGTCGTGGTCCCCGAGGCGCTCCGCCCCTACCTCGGCGGCCGCACCGTGCTGGAGCCGGTCAAGTAGCACCGGCCCCGCCGGTCCGCAGTGAAGAAGCAACTCCCGGGAGACGCACGGCCCATGAGCACCACCAGCCCCAGCCCCGTCTCCCCCTCGGACGGTGGCGGCCTGCCCTTCAAGCTGGTCGCCACCGACCTCGACGGCACGCTGCTGAGCAGCTCCGAGACCGTCACCGCGCGCACCCGCGCCGCGCTGGCCACCGCCACCGCGGCCGGGGCGCTGCACATCATCGTCACCGGCCGCTCGGCCACCTGGGCCCGCCCGGTCTTCGACGAGATCGGCTACCGGGGCATAGCGGTCTGCGGCCAGGGCGCCCAGGTCTACGACGCCGGCGCGCACAAGCTGCTCACCTCGCTCACCCTGGACCGCCGGGTGGCCGCGCTCGCGATCGAGAAGATCGAGGCCGAGGTCGGCCCGCTGGCGATCGCCGCCAACCAGGACGGCCTGGAGGGCGACGTCCTGGCCGGCCCCGGCTACCGGCTGCAGATCGGCTCCGAGCTGCCGGTCGTCGAGGTCCCGCCGTCCGAGCTGCTCGCCTCCCCGATCAGCAAGCTGTACATACAGCACCACGAACTCGGCGACGACGCCCTCGCCGAGGCCGCCCGCAACGCGGCCGGCGACCTGGTCGGCGTGGTGATGGCCGGCGCCGGTGTGGTCGAACTGCTGCCGCTCGGCCTCTCCAAGGCCACCGGGCTGGCCGTCGCCGCCCGTCGGCTCGGGGTGACGGCCGCCGACACCATCGCCTTCGGCGACATGCCCAACGACGTGCCGATGTTCGGCTGGGCCCGGCACGGCGTCGCGATGGCCAACGCGCACCGGGAGCTGCTCGCGGTGGCCGACGAGGTCACCCTGAGCAACGACGAGGACGGCGTCGCCGCCGTGCTGGAGCGCCTCTTCCCCGCGCTCTGAATCCCCGCGCTCCCTCCGCGCCCGACCCCGAACTCCCACGACCCCGGTGCCGTACCCGCGCCGGGGTCGCGGTGCGTCCGCCGCACGCCGGGGTGAACCCGCCCGCGCCGCCCGCCGGTTCAGCCGTTGGAGTGACCGTGCGGCGGCCCGGTGCGGCGAACGCCCGGGTCGGCGGGGGTGCGGCCCGGTTCGGCCGGGTTCGGCGGCCGGGCGGCGGCGGAAGAGTTTGTATGCTCCCAGGGTTGCCCGCTTCGGTCACTGAGAGGTGCGCGCCATGTCAGTCCAGTGGGACGGGAGCCCGCCGGATCCGGCGGGGCGGGGGCGCGCCGACGGCGGCGTCCGGACCGACGACGCGGTCCGGACCGAGCGGCCCGAGGACGGCCCCGGACGGCTCCCGTCGCCGCGCCCCGGCGGCCGGGCCGAGGCCCGCAGGGCCGCCCGCGACCGCGCCGACCCGGTCCGCCCGGGCCGGGGCGGGACCGCCGAGGGCGGTCGGACGGCCACCCGGGCCGCCCGCCGGGACGCCCCCAGGGAGCCCCGCGCCGAAGCCCGGGGCGGCGGCGCCGGGAACGGGAGGCGGACCGCCGCCGCCCCGGGTTCCGAACGGGACGGCCGCAGCGGCGCCCGACGGCTGATCGCCTGGTCCGTGGCCGGGGTGCTGGTGGTCCTGGCCGGCGCCGGCGGCGCGGTGTACTACAAGCTGAACGGCAATCTCCGCTCCTTCGACGCGGATGCCATCTCCCCGGACCGCCCGCCCGAATCGGCCGCCGACGCGCACGGCAACCGGCCCGTCAACCTGCTGCTGATCGGCTCCGATTCACGCTCCGGGAAGAACAGCGACCTGGGCGGCGGCGACGAGACCGGCGCCCGCTCGGACACCACGATCCTGCTGCACGTGTACGCGGACCACCGGCACGCGGTCGGCATCTCGATCCCGCGCGACGCCCTGGTGACCGTGCCCCGGTGCAAGCTGCCGAACGGCAAGTGGACCCGGGAGCAGCCCGCACAGATGTTCAACTCGGCCTTCTCGGTGGGCAATTCCGAGACCGGAAACCCGGCCTGCACGCTGAACACGGTGGAGCGGCTCACCGGCATCCGGGTGGACCACACCATCGAGGTGAACTTCGAGGGCTTCGCCGCGATGACCGGCGCCGTCGGCGGGGTCGACGTCTGCCTGCCGAACGACATCCACGAGGGCAACATCAACCCCAACCTGGGCCGGAAGGGCAAGGTGGTGCTCGCCAAGGGCCGCCAGCGGGTCTCCGGGCAGCAGGCGCTGGACTACGTGCGGCTGCGGCACGGTATCGGGGACGACTCGGACGTCGGCCGGATGAAGCGTCAGCAGGCTTTCCTGGCCTCCTTGCTGGCGAAGATCAAGAGCAAGGGACTGAGCCCCGGCACCCTGCTGCCGCTGGCCGACGCCGCGACCCGTTCGATGACCGTCGACCCCGGCCTGGACTCGGCCGCCAAGCTGGTGGACTTCGCGCTGACGCTGAAGGGCATCGATCTGCACGAGGTCAAGTTCCTGACCACGCCCTGGCGCTACTCCGGCGCCCGGATCGATCTGGTGCACCCGGCGGTCGACACCCTGTGGCGGACCCTGCAGGCCGATCGGACCATCGACGGCCAGGACGCCACCGGCCAGCAGGAGGCCGCGGGCGAGCCGACGCCCACACCCACGCCCACACCGACACCGAGCGCCGAGCCCTCCCCGGCGGTCGGCGCCGACGGCGCGCCGATCCGGGTCACCGTGTACAACGCCACCAACGCCGCCGGCCTGGCCGCCCGGGCCGCCGAGACCCTGCGGGCGGCCCGGGTCACCGTCGCCGGGACGTCCAGCCGCGGCACCGCGCGGGCGACCACCACGGTCGAGTACGGCACCGGGCAGCGGGCCGCCGCGGAGAAGGTCGCCGCGCTGTTCCCGGGCGCCGCGGTGGCTCCGGGGCAGGCGGCCGGGATCAGTCTGCGGCTCGGCCGGGACTACGCGGCGGGCGGTTCCGCCTCGCCGACCGCCACCGGCCCGGCCGGCAGTCCGGCCCCGCTGCCCACCGAGGTGGTCAGCGAGGCCAGGTCGGGCGACGACGACATCTGCAGCAACGTCTCCTACGGCTGATCCCGGCCCCGGACCGGTGCGGCTCCGAGAGCGGGGCCGCGACCGAACCCGGGGCCGGGGCCGCGCGGCCTCAGAGCGCGGCGCGGATCCAGCCGTCCACCAGCGCCGTGAGGTCCTCGTCCGCCTGGCCGTGGCCGACCACATGGGTGCGGATCACGTCCCCGCCACCGCCGAACAGGCCGCCCCGGCGGTCCGCCTCCAGCACCACCTCGACCTTGTCCGGGGTGGTCACGAAGCTGACCTCCAGCGAGTTGCAGGAGTGCGCGTACTGCGGCGCCGCCGAGTACTCGATCTCCTGGTAGAAGGGCAGGGTCTGCCCGGTGCCGCGGATGTGCCCGGCCTCCAGGTCCGCCGCGCGGAACCGGAAGCCCAACTGGAGCAGGGTCTCCAGGATCCGGTGCTGCACCGGCAGCGGCTCGACCTCCAGCGGGTCCGAGTCGCCCTTGTCGAGCGCGCCCGCGATGTCGACCTCGGTGCGCACACCGAGCTGCATCCCGTGCAGGCGCTGCCCGGCGACGGCGGTGACCGGGGTCTCCCACGGCACCTGGACGGAGAACGGGATCGAGCGGTTCTCGCCCGGCGCCAGCTTCAGCGGCGCGGTGACCGAGAACCGCGCGAACGGGTAGAGGCCGGTGCTCTCGCCGTCCTCGTGCTCGATCTCCACCCGGGCGACCAGGGTCAGCGTGATCCCCCGGATGTCCGCCTCCACCGTCCCGCCGGTCAGCTCGACCGTGCCGGCCATCGTCCCGCCGGGCCGCACGACCGGCGTGCTCAGGACGGTGTCGACACCGGGACCGCCGACGCCCAGGGCACCGAGCAGCTTCTTGAACACCATGCGGACGTTCTCCTCGCATCAGGGGGTGTGGACCGGGCCCGTCCTCCCGGATCCTTCCGGGGCGGTCCGGAGCGCCGGTCGTCCGGAGGAACGCCAGGCCGCCGCGGACGGTTCCCGGGCCGTTCATCCCCAGTTGTAGGATGACCGGGCAAGCAGTTGTAGGATGACCGACGACCGAGCCTCGACACACCGGGCGCTCGACCGCCACGCCCCGACGCACCACACCTCGACCACCGAGCCCGACAGACCGGGAGGAGCCCGCCATGAGCAGCGCGCACAGCGGCAACGACACGCTGCAGACCGCCGGGCGGCGCTCCCTGGTGGACACCGCGATCGACCAGCTGCGGGAGCAGCTGAGCAGCGGCGTCTGGCCGGTCGGCTCGCGGATCCCGACCGAGCACGAGCTCGCCGAACGCCTCGGGATCGGGCGGAACACCGTCCGCGAGGCGATCCGGGTGCTGGTGCACGCGGGCATGCTGGTCTCCCGGCAGGGCGAGGGCACCTTCGTCCGCTCCACCAGCGACCCGGCCGCCGTACTGCGCGGGGTGCAGCGCTCCGGCGTGCGGGACGTCCTGGAGGTCCGGGCCGCCCTGGAGGCCGAGGCCGCCCGGCTGGCGGCGCTGCGGCACACCCCCGAGGACATCGTCCGGATGCGGGCCGCGCTGGCCCGCGAGGCCGAGGTGATCGCCTCGCACCCCGAGCGGGCCGGCCGCGAGGCCACCGTCGAGCACGACCTGGAGTTCCACACCGCCGTCGTCGAGGCCGCGCACAACCCGGCGCTGACCGAGGTGTACCGCTACTTCGGCGCCTCGGTGCGCGAGTCGATGCGGACGGCGTTCGGCGACCACGACATGCCCGAGGTGGTCGTGGCGACCCACGCGGCACTGGTCGACGCGATCGAGAGCGGCGACCCGGACCGGGCCGAACGGGCCTGTCGCGAGCTGCTCGCCGAACCCACCGCGGCCGTCGAGCAGCTCCTCGCCGCCATCGCCGCCCGGAAGTGAGCGGGCCGAGGCCCCCCTTCCGTTCCGTCCGCCTGCCCGGACGCACTCCGAATCCCACGAAAGAGCACCACCCATGGCCGTCACCCGTGCCCAGCAGCCGGTTGTCACCACCGCCGTCCCGCTCCCCGTCCGCTCCCGGCTCGCCCACCCCGCGCTGCTGCTGACCGGCATCCTGCTGGTCGCCCTGAACATGCGCGCCTGCCTGGCGGCGGTGTCGCCGATGGTGGGCGAGATCCAGCGCTCCTTCGGTCTCTCCGCCACCGCGAGCGGACTGATCACCACCGTGCCGGTGCTCTTCCAGGGCGTCGGCGCGCCGCTCACCCCCCGGCTGACCCGGCGGTTCGGCACCGAGCGGGTGGTGCTGGGCGCGGTGCTGGTGCTCGGCGCCGGAGTGCTGCTGCGGGTGCTGCCCTCGGTGGCGGCGCTGTACGCCGGGTGCGTGGTGATCGGGGTCGCGATCGCCGTACTGAACGTCTCGATGCCCGGCCTGGTCAAGCGCGAGTTCCCGGACCGGGCCGCCGCGATGACCGGCGTCTACTCGACCACCATGCTGGTCGGCGCGACCATGGCGGCCGGTCTGTCGGTGCCGCTGGAGCACGCGCTCGGCGGTGGCTGGGAGGCCTCGCTCGGCGCCTGGTCGCTGCTCGCGCTGGTCGCGGCGGTGGCCTGGCTGCCGCAGGTGCTGCGGGCCCGGGCGGCCCGGGACGGCGCGGGTGCCGTCGGTGCCGTCGGTGCCGTCGGTGTGACCAACCCGCCGGTCGCCCCGGTCCGGCCGATCCAGGGGATCTGGCGCTCGCCGCTGGCCTGGCAGATCAGCCTGTTCATGGGCATCTCGTCGCTGCTGGTCTACACCCTGGTCGCGTGGATGCCGACGATCCTGGCCGACCACGGGATGGACCGCGGCGAGGCCGGTCTGGTCTTCGCCTTCTCCAACCTGGTCCAGGTGGCCGGCGCCTTCCTGGTGCCGCTGTTCGCCGGGCGGATGACCAACCAGCGGGCGCTCGCCGTCGCGATGGCCCTGCTCAACGCGGTCGGCATCGCCGTCCTGCTGATCGCCCCGGTGCCCGGCGCCTGGGTGGCGGCCGTCATCCTCGGCGTCGCCCAGGGCGGTTCGCTCGGCCTCGGCCTCGCCTTCATCGTGCTGCGGACCGACAGCGCCGCCGGCGCCGCCCAGCTGGGCGGGATGTCGCAGGCGGTCGGCTACCTGGTCGCGGCGGCCGGACCGGTCGGGGCGGGCGCGCTGCGCCAGGCGACCGGCGGCTGGACCACGGTGCTGGCGCTGATGCTGGTCCTGACCGGCGTGGTCGCCGTCGCCGGCTGGGGCGCCGGGCGGGACCGCACCCTCTGACGCGGACGGAACGGCCCGCACGGCTCGGTGAGCCGTGCGGGCCGTTCGTACGTGTGCTCCGGGAGGTGTCCTACTCCTCCGAGGCCAGGGTGAGCCCGGCCAGCTTCACCGAGGCGAGCACGGTCGCCGCCACCGCGACCACCAGCAGCAGCACGACGGCCGCGCCGAGCGAGACCACCGAGGTGAGCGAGCCCTCGGCGGCCACCGACTCGGCCACCGCCATCCCCCACTGCTGGATGCTCAGCTTGCGGGCGCCCTCGACGAAGTTGCCGATCACCGACTCCCACACCAGCGCGTACGCCAGCCCGGCCACCACCGCGTGCCGGGTCACCACGCCGAGCAGCAGGAACAGCGCGCTGTACGCGGCCCCGGCGACCAGCGCGGCGGCCGTGTAGGCGAGCGCCAGGCCCTCCTTGGTGCCGTACATCAGCAACCCGGACAGCAGCATCGGCACCGCCGAGAAGGCCCAGGTGATGCCGATCGCCACCGTCAGCTTGGTGGTGATGATCTTCCAGCGCGGCAGCGGCTTGGCGAGCAGGTAGACGATCGAGCCGTCGTCGATCTCGGTGGCGATGGCGCCGGTGCCGACGACCAGTCCGAGGATCGGCAGCAGGGTCCCCAGACCGAGCTTGCCGAGGATGTCGACGACCAGGTCGTGGTGGTTCCCGCTGGACGCGGCGGCGAACGCCGAGACGAGCAGCAGCAGGACGGGGACCACCAGCAGCAGCAAGCCGCGGCGGCGGCCGAGCAGGCCGCGCAGCGTCAGCCTGGCGACGGTCGGGTTCATGGTGGGTCGGCCTTCCTGGGGTTCCTGGTCCTGGTGAGGGGTGCCGGTCGGCGGGCGGCGGCATCGGCGGCCCGGGGGCCGGGTGCCGGGGCTACGCGGAGACGAGGTAGGAGAACACGCTCTCCAGCGACTCGTCCGCCGGGGCCACGGTGTACAGCCGGATACCGGCCCGCTGGGCGACCTGCGGCAGCAGGGTGGTGAAGCCCTGGAAGTTCACCGCCTGGATCCGCAGTGCCTTCTCCTGCCAGTCCAGCTCGATGCCGGCCGTCGAGGGGTCGGCGATCAGCGCCGACGCGAGCTTGCGGTCGTCGCTGGAGCGGACCAGGTAGCGGTGCGGGCGGTAGGTCATCAGCCGGCGGATCTTGCGGAAGTCCCCGGACGCCGCGTGCCGGCCGGCCACCACCACCTCGATGTGCCGGGCCAGCTGCTCGACCTCCTCCAGGATGTGCGAGGAGAACAGCACCGTCCGGCCGTCCGCGCCGAACCGCCGCAGCAGGTCCATCAGCTGGAGCCGCTGGCGCGGGTCCATGCCGTTGAACGGCTCGTCGAGCAGCAGCACCGCCGGGTCGTGGACCAGCGCCGAGGCCATCTTGACCCGCTGTTTCATGCCCTTGGAGTAGGTGCCGGTGCGCCGCTCCTGGGCGTACTCCATCTCGACCAGGGCGAGCGCCTTGCGGGCGGCGGCGCCCGGGTGGGGCAGGCCGTGCAGCTCGGCGTTGGCGAGCACGAACTCCCAGCCGGTCAGGTAGTCGTACATCGACTCCCGCTCGGGGACCAGGCCGATCTGCCGGTACACCTCCTGGTTGCGCCAGATCGGCGCGCCGTCCAGGGTGACCGTGCCGGTGGACGGTGCCAGGAAGCCGCTCATCATGTGGATGAGGGTCGACTTGCCGGCGCCGTTCGGGCCGAGCAGGCCCGTGATGCCGGGGCCGATCGACATGCTGACGTCGTTGACGGCGACCACGTTCCCGAACCAGCGGGAGACCTTGTCGATGGTGATGGTGGCCATGACGCCCTCTCAAACGCTCGAAAGATTCAAATGCTTCGGTAGCGGCGCAGCAGCAGCCGGTACGAGCCGGCCACCATCGCGACGGCGACCAGGGTGAACACCAGCAGGCCGAGCCCGCCCGGAGCGTGCATCCGCTCCGGGCCGGTGCCGAGGTCGAACAGCTCGTTGGTCAGGCTCTCCACCAGCCCGCCCGGCGACAGCAGCACCGCCCACTGCGGGTAGGTCGGCAGCGGCTCGTCGAAGCCGACCGTGGTGGTGGCCAGCCCCACCACGACCCCGACCACCGCGGTGGTCACCGCCAGGTAGCCCATGATCGCGGCCACCCCGAAGCCCCGCCGCGGCGTGGTGGCGGCGATCACCACCGCGACCGAGGTCGGCACCAGGGCGTACAGCACGGCGGCCGTCAGACCGTAGAAGAAGTGCGCGGTCTGGTCCCCGAACTTCAGCCCGACCAGCAGCGAGCCGATGTAGAGCACCAGCAGCGGCGCGAGCATCAGCAGCAGTTGGGCGCAGGCCATCGCCCCGAACTTGGCCCGGACGTAGTCGGTGCGGGTGATCGGCCGGGAGAAGTACAGCGGCACGGTGTGGTGGCGCAGGTCCCGGGAGAACAGCACCGGCGCCTGCGAGGCCAGGAAGATCGAGACGACCAGCCCGATCGCGCTCAGGTACTGGGCGTAGTCCACCGGCAGCTTGTCGACCCCGGTGACCACGGCGACCGCGACGATGATCAGGGCGGGCACGGTGGCCACGCCCAGCACCAGCATCGGCAGCACCTTGGACTTGCCGGACCGCCCGAGGCCGTACGCGGCGCGCAGGCTCTGGGTGAACAGCGAGCGGGCGGCGTAGCCCCGGCCGAGCCGGGGCCCGGTGTAGCCGCGGTAGCCGATGTCGTGGATGACGCCGGTGTCGGCCGGGCGGAACTCAGGAGGCAGCGACATCTGCGGTACTCCCCTCGTTCTCCGTGGTCCGGGTGCTGTCGGTGCTGGCACTGCTCTCGGCGCCGTCCGCGTTCGCGGTGAACAGCTCCGCGACCCGGTGCCGCCGCTGCTCCAGCCGGACCAGGCCGAGACCGAGCCCCGCGACCGCGTCCCGGATGGCGTCGTAGGTCTCGTCGCCCGCCAGCCGGACCAGCAGGATCCGCGGCCCCTCCGTCTCCACCGACAGGCCCGCCGCCACCAGCCGCGTGCGCACCGCGGCGCTCGCGTCCAGGCCGTGGTCCTCCGGGTGGTCCGTCACCTCGACCGCCAGGGTGGCCGTCGCGCCGGTGAAGGAGGCGGTCGACGAGGAGCGCAGCAGCTTGCCGCCGTCGATGACCACCAGGTGGTCGCAGGTGCGCTCCAGCTCGCCCAGCAGGTGGGTGGTGACCAGCACCGAGATGCCGAAGTCGCTGTACACGCGGCGGATCAGCGCCAGCATGTCGTCCCGGCCGACCGGGTCCAGCCCGTTGGTCGGCTCGTCGAGCAGCACCAGCTTCGGGTCGTGCACCAGCGCCTGCGCCAGCTTCACCCGCTGCTTCATACCGGTCGAGTAGCCGCCCATCGGGCGGTACCGCTCCTCGTACAGGCCGACGTGCCGCAGCGTGTCCGCCGTCCGCTCCCTGGCGGCGGCGGCCGGCAGCCCGGCCATCCGCGCCATGTGGACCACGAACTCGGTGGCCGAGACGTCCGGCGGCAGGCAGTCGTGCTCCGGCATGTAGCCGACCTGCTCACGGATCGCCGACCCCTGGGTGGCGATGTCCAGCCCGAGCACCCGCCCGGTCCCGGAGGACGCCGGGGAGAGCCCGAGCAGGATCTTGATGAGTGTGGACTTGCCGGCGCCATTGGCTCCCACCAGACCGACCACCCCGGGCTCGACCTCAACGGTCAGCTGATCGAGGGCAGTCACCCGGGGGAACCTCTTGGTGAGGCCGTCCGTCTTGATGACAGTGGACACAGGCTCAACGTAGTGCGCGTGTGCCCTTGTGAACATGGGCTGCGATGACGAGCCCGCCTGCAACTCCGGGATGACACCGCCCCGCCCGTCCCCTAGGGGCCGGCTCCTCGGGACCACGGCCGCGGGCGGCCCGGCACCGCCCGCGCGCCGCTCCCCTCAGCCCAGCTGGGCGAGGCCCTCGGTGGCGATCCGCTCGAACACCGCCAGGTCGTTGGCGAAGATCGAGTCCGGCACCGGCCAGTGCACCACCAGCTCGGTGATCCCCAACTCCCGGTACGTCCCGGCCCAGTCCACGAAGGCGTCCACCGACTCCAGCGGCTTCTCCGCCGTCGAGCCCTGGAGCAGCACCTTCTCCAGCTCGCCGGCGTCCCGCCCGCGTGCCTCGCAGGCCGCCGTCAGCTTCGCGATCTGCTGCGCGACCACGCCGGGCGCCTGCTCCACCGGCACGTCCGCCGGGCCCTTCGGGTCCCCGTACGTCACCCAGCCCTGCCCGAACTCGGCGGCCAGCCGCAGCCCGCGCGGGCCCGTCGCCGCCACGTAGAACGGCACCCGCGGCGACTGCGTGCAGCCGGGGATGTTCCGCGCCTCCACCGCCGAGTAGTAGGCGCCCTCACGCGTCGTCGCGTCGTTGGTCAGCAGTTCGTCCAGCAGCGGCAGGAACTCCCCCAGCCGGTCCGCCCGCTCCTTCGGCGACCAGGCCTCCTGGCCCATCGCCGTCGCGTCGTACCCCGTCCCACCGGCGCCGATCCCCAGCGTCAGCCGCCCGCCGGACACGTCGTCCAGCGTGATCAGCTCCTTCGCCAGCGTCACCGGGTGCCGGAAGTTCGGCGAGGTCACCAGCGTCCCCAGCCGGATCCGCTCGGTCGCGGTGGCCGCCGCGGTCAGCGTCGGCACCGATCCGAACCACGGCTCGTCCCGGAACGACCGCCACGACAGGTGGTCGTAGGTGTAGGCGGCGTGGAAGCCGAGGTCCTCGGCCCGCCGCCAGATCTTCTGCCCCTCGCTCCACCGGTGGATGGGGAGGATCACCGTACTGAGTCGCATGCCGTCGACCCTACGGGAGCCGTCGGCGGCCGGCCCCCCGTCGGACTCAGCGCCGCAGCCAGCTCAGCAGGGTCGTCGCCGTGAACACCGCGACGGACGCCAGCCAGACCGCGCGCGGGGTCAGCCGGACCGTGCGCGGGGTCGGCCACCCGCGGCCCTCCTCCGGGGGCCGGGGCTGCGGGGCCGGAGCCAGCAGCGCGTCCGCGAAGGCCCGGGCGGTCGGCGGCCGGTCCGCCGGCTCGACGGACATCGCGGCCCGCAGCAGCAGGGCGACGTGCGGGGGGAGCTCCGCCCCGGCCGGGAGCTCCGGCAGCGTCGAGGCGGTCGGCCGGTCGGTCATCATGGCCGTGGCGCGCCCGCCCGGGCCGAACGGCTTCTGACCGGTCAGCAGCTCGTAGGCCACCACGGCCAGCGCGTACACGTCGGCCCGGCCGTCGAACCCACCGGTCTGGAAGGCCTGTTCCGGTGCCATGTACGCGGGCGTGCCCGTGGTCACCGTCAGCCCGGACGCGTCGGCCAGTTGCTTCGCGCTGCCCAGGTCCGCCACCAGCACCGCGGCCGGCGCGGGGTCGGTGGCGAGCAGCAGGTTGGACGGCTTGACGTCGCGGTGCACCACACCCGCCTCGTGCAGGACCTGGACCGCGTGGGCCGCCTCCGCGGCCAGCCGCAGGGCCTCCCGCGGCTCGCACTGCCCGACCCGGTCCGCCAGGGTGCCGCCGCGCACGAGGTCCATGACGAAGTAGGGCCGGTCCTCCTGCACCCCGACGTCGTGCACCCGGACCACCCGCGGGCTGGCGATCCGGCGCAGCAGTCGCGCCTCCGCCAGGAACCGCTCGCGCACATCGGCGTTGGCGGCCCAGTTCTCGGCCAGCACCTTCACCGCGACCTCGGTGTCGAGCTCCGGGTCGTAGGCCTTCCAGACCGTGGCGAAGGAGCCGGCCCCGAGCCGCTCCAGCAGGAGGTAACGGCCGAGCTTGCGCATGTGGCAGCATTCTGCCGGAGTCGGGGGGAGTGCGGAACTCCTCTTCGGCGGACGCGATACCGGGCGGGACGGAACGGGGGATCCGGGTGTTCGAGGAAGGTGAGCCGGAACGGCTCGTGGCGGCCGCCCGGGCGGGCGACCCGGGGGCGATGGAGTACCTGCTGGCCAAGCTGCGGCCGGTGGTGCTGCGCCGCTGCTCGCGCTTCCTGCCCCACCACGCCGACGCGGAGGAGGCCGCGCAGGACGCGCTGCTGTCCATCAGCACGCACCTGGGCAAGTACGACGGCCGGGGCTCCTTCCAGGGCTGGGTGACCGTGATCGCCTCGAACGCCGCCCGGTCCACCTACCGCTCGATGCGCCGGCGCGCCGAGGACAGCCACGCCGACCTCCCCGAGCATGTCGACCCGCGCACCACCAGCGTCATCGCCGGGACCAGGCTCGACGTGATGGAGGCGCTGGCCGCGCTGGAGCAGCAGCACCCCGCGCTGGTGGAGTCCTTCGTGCTGCGCGACCTGGGCGACCTGACCTACGCCCAGGTGGCCGAGCAGTTGGACACCCCGATGGGCACGGTCAAGGACCGGATCCAGAAGGCCCGCCGCTTCATGCGCGAACGCCTGGTCACCGGTCCGTGAACGGCGGTCCCGCGGCGGGCGGCGGCGGCCACGCCGTGGTCCGGACCCGGTCCGCCGTCGCCGCCCTGGTGGCGGCCGCCGTGCTCGGGCTGGCGACCGGCCGGTTCGTCCTGCCGCCGCCCGCCGGCGGGGACGCGGGCCCGGCGGGGCGGTCGGCTCCCGCGACGACGACGCCCGGCTCGGCCTCCGTTTCCGCCTCGCCGACCGATGCTCCCGGTGCGCCAGCGACACCCGGTGCGCCCGGGCCGGTGACGACCGCGAACCTGCTGGAACCCCTGGCGTTCCGCCCGGAGGTCGCCACCGGGCGGATCCACGTCACCGACCGGTACGGCGACGGGTTCTACGCCAACTCGGCCTGCAGCGGCGAGAAGACCCTCACCCAGACCCTCGGCGTGCCCGGCGCCCACTTCCGCGGACTGACGACCAGCCTCCGCACCGACCCGGACGACCCCACCTGGGCGACCGACAAGGTCGACCAGGTCGCCCGCGAGGTCGTCGCCGAAGCCCCGAGCCCGTCCCTGGCGCAGGACTTCACCGAGCGCCTGCTGCAGGAGCAGGTGACCTGCCAGGAGCAGCCGCCGGGGCACTGGGTCTACGGAAGGACCACGACGGTGCGGTTCGCCCCGGACGTCACCGCGAGCTGGATGGGCACCTACGAGGGCCTCCTCAACACCACCGGCAGAGCGCCGGAGGTCGAGGAGCCCTGCGGCGGCGTCGCCGTACTGCGCAACGGCAGCCACTACGGGGTGCTGGAGGTCCACACCTGCCTGGGGACGGCCGCGATGGACCGCGTCGTCAGGACCGCTCTGTCACGGCTCTGAAACAGCCGGCCAGGGATCCGACTTTCCCGACCCCGGCGGCATCTCCCCGGTTGTACGAGGACGCAGCGGGCGTCCCGACCACCAGGGGGACCAGATGACCGAGAACCGGGCCGTCCAGCAGAAGTCCGTTCGCCGCAACCGGGTCGCCGCCGCGGCCTGCGTCGC
This sequence comes from Kitasatospora purpeofusca, assembly GCF_000718025.1. Classification (GTDB taxonomy): domain Bacteria; phylum Actinomycetota; class Actinomycetes; order Streptomycetales; family Streptomycetaceae; genus Kitasatospora; species Kitasatospora purpeofusca. The sequence goes on from NZ_JODS01000003.1 coordinate 103,909, forward strand.
CGCCGCACTGATCGCGGTCAGCGTCGTCGGCACCCGGTCGGCCACCGCCGACGGGGCCGCGCCCAGCGCGACGGTCGCCGCCCAGCCTGCCGCCGTCACGGCCCCCGCGCCCGGACTCGGCTCCGCCGCCCTCGTCCAGAGCGAGGACCAGGTCCAGCAGGGCCTGGCCCCGGTCGGCGCGACCGTCGCGCTGACCGGGCGCCAGGGGCTGTCCGCGTGCTCCGGCGAGCAGACGATGCGCGACCTGACCAAGGGCCGGGCCACCGCGTACGCCTCCGTGACCTGGACCTTCGCCACCGACGGCCTGCTGATCGAGTCGGCCGCGAGCGCCCCCACCGGGCCCGTGGCCGCCACCTGGGAGCAGCAGCTCGTCGCGCTCGTCCAGGACTGCCAGCACGAGCCCGCCGGCCACTGGTACTACGGCGCGGCCCACACCCTGACCGCCGCCGGCGGCACCGCCCACTGGTACCCCTCCTACAACGGCGACGGCGCCGCCAGTGGCGGGGTCGCCGTCCTGCGCAGCGGCACCCGGGTCGCCCTCGTCGAGCTCACCGGCCCCGCAGCCTCGGTCGAAGGCATCACCACCGCGGCGCTGAAGCGCCTCGCCCCCTGAACCGGTGGCCCCGCCCGCGCCGGCGGGCGGGGCCGCCTTCCTCCGTGATCCTCCAGCGACAGCGGGCGGGAGGACCCGCATCGATCACACACGGTGTAATACACTTCTGCCATGGACTCCTCCCGCGCCGGCAAGACCAGAGTCACCAGCGTCTCCCTGCGCGCGGAGACCTTGGAGGCGATCCGCGCGCGGGCGGGGAAGCAGGGTGTCTCCTCGTACATCGAGGAAGCCGTCCAGAGGCAGCTCCAGCGCGAGGCCGTCGACGAGTACATCGCGGCCGCCGAGGCCGAGCACGGACCGGTCGACCCGGCCGAAGTGGCGGCCAGGGCCGACCGCATCCGTGCGCACCACGCCGCCCGTCGCGGAGGCGACGCTCCGGCGGACGCCGCGTGAGCGGCACCCTCGTCCTCGACAGCGAGGCGCTCTCCAAGCTCTCCCGCAGGCACCGCGACATGACCGTGTGGCTGGACGTCGCCCGCACGCTCGATCTCCTGCTGGTGACCAGCGCGGCCACGCTCGTGGAGGCACGCGACCCCAAGGTCCCCCAGGCGGCGTTCGACCACGCCGTCTCCCTGACCAAGGTGCGACCCGTCACGGAAGAGATCGCCCGTGCCGCGAGCAAGCTGCTGGCAGCCGAAGGGCTGCACGGGCACAAGTACGCCGTCGACGCGATGCTCGCGGCCACCGCCCACCTCGAACACGGTGACGTGACCGTCGTGACGAGCGACCTCGACGATCTGCGCCGGCTGTGCCACCCGCGCGTCGCGGTCGAGGAGATCTGACCCGGGACCCGCAGCGCCCCCTGCTTCAGGGGTGCGGCCGCTGGGCGGGGAGGCGGACGGGGTGGGCGGGGGTGGTGCGGCGGGCGAGCTCGGCGAGGGTGTCGAAGAGGATGTCGCCGATCAGGACCGGCTCGCGGGAGGGCGGCGGGGCGTCCTCGGGGGCGGTCGGGGGGCTCTCGTCTCGGACCTGGCGAGTTGGCATGGCTCTTCCTGCCGACGGGGTGGCCGAGGGGAGTCCTGCCCGGTCGGGGGCGGTGGGACACCCCGGGGGCGGGGTGATCGGCCGGAAACCGGTGCGGCCGGGGCCGAAACGTGCCGCAAAGATCGATCCGGGGCCGGGCCGACCACCCCGGTGACCTCGCGGCGGTGCGTGGGCGAAGATGGGTCGGTGACCACACCGCGCACCGCTCCCGCGATCCGGCTGATCGCCACCGACCTGGACGGCACCCTGCTCTGCTCCGGCGGCACCGTCACCGGGCGCACCGCCGCCGCCCTGGCCGCCGCCGAGGCGGCCGGGATCCAGGTGGTGTTCGTGACCGGCCGTCCGCCGCGCTGGATGCAGCAGGTGAGCGCGCACATCGGCGGCCACGGGGTGGCGATCTGCTCGAACGGCGGCGCCGTGGTGGATGTGCGCCGCGGCGAGCTGCTGGAGTCGTTCCCGCTGGGGGAGGCGGAGGCGCTCGCGGTGGTCGGGCGGCTGCGGGCCAAGCTGCCGGGCATCGCGTTCGCCTTCGAGTACCCGGCCGGGTTCGCCCGCGAGCCCGGCTACGAGGTCCGGATGTGGGGGCAGGACGAGAACCACCCGGTCGGTCCGGCGGAGCGGCTGCTGGGCGAGGGCGGGCCGGTGCGCGGGCTGTTCAAGCTGCTCGCCAAGCACCCGGACCTGGACCCGGACAAGCTGCTCGGCGAGGCCAGGGAGGCCGCCGGGGACCTCGCCGAGATCACCCGCTCGGCGCCGATCCCGCTGCTGGAGATCAGCGCGCCCGGCGTCACCAAGGCCAGCACGCTGGCCCGTTGGTGCGCCGGGCGGGGGATCGGCCGGGACGAGGTGGTGGCCTTCGGCGACATGCCGAACGACCTGGAGATGCTGGCCTGGGCGGGTACCGCGTACGCCGTAGCCAACGCCCACCCGCAGGTGCTGGCGGCGGTGGCGCTGCACACGGTGAGCAACGAGCAGGACGGCGTCGCCGCGGTGCTGGAGGAGATCCTCCGGCACCGCGGCGACGAGTAGGCGAGCGGGCGGGCGTGCGAGCGGGGCCGACGGTTACCCGAAGCGGCCGTTGACGTAGTCCGAGGTCCGCTGGTCGCGCGGGTGGTGGAAGACCTGCTCGGTCGGCCCGTGCTCGACGATCCGGCCCGGGGTGTCGTGGGTCGCCAGGAAGAAGGCGCAGCTCTGCGAGACGCGCTGGGCCTGCTGCATGTTGTGGGTGACGATCACGATGGTGAGCTGACCGCGCAGCTCCGCGATGGTCTCCTCGACCCGGCGGGTGGAGGTCGGGTCGAGCGCCGAGCACGGCTCGTCCATCAGCAGGATGTCCGGCGAGACGGCCAGCGACCGCGCGATGCACAGCCGCTGCTGCTGGCCGCCGGAGAGCGAGCCGCCCGGGGCCTCCAGCCGGCCGGCCACCTCGTCCCAGAGGCCGGCCTGGCGCAGGCTGGTCTCCACCAGGTGCTCGCGCTCGTCCCTGGTGACCTTGATGCCGGCGAGCTTGAGCCCGCTGGCGACGTTGTCCTTGATGGACATCGCCGGGAACGGGTTGGGCCGCTGGAACACCATGCCGATGCGGCGGCGCACCTCGGCCGGACGGCGGCCGGGGCGGTAGACGTCGTCGCCGTCCAGCAGCACCTCGCCGGAGAGCGCGGCGCCGCGGACCATCTCGTGCATCCGGTTGAGGATCCGCAGATAGGTCGACTTGCCGCAGCCGGACGGTCCGATCAGGGCCGTCACCTCGCCGGCCGGCATGGTCAGCGAGACCCGCTCCAGCACCTTGCGGGCGCCGAACCAGGCGGAGACCTCGCGGGTCTCCAGCCCGGCCAGCACGGACTCCTCGGGGTAGCCCTGGTAGTGCGCGTCCTGCGGGTAGAGCAGCTGCTGCCCGTCGTGTCCGACGTAGTCGGCGCCCGCGGGGACGGCGGGCAGGGTGATCGTGGTCTCGGCCGGGTCGCCCGGCCCGTGGCTGGGCGGTACGTCGGTCATCGGTGCATCCGTCATCGGTACGGTCCTCCGGGCGCGCGTCAGTAGAGATTGGGCAGCAGGGCGGCGGCGTTCTCGTAGACCGCCCAGAGCAGCGCGCCGACGACCGGCGCGAGGCTGAGGTAGGCGGCCGAGCGGTGCCAGTACCGGGCCAGCACGACGACGGCGACCACCGCGCCGAGCAGTCCCAGCGTCCACAGCTGCAGCGCGGCCAGCGCGCCCTTGTCGGCGGCCAGCGCCTTGTCGTACGGCACGGTGGCGGGGCGCCCGCCGGGGTTGACCACCGGGTCGCCGTCCAGCCGGGCCCCGATCATCACCGTGGACTCCGGGATCCAGTTGGAGTCGCTGGTCACCAGCACCAGCCGGTTGCGGACCGGGTCGACGATCGGGTGGTCCTGGTCGCCGTACACATTGACGGTGTAGGTGAACTTGCCCTGGCCGGTGGTGGCCTCGATCCGGTCGCCGACCCGCAGCTTGTTCAGCTCGCCGAACGGCGCCCCGAAGGTCGCCCCCCGGCCGAACAGCACCGCCACCCCGGTCTGCCCGGGCAGCGCGGTGTCCCGGCGGTGGCCGGGGCCGCGCATGAGGTCCCGGCCGGTGGTGCCCTCCACCACGACCACCTGGTGCAGCCCGATCGCCGGGATGTCCAGCAGCGCGACGGGGGACCCGTCGGCGGCCTTGCCGGTCGGGGCGGTCGCCTTGCCGAGCTGGTCCCGGAAGGACTTGTAGGCGGTGGACTGGAAGTGCTTCTGCTGGACGTGCGACAGCGTGAACAGGTAGCCGACGAAGCCCATGGTGAGCGCCGCGAGCAGGCTCACCGCCCAGGCCGCCTGCAGGAACCTGATCCGCTTGGCGCTCCGGCCGGAGCCGTCCGACCCGGCCGGAGCGGTCTCCGGGGCCGGGGCGGCGGGCGGTGCCGCCTCCGCCGGGGACGGCGCGGACGGCGCCGTCCCGGCGGGCTTCTCCAGGGCGGGCGCCGTCATGACCGGCCGCCCGTCTGCGAGCGCCGGCGCAGCAGCCGGCGGCCGAGCAGCGGCGGGACGATGACGACGGCGAGCAGTTCGAGCGCGGTCAGCGTGCTCAGGGTCCAGTCCTCCGGGCGGCCCGCGACCTCGACCACGTCGGCGGCCACCTCGGTGGCGGTGCCGCTGCCGCGGCCGCGTGCGACCACCTGGCCGGTCTGCGGGTCGACGACCTCCTCGACGCCCTGGCCGTCGGTCCCGTCGGCCGGCGCGTTCGGGTCGGTGCCGGCGGCCGGGGCGTTGGGGTCGGTCGCCACGGCGCCGCCGTCACCGCCGGTGCCGCCCGTGGTGCCGGCCCCGCCGGTGGTACCCGCGCCGCCGGTGGTGCCGGTGGAGCCGGTGGTGCCGGTCCCGGTGGCGCCGGGGGTCTTGGTGGTGCCGGTGCCGCCGGTGGTGGTCTTGCCGGTGGTCCCGGTTCCGCCGCTCGTCGCGGCACCGCCGCCCGAGGCCGCGCCGCCGGAACCGCCGGTCGCCGCGCCGCCCGAGGCCGCGCCGCCGGTGCCGCCGGAACCGCCGGTGGCCGCGCCGCCGGAGGTGGAGCCGCCGGTGCTGCCGGAGCCGCTGGTCGGCTTGCCGTTGACGATCTTGCAGTCCAGCGCGGTGCCCTTGGCGTCGCACTCACTGGGCAGCGGGGCGCTGTCCAGGATGGTGAGCTGGCCCGCCGCGTTGAGGGTCGGGTTGGCGCAGCCGGCCAGGGTGTCCGGGTTGACGGTGCTGGCGTTGCCGGGGATGTGCTGGGTCTGCAGCAGACCGCCGCGGACCAGACCGCGCGGGATGGGCGAGTAGCCGAGGTCGTCCGCCTCGCCCTGGCCCTGGCAGAGCACGTAGGACAGGAAGCGGCTGAGCGCCGAGCCCTTGTCGTTGCTGAACTTCGGCAGTGCCTGGAGCGAGTTGCTGCGCGGCACGATCAGGTAGCTGTAGCTGGACAGCGGGTACGAGCGCTTGTCGGCGTTGGTGTAGACGCCGTCGAGGTTCTGCTGGAGGTAGTTCGGGTCGTCCGGAGAGGTGCTGTCGTCGACGCCGCGGATCTTGGCCGCGGTCAGCGCGACGGCGACGTTGGAGGCGGTCGGCAGGGTGTAGTAGCCGGCCGGGTTGAGGACCTTCACCACCGGCCAGTCGCTGCGCTTGGCGAAGGCGTACTCGTCGTAGCCGATGGTGCCCTCGCCGGAGGAGGCCTTGATGTAGCCGGCGACGACGTCGGAGCCGCTCTGGGCGGTCATCCCGGGGGATGCCGGGAAGAACTCGGTGTACTCGCCGCAGGTGACGCCGTTGACGGACTTGCAGTACTCGTCCCACTGGGCGGGGAAGGAGTGGCTCATCCACCGGGTGAACTGGGCGGTGGCGCCGGAGCCGTCGGAGCGGACCACCGGGGTGATCTTGAGGTTCGGCAGTGCCTTGCCGTAGTCCGCGGTGATCTTCGGGTCGTTCCAGTTGGTGACCTTGCCGGTGAAGATGTCCATCAGGGTCTGCGGGGAGAGCCGCAGGTCGCGGACCAGCTTCCCACCGACCGTCAGGTGGTACATCATCGCGGTGCCGCCGGCCGTGATCGGCACGTAGGAGTAGCCGTAGACGACCCTCTCCACGCCCGCCTGGCCGGACCCCTGGGTCGCCTGGTTGGCACCGGTGTCGATCCGGGTGCGGAACGGCACGTCGGAGGCGCTGAAGTCGTTGCGCCCGGTGTTCCAGTCCTGGCGGCCGACGGCCGAGCCGACGGCGTTGAAGTCGATCTGGATCCCCTGCGGGCCCACGTCCTGGCGCCACTGGTCGATCGCCGGGAAGGCCCAGCTGGAGCCGCTCGCGGTGAGCGCGACGGCCGCGTGCGCCGGGGTGGCCTGGCCCAGGAGCATCGAGCCGGCCGCGAGCAGGGTGGACAGCAACACGCCGAACAGGCGCGTCAGGGGGCGGCGTGCGGCCTCCCGCGACATGGGAACTCCTCTGGTGCGGAGGGTGGTTGTTCGGAACATCAGTGCTCCCCGGTGGCGACGGCCGACCGGAACGGCGCGGCGGCGGACGGCCGGACGGCCGGATCGGCGGGTGCGGCCACGGATGCGGCGACGGGGGCCGCCCCGAAGGACGGCGCGGCGGGCCTCGGGACGGCGGCCTGTCGCTCGGCCCGGGCCATCCGACGCTTCTGCCGGCGGCTCATCTCTCCGGCGGCCCGGCCGCCGAGGATGCGGGCGGTGACGAACAGGATCAGCACCACCGCCATCAGGGTGAGTGCGGCGGCGAAGGCCCGCGCGACCATCTGGTCGACCGGCAGCTTGACGTAGCTCCAGATGTAGAGCGGCAGCGAGATCTGGTGGCCCTCGAAGGGGTTGGCGTTCATCCGGGAGGTGAAGCCCGCGGTCAGCAGGACGGGCGAGGTCTCGCCGACCGCGCGCGCCATGCCCAGCACCACGGCCGTCACCAGGCCGCGCTTGGCGGTCGGCAGGACGACGTTCCACACCGTCCGCCACTGGCTGCCGCCGAGCGCGTAGGACGCCTCCCGCAGGGTGCCGGGGACGAGCCGGATGACCACCTCGGCCGCCCGGGTGACGATGGGCATCATCATCACCGTCAGCGCCAGCGAGGCGGCGAACCCGCTCTTGTCGAAGCCGAAGGTGAGGATGACGATGCCGAGGATGAACAGGCCGGCGACGATCGAGGGCAGCGCGGTCATCGCCTCGACCAGGGTCCGCACCGGGCGGGCCATCCGGCCGCCCACCTCGGACATGAAGACGGCGGCGGCGATGCCCAGCGGCACGGCGAACAGCGTGGCCAGGCCGAGCTGTTCGAGCGAGCCGACCACCGCGTGGACCGCTCCGCCGGAGGTGATCGGCGACAGCGAGGCGGTCCGCTCCATCGTCTCGGTGAAGAAGTTCCCGTGCTGGGCGGCCTCGTAGCCGCGCGAGGCGACGTAGCCGATCTGGTCGGCGATCAGGCCGAGCACCAGCGCACCGGAGCTCCAGGCCACCACGGAGACCAGGCGTTCCCGCACCATCAGCCCGCCCCACTGGAGGCGTCCCAGGCCGTAGTAGCCGACCAGGAAGAGCAGGTACCAGCAGAGCAGGAAGCCGAGCGCGCCGCTGAACGGCAGCACCCGCTCGTACAGCACCCAGTCGAGCCCGAGGGATCCGACGAGCGCGCCGAGGACGGTGAACACGTCCTCGCGGGTGACTCCACCCAGTTTGAGCTTCCGTTCCGGGCCCGTGGCCACCGGTTCGGGGGCGGAGCCCGGCGTCGGCGCGGCGGTCGGCGCGGGCGCCTCGGCGGGCGCCTTGTCCAGGGTGGTCATCGGTGCGTCCCTTCACGGCGGCGGAGCGGTGGCAGCGGCCGGGGCCGGGGGTTCCGGCCGCGGGTTCTCGTAGCGGCCATGAATCAGTCCGCCGTCGCCGCGCCGGAGCGGGAGCGGTTGATCACGAAGCCCGCGCCCACGTTGACCAGCAGGGTGAGCGCGAACAGCACCAGACCGGCCGCCATCAGCGCGGACAGCGACAGCGAGTCGGACTCGCCGAACCGCAGCGCGATCAGGGCGGAGATCGAGTTCCCGCCGTTCTCCAGGATGTGCGTCATCGGCCTGAAGCTCGGCGAGATGATCAGCGCGACGGCGATGGTCTCGCCCATCGCGCGACCGAAGCCGAGCATCACCGCGCCGATCACACCGCCGCGACCGAACGGCAGCACCACGGTGCGGACCATGCCCCAGCGGGTGGAGCCCAGCGCGAACGCGCCCTCCCGCTCGCCCTGCGGCGCCTGCGAGAACACCTCGCGGCTCAGTGAGGTGATGATTGGGATGATCATCAGGGAGACCACCACGCCCGCGATGAAGGTCGAGGAGGTGTACGAGGTGCCGATGTCACCGGTACGCACCTTGAGGAAGGGGATCGCGTCGCCGACATGGTTGCTCAGCCAGCGGGAGAGGCCGATGATCCGCGGCTGGAGGAAGAACAGGCCCCAGAGGCCGTAGACGATGCTGGGGATGGCCGCCATCAGGTCGACCAGCGAGATCAGCGCGGCCCGCAGCCGGACCGGCGCGTACTCGGAGATGAAGATCGCCGCCGCGAGCGCCACCGGAACGGCGATGACCAGGGCGATGAGCGCGATCAGAATGCCGTTCGGCAGCACCGCGGCGATACCGAAGTTGTGGGCCTGGGTCTGCCACTTCTGCTCGGTGAAGAAGTCGAGGCCCACCGCCTTCAGCGCCTCGGCGCCGCGCAGGATCAGGAAGAAGGCGATCAGCCCCATGATCGCGAAGACCGAGAGGCCTGCCGTCCGCAGCAGGCCGCGGAACACCCGGTCGCCGTTGGTGGCGGGGGCGGTGATGGTGCGGGGTACATCGGGATCGGGCTGGCGTGGAGCCTCGGCGTAGGGTGCCGCGGGCTCGGCGGCGGCTGTCATGGTCTGCTCTCCGGCGCGCTCGGTGGAAAGTGCTCGGTCCAGGGATCGGTGGACGGGGGCCGCCGCCCCGGCGCGGAGCGCCGGGACAGGGGTTCCCGCCCCCGGGAAGGGGACTCGGCGGGGCCGGGACAGCGGCCCCGCCGAGTCCTCACCGTCGGGGCGGTGTCAGGGACGGCGGCGGATGCGCGTCCACGCGGTGCGGGCGGCTCCGGCCGCCCGCGCACCCGCGGCGGTGCCGCCCAGCAGGAGCGCGGCCGGACCGCCGACCAGCAGCACCGCGCCGGCGATCAGCGCGATCGGCAGCAGCAGCCGCGCCCCGCCGGACCGGTCCGGCGCCGGGGAACCCGCTGCCACCGGCGCCGCGGCCAGCGGCCCGGCGCTCTGGCCGGGCGTCGCGGTGGCGCCGGGGCCGGCAGCCTGCTTGGCCGGCGTACCCGCCGTGGCAGCCGTACCGCCGGCGGTCGTGCCGGTGCTGCCCGTGGTACCGGTGGTGCCGCCGGTGGTGCCGAGGCCGCCGCTGCCGGAGCTGCTGCTCCCACCGGTGGTGCCCGAGGTGCCAGAGGTGCCCGAGGAGCTCGTGCCGCCGGTGTCGGTCACCGAGGAGGTCCCGGAGGTCGTGCCGGACGTCGTCGCGGAGTTGTCCGTGCCACCGGTGCCACCGGTCGTACCGGTGCCGCCGGTCGTACCCGTGCCGCCCGAGGTGCCCGTGGCACCCGTGCTGCCCGAGCCGCCGGTGGTCTCACCGGTGGAACCGCCGGTCGTCCCGGCCGAGGTGCCGCCGGTGCCGCCCGAGGTGCCGGAGCCGGGCTCCGACGGGTTCTCCCCGCCGCCCGGCTCGACCGGCGGCTTCTGGTTGCCCGGCCACTTGCCGTCCTGCGCCTGGACGTGCGCGATCGCCTCCTGGGCCTGCGTCCGCTGGTCCTTGGTCAGCGCCAGGAAACCGTCCGGCAGCCGGCCCGGCTCCACGCCGTAGAGCTGGCCGGTGGTGGTGACGGAGTTCAGGAACTTGGCGACCCCGGCCTTCTTCTCCGCGGAGAGCCCGCCGGTGGGCGTCATGACGTACTGGACCACGGTCAGCGGGTAGGCCCGCTGCTCCTTGGAGTACGCGCTGCCCGACTGACCGTAGGGCAGCAGCTGGATACCGGTCGCGGCGTCCACCGGCATGGTGTTGACCGCCGCGAGGAGCGAGTCGCGGGACGGCGACACGAATGCGCCGGCCTCGTTCTGGAGCGCCGCCTCGGAGAGGCCGTAGGCCTTGGCCTGCCCACTGTCCACGATCGCGAACAGCGAGCGGGTCCCGAACGGCTGGGACCCGTAGCCGGGGTGGGTGCCGTCGGCCATCGGCGCCGCCTGCTTCGCGGTCACCACACCGTCCTGCAGATCACGGAGCACCTTGTTGAGACTGGTCTGCAGCGGGTTCCACTCGTACTGCTTCCAGTGCTTCAGGTGCTCGGCGATCGGGGGCTGCCCCGCCGGCTGGACCGCGCCGGTGTCGTCCTCCCGGACGAACTGGTCGATCGGGTAACCCTGGAAGGTCGGCACCATGTAGTGGGGGTTGACCTTGGTGCCCCACGGGTCCGGCTCGCCCGCCATGAACCGCGCCGCCGTGGGATCGCTCGCGATCCACGAGGTCAGCCGGACCGTCAGGTCGGTGGCCGTGCCGAGCACGATCGGCAGCGTGTACTCCGGACCCCGGCAGGGCGGCCACTTCAGGCCGCTCGACGCCGGAAGCTGGTTCAGCTGCTTGAACTCCTCGTCCTCGAAGATGCAGAAGGGGTTGCCGTCCACCGACTCCATCTTCAGACCCGGTGCCCGGTAGGTCTGCGTCAGCATCTTGGCCACCAGCCGGGCGTTCAGCCGCATGTCGCGGATCTGCCGGCCGGCCTCCTGGTCGTCCACCCAGAAGACCACCGAGATGCCGGTGGTCGCCAGGGGTGTGTAGACGTACGGCCGCTTGGGCGCCCCCGTGTCCGGGAGCGCGGTCAGACCGAGGTCCACCCGGGTGCCGTTGAGGAAGGACTGGCGGGCCTGCGGCTCGCCACCACCGGAGGAGTACTGGACCCCGAGCGGGGACTTGTCGAGGCAGAGCCCGGTGATCCACTGCTGCATGGCCCGGTTGGCCATCTCCAGACCGGCGGCGACGACATCGGCGGCCACCGTGCCGCACTCGTCCGGCGTGGGCGCGAAGTTGATCCCGACCACGGCCCGCTGCGCCCAGGCGCACATCTCGCCCGCATGCGCGCCGGTCGTCGGGTTGTCGGACCCGTCGATCACGAAGTCCGAGGCGGTGTTGAAGACGCCGTCGAGGTCCAGCATGTGCTCGTTGCAGTCCGGGACACCGCCGCGCATGCCGTAGAGGTCGTTCGCGTCCCCTCCGTAGTTGGGGACGACCGCGATGGAACACGGGTGGGTGGCGTCGCAGTTCAGGGACGGGCTGAGACGCTTCGAGCGCACCTCGAACGCCGCGGTGCCGGAGCCGTCCGTCCCGGTGACCGAGATCCGCATGTTCGACGGGAGGTCCGGCTCGTTCACACCGGCGGGCAGCACGGGCTGCTCGAACCCGAGCTCGGGGTTGCCGCCGTACAGCGAACTGCCGTAGCAGTCGGTGATCTTGGGGTCGAGGCCGCGGCACTGGTAGATCCGCACCGGGTAGAGCACCGTGCTGGAGCGCTGCTGCACGGACTTCGCCGGCCCGCCGCTCAGGTCCACGCTCGGGGTGAAGCCGCTCCAGGAGACCTGGATCACCTGGTCCGTGAGGCTCTCCGTCTGGGAGACGGTGACACTGCCCTCGTCCCCGTACTCCGGGACCTGCCCCGGACGCCAGACCTTCGGCCCCTTCACCGTGACCGACGAGGCCGCGTGCGCCTCGGTCACACCACCCAGCCCGACCGGTACCGTCACCAGGGCACCCACCACGGCCAGGACAAGGGTCAGCGAGGGTAGTCGCCGACGCCACCGCCCTCGCTCTCTCGGTTCGGGTACGCGGAATCTCATGACTGGCACCTCCGGGATTTGCGAACCGCCCCGGAGGGCGGAACGAGGGAATGGTCGCGCTCAGGCTGACGGCTCCGGCTGCCTACTATTCGGCCAGCTCTACATGGCCGGATCAGGTCGACCGGATGTACGAGACGACAACGCGACGACTCCGTACCGGAGTTGGGAACTCCGCATGCGGGCGAGCCCGCGCCTGGGCGCGGGCTCGCCGTCATGCGGGAACAGTCGACTGACGGAAAGTCAGCTGGCGGGGGTGAAGTTGATGGCGAGCGAACCCACCGACTGGCCGCCCTTGAAGAACGAGGTCTTGAGCTTGGTGTCCAGGTACTGCGCACCCGCCGGGTCCACCTGGAGGTCGGTCGAGGTCAGGGTCTGCACACCGTTGGCGCGGGAGACCTGGCTGTCGCCGGCCGGGTCCAGCAGCGCCACCGGGGAGGTGCCGCCGACCGGGACGCCGGTGATCTGCCAGTTGCCGACGCTGAAGTGCAGCTGCTTGAAGGTGGCGCTCTTGCCGGTGAACAGGTTGATGAAGAGCAGGCCGCCACCGAGGTCGATGTCGCCGTAGTAGGCGGGCAGGTCACCGGAACCGCCGGTCACCGGGAAGGTGGTGGTGATGCCGGTGGTGCTGTCGTACGCGGGGTCGGCGGTCGGCAGCGGGATGACGACGATGCCGTTGAGCGCCTGGTCCTTCAGGAAGGTGGTGCTGGAGGTGACCACCGCGCTGCCGGTGGCCGCCGTGGCCGCCGGGGCCGCGTCGGCGACAGCCGCACCGCTCATCCCGGTAACGGCGAGAACGACGGCGGCACTGGTCGCGGCGAGGCGGGCGCGGGTACGGGACATGCTGTACTCCTTGGGAGAGGTGACAGTGGTGCTGGGTGGTGCAGACGGCAGCCGTGTGCGGCGCCGCCTCGACGGCCTGCCGGTCCACGCGATGCCCGGCGTGGACGACCGGCCGAAGTTCTCGGATTCCCCCGGATCAGGCGCGGCTCACGCTTCCGCAGGCGTTCTTCGGAAGCGGGATGAAGCCGTAGTCCGCGATGGCCGCGGCGCCGGCGGCGTTCGTGCAGATCCAGCCCTGGGTCCCGAAGATCGCCTTGAGCGCCGCGGCGTGAGCGTCGCCCGCGTCCCAGTCGGCGCGCCGGACGACGTTGTTGACCACCCGCCCGTAGGTGGTGCCGGCGAAGGCGAGGCTGACCCTGCCGAGCGCCGGATCGATCGGCGCGATCCCGTTGATGCTCCGGATGGTCATCGGTCCCGCGGCGTCCGCACCCGAGGCATGTCCCCGGTACACCTGGCCGGCGTAGTGGCCGACGGAGTACGGGAGGAGGACGTCGTCGTCGTCGAGCCACGGGTCGGTGCCCTGGTCCTCGATCTGATCGGTCCTACTGACCACGCAGGCGCCCGGCACCAGGTCCGTGCCCTGGTTGACCGTGCGCAGGAAGTGGGCCCGGACGGACGAGCCCACGAACGGCAGCCGGGGCTTGATCGTCGCGTCGGGCAGCGTCGGATCGATCTGCCGCCAGTTGGTGACGGTGCACTCGTAGATGTTCTTGAGCTGGGCGGAGGTGAGGTTCGCCGGCGCGTGGCCGGATCCCTTCGCGGCCCAGGACACCGCGTCCTTGGCAAGTGCGACGAAGTTGTTCGCCGAGGTGTCCTCCGGATAGGCGCGCGGGCTGCGCTCCACCCTGGCGAAGTCCACCGTCGCACTGGTGGTGTTCAACAGCGCCCGGAGCCCGGCCTCGGCGCCCAACGGCCGGGCGATCGCCGCCGCCCCGCTCTTGGGCACGATCGGTGACGACCCGACCGCGTCCCAGCTGTACAGCCGCGGCGAGGTGGTGTCGCCGTTCCCGGCGAGAAAGGCGTTGTAGTCCTGCGAGAGCCGGTTGAGCAGCGCCGCCGAGGAGTGCCCGCCGACCCCGACGATGTCCGTCGCGGCGGGAGTCCACGGATCGGCGACGGCCGGAGCGCCGCCGATCCCGACCGCCGACGAGAGGGCGAGAGCCGTACTCGTCAGCAGCCTGACGATGGCCTTGCGCATGTTCAAGGTCCTCCGGGAAGTCGCCGGCCGCGGCCGGACGGTGGGTCAGCTGTGGGTGCTGGAGCCGCAGGCGGCGAGCGGCAGGGTCAGGAAGCCGTGGGTCTTGATGAGCACGGTGGCCACGGAGTTGCGGCAGATCCAGCCCAGGTTGCCGAAGACGTTGCGCAGGGCCTGGCCGTGGGCGTCGGTGGCGGTCCACTCGGCCTGGCGCACCACGTCGTACAGGACCCGTCCGAAGGCGGTCGCGGCGAACGCCGCGTTGATCGTCTGAGCGGTCGTGTTGACCGGGGCGATGCCGTTGACGTTGCGGACCGTGAGCGGGCCGGGCGCGTCGGTGGTGGTCGCGCGGCCGTAGTAGACCTGGCCGACGTAGTGCCCGACCGAGTAGGGGAACACCACGTCGGGGTCGTTGAGGACCGGGTCGGTGCCCTGGTTCTCCTGGGGGCCGGTGGTCACGCACGGCCCGGGGATCGGGTTGCCGATCGCGGCCAGGAAGAACGAGCGCGTTCCGGAGCCCGCCGTCGGGAGGAAGGGCTTGATCGTCGCGTTCGCCAACGAGGGTTCGATCTGGCGCCAGTTGGTGACCGTGCAGCTGTAGATGTTCCTGAGCTGGGCCGCGGTCAGATTGGCCGGGGCGTGGCCGCCGTTCGTCGCGGTCCAGGACACGGCGTCCTTGGCCAGGGCGACGAAGACGTCCGTGGTCGGGTCCCCGCCCTGCGGGCCGCGGTCGGCCCGGACGAAGTCGATGCCGGCGGGGAACACCGAGTTGAAGGCGGCGAGACCGGTGCCGACGTCGTAGGGGCGGACGATCGCCGGGGCGCCCGCCTTGGTGGTGATCGGCGAGGGACCGGTCGAGTCCCAGCTGTAGAGCCGGGGCGAGGTGGTGTCGCCGAGCCCGGTCAGGTACGAGTTGTAGGCGGCCGAGAAGGCGTTGAACAACGGCCCGGTGGTGTGCGAGCCGACCCCGACGATGTCCTGGGGCTGCGGCAGTACGGGCGGGTCGGCGAGAGCCGGGCCGGCGGTGGCGGCCGCCAGCGAGCCGGCGAGTGCGACGACGGCGAGCAGCTTGCCCATGGTCCTGCGCATCGTTCCTCCTGCTGTGCTGGGGGAGCCGTCCGGTGGGCCGGCGGCCACGGGCGCGAGCCCGTGACCGCCGGTCGGTGCAGTTGGTGCGACGTGCGGTCGGTGCGAGGTGCGGGGTGGATCAGATGTGGATGGTGGAGCCGCAGGCGCCGTTCGGCAGGGCGAGGAAGCCGTAGTTCTTGACGATGGTGGAGCCGGCGCCACCGTTGGTGCAGATGAAGCCGCCGACACCGAAGATCGCGCGCAGGGCGGTGGCGTGGGCGTCGCCCGCGTTCCAGTCGGCGCTGCGGACGACGTTGTAGACCACGCGGCCGTAGGTGGTGCTGGCGAAGCCGGACGCGATGGTCTTGTTGACGGTGTCGACCGGCGCGATGGTGTTGACGCTGCGGACGGTCAGCGGGCCCTGGACGTCGCTGCCGGAACCCTGGCCGTAGTAGACCTGGCCGACGTAGTGCGCGACGGAGTAGGGAACGACGGCGTTGATGTCGTTCAGGGCCGGGTCGCTGCCCTGGTTCTCCTGGGTGCCGGAGGTGACGCAGGTGCCCGGGACGACCGGGGTGCCGCTACCGATGGTCTTCAGGAAGAAGGTGCGGGTGCCCGAGCTGGTCTGCGGCAGGAAGGGCTTGATGGTGGCGTTGGCCAGCGAGGGGCTGATCTGCTGCCAGTTGGTGATGGTGCACTCGTAGATGCCCTTGAGCTGGGCGGTGGTCAGGTCGGCCGGGGCGTTGCCACCGTTCTTCGCGGCCCAGGACACGGCGTCCTTGGCCAGGGCGACGAACAGGTCGGTGGTCAGGTCGCCGGTCTGCGGGGCGCGCGAGGAGCGGGCGAAGTCGACCGTGGCGCTGGTGTTGGCGCCCAGGGCCGTGATGCCGGCGCCGGAGCCGTTCGGGCGGGCGATCGAGGTCGCACCGGTCTTGGTGGTGATCGGGGAGGAACCGGTCGCGTCCCAGCTGTACAGACGCGGGGAGGTGGTGTTGCCCGCGGCGGTCAGCGCGGCGTTGTAGCCGACCGACAGGCCGTTCAGGACCGACTGGGTGGTGTCCGAGCCGACACCCACGATGTCCTGCGCGGCCGGCAGGGTCGGCAGGGTCGACGGGTCGGCGACGGCGGTGCCGGCGGCGACGGTGGCGACCGAGGTGGCGATGGCGGCGATGGCGAGCAGCTTGGCAGCGGTCTTGCGCATGTTCCTCTTCCTCCGGTGGGAGAGCAGTACATCGCTGTGCCCGGGTACTGGTGGTCAGTTCCCGGGGCCGGTGGCCACGTCCGCGGTGGCCGCTCCGGCAGTGCCGATCCTGTCGGTCGGCCCGGTTCCGTCGGAAGGGCCGACCGGGGCCGCCGCCGATTGTCGATTTCTCGGTTCGGAGAGGTTTAGCGACAGGTCAGCCCGGCCGCGGAGGGTGGGAAAGTCGCAGGTGGGAGGCCGGTGACGTTCTTCTCCAGGTGGCGACTCGGGGGGTTGCCGGAAACCTGGGCTTCACCGGAAGAGGGGGAAGGGCGGTTCTGGTGCCGGGCCAGCACGAACAGCCGCCCGAAGGCGGCTGCTGGACGGCGGACGGGCCGTCAGAACGGCCAGCTGTCCTCCCGGCCGGGGCGGCGCGACTCCTGCCCCAGGCGCTGGAGCCCGGACAGGAATCCGGTCACGCCGGCCTGGCACTGGTCGCGCCGGAGGTAGCCCCGGGCGCTGCGGGCCACCGGCCCGGCCGCCTCGGCGGCGCCCGGACGGGTGGTGCGGAGCGGCAAATACGCCGTCCACACCCAGAGGCGGGCCTCGGACTGGCCGACGGAGCACCGCAGTGCGGTCCGCTCGATGATCAATTCACGGACCGCGTCGGCGAGTTCCTGCTCGTTGCGATAGGTGCGCACGCCGACGCCGAGCTGTCTGCCGTTCGCCGCGCGCAGCGCCCAGGACAGCGAACGGTCGCCGACCGGGACGGAGAGCAGGCGCGGCCCGCGTCGCTCAGCGGACATCGGTGGTTCTCAACGACGGCCCCCGCTCCATCGGTTCGGGACGTTCGAGGGCCGGCTGTTTCGCCAGCAGCACCACGAAGCGCCGAAAGGCGTTCTGACAGGTGGCGTAACGCTCGTAGGCACGGCTGGACCGCACCTCCGGAAGGTTGCGGGTGCCCGGGACGACCCAGACCCACCCGATGCCGTCCCGGACGTGCGTGATCCGGGCGGTGAGCCCGTCCGCGACGACCCGTAAGCCGTCGAAGCCGCGCTCCGCCTCCGCCGCCGTCTCGTACGCGGCCGCGGTGACCGCGACAACACGCCCGTTCGGCGCCTTCAGTTGCCAGCGGTACCGTCCGTCCGGTGCCCGTTCGGCCCGGAATCCCCCTCGACCTGCCCCTGCTGCGGTGTGACCGCGGCCAGACGCGTCCACTGCTCCCCCACGGTCCGGTTTCTCTCCGAGACGGGAGTAAAGCTATGTGTGCACACGAGAGCGCCGGAAGGCCACGAAATGCACAACTTTCTCCGTTGGCCGCGAAGTTCTCTCTCGTTAAACTTTCACCGACTGCACACCTTCCGCGCGCCAAGCACTCCCGCTGCCGCTGCGCGTCGTTCACCAACCGTTCGAGAATGTCCCGAGTCGCCCCGACCATTCCGACGAGCGGTCAGCCACTTCCGACGGGCACTCAGAGCCGCGCCGTCCAGCGCACCCGGGTGCCCCGGCCGTGCGGCCCCGGCTCGTGCCAGGCGTCCCCGCCGAGCGCCTCGGCCCGCCGGGTCAGGTTGCGCAGGCCGCTGAGCCGCCCGCCCTCGGGGATGCCGACGCCGTCGTCGGTGACGGTCAGCAGGACCCCGGGGCGCCCGCCCCGGTCCAGCGACTCCGGGTCGCCGCCCACGGGCCGGCCGTCGTCGTCCAGGTGCACGGTGGAGTCGACCTCCACGCCGACCCGGGAGGCCCGGGCGTGCCGGGCCGCGTTGGAGAGCATCTCCCGCAGGGCCGCGAGCAGTTGACGGCCGGTCTTCTCGCCGACCAGGCTCTCCACCGGACCGACGAAGGAGACCGAGGGCTTGAAGCCGAGCGCCGCCGCGGCCTGGCTGCACTCGCGCAGCACCCGGGTCCGCAGGGTGTCGGGCGCGTCGCCGTGGTCGTCGTGCTGGAGCGCGTAGATGGTGGTGCGGACCTCCTGGATGGTGGCGTCCAGTTCGTCGACGGCCTCGCCGACGCGGACCTTCACCTCGGGGACGACGGCCCGCCGGGCGGCCCCCTCCAGCATCATCCCGGTGGCGAAGAGCCGCTGGATGACCAGGTCGTGGAGATCGCGGGCGATCCGGTCGCGGTCCTGGAAGACCGCGAGCCGCTGCTGGTCGCGCTGGCCCTCGGCCAGCCTCAGCGCCAGCGCGGCCTGCGAGGCGAAGGTCTCGGCCAGCTGCTTCTCGCCGTCGGTGAACGGCAGCGCCCCGCGCGGACGCCAGACGCACAGCCCGCCGAGCACCCGGCTGGCCGCGACCATCGGCACGGCCAGCGAGGGGCCGAAGCTTCGGGCGAGCCGGATCACCACGGTCGGATCGGTGGACATGTCGTCCAGGTGGACGCTCTCGCCCGCCAGCAGTCGGGCGGCGAAACTGTCCGGCGGCAGCAGTTCGCCGCGCACGAACTCGGCCGCCTCCCCGGAGGCGTGGGCGACCCGCATCTGGCCGTCCACGGTCGGCAGCAGGATCATGCCGAGCGCGGCGTCCGCCAGCTCCCGGACCTGCTCGGCGGCGATGGTCAGCGCCACCTCCGCCTGGTCGGTGGACAGCAGCGCCGTGGTGACGGCGGCCGCGCCGGCGATCCACCGCTCCCGGCGCAGGCCCTCCTCGTAGAGCCGGGAGTTCTCGATCGCGACCCCGGCCGCGGCGGCCAGGGCGTGCACCACCTGCTCGTCCTCGGGGGTGAAGGCGCCGCCCCCGCGCTTCTCGGTGAGGTAGAGGTTGCCGAACACCTCGTCGCGGATCCTGATCGGCTCGCCGAGGAAGGTCTTCATGCCCGGGTGGTGCGGCGGGAAGCCGAAGGACCGCGGATCCGCGCCGAGGTCGGTGAGCCGCAGCGGCTCGGGGCGGTCGATCAGCGCCCCGAGGATGCCCCGGCCCACCGGCAGCTCGCCGATCTCGGCGGCCACCGCGTCGTCGATCCCGACATGGATGAAGTCGGAGAGCCCGTGGCCGTTGGGGGCGATCACCCCGAGGGCGGCGTAGCGGGCGTCGACCAGCTCGGCGGCGCCGGTGGCGATCCGGTGCAGGGTCGCGTGCAGGTCCAGGCCCGCCCCGACCGAGACGACCGCCTCCAGCAGCCGCTGCATCCGGTCCGTGACGGCGGCGGCGGACTGCAGCCGTTCGGCCACCTCGGTGACCAGGGTGTCCAGCCCGAGCGACGAGATCTCGGGCACGCGGTGCGGAGCCTGGTCGGGCTCCGGCTCCGAGGCGGCGAAGGAGGGCAGGTCTGGCGTGGAGTCCATGTCGTTGAGCGTAGTTTGTACGGTTTTCGGCGGTAGGAGCGACGCGACGGACAAGGGCCCGGGCTACCCGACCGCCAGCGGCAGACCCTCCGCCTCCCGCAGCCCCTCCGCCTCCCGCAGACCCTCCGCCTCGAGCTCGCGCTCGCGCATGGCGCGCAGCCGCCCTTCGGGCCGGGCCAGCAGCTCCGACCAGCCGCCCCGCTCGACCACCCGGCCGGCCTCCAGGACCAGCACCTCGTCCACCGTGCCGTCGTCCAGTCCGGCCAGCCGGTGGGTGATCAATACGGTGCTGCGCCCGGCGGTGGCGGCGAGCAGGTCGGCCGTGAGGGCGTCGGCGGTGGGCAGGTCGAGGTGCTCGGCGGGCTCGTCCAGGACCAGCACCGGGAAGTCCGCGAGCAGGGCCCGGGCCAGCGCCAGCCGCTGCCGCTGGCCGCCGGAGAGCCGGGCGCCGTGCTCGCCGACCATGGTGTCCAGCCCGTCCGGCAGGCTCTCGGTGAAGTCCAGCAGCCGGGCGGCGGCGAGCGCGGCCCGCAGCTCGTCCTCGGCGGCGTCGGGCCGGGCGAGACGCAGGTTCTCCCGGAGCGAGCTGTCGAAGACATGGGCGTCCTGCGCGCAGAGCCCGACCACCCGGCGGACGTCCTCCCCCGCCAGCGCCCGGCTGTCCACAGCCTGTGGACGACCGGCCGCGAGCACCACGCTGCCCGCGCGCTGGTCCAGGAAGCGCAGCAGCGTCTGCGCGAGCGTGGTCTTGCCGGAGCCGGACGGGCCGACCACGGCGATCCGCCGACCGGGCCCGAGGTCGAGGTCCACCCCGGCCAGCGCGTCCGCCGACTGCCCGGGGTGGCGGGCGGTCAGGCCGCGGACGGCGATCGGCAGCGGCTGCCCCGGCAGCGCCGCCGGCTCCGCGGGCTCGGCCACGGCCTCCGGCGCCTCCAGCACCTCGGCGAGCCGCGCCGAGGCGGCCAGGCTGCGCCGGCGGGCCTGGACGGCGGCCGGCATCCCGGTGACCGCCTCGAAGGCCGCCAGCGGGGTCAGCACGACCACGGCCAGGCAGACCGGGGCCAGCGCGCCGGACGCCACGCCGCGCAGCCCCACGGCCGCGGCGGCGGCCACCGTGAGGCCGGTGAGCAGGGTGATCAGCCCGGTGCCGAGCGCCGCGGTGGCGGCCGAGCGGGCGGCCAGCCCGGTCAGCGTCGCGTCGGCGGCCCGGACGGCGGCCAGCCGGCCCGGCAGCGCGCCGGCCACGGTGAGCTCGGCGGTGCCGCTGAAGGCGTCCAGGACGGCGGTGGCGAGCCGCCCGCGCGCCGGGGCCTGCCGCCGCTCGGCGTCGGCCGACCAGCGGTCGGCCAGCACCGGCACCACCAGTCCGGCGAGCAGCAGCCCCAGCCCGAGCACCAGCCCGGCGGCGGGCAGGAAGGCTCCCATGGCGAGCGCGGCGGCCGCGGACACCACCACCGCCACCGCGGCCGGGAGCCGCCAGCGCAGGTAGTGGTCCTGGACGGCGTCGACGTCGGCGACCAGCCGGGAGAGCAGGTCGCCCCGCCGGAACGCGGGCAGCGCGGCCGGGGCGAGCACGGCGAGCCGGCGGTAGACGGCGGCGCGCAGGGTGCCGAGGGTGCGCAGCACCGCGTCGTGCGAGACCAGCCGCTCGGCGTAGCGGAAGACGCTGCGGCCGATGCCGAAGGCGCGCACCGCGGTGACGGCCATCATCAGGTGCAGCACCGGCGGCATCTCGGAGGCCCGGGAGATCAGCCAGCCCGAGGTGGCCATCAGGGCCACGGCGCAGCCGAGCGCGAGCGCGCCGAGCAGCACCGAGAGCGCCAGCCGGGGGCGGACGGCGCCCGCGGCGGGGGCCGGCCCGTCCCGGTCCGGCGCCGGCGGTGTCGGACGCCCCCGGTGGGCGAGCACCGGGACGGCCGCCGGGGCGACGGGGGGAGCGGCCGGGCCGGCCAGCCGGACCCGCCGGTCGGCGGCGGCCAGCAGCGCGGGCCGGTGCGCGACCACCAGTACGGTGCGCGCCGGGTCGGCGGCCAGCGCCCGGACGGCGTCGACGACGGCCGCCTCGGAGGCGCCGTCCAGGTTGGCGGTGGGCTCGTCGAGCAGGACCAGCGGGCGGTCGTCGGCGAGCAGCACCCGGGCGAGCGCGAGCCGCTGGCGCTGACCTGCGGACAGTCCGGCGCCGTCCTCGCCGAGGCGGGTGCCCAGGCCCTGCGGCAGCCGGTCGACGAAGTCGAGGGCGTGCGCGGAGCGCAGGGCCGCGCGCTGCTGCTCCTCGGTGGCGCCGGGCCGGTGCAGGGTCAGGTTGTCGGCGACGGTCCCGGCGAACAGGTGCGGGTGCTGCGGCACCCAGGCGATCTGCCGCCGCCAGCTGTCCGGCTCCAGTTCGGCCAGGTCGTGGGTCCGCCCGTCGGCGGCGGTGATCCGGACCGTCCCGGCGGCGGGCGCGGTGAGGCCCAGCAGGACGCCGAGCAGGGTGGACTTGCCGGCTCCGGAGGGCCCGGTGAGGGCGACCGTCTCGCCGGGGCGCAGGGTGAGCGAGGCGCCGTCCAGGGCGGGCGCGCCCCGGCCGGGGAAGGCCACCACGAGGCCCTCGGCGGTGAGGGCGGCCCCGGCCAGGGCGGGCGCGGGGACGGTGCCGCGCGGCGGCAGCGGGGTCTCCAGCACCTCGAAGATCCGGTCGGCGGCGGTGAGGCCCTCGACGCTGGAGTGGTAGAGCGCGCCGACCTGGCGGATCGGGAAGTAGACCTCGGGGGCGAGGACCAGGATCAGCAGCCCGGTCTCCAGGTCGAGGGTGCCGTCGACCAGCCGGAAGCCGACGGTGACGGCGACCAGTGCGACCGAGAGGGTGGAGAGCAGTTCCAGCGCGAAGGAGGAGACGAAGGCGATCCGCAGGGTGCGCAGGGTGGCCCGGCGGTAGTCGGCGGTGATCCGGGCGATGGTGGCGGCCTGGGCGCGGGCCCGGTTGAAGACCTTGAGCGTGGGCAGTCCGGCGACCACGTCCAGGAAGTGGTGCGAGAGCCGGGAGAGCCCCTCCCACTGACGGTCCATCCGGGCCTGGGTGGCCATCCCGATCAGCACCATGAACAGCGGGATCAGCGGCAGGGTGCCGGCGATGATCGCGGCCGAGGTGACGTCGGCGCCGACGATCCGCAGCAGCACCGTGGCCGGGACGACCACGGCGAGCGCCAGCTGCGGCAGGTAGCGGGCGAAGTAGTCGTCGAGCGCGTCGACGCCCCGGGTGGCCAGGGTGGTGAGCTCGCCGGTGCGCCGGCCCGCCAGGTAGGCCGGGCCGAGCGCGGTGGCGTGGTCGAGCAGCCGGCGCCGCAGGGTGGACTTCACCCGGGCGACGGACCGGTGCGCGACCAGTTCGGTGAGCCAGCCGACCAACCCCCGACCGACCGCGGTGAGCGCCAGCAGCGCCAGCGGGGTGCCGAGGCCGCCGAGCCCGGTCCGCTGCTGGAAGCCGCGGACCACGAGTTCGGCGATCAGGCCCGCCTGGGCCACCACCAGGGCCGCGTTCGCCGTCCCCAGCAGGACGGATCCGGCGAGGAAGACCCGGGTGGCGCGGGCGTGGCGGAGGAGTCGGGGGTCGACCGGCTTCATGGCCTCAGCCCTGGTCGAGCGCGGCGGCCGGGTCGTGCCCGGGGATGTGCTGGACGCCGATCCGCTTGCGGAACACCCAGTACGTCCAGCTCTGGTAGAGCAGCACCAGCGGGGTGAACACGGCGGCCACGATCGTCATCAGCTTGAGCGTGTACGGCGAGGAGGCCGCGTTGGTCACGGTCAGGCTCCACTCCGGGTTCAGGGTGGAGGGCATGACGTCGGGGAAGAGCGCCAGGAAGAGCATCGCGACGGCGGCCACGATCGTCGCCCCGGAGAGGACGAAGGCCCAGCCCTCGCGGGCCGCCCGGTTGGCGAGGAGCGCGCCGACCAGGGCGAGCACCGCGATCACCAGGGCGGCCAGGCTCCAGCCGTTGCCGTTGTCGGCCTGGGTCCAGATCAGGAAGACCGCCGCCAGCGCCGCGGCCGCAAGTCCCGCCTTCAGGGCCGCGGCCCGGGCCCGGTCGCGGATGTCGCCGACCGTCTTGAGCGCGGCGAACACCGCGCCGTGGAAGGTGAACAGGCTGAGCGTCACCAGGCCGCCAAGCAGCGCGTACGGGTTGAGCAGGTCCCAGAAGCCGCCGACGTAGTTCTTCTGGGCGTCGATGTCGACGCCGCGGACGATGTTGGCGAAGGCGACGCCCCAGAGGAAGGCCGGGACCAGCGAGGTCCAGAAGATCGCCTCCTCCCAGTTCCGCTGCCAGCGCGGTTCGGGCCGCTTGGCCCGGTACTCGAAGGCGACGCCGCGCACGATCAGGCAGACCAGGATCAGCAGCAGCGGGATGTAGAAGCCGCTGAAGAGGGTCGCGTACCAGTCCGGGAAGGCCGCGAAGGTGGCGCCGCCGGCGGTCAGCAGCCAGACCTCGTTGCCGTCCCAGACCGGGCCGATGGTGTTGATCAGCACCCGGCGCTCGGCGGTGTTCCGGGCGAGCGGCTTGGTGAGGATGCCGATGCCGAAGTCGAAGCCCTCCAGGAAGAAGTAGCCGATCCAGAGAACGGCGATCAGGACGAACCAGACGTCGTGAAGTTCCATGGTGTGTCGTTCCCGTCGATCCTCGGTGGCCTCAGTAGGCGAAGGCGAGCGGCTTGTCGGCGTCGTCGCCGGAGGCGGGGCCGCGCAGGGTCGGGTCCTCGGTGGGCGGCCGCTCGTCGGTGACCGGTCCGGCCTTGGCGTACTTGACCAGCAGCTTGACCTCGACGACGGCGAGGACCGCGTACAGCGAGGTGAAGGTCGCCAGGGCGCCGATCTGGGTGCCGATGCCCACGTTGGGCGAGACGGCGCTGGCGGTGGTCATCAGTCCGAAGACCGCCCAGGGCTGCCGGCCCATCTCGGTGAAGATCCATCCGAAGCTGTTGGCGATCAGCGGGAAGCCCATGGTGAGGATGCCGATCCGCCAGCTCCACTTGGTGAGGAAGGGGCCCAGCTCCCGTTTCGGGGTGAGCATCAGCCTCGGCACCTCGGTGTCCCCGGTGCGGAACTCCGGTGCGAGGAAACGCTTCTTCCTGGTGGTCCAGAGCCCGATCACCCCGGCCACGAAGGAGGTCATCCCGAAGCCGATCATGAGGCGGAAGCCCCAGTAGGTGACGAAGATGCTCGGGATGTAGTCCTTGGGGTCGCCGCCGTACTTGGCGGCCTCGGCCTGGGCGGTGTCGTTGATGCCGGGGACGGAGGAGCTGAAGTCGCTGTTGGCGAGGAAGGACAGTATCCCGGGGATCTCCAGCTCCACCGAGTTGTGGCCCTTGCTGACGTCGCCGACCGCGAAGACCGAGAACGGCGCCGGCGCCTTGGTGTCCCAGAGCGCCTCGGCGGCGGCCATCTTCATCGGCTGCTGGCGGAACATCACCTTGGCGAGCGAGTCGCCGCTGAGCGCGGTGCCCAGGCCGAAGACCACCGCGAGCACCAGGCCGAGCCGCAGCGAGGTCCGCATCACGGCGACCTTCGCCGGGGCGGCGGCGGCGCTCTCCGGCTTGCGCTTGGCCTTCCAGAGGTGGAACGAGGCGATGCCGACCATGAACGCCGCGCCGGTGAGGAAGGCCGCGGTCAGGGTGTGCAGGACGACGGTGACGGTGGTGTCCTGGAACAGCACCTTGGCGATGTCGGTCAGCTGGGCCTTGCCGGTGGCCGGGTCGATCGTGTAGCCGACCGGGTGCTGCATCCAGGAGTTGGCCGCCAGGATGAAGTAGGCGGAGAGCACGGTGCCGAGCGCGACCATCCACATGCAGGCGCAGTGCAGCTTCCGGGGGAGCTTGTCCCAGCCGAAGATCCACAGGCCGATGAAGGTCGACTCGAAGAAGAAGGCGATCAGCGCCTCCATCGCGAGCGGGGCGCCGAAGACGTCGCCGACGAAGCGGGAGTAGTCGGACCAGTTCATGCCGAACTGGAACTCCTGCACGATGCCGGTGACCACGCCCATCGCGATGTTGATCAGGAAGAGCTTCCCCCAGAACTTCGTGGCGTGGAAGTACTTCTCCTTGTCCGTCCGCACCCATGCGGTCTCCAGCCCCGCCACGATCGCGGCGAGGCTGATGGTGAGCGGTACGAAGAGGAAGTGGTAGACGGTGGTGATGCCGAATTGCCATCGCGCGATGGTTTCGTGAGCGATTGCCAGTTCCACGTCGCCCTCTCTCCAACCGACCTCGTTCGAGGTCACATTTCGGACAAACTTCATCTATAGCCGGGGACCGCTGCCCAGGTGTGCATGCTTGCCCGCTTGTGAACGTGAACACGTTCACAAGCTCAGTATCCACCACCCTTACGCGGTGGGAGCGGGCGGGGTGGGGTTCTACCGGCGGCGATGCCGTGCGCACAGTCTGCGAAGCGGGTCACCGGGCCACAACGAGCAGCCGGGAAGGTGGGACAGGAAATGTGGACGGTACGTAGCATTGACACCTACTGCCCTGACAGAAAGGCATGTTCACCGTGCACGCGATCATCGAAGCCATGGCCGACCGGCTGGCAGGGGTGCCGGGCGTCGTCGGCGTCGTGCTCGGCGGCAGCCGGGCCCGGGGCGAGCACACCCCCGGCTCCGACTGGGACCTCGGCCTCTACTACCGGGCCGGCCTCGACCTCGACGCCCTGCGCGACCTCGCCGGCCCCGGCGTCGAGGTGGCCGGACCGGGCGGCTGGGGCCCCTGGGTCGACGGCGGCGCCTGGCTGGACGTCGAGGGGCTCGGCAAGGTCGACTGGATCCTGCGCGACCTCGACCGGGTCGACCGGGTCCGCGCCGACTGCCTCGCCGGGCGCTACGAGGTGGGCGTCCAGGCCGGCCACCCGCTCGGCTTCTGGTCGCCCTGCTACGTCGGGGAACTCGCCCTCGGCGTCGTCCTGGCCGACCCGACCGGGGCACTGACGGAGCGTCGGGCCGCGTACGCGCACTACCCGGAGCCGCTGCGGGCCGCGCTGACCGGCAGCACCTGGGAGGCCGGCTTCCTGCTCGACGGCGCCGCCAAGGGCGCGGCCCGCGGCGACACCCTGTACGTCGCGCTCTGCCTCGCCCGCGCCGTGGGCGTCCTGGTGCAGGCGCTGTACGCGGCCGACCGGCGCTGGTGCCTCAACGAGAAGGGCGCCCTGGCGGTGGCCGAGACCCTGCCGACCGCCCCGCCCGGCTTCGGCCCGCGCGCCCGCGCCCTGCTCGCCGCCCCCGGCGGCGACCCGGCGACCCTCACCGCCACCGTCGCCGCCGCTCGCGGCCTGGTCGAGGACACCGAGGCGGCCCTCCGCGAGGCCCGGTAGGGCCGGGCCGGCGCTTTCGTCGGGCCCGGCAGCCGTCAGGCCCGGCCGAGCAGCTGGGTGCCCGGCGCGGAGGGGGCGCGGGCGGTGAAGTAGTCCACGAAGCCGCGCAGGAACTCCGCCGCGGTGATCACACCGTCCCCGTCGGTGTCCAGCTGCCGGAATCCGTGCGAGAGTTCGGCCGGGTGCACCCGGCGGCCGTCGAACAGCACCCGGTACTCGGCGAAGTCCAGCAGGCCGTCCCCGTCCGCGTCGGCCGCCTCGAACACCGCCCGGAGCGCGGGCAGCAGCCCGCGCTCCAGGTACGCCGGGTCGCGGTCGCAGCCGGCCAGCGTGGCGGCGACGTACTCGGCCCGGGTCACCCGGCCGTCGCCGTCGGCGTCCATGCCCGCCCGCAGCTCCTCCCACCAGCGCTCGAAGGCGTCGTACACCCGGGCCTCCCCCTCCTCGGAGAGCTCCAGCTGCCAGCACACGTTGTGCGCCATCGCCCGGAGGTCGTGGGCGGTGAGATGGCCGTCCCCGGTCTGGTCGAGCACCTCCCGGAAGAACCGGTCCAGCCGGGGCGGCCGGGTGTCCTGCCGCGCCGGCCGCCGGGGCCGGGACGGGGAGCCCGCCCCGGGGGCGCGGTAGCGGTGCCGGTCCGGCAGCCGGGTGACCACCACCCGGGCCCCGCGGTGCAGCAGCAGCGAGAGCAGCCGCCCGCGCCGGGTGGGCACCAGGCCGAAGCGCTCGCGGAAGACCGCCGGGAGGTCCGCCACGGTCAGTTCGGCGGCCAGCCGGCCGGCCACCGCCCGCAGCGCCCGCCAGCCCACCGGGCCGAGGAAGCGCAGCCGGCGCGGGCAGGGCGTCCCGTTCAGCAGGTCGAACAGCAGATGGCGCGCCGTCTCCGTGAACTCCAGCTGCTCGACCACCGTCCGGTGCAGCCGGCCGCGCAGCTCGGCCGCGGTGGCGGGCAGCTCCCCCGGGGGCAGCCCGAACACCGCCGCGATCCCGGCGAACTCCCGGTACGAGGACTCGAGTTCCTCCGCCGTGTACGGCTCGCCGCTCAGCTCCCGCATCGCGACGACGCTCTCGAAGAGGGTGAGCAGCACCCAGGCCCGGGCGGCCGGGTCCCGGGCGTCGTAGCCGCGCCCGTCCTCGGCGGTGCCGCCGATCCGCCGGTGCGCCCGGTCGAGCCGCTGGACCTCGCGCCAGAGCTGCTCCTCGTCGGCCTGGAACAGCCGCCGCCCGCTGGCCATGGTGTGCTCGACCCGGCGCCACGGGTGGCCCCGGTAGGTGGAGTGCTCGGCCATCCCGGCCGCGACCACCGGGTGGGCGGCCTGCAGCACCACCAGCCGCCAGGCGACCAGCACGATCCGCCACTCCGAGAGGTCCCGCCGGAAGGACGCCCCGGAACCCGCTGCTGACGCTGCCATCCGGACCGCTCCTGGGAGTTGGGGAACCTTCGGGTACGGGCGGGGCCCTTCCCGGCGGACCGGCGGGGAAACCAGGAGCGGAATTCATCGGACAGTCCTACTTGTCGGACACCGTCAGCTTCTCCAGCTCCGCGAGGTCCTCGGCGTCCAGCCGCAGCGCGGCGGCGGCGATGTTCTCCTCCAGGTGCGCCGGCGAGGAGGTGCCCGGGATCGCCAGCACCGACGGCGAGAGCGCCAGCAGCCAGGCCACCATCACCTGGGCCAGGGTGGCGCCGTGCCGCTCGGCGACCCGCAGCAGGGCCGGGTGCTCGGGCACCCCGGTACCGCCCAGCGGGTAGAACGGGACGAAGGCGATGCCCCGCGCCGTGCAGTGCGCCAGCAGCCGGTCCTGCTCCGCCGTGCGGTCCAGCACGCTGAACTTGTTCTGCACCGTCACGACCGGGGCGATCGCCTCGGCCTCGGCGAGCTGGGCCTCGTTCACATTGCTGACGCCCAGGTGCCGGATCAGGCCCTCCTCGCGCAGCTCGGCCAGCGCGGCGAAGGGCTCGGCGATCGAGGACTGACTGGGCATCCGGCGCAGGTGGACCACGTCCAGCCGGTCCACCCCCAGCTCGCGCAGATCGCGGTGGACGGCGGCGCGCAGGGCCTCCCGGTCGGCCGGCTCCAGCCAGCGGCCCTCCGGGTCACGGCCCGGGCCGACCTTGGTGGCGATCACCAGGCCGTCCCGGTAGGGGTGCAGGGCCCGCCGGATCAGGCCGTGGGCGGAGACCTCCCGGAAGAAGTAGAACCAGGCGGTGTCGATGTGGTCGACGCCCAGCTCGACGGCCCGGTGCAGCACCCGGACGCTCTGCTCGGGGTCGCAGGCGGGCCCGTGCCAGTCGCGGGAGGGCAGCTTCATCGCGCCGAAGCCCATCCGGGACACCGGCAGGTCGCCGCCGAGGAGGAAGGTGCCGGCGGCGTTGGCGGGGAGTGCGGGAGTCGTCGTCATGGCCCCAAGCCTCGGCCCGGCTCGCCGCGGCCCCGACCGATCTGGCAGTTTGCTGCCATGAGCACCGATCGGATCATCACCCTGCACGGCGAGCAGGAGCTCGTCCAGCGGGCCGGGCACCTCTTCGTCGCCTCCCGCGAGGAGTTCCTGGTCGCCGCCACCGATCTGATGACCTTCTCCGCGGGCGTCAACGCGGCCTTCCGGGAGGGGAAGCGGCCGCACGTCGTCCCCGGCCTCACCATGCGCAAGCTCTACAGCCGCCGGGCCCTCGCCGACCCCGAGTCGCTCCGGCGGCTGCGGCGGATCGCCGCCTCCGGCATCGAGATCCGGATCTCCGACGGCCCGATAGCCCGGGAGGCGATCGTCATCGACCGGCGCACCGCGATCCTGGCCGGCGCCCCGGTGCGGGGAGTGCACACCTACACCGTGGTCCAGGCGCCCGAGGTCGTCGACGGCGTGCGCTCGCTGTTCCGCGCCACCTGGGAGACCGCCACCGCCCTCGCCGACTGCGCCGCCCCGCCGCCCCCGCTCACCGAGCAGGCTCGCGACACCCTGCGCGCCCTCTCCGCCGGCCACACCGACGAGACCGGCGCCCGCCTCCTCGGCGTCTCCCTGCGCACCTACCGCCGCCGGGTCGCCGACCTCATGGCCACCCTCGGCGCCTCCTCCCGCTTCCAGGCCGGCCTGCTCGCCCGGGACCTCCTCCGGGAGGAGGTCACCCCCGCCGCTCCCCGGTGATCCCGGGCCCGAACACGAACCCCTTGGCGGGGCCCTCAGGGACCACGGCGTCCTCGCCGTAGGGGGTCCGGACCGAGGACGCGTAGGCGCCGCGCTCGGGGTCCGGTCCGGAGAGGACGGTGACGGCGCCGCCGTCGTCGTAGTCGTCGATGATCACGTAGACGGGGATGCCGGCGGTGGCGTAGGCGCGGTGCTTGAGGACGAGGTCGCGACGGCGGTTCTCGCTGCCCGGCGACACCGTCTCGACCACCAGGACCACACCCGAGGCGAGCACTCCGAGACCTTCGGGGTGCTCGATCCCGTGGATCTCATCGGGTGCGACAAAAAGGTCGGGAACGGCGACCTTGAGTCCGTGAACGACACTGCCGGCGTAGGCCGGCCCCCAGCCGCTGTCCTGGAGGCGGTCGCACAAGGCACGGAACACGCGCTGGTTCACCTGCATGTGGCGCAGGTCCCCGACGGGGGTCAGCACGATGGCACCTTCACCGATCTCCGCGTGGAATCCCTCGGGCACCTCCAGTGCGGCCCGGGCTTCCCAGAGCCGTTGAGCCACCCACGTGGGTTCGTCGGGCGCCTTACCGGGGTTCATGGCCGCACACTCCCATGCCGATGCCGAGATACCGGGGTGAACGAAGCGGATTCACCCGATCGGTGGGTTTCAGCGCTGGTGGGGGAGTTCCAGGCGGAAGGTGGCGCCGGTGCCGGGGGCGGTGTGGAGGGTGAGGGCGCCGCCGTGGGCGTGGGTGAGGGCGGTGGCGATGGCGAGGCCGAGGCCGGCGCCGCCGCGCTGGTCGTTGCGGCTGCGGGAGGCGTCCACCCGGTAGAAGCGGTGGAACACCAGGGCGGCCTGGTCGGCGGTGAGGCCGGGGCCGGAGTCGGCGACCTCCAGCAGGCAGAGGCCGCCCTCGCGGCCGACCCCGATCCGGACCGGGGTGCCGGGCGGGGTGTGCTTGACGGCGTTGCCGACCAGGTTGGTGACCACCTGGCGGAGCCGGGCCTCGTCGCCGAGCACGGGCGCCGGGCCGGGCGGGCCGCCGCCGGCCGGGCCGGTGAGGGCGACCGGGCGGCTCGGGTCGAGGGCGGTGAGGTCGTGCAGGGCGTCCGCGGCGAGGGTGCGCAGGTCCATCGGCGCGAGGTCGAGCGGGCGCTCCTCGTCCAGCCGGGCGAGCACCAGCAGGTCCTCGACCAGGGTGCCCATCCGGATCGCCTCGTTCTCGATCCGGCCCATGGTGCGCCGGACGTCGGCCTCGGCGGGCAGGGCGCCCATCCGGTACAGCTCGGCGAAGCCGCGGATCCCGGCCAGCGGGGTGCGCAGCTCGTGCGAGGCGTCGGCGACGAACCGCCGCATCCGGCCCTCGGACTCCGCCCGGGCGGCGAAGGCGGCCTCGATCTGCGCCAGCATGCCGTTGAGGGCGATGGAGAGCCGGCCGACCTCGGTGTTCGCCGGGAGGGCCGGCATCCGGTGCGAGAGCTCGCCGGCGGCGATCAGCTGGGCGCCCTCCTCGATCCGGCGCAGCGGCCGCAGTCCGGTGCGGACGGCGAAGAAGCCGAGCGCCGCGATCACCAGCAGGACGACGCCGCCGATCGCCAGGAAGGCGGTGCGCAGCCGGTTGACGGTGGTGTCGATGTCCTCGCGGGAGACGGCGACCATCACGTAGGCGGCGCTGGGCGCGGGCGCGGCGAAGACGCTGGCCGGGGCGCTCGGCCGCTGGACCGGCAGGACGATCGCCCGCCAGCTGGCCCGTCCGCGCCGGTCGGGCAGGTCGACGGGGGTGTCGGCGCCGACCGCGGCCGGGTCGAAGCCGTCCAGCTGCGGCGCCGGGTCGTTCTCCGACATCGGCTGGCGCACCACGAACTGCACCTTGCCGTCGACACCCAGGTACTGGACCAGGTACTGGCTCGGCAGTGCGGCCAGTAAGGGGGTGGCCCGCTTGCCGCCGAGCGAGGGCTGCTGCTTGGGCTCCGCCCAGCTGTTGCGGGTCGGCGCGCGGCGGGCCAGCGGTTCGCCGAAGCGTTCCAGCTGCTCGTCGAGCCGCTGGACCAGCTGGTGGCGGACGGTGCCGAGCACCACGGTGTCGCTGACCACCAGGCCGGTGGTGACCAGGGCGAGCACCAGCACCAGCAGCCGGGCGCGCAGCGACAGCCGACGCAGCGAGAGCCTGCCGAGGCGGCAGCCGAGCGGTCGGGCGGAGGGGCGCGCGAAGGCGCGGCGGGGGAGCGGGAGGGGCATCGGGGCGGCGGGGTCCGGGGTCAGCCCTGCGGGGGGCGGCGCAGGGCGTAGCCGATGCCGCGCACGGTGTGGATCAGCTTGGGCCCGTGGCTGGGCCCGGAGTCGAGCTTGCGGCGCAGGTAGGAGATGTAGGACTCGACGATCGAGAGGTCGCCGCCGAAGTCGTAGGCCCAGACGTGGTCGAGGATCTGCGCCTTGGAGACCACCCGGCCGACGTTGGCCATCAGGTAGTGCAGCAGCTTGAACTCGGTCGGGGAGAGCGCGACCACGACGCCGCCTCGGGTGACCTCGTGGGCCACCGGGTCGAGCACGAGGTCGGCGACGATCAGCCGGCCGTCCTCGGCCGGTCCGCCGGAGCGGCGCAGGATGGCGCGGATCCGGGCGATCAGCTCCTCCAGGCTGAACGGCTTGGTGACGTAGTCGTCGGCGCCCGCGGCGAGCCCCTGGACCTTGTCCCCGACGCCGTCCTTGGCGGTGAGGAAGAGCACCGGCAGGTGGTCGCCGGGGTGGCCGTGGCCGGGGCCGGCGATGAGGCCGCGGCTGGTCTGCTCCCGGAGCCGCTCGACGACGGTGAAGCCGTCGAGGTCGGGGAGCATCACGTCCAGGACGACCAGGTCGGGGCGGTCGACGGCGATCAGTTCCAGCGCCTCGGCGCCGCTGGCGGCGGAGGCGACCCGGAAGCCGGAGAAGCGGAGCGAGGCGGACAGCAGCTCGCGGATGTTCGGTTCGTCGTCGACGACGAGCAGGTAGGCCTCCCCCTGGCCGCCGTTGTTCACCGCCGAAGTTCCTGTCGACACAGTGCCTTGCACGGGGGTTCCGCCTCCCGGTCGGACGATGGCGTTCAGCTTGAGGCTAGCTCGGGGAGGCTAAGGGCCATCGATGAATGTTGGATTAACACCTTATCGGGCGGTTTTGTACGGACGGACCCCCAGGTCGGGCCTCGATGGTGTGCGTACCGCCCCGACAGTACTCCGGCGCAGGTCGGCGGGGGGATGCGCGGCCCGGCCCCCGGAGGAGATCGGGCCGGGCCGCGCGCGTACGGCGGCCGGTCAGCCGCCGGACGGGTTCCGGGTGGCGCCTGCGCCGGCGCCGCCGCCGAAGCCGCCTCCCCCGAAGCCGCCGGCGGCGGCGCCCTCGACCAGCTGGGTCGCGGCGTAGCCCCCGTCGGTCGGGGTGCCGACCACGGTGACGCTCTGGCCGGGCTGGAGGTCGCCGACCTTGCCCTCCTTGTTGAGCTGCACCTTGGTGGAGTCGCCGGTGGTCACCTTGACGGTGTTGCCGCTGGCGTCGGTCAGGTAGACGGTGGTGCCGTCCACGGCCTTGACCGTGCCCCGGGTGAAGCCGCCCTGCCCGCCGCCCTGGCCGCCGGTGCCCTGCCCGCCCTGGCCGCCGCCGTTGCGGCGGTTGCCGTTCTGGCCGGCGCCGGTGCCGGTCGCCCCCGGGCGCGGCTGCTGCGCGCCGCCGCCCGCGGCGACGGTCCGGCCGGAGGTCCGCTCGGGGGCCTGGTCGCGCTGGTACCAGACGCCGCCGGCGAAGGCGGCCGTGGCGATCACCGCGGCGGACAGCACCAGCGGCACCCAGGGCAGCCGGCGCCGCGGCGGCGCGGCCAGCTCGGCGGTGACGTCCCTGCCGTCCGGCGCGGTGGAGAGCAGGACGACCTGCTCGGCGGGGGTGAACGGAGCGGACGGCTCGATCTCGTTGCTCATGGTCTGCGGTCCTTGGTCACTCGTGCCGGAGGGCGTCGATCGGGCGCAGCGAGGCGGCCCGGTTGGCGGGGTAGCTGCCGAAGAACAGGCCGATGGCGACGGCGATCCCGAAGGCGCCGAGCACCGATTCGGGGATCACCACCGGTTCGATGCCGACGATCCTGAAGTGCGAGCCGGCGATCCCGGCCAGCACGCCGAGTCCGGCGCCCACCACCGACAGCAGGGTGGCCTCGGTGAGGAACTGCCCGAGGATGACGCCGCGGGGGGCGCCGAGGGCCTTGCGGATGCCGATCTCCCTGGTCCGCTCGGTGACGGTGACCAGCATGATGTTGGTGATGCCGATCCCGCCGACCAGCAGCGAGATCGCGGCCACGGCGCCGAGCAGCACGGTGAAGGTCTTCGTGGTCGACTCCCGGGCGCTGAGCAGCGAGGTCTGGCTGCTGATCCGGAAGTCCGCCTTGGTGGGGTCGGCGATCGCGTGGGTGC
The DNA here is from genome assembly GCF_000718025.1 of Kitasatospora purpeofusca. Taxonomy (GTDB): domain Bacteria; phylum Actinomycetota; class Actinomycetes; order Streptomycetales; family Streptomycetaceae; genus Kitasatospora; species Kitasatospora purpeofusca. The sequence goes on from NZ_JODS01000003.1 coordinate 138,347, forward strand.
CGAGCAGGATCCGGGTGATCTCGGACTGGGCCTGCGCGGTGCTGTCCGCCGAGGCCGCCTGCACCATGATCTGGTTCACCGAGCCGAAGCCGGTGAAGGCGTTCTGCACGGTCGGCAGCGGCGCGACCAGCACGTCGTCCGGGTCGGTGAACCCGGTGCCGCCCTTGGCCCTGAGCACGCCGACCACGGTGAACGGGGTGCCGCCGACGACGATCTGCCTGCCCACCGGGTCCGCGGTGGCGAACAACTGCTTGGCGGTGGTCGCCCCGAGCACCGCCACCTTGCGGGAGGCCAGCACGTCGTCCTGGGTGAAGTACTCGCCGTGCTCGACCTTCTGGTTGGCGGTCTCGAAGTACGCCGGGTAGGTGCCGACGATCGAGCCGGGGCTGTACGAGATGTCCCCGTTCAGCGCGGTGCCGGCGGCGGTCACCACCGGCGCCACCGAGCGGACGGCGTGCGGGTCGGCCTCGGTGGCCAGCGCCTTGGCGTCGGCGACGGTCAGCTTCTTGGCGCTGCTCGCGGAGCGCGCGCCGCCGAAGGAGGAGCCGGACGTGACGGTGAGCGAGTTGGTGCCGAGCGAGGTGATGGACTCCTTGACCGCGACCGAGGAGCCGTTGCCGACCGCCAGCAGCAGGATCACCGAGGCGACGCCGATCAGCACCCCCAGCATGGTGAGCGCGGAGCGGACCTTGTTGGCGACCAGGCCGCCGGCCGCGAAACGGAGGGTCTGCCAGAGGATCACGCCGGCACCCCCGCCCGGTGCAGCGCGGGCGGCGGCCCGTCCACCGGAGCCTGCCGGAGGTCCGAGACGATCATGCCGTCCACCAGCCGCAGCACCCGCTTGGCGTGCCGGGCGACCTCGTCCTCGTGGGTGATCAGCACGACCGTGCGGCCGGTGGCGTTGAGGCCGTCGATCAGCCCGAGCACCTCCTCGGTGGAGCGGCTGTCCAGATTGCCGGTGGGCTCGTCGGCGAGCAGCATCGCGGGCGCCGTGACCAGCGCCCGGGCCACCGCGACGCGCTGCTGCTGGCCGCCGGAGAGCTCGTTGGGCCGGTGCCCGGACCGCTCGGCCAGGCCGACCAGGGAGAGCGCGGCGAGCGCCCGCCGGCGGCGTTCGGCGGCCCGCACGCCCGCGTAGGCGAGCGGCAGCTCGACCTGGGCGAGCGCGGTGGTGCGCGGGACGAGGTTGAAGGACTGGAAGACGAAGCCGATCTTGCGGTTGCGCACCAGGGCGAGCTGCCCCTCGTCCAGGTGGCCGACGTCGATGCCGTCCAGCAGGTAGCGGCCGCCGGTCGGGACGTCGAGGCAGCCGAGGATGTTCATCAGCGTGGACTTGCCGGAGCCGGAGCTGCCCATCACGGCGACGAAGTCGCCCTGCTCGATGTCCAGGTCCACGCCCAGCGGGCCCCCGGTGGCGGGGTCGTCCGGGCCGCGCAGCGCGTGCACGGTGGCGTCGCCGTGGCCGTAGGACTTGGTGAGGCGGCGGATCCGGATCACCGGGGGCGGTGTGTCCGGGCGGTCCGGCCGTACCGGGCCGGGGCCCGGCCGGGCGGGGAGGGCGCGGCGGGCCATCAGCGGCCACCGCCCCGGGCGGCGCCCGCGCCGCCCGCGGCCGCACCGCCGCCGATCCCGGCCACTCCCGCACCCGCGCCCGCGCCGCCGCCGTTGCGGCCGCCCTGGCCGCCGTTGGCGCCCGGGAAGGAGCCGTTGGGGAAGCCGTTGGACCCGCTGGTGGAGGCCAGTTCGACCTTGTCGCCCTCGTTCAGCCCGGTCAGCACCTGGACCGTGGTGTCGCCCTCGACCCCGACCTCGACGGTCACCCGGTCGGTCGTGCCGTCCTGGTGGACCACGGTCGCGGTACGGCTGGAGCCGGTGCCGGACAGCGCCGAGGTGGGCAGCGAGAGCGCGTTGTCCGCCTCCCCGGTGACCACCGAGACGGTCGCGCTGAGGCCGGTCCGCAGCTTGCTGGTGTCACCGGAGATCTGGAGCGTCGCCGAGTACTGCACGGCCGCCGAACCGCCGCCGGAGCCGCTCACCGGCAGCGGGCTGACCGACAGCACCGACGCGTTGAACCTGCTGTCGGACTGCGCGTTCAGGGTGACGGTGGCCGCCTCGCCCTTCTTGAGCTTGAGCGAGTCCAGCTCGGAGAAGTTCGCGGTGACCTGCATGCCGGTCGGGTTGGTCAGCACGATGAAGCCGCTGGGGGCGGTGGCGGAGCTCCCGGTCGACTTGGTGCCGCCGGTGGAGGACCCGCCGCCGGTCGCGCCGACCGTGTCGCCCGCCTTGGCCGCCACCGAGGCGACCGTGCCGTCCACCGAGGCGGTGAGCGTGGTGCCGGCCAGCGCCGTCTGGGCGTTGGAGAGGTTGGCCTGCGCGGTGGCGAGCTGCTGCTCGGCCTGGGCGACCGCCGCCTCGTCCACCTTGGTGGTGGAGATGGTGGTGGTCTGCGGCTCGGGGACGGCGACCGGCGCCGCCGGGACGGTGGCCTGCGCGGACGGGGCGGTCTGCCCGGACGGGTCGGCCGCGGGGGCGGACGCGCTGCTCCCGCCCGCCCCCCGGCTTCCCGTACCGCCGGTGCCGCCGGTGCCGTTCGCGCCGGAGGTACCGCCGCCGGACGAACCCGAGGAGCCCGAGGAGCCCGACGAGCCGTTGGCCTTGGCCGGCAGCTGCTGGACGGTCGTCGTGGTGACGCCCGCCCTGGCCTTGGTCAGATTGACCGAGGCGGTGTTGAGCGCCGCCTGCGCGGCGTCCACCTGCTGCTGGGCGGCCGTGGTGTCGACGGTGGCGAGCACCTGGCCCTTGGTCACCTGGTCGCCGACGGCGACCTTGACCGCGGTGAGCCGCCCGCCGGTGGTGAAGTCCTGGGCGGCGTCGGTGGGCGAGGCCAGGGTGCCGGTTCCGGACACCGTGGCCAGGACCGTGCCCTTGGTCACGGTCGCCGTGCGGGCGGGGGCCTTGGCGGCCGTGGTGCCGGAGCCGTCGTCCAGCACGGTGTACGCCAGGGCGGCGGCACCGAGCAGGGCCACACCGAGCGCGGAGTTGACGAGGACGGCACCTCGCCGTCGCGGGAACACCTTCATGGCGGACAGCTTCCCGGGGCGCTCTTGCACCGTCCTGGGCGCCGACTGGGAGAAGGCTGACCGGTCGAACCGGGCATTTGCCGCGCTCCGCCCGCCACCGGGACCGGCTTGGCCGGTTCCCGACGATCCGTTGACCGTTCTCCCAGCCGTCTCCCAGAAAACCCCAGGCACTCCTGATCGTCCGCGGGCCGTCCCGGGCCTTGGCAACGGCACGGGAACGGCCCCCGGAACGCGCCGCGGCGGAGCCGGGCGGCCGGTACGGGCCGCCCCGCTCCGCCGCGGGGCCGGACTGCGCGCGGGGGCTACAGCTCCTTGCGGAACGCCTCCGCCACGGCGAGGAAGATCGAGTTGCCCTCGACCTCGCCGATCGAGATCCGCACGCCCTCCGGGAACGGCCGGACGATCACCCCGGCGGCCGCGCACGCGGCCGCGAAGTCCTGCGAGCGCTCGCCCAGCTCCAGCCAGACGAAGTTGGCCTGCGAGTCCGGGATCTCCCAGCCCTGGGCCCGCAGCCCGGCCACCACCCGGGCCCGCTCCTCGACCAGCGCGTCCACCCGGACCATCAGCGCGGCCTCGGCCCGCAGCGAGGCGACGGCGGCGTCCTGGGCGATCTGGACGACGCCGAACGGCACCGCGGTCTTGCGCAGCGCGTTCGCGACCGGCTCGTGCGCGACCGCGAAGCCGACCCGCAGCCCGGCCAGGCCGTAGGCCTTGGAGAAGGTGCGCAGCACGCAGACGTTCGGGCGGTCCCGGTACAGGTCGAGGCCGTTGGGCACCTCGGGGTCGCGGATGAACTCGATGTACGCCTCGTCGACGACGACCAGCACCTCGGCCGGGACGGCGTCCAGGAAGCGCTCCAGCTCGGCGCGGTGGATCACGTTGCCGGTGGGGTTGTTGGGGTTGCAGACGAAGATCAGCCGGGTCCGCTCGGTGATCGCGGCCAGCATCGCGTCCAGGTCGTGGTCGCCGCCGGCGGTGAGCGGCACCGGGACCGGGGTCGCGCCGGCGACCTGGGTGATGATCGGGTAGGCCTCGAAGGAGCGCCAGGCGAACATCACCTCGTCGCCCGGGCCCGCCGTGGCGAGGATCAGCGACTGGGCGACGCCGACCGAGCCGGTGCCGGTGGCGATGTGCTCGACCGGCACGTCGAAGTGCTTCGCCAGTTCGGCGGTCAGCTCGGTGACGGCCATGTCCGGGTAGCGGTTGAGCTTGCCGGCCGCGGCGACCGCCGCCTCCAGCACCCCCGGGAGCGGCTCGTAGGGGTTCTCGTTGGACGACAGCTTGTAGGCGTCGGGGCCTGCCGGCTTGCCGGGCTTGTAGGTGGGAATGCCGTCCAGGCTCGGCCTGAGGCGGGGGCCCTGTGCTGCGGTCACGGTCGGTCTCCTTCTGTCTTTCCGCTGCGTTCGCCCGCCACGGTCGGGTTCGCCGCCGTGCCCGGGCAGCCGGAACGCGTGCGGTTCCACCCCGGTCGGGTGCCCTGAACGATACCGATCGCACTCACCCGTAGGGGTGAGATGCCCGGTCGGGTTACAGACGCGGATCAGCCATTCTGCTGGGTTCCTTTGGCACATGTCCGAGGTAAACCAGCTGGTTTCGTACGGGGATCGAAGGGGCGCACACGGGCTCACTCACGGAGAAACGTATCTCCACAGGCTCCCAATGCGCCGGTCACAGACCCTTGTCAGGAGCCATACGATCGGTCCGCCATGACAGCAGCAGCCAACCAGAGCGGTCGGCGGCCCACCACCTCACGGCGTCTGGAGCGGGCCGGCATCCGGGATGTGGCAGCAGCCGCCGGAGTGTCGATCACCACCGTCTCCGACGCGCTGAACGGGAAGGGCCGCCTGCCCGACGAGACCAGAAGCCGGGTGCGCGAAGTCGCCGAGCGCCTCGGATACCGCCCCTCGGCGGCGGCCCGCACCCTGCGCACCGGACGGTCCGGCCTGATCGGGCTGACCGTCACGACCTACGGCGAAGAGCCGTTCACCTTCACCGAGTTCGCCTACTTCGCCGAGATGGCCAGGGCCGCCACCAGTGCCGCCCTGGGCCGCGGCTACGCCCTGGTGGTACTGCCCGCCTCGTCCCGGCACGACGTCTGGGGCAACATCGCCCTGGACGGCACCGTGGTGATCGACCCGCCCGACCAGGACCCGCTGGTCAGCGAGCTGTACCGGTCCGGCGTGCCGGTGGTCAGCGACGGCAAGCCGGGGAACTGCCCGGTCACCGCCTGGGTCGACAACGACCACGAGGCCGCCGTGCTCGGCATCCTCGACCACCTCTCCGAGGCCGGCGCCCGCCGGATCGGCCTGCTCACCGGCACCAGCACCGACACCTACACCCGGCTCTCCACCGAGGCCTACCTCGGCTGGTGCGCCAAGGTCGGCCAGGAGCCGGTCTACGAGACCTACCCCGCGCACGACCCGGCCGCCGGCGCCGTCGCCGCCGACCGGCTGCTCGCCCGCCCGGACCGGCCGGACGCCGTCTACGGCCTGTTCGACCCCAACGGCACCGACCTGCTCGCCGCCGCCCGGCGCTACGGCCTGCGGGTGCCGGACGACCTGCTGCTGGTCTGCTGCAGCGAGAGCGACGTCTACGCGACCACCGAGCCGCCCATCACCACCCTGTCGCTCAAGCCCCGGCGGATCGGCACCACCGTGGTGAACCTGCTGATCGACGCCATCGAGGGCGTGGACTCCGGCACCGGCGTGGACATCGCCCGGCTCTTCCCGCCCCGCTTCCGCACCGCCGGCACCGGTCCGCCGCCCGGCACCCTGATGCCGACCGAGCTCATCGTGCGCGCCTCCTCGCAACGGCGGAGCCCGCGCACCACGGTCAGCCCGCCCCGCCCGCCGGGTGAGGTGTGACGCCCGCGACCGCACCCCAGCCGGCTGTGGTCTGGACCATGCCGAGTCGGGACAAAACGGACCTGACGGACCGCCCGGCTGACGCTCCGGAGGATTGGATACCCACCAGGTGACGACGCCGGGAGAGTGGTCTTCCTATGATGGGCGAATGACACCCGAGGACCGCTTCCCCGGGCCTGAACACCCGGACTCAGGCCCACGCCACCAGCCGGACCTCGACGTGCTGCCGTACGGCACCTATTACGAACCGGACCCCAACGGGGGGTACTCCGCGACCGGCTACGAGGCCGAGACCTACAGCGGCTACGGCGGCGCCCGGTACCTCGAACAGCACTGGCCGGCCACCGGGCCCGATCAGGGCCACACCGTGCACGCCCAGAACGGCCCCCACGAGCAGGCCGGTTACGAGCCCACCCTGCCGGACCACCCCTCCCCCGCCCACGGCGGCCACCCGGGCCCGCAGAGCGACGACCCGCCGACCATCGAGCTCGGCCCCCCGCTCGCCGAACCCGGCCAGCCCTACCACCCGTACCCGGCCCCCGGCCCCGGCGAGCCCCCCGGCCCGCTCTACGTCGTCGGCGACGTGCACGGCTACCTCGACGAGCTCCGCACCGAGCTCCGCCACCAGGGCCTGATCGACGCCGACGGCCACTGGTCCGCCGGCCGGTCCCGGATCTGGTTCCTCGGCGACTTCACCGACCGGGGCCCCGACGGCATCGGCGTCATCGACCTGGTCATGCAGCTCGCCGCCGAGTCCGCGGCCGCCGGCGGCTACTGCCGGGCCCTGATGGGCAATCACGAACTGCTCTTCCTGGGCGCCGCCCGCTACGGCGACGAGCCCGTCCAGTCCACCGCCGGCACCGCCTCCTTCCTCGCCGCCTGGCGGCTCAACGGCGGACAGCAGAGCGACCTGGAGCGCCTGGAGGCGCACCACATCAGCTGGCTCTCCCGGCTCCCCGCCATCGCCCTGGAGGACGGCCACCTGCTGCTGCACTCCGACACCACCGCGTACCTGGAGTACGGCGAGTCCATCCCCGAGGTCAACGACGCCGTCCACGACCTGCTCGCGGACGAGGGCGTCGACGAGTGGTGGGACTGCTTCCGCCGGTTCACCAAGCGCTTCGCCTTCCGCGGCGACTCCGGCCCGACCGCCGTCCGCGAGCTGCTCGACACCTACGGCGGCACGCGCGTCGTGCACGGCCACAGCCCGATCCCGTACCTCACCGGCGCGGTGCACGCCGACGACGGCATGCCGCCGCACGTCCCGGGCCCGTACGTCTACGCGGAGGACCTCGCCGTCGCCATGGACGGCGGGGTGACCATGGAGGGCCGGCTGCTGGTCTCCCGCCTGCCGATCTGAACCACCGGCGCGGCGACCCCGGGGCCGGACCGCACGCGGTCCGGCCCCTCCGCCGTGCCGGAACACCCTCCGCCGCCCGGAAACAGCCTCGCCGCCCCGGAACACCCTCCGCCCACGGCAGGTGACGGACCGTCGACCGAACGCGCGTTCCCGGCGCCCGCGCGGTCGCGCACGCGCATCCAGGGGCGCGAAATTCCGGAAAGCCACTGTCGACCCGGCCGCACCCACCCCTACCATCGGGGACACACCACACCCGGCCGCCCCACCGGCGGCCCGACTCCGCGCCCCGCCCCGTGCACGTCGGGACGGAGAGCGCGGGGGTCCGCATGAACGGGGTCCCCATGAACGACGCCCCGCACCTGCTCGCCGAGGACCGCCCGGACTTCGAGCGCCTCCTCGACGCGGCACTGCGCGACGACACCCTCCGCACCGTCCTGCGCGCCCCCGGCGCGCCACCCTCCGACGACCTGCGCGCCGACGCGCTCGCCTCGGCCGACCGCGTCGCCGCCCCGGCGGCCACCGAGTACCAGCACTACCTGCGACTGCGCGAGAACCTCCGCGCCACCCCGCCCGCATTTGGCGAACCCACCGCGCCCGGACTGCTCACCCAGCTGCGCTCGGCGAACGGCGGCGCCGGACTGCTCCCGGTGCTCACCGTCCTCACCCCGATCCTCGCCTGGACGGCCGCCCTGGTCCTGCTGCTGCTCGGCTACGCGCTGCGGGCCGCCGACGCGGACAGCGCCCTGGCCCGCTCCCTGCTCACCGCGGGGTGGCTCGCCCTCGCCGCCGGGGTGGCCGCGATGGCGGTCGGCATCGTCGGGCTGATCCTCACCGCCCTGCGCGACGGCTCGGCCCCGCCCACCGTCCCCTTCCCGCCGGGCACCGACCCCGAGCTCGCGGCCGAGCTCGACGACGCCCGGCGGGACTGGCAGCGCGCCCTGCGCGAGCGGGCGCTCGTCCCCCACCTCACCGCCGCCGCCCGGGCCGGCAGCGCCCCGGCCCTCACCGGGCCCGACGACAGCTGACCGGGACACTCCGCACGGTCAGGGCGCGGCCGACGCCGGGGCCGCTGCCGCCGAGCCGGCCGCCGATTCCGCCACCGAGTCGGCCGCCGCCCGGACGAACTCGCGGACCCGCTCCGTGGTGTTCCCCTCCCGCCAGACCGGACCGCGCTCGATCAGCGGGGCGTCCTCGATCGGCACATAGGCGAGGTCCGGACGCGGGTGGTACCGCAGCGAGAGCTCGCCGACCGGCAGCACGCCCCGGCCCAGCGCGACCAGTGTCAGCATCTCGGAGAAGGTCGCGCCGACCGGTCCGGGCTGCACCGGCCGCCCCGCCGGGGTCCGGTCCGGGGTGCGGTCCCGCTTGAAGGCCGCCGAGGTCACGGCCGGGTACTGCACCACCGGGTGGTCGCCCAGCACCTCCAGCGACACCGAGGCAGCCCCCGCCAGCGGGTGCCCGGCCGCCACCGCGAGCACCCGGCGCTCGGTCATCAGCACCGGGCCGTTCGCCATCCCGTCGAACGGGAAGGCGGCGATCAGCACGTCCACCGAGCCGTCCAGCAGGCTGGACCGGGTGTTCGCCAGCTGGGCCTCGCGGACGTCCACCCGGCAGTCCGGGTGCCGCTCGTTGAACAGCGCGACCGCCCTGAGCAGCACCGGCGCCGTCCCCTCCCCGAGGAACGCCACCCGCAGCTCACCGGCGACACCCCGGTTCGCCTCGGCCGCCCGGCGCACCGCCACCGTGATGCCGGCCACCAGCGGCGCCAGCTCCTCCGCCAGCCGCAGGCCCACCGGGGTGATCCGCACCGACCGGCTGGTGCGCTCGAACAGCGCACCCCCGAGCCGCCGTTCGAGCTGCCGCACCACCTGGCTCACCCGGCCGGTGCTGAGCCGCAGGCGTTCGGCGGCGCGGCCGAAGTGCAGCTCCTCCGCGAGCGTCAGGAAGACCTCGATCTCCACCCGTTCCAGCACGTCCGCCCCCTCCACCGTTTACTCCGCCTCAATGATCGTTGACCGATGCCGTCTTGATGACACCGGCCGCCTGGCGGATCGTGGAACACGTCACCGGCAGCACCCCTCCCGACTGGAGCCACCATGACCGCCATCCGTGTGAAGGCCTTCGACCACCTCGTGCTCAACGTCCGCGACATCGAGCGCTCGCTGGAGTTCTACGGCGGCCTGCTCGGCCTGGAGCCGGTCCGGGTCGAGGAGTGGCGCGCCGGCAAGGTCTCCTTCCCGTCCCTCCGGGTCACCCCCGAGACGATCATCGACCTGATGTCCCGCCCCCGCGGCGAGTCCAACGTCGACCACATCTGCCTCACCGTCGACCCCCTCGACTGGCAGCAGGTCATCGACGCCGGGATCTTCAAGGTCCTGGAGGGCCCCGTCCCCCGCTACGGCGCCCGCGGCAGCGCCACCTCCATCTACGTCCAGGACCCGGACGGCAACACCGTCGAGCTCCGCTGGTACCCGGAGGACGCGGCCTGACCGGCACCGCCCCCGGCCGGACGGCGGGCGCGGCAGCGCCGCACGCGAGCACGGGTGCGCCGGGCCGGGAGGCCCCCTCCACCCCCCGGTCCGGCGCACCCGTGCGGCGTGCTCAGTCCGCCAGCGGCAGGTAGACCCGGTTGCCCTGGGCGGCGAACTCCGCCGACTTCTCGGCCATCCCGGCGAGCGCGTCGGCCCCGTAGCCGGACTCGACGGCGCTCGAACCGTCGCCGTGCTCCTCGCGGATCTTCTGGGAGATCTTCATCGAGCAGAACTTCGGACCGCACATGGAACAGAAGTGGGCGGTCTTCGCGGGCTCGGCGGGGAGGGTCTCGTCGTGGAACTCGCGGGCCGTCTCCGGGTCGAGGGCCAGGTTGAACTGGTCCTCCCAGCGGAACTCGAAGCGCGCGTCGGAGAGCGCGTCGTCCCAGGCCTGGGCGCCGGGGTGGCCCTTGGCCAGGTCCGCGGCGTGGGCGGCGATCTTGTAGGTGATGACGCCGGTCTTCACGTCGTCCCGGTTCGGCAGGCCCAGGTGCTCCTTGGGCGTGACGTAGCAGAGCATCGCGGTGCCCCACCAGGCGATCATCGCGGCGCCGATGCCCGAGGTGATGTGGTCGTAGCCGGGCGCGACATCGGTGGTGAGCGGGCCCAGGGTGTAGAACGGGGCCTCGTCGCAGATCTCCTTCTGGAGATCCATGTTCTCCTTGATCTTGTGCATCGGGACGTGGCCCGGGCCCTCGATCATCACCTGGACGTCCTTGGCGCGGGCGATCCGGCCCAGCTCGCCCAGGGTCTGCAGCTCGGCGAACTGCGCCTCGTCGTTGGCGTCCGCGATCGAGCCGGGGCGCAGGCCGTCACCCAGCGAGAAGGTGACGTCGTAGCGCGCGAGGATGTCGCAGAGCTCCTCGAAGTTGGTGTAGAGGAAGTTCTCCCGGTGGTGCGCCAGGCACCAGGCGGCCATGATCGAACCGCCGCGCGAGACGATGCCGGTCTTGCGGCGGGCGGTCATCGGCACGTAGCGCAGCAGCACGCCCGCGTGCACGGTCATGTAGTCGACGCCCTGCTCGCACTGCTCGATGACCGTGTCCCGGTAGACCTCCCAGCTGAGGTCCTCGGCCCGGCCGTCGACCTTCTCCAGTGCCTGGTAGAGCGGCACGGTGCCGATCGGCACGGGGGAGTTGCGCAGGATCCACTCACGGGTGGTGTGGATGTTGCGGCCGGTGGAGAGGTCCATGACGGTGTCGGCGCCCCAACGGGTGGCCCAGGTCATCTTCTCCACCTCCTCCTCGATCGAGGAGGTGACCGCGGAGTTGCCGATGTTGGCGTTGATCTTCACCAGGAAGTTGGTGCCGATGATCGCCGGCTCGACCTCGGGGTGGTTCACGTTGACCGGGATGACGGCGCGGCCGAGAGCCACCTCGTCCCGCACGTACTCGGGCGCCAGGCCCTCGCGCAGGGCCACGAACTCCATCTCGGGGGTCACGATGCCGCGCTTGGCGTAACCGAGCTGGGTGACCGCGGCGTCGCCGCGGCCGCGCAGCGGACGGCGCGGGCGGCCGGGGAAGACCGCGTCGAGGTTGCGGAGGTTCCCGCCGCGCGGCGAGGTGTGCTTGATGCCGTCGTCCTCGGGGCGCGCCTCGCGCCCGTCGTACTCCTCGACGTCGCCGCGCTGGCGGATCCAGGAGTCCCGCAGCGCGGGCAGCCCGCGCCGGACGTCGGGCTCGTAGGCCGGGTCGGTGTACGGCCCGGAGGTGTCGTACAGCGGGACGGTCTTCTCGTTGGTCAGCACGACCTCGCGGTACGGAACGCGCAGGTCGGGACGGGACCCCTCGCGGTAGGCCTTGCGCCAGGCGGGGGTGGGGTAGCCGGTGCCGGCGCTGGTCACGGCGGCGCCGTGCCCGGACGGCGACTGGGCAGACTGCGGCTGTGCCTCAAAGGTGGTCAACGGACCTTCAACTCCCTACGCCGGCATTACCCGGTCAGGTTCCTGCGGTCGACGCAGCCTCCGGTCCGTCGTCCGACGTCCCGTTCAGCGCCCTCTCAGCCCGGTGCTCCGAGCTCCCGCGTCCGCAGGCGGTGTTGCCCGCGCATGACGTCCAACACCGTAGCGAGCCGACCGCCGGAGGTCCAGAGGGGGTCGGCGCGGGAGAACGGCGAGGTCCGGCGGGTGAACGGTGGGGCGCGGAGGCCTCCCGGCGGGCAGACTGGCTTCGGAGCCGACGAGTCGAGGGAGGCCGACGTGATCGGGAGCACGGGGCGGGTCACCGGAGCGGTGGGTGCCGGGCTGGTCGGCGAGGTGATGGTGCACGTCCCGGAGCGGCGGGGCGCCGAGGCGTTCCTCGCCTACCTGGCCGTGCCCGGGGACCGGCTGGTGGTGGGGACGCCGGTGGTGGTGATCGAGTACCAGCCGCCGCGGACGGTCTACGTGGCGCCGATCGGGCCCTGACGCCCGGCCGGCCGTCGGGCGCTCCGCCGGTCGGCCGGGTCGTCCACCGGTCGACCGGCCGGCCTGTGACGATCCGCGGACCCTCCCGTGACGACCTTGTGACGGTGCGTCACGTCACTTCCCTTTCCCTGCGACCCACCCGGGCGGACAATCCATTTCGGCGCATCTCCTGCGCCGGAAGGGGGAGTTGAACCATGGGACTCGTCATCGCCGGGGCGGTCGCCGCGGCCGTGGTGGTCATGATCACGCTCTTCAAGCTCATGTGGCGGGTGGCCGAACCGAACGAGGCACTGATCATCTCCGGTTCCCGCCACCGCACCGAGGGGGTCGGTGACGGGCTGGGCTTCCGGATCGTCACCGGCCGGGGGACCCTCGTCACGCCGGGCCTGCAGGGCGTCCGGCGGCTCTCGCTGGACCTCAACGAGGCCGAACTGAACGTCGAGTGCGTCACCACGCAGGGCATCCCGGTCCGGGTCAAGGGCGTGGTCATCTTCAAGGTCGGCGACGACGACGTCTCCATCGCCAACGCCGCCCGCCGCTTCCTGGACCAGCAGAAACTGATCAGCCAGCGCGTCCACAACGTCTTCGCCGGACACCTGCGGTCGATCGTCGGCGGACTCACCGTCGAGGACATGATCCGCGACCGCGAGCGGCTCACCGGCGAGACCAGGGCCGCCTCCGGACTGGAGATGGAGAAGCTCGGGCTGATCATCGACACCCTGCAGATCCAGGAGATCATCGACCCGACCGGCTACATCAAGAACCTCGCCATCCCGCACGCCGCCGCCGTCCAGCGGGACGCCAGGATCGCCCAGGCCGCGGCGGACCGGGTCGCCACCGAGGCCGAACAGGAGGCCGCCGCCCGCAAGGCCGAGGCCACCCGCAACAGCGAGATCCAACAGGCCTCCTACCAGGCCGAGATGGACACCGCGACGGCCCGCGCCCGGCAGGCCGGACCGCTCGCCGACGCCGCCTCCCGGCAGGAGGTGGTGGTCCAGGAGACCCGGGTCGCCGAACTGGAGGCACGGCGCAAGGAGCAGCAGCTCCAGATCGACGTGCGCAAGCCCGCCGACGCCCGCGCCTACGACACCCGCACCACCGCCGAGGCGGCCCGCGACGCCCGGATCTCCGCCGCCCAGGCGCAGGCCCAGGAGACCGAACTGGCGGCCGCCGCCGAGGCCGGCCGAGTGCGGATCGCCGCCGAGGCCGACGCCGATGCCACCCGGGTGCGCGGACTGGCGCAGGCCGAGGCGACCACGGCCACCGGGCGGGCCGAGGCCGCCTCGGTCGAGGCCCGCGGCCTGGCCGACGCCGCCTCCGCCCGGGCGGTCGCGCTGGCCAGGGCCGAGGGCATCAAGGCCCGGGCCGCCGCCCTCGCCGAGAACCAGGAGGCGGTGGTGGCCCAGGAGTTGGCCGAGCAGTGGCCGCAGATCGTGCGGGCCGCGGCCGAGTCCTTCGGCAATGTGGAGCACATGGTGCTGCTCAACGGCGCCGACGGGATGGGCGAGCTGTTCGCCAAGGCGCTCGCGATGGGCGGCACCGGGCTCGGGCTGGCCCGGCAACTGCTGTCCACCGTCGGCCCGGACGGCGCTCCCGGCGCTGCCGCTCCCGCGGCCGGTGCTCCTTCCGCCGGTGCTCCCGCGGCCGCGGCAACCGTCTCCGTCCCGGTACCGGTGGACGCCGTGCCGGCCGGATTCCTCCCCCGCGACGGCGCGGACCGCCGCGAGGACGAGGAGTCCGAGCAGGACTGACCCGGTCCGAGTAGCCCGGCGGCGCCCGCCTGAGTACCCGTACTCAGGCGGGCGCCGCCCGTCCGCCGCACGATGGGGCCATGCACCCAGCAGCCACCGCGCGGATCGGCATCACCGCCGTCGGATCCCAGCTCCCCGCCCGCCGACTGACCTCCCGGCAGCTCCAGGACGAGATCACCGCCGGCGGCCGGCTGCGCCTGCCGGAGCGGACCTTCGAGAAGGCCACCGGCATCGTCACCCGGCACTTCGCGGCCGACGGCGAGTACGCCTCCACCCTCGCCCTCGGCGCCGCCCGGCGCGCCCTGGACAGCCGCGGCCTGGACCCGCTGGACATCGACCTGCTGCTGTTCGCCTCGGCCACCCGGGATGTCGCCGAACCGGCCACCGCGCATCTGGTGCAGTCCGAACTCGGCTCGCGGGCACACGCGTTGGACGTCAGCAACGCCTGCAACAGCTTCCTCAACGGGATCGACCTGGCCCGTTCGACGATCCTGGCCGGCCGGGCCCGGCGGGCCCTGGTGGTCACCGGCGAGACGCCCAGCCGGGCGATGCGGCGGGACCCCGGCGGGGCGGAGGAGTTCCGCGCGGGCTTCGCCGGCTACACCTTCGGCGACGCGGGCGCCGCCGTCGTGGTCGAGGCGGTGGAGCGCGGCGGCATCCTCGACGTGGAGACCGAGACCGCCTCCGAGCACTGGCGGACCGGCGGCATCCCGGGCGGCGGCTCGCGCCACCCGCGCGGCGACGAGTACAGCTACTTCCGCGGCGGCGGCACCGAGTTGCGCGGCGTCTTCGAGAAGATCGGCCTGGACATCCTGACCCGGGTGGCCGCCCGCACCGGCCTCGGCTGGGAGGACTACGCCCGGGTGCTGGTGCACCAGGTGACCGTCCCCTACCTGGAGCGCTTCGTGGAGGCCACCGGGGTGCCGGAGGAGAAGCTGGTGGTGACGGTGCCCGAGCTCGGCAATGTCGCCAGCGCCACGATCGGGATCCAACTCGACCGAATACACGAGGAGTTGGACCCTGGCGACAAGGTACTGATGCTGGGCCTCGGCGGCGGCGTGAGCCTGATGGCGATGGTCTGGGAGGCGTCGTGACCGCGCTCTGGGTGGTCGTCCCCGCCTACCGGGAGGAGGCCAGGATCACCGCCACCCTGAACGCCCTCGCCGCCCAGCGGGACCTGGAGTTCACCCTCCTGGTCGCCGACAACGGCTCCACCGACGGCACCGTCGGGGCCGTCCGCGCCTTCGCCGCCCGGGCACCCTTCCCGGTCGAGGTGCTGGTCGAGCCGGAGAAGGGCGTCGGCTCGGCGGTCGACACCGCGTTCCGGCACGCCATCGCGCACGGCGCCACCCTGATCGCCCGCACCGACGCCGACTGCCTGCCCGCCCCCGGCTGGACCGCCGCCGCCCGGGCCGCGCTGGTCGACGGCGGCGGACTGGTCTGCGGCCGGGTCACCGCCCGCCGGGACGAGCACGGACCGGCCGGACGCGCCGTCTTCCTGGTCCTGGTCGCACTCGGCGCGTTCTTCGGCCGGATCCGGCCCGCGCACCACCGTCGGCACGGCTACCTCACGCCGTACCGGATGCACGCGGGCAACAACATGGCGATCACCGCCGAGCTGTACCTGGCGGTCGGCGGCATGCCGCGCCGCCCCTCGCCCACCGACCGGCTGTTCATCAACCGCGTCCGCCGGCACACCACCGCGATCACGCACCGCCGCGACATGGTGGTGCAGAACTCCACCCGCCGGATCCGCGCCTACGGGGTGCTCGGCACCGCCCGCTGGTACCTCGAACGCGGGCCCGGCACCCGCGCCGTCGACGTCCGCTGACCGCTGACCGCTGACCGCCCGAAGCTCACCACCCGCCGCAAACCCGAGGACACCCCGTGCTCGACCGGCTCGCCCACGACCTGCGCACCCGGCACCCCGACCGCCCCGCCGTCCTGACCCACACCCGGCTCGGCGGCACCCGCGTCCGGATCCGCCGGGGCGAACTCGCCGCCCTCGCCGACACCTACGCCGTCGCCCTGAACGCCCGCGGCCTCGGCGAGGACACCACCCTAGGCCTCGCCCTGCGCCCCGGCCCGCGCGCGCTCGCCGTCATGCTCGCCGCGCACCGGCTCGGCCTGCGCATCGCCGTCCTCGACCCGACCGCGGGCCCCGACGTCCTGGCCGCCCGGCTCGCGCTGGCCCGCCCGGACCTGGTCCTCGCCGACGCCGCCGCCCAGGCGGTGGCCGGCTGGGCCCGGCCGCTGGCCCGCCGCGCCGACCTCGCCCTGCCCCCGCTGGAGGTGCTCGGCCCGGTCGCCACCCTCGGCCGCCGACTGCCCGGCTGCGCACCCCGGCTGCGGGTCGGACGCTTCGGCGCGTCGGTGCCGAGCATCCCCGGCTCCGACGCACCCGCGCGCGACACCGACGCCGTCATCGTCTTCACCTCCGGCACCACCGCCCGCCCGCGCGCCGTGGTGCACTCCCGGGGCGGTCTGGCCGCCGGTCTGCGCACTGTCGGCGAACTGGTCGACCCGCGCCCCGGCTCCGTCGTCCTGGGCGGCACCTTCTTCGTGCTCGTCCCCGCATTGAGCGCCGGGGCCGCGGTCGCCCTGCCGGCCCGCGAACCGGCCGCGCTGGCCCGCCAGCTCGCCCGGCTCACCCCCGCCCACACCTACCTCACCCCGCCCCAGCTGCGCGCCGCGCTCGGCGCCGGGGCCCGGTTCACCGGCCGGGTCTGGACCGGCTCGGCACCCGCCGACGCCACCCTGCTCCGCCGGGTCAAGCAGGCCGGGGCGGAACAGGCCTGGGGCGTCTACGCGCTCACCGAGCTGTTCCCGGCGGCCGCCGTCGAGGAGGCCGAGAAGAGCGCCTTCACCGGGCCCGGCGACCTGGTCGGCACACCGCTGCCGGGTGTGCGCACCTCGCTCGCGCCGGACGGCGAACTGCTGCTCGGCGGCCCGGGCGCCCGGCACCGCTACCTCGGCGAGGAGCCCGACCCCTGGGTGCGCACCGGCGACCTCGCCACGCTCGACCCGGACGGCCGGATCGTGCTCGGCGGGCGGCTCAAGGACATGGTGCTGCGCCGCGCCGAGAACATCTATCCCGGTCTCTACGAACCGTCCCTGCACCTGCCGGGCGTCGAACTCGCGGTGCTGGTCGGCGTCCCGGACGGGGACGGCGACGAACGGCTGGTCGCCCTCGTCCAGCCCTCGCCCGGCACCGACCCGGGACGGCTGCGCGCCGCGCTGGCCGGACCGCTGGCGCGGATGGGCTCGGCCCGCCCGGACGCGGTGCTGTTCGGCCGGGTGCCGCTGGCCGGGCGCTCCCGCAAGCCGGACCGCGCGGCGGCAGCCGCCCGGTGCGCCCGGGAGCTGGCCGGATGAGCGGGAACGCACGCGCGGCGGACCACTCGGCACCGGTACCGGCCGTGCACCGGGCCGCCCGCCGCCGGGACCGCCGGGTCTATCTGCGCAGCCACCCCCTGCTGTTCGCGCTGCTCGCGGCCACCCGCCGCCGCCCGGTCGCCCGGCTCGGCCGCACCGTGCTGGTGCACGACGCCGAGGCCTACCGCACCGCGCTCACCCGGATCCCGCTGGACCGCACGGCACCCGGTACCACCGGCGGGGCCGCCGCCGAACTCACCTCCGGCGGACTGCTGTTCGACCAGGACGGCGCCGAACACCGGTCAGCCAGGCGCGCGTTGGCGGTCGAGCTGGACGCCTCGGCGGTGGACCGGATCCGCCCGTCCTGGCAGGCGGTGCTCACCGCGCGGATCCCCGCGCTCGCTACCGGCGATCTCGAACTCGTCTCCCTCTCCAGGGAGTTGGCCGGAGTCACGGCCGCCGCACTGACCGGGACGGCGGCCTGCCCGAGGACTCTGGCCGGTGCCGCCACCGAGGCCGCCGCGGCCGCCGCCCGCGACCACCTGCCCGGCCTCCGCCCGCCCGGCGCCGCGCGGACGGCCGCCGCCCGGGCCGCCGAACTCGCCGCGCTGCTGCCCGACGCCCGGGACGCCATGGTCGCGGTCGCCGCCGTCAACACCAGCGTCGCCGCGCTCCCCCGGGCCGCCGCCTGGTGCGCGGACGCCGGGCTGTGGTCCTCGGCCGACGCCGCCGGCGCGCCCGCACTGGCCGCCGAGCTGCTCCGGCTCACCGCACCCTCGCCGCTGCTCCCCCGGGTGGCCGCCGCCGACGCCGTGCTGGCCGGGCGACGGGTCCGGGCCGGGGACCGGCTGGTCCTGGTCGCCCGGCACGCCGCCGGGGCGCACCGGTCCGCGGCCTCCCCGGGACCCGCCGCCACCCAGGCGGTGTTCGGCGCCGGGCCGCACGCCTGCCCGGGCGCCGGGGTGGCCCGCGCCCTGCTCGCCGAACTGCTGCTCGCGCTCGCGCCGTACCGGCCGGTGGTCGTCCGGGCCCGGGTCGACCGGCGGGCCGCGCTGCCCGGCTGGGCCGAACTCACCCTGCGCGCCACCCGAAGCCCCGAACAGCACCTCACCGGACCACGCCCCGCCGGACCAGGACCCACCGAGGAGACCCGATGCGGATAGCCGTCACCGGCGCGAGCGGCTTCTGCGGCTCCCACGTCGTCCGGGCCGCCCTCGCCGCCGGTCACGAGGTGCTCTGCCACGGCCGCCGCCCCGGACCGGCCGGCCGCCACGTCCCCTGGGACGCCACCGCCGGGGAGCCCGACTTCACCGGCGCCGACGCGATCGTGCACTGCGCCGCCGCCGTCGCCGACCTGCCCCGGGGCACCGGGGCCGAGGCCGCCCAGCACGCCGTCAACGTCGCCGGTACCGAACGGCTGCTGCGGGCCGCCGGGGACCGGCCGCTGGTCTGGGTCTCCAGCGCCAGCGTCTACGACCCGAGGGCCGACCGCGGCTCCGTCGGCGAGGACCACCCCACCGAGGCCGGGCAGCTCAACGCGTACGGGCGCACCAAGGCCGCCGGCGAGCGGCTCGCCCTCGCCGCGGGCGCCGTGGTGCTGCGCCCGCGCGCGGTGTACGGGACCGGCGACCCGCATCTGGTGCCGCGGCTGCTGGAGCGGGTCCGGCGGGGGCGGCTGCTGCTTCCCGGCGGCGACGTGCGGCTCAGTCTCACCGCGGTGCAGAACCTCGCCGACGCCTGTCTGTCCGCGGTCGGCGCGGGCCGTACCGGCGACCGGCCGTGGACGCCGGTCGCGTACAACATCGCCGACGCCCGCCCGTACCGGCGCGACGAGGCGGTCCGCGCGGTGCTGGCCGCGCACGGCGTGACCGCGCGGATCCACCATGTGCCGGCCCCGCTGGCCCGGCTGGCCGCCCGCAGCGGGCGGCTCCCCGGTCTGACCCCGTACGCGGTGGACCAGCTCTCCCGCGACGTCGTGCTGGACCTCACCCGCGCCCGTACCCAGGGCTGGCGGCCGCACCGGGACCTGGACGCCTTCCTCCGCGAGACCGGCGCAGGCGCCGCCCGTCCGGCGTCCCGCCCGTGAACGCCCGACGCCCGCGCCCCCGGGGGAGGGGACGCGGGCGTCGGGGCAGGTCCGGGGCGCTAGTTCCTGGCGGCCTTCTTGACCAGGATCACCACGGCGGCGGCGATACCGACCACCACCAGCGCCTTGACGGCGAAGGCCAGCAGCGCGCCGACCACACCGAAGACGAACATCAGCAGGTTCCACGCCAGGATCAGTACCAGTACCGGAACAACGATGTTCCGCACCCACGAGGGCAGCGACTTCCAGAGCTCAGCCATGTCCGTTCCTTCTCTCCCCTTGGGGTCGGCTGCCGTCCGGTGCCGCATCCCGCTCGCTTTCGTACTTCGATCGTACGGCGGCCGGAGGGACGGAACGAGGGCCAACGGCCCCGAGAGAACCCGGAGATCACCCCGACCCCGGACCCCGGGTGAACCCGGCCCCGACCTCGGGGAACGACCCCCGACCCCGGCCCGCCCCCACCTCGTGGACGCCCCGCCGCGGGCCTCAGACCGGCCAGGACTCCCGGCGCCAGGCGGCGTCCCAGAACATCCACTCGTACCGGGAGGTGGTGACGAAGTGCTCGACCACCCGGCGCCGCTCGGCGGGGGAGATCTCCTCGCCGAGCCGGTCGGTCAGCGCCAGCACCCGCCGCACCACCGACTGGAACGCCTCGTCGCCGTAGGTGGCGATCCACTTCGCGTAGAGCGGGTCGGGGGAGCCCTCGGCGAGCAGCCGCTCGCCGACCCGGGCGTAGATCCAGTAGCAGGGCAGCACGGCGCCGACCGCCTCCGCGAAGGAGCCGCCGTAGACCGTGGCGAGCAGGTAGCTGGTGTACGCGCGGGTGGTCGGCAGCACCGGTTCGGCGGCGGCCTGCTCCGCGGTGTCGCCGAAGGCGTCCAGGAACTCGGCGTGCATCCCCTGCTCGGCGGCCAGCGCGCCGATCGCGTCGTCCGCGAAGGCCCGCACCTCCTCCTCGCCCGGGGCCCTGGCCGCGCAGACGGCCAACGCGCGGGCGTAGTCGCGCAGGTAGTGCGAGTCCTGCACGACGAAGTGGCGGAACGCCTCCCTCGGCAGGGTGCCGTCGGTGAGGCCGGCGATGAAGGGGTGGTCGAGGATCTCGGCGTAGACCGGCTCGATCGCCGCCCAGAGTTCTTCGGTCAGGCTCAGGCTCATGCCCCGACCCTAACCGGCCGTCCGCCGCACCCCAGGTTCAGTCCTCGGGCGGGGAGAACACCACCAGTACCCGCAGTTCCTCGGTGATGTGGTGGAAGCGGTGCGGGGTGCCGGCCGGCACGTAGACGACGGTGCCCCGGCCGACGGTGGCGGTCTCGTTCCCGACCGTCAGCTCGGCCCGGCCGCTGATCACCTGGTAGATCTCGTCCTGGGCGTGCGCGGTCTGGGTGTCGGTGTCGCCGGGGGCGAGCGCGTAGAGGCCCGCCGACATCCGCGGCTCCCGCAGGAAGCGCAGGTACGCGCCGTCGTTGGCGGCGCGCTCGGCGTCCAGGTGGTCCAGTCGGAACAGCTTCATCGGGGAGCACCCCTTCTCGTACGGACCTCGAACCACCGGCATTCAACACCACCGGGCCGCCCGGAGCGGCGTCACCCCTTGACCGACCTGGGACGCTGGCCCCATGAAGGGTTTCGTCATCAAGACACTGATCAACGCGGCGGCCATCTGGGTCGCCGCCTGGATCGTCCCCGCGATCACGCTCACCGGGGACGACTGGAAGCACAAGACGCTCACGGTGGTCGCCGTGGCGCTGGTCTTCGGCGTGGTCAACTGGCTGATCAAGCCGGTGGTGAAGTTGTTCTCCCTCCCCCTGTTCATCCTCACTCTCGGCCTGTTCACCTTCGTGGTGAACGCGTTGATGCTGTGGCTCACCTCGTGGGCCTCGGACAAACTCGACCTCGACTTCCACGTCGACGGCTTCTGGGCCGCGCTGTTCGGCGCGCTGATCGTCAGCCTGGTCTCCTGGGGCCTGAGCCTCGCCCTCGACGAGGACTGAGCGCGAGGGCCGAACGCGAACGCCCTCGCCCCGCCCCGCCCCGCCCCGCCCCGGACGGACGCAACCGGGGCGGGGCGCGTTTCGGCCGGTCCGGGCTGCGGGAGACTCCCGCACAACGCTCCAGCCCCGGAGGTCGCCATGCGCACCCCACCCCGCCCCGTCGTCAAGCGCACCGCCCGGGCGATCGTGCTGGAGACGAATCCCGACGACCCTTACGGACCGGCCTCGCTGGTCCTGATCAGGCGCACCCGCCCCGGCGCCCCGCACCCGTACTGGATCACGCCCGGCGGGGGTGTCGAGCGGAGCGACCGCACCGTGGTCGAGGCCCTGCACCGCGAGGTGGACGAGGAACTCGGCGGGAAGGTGGTCGACGTGGTGCCCGCCTTCGTGGACACCATCAGCCACACCCACCACGACGACGGCAGTCTGCTCCACCCGCACGGGGTCAAGGTGCAGCACTTCTTCGTCTGCCGGCTCGCCTCGATGGACCTCGACCGTCGGCACGGCCCCGAGGTGGACGAGCCCAACGGCGACTACGAGGTGGTGCGGGTCCCGTTCACCCGCGAGGGCGTGACCTCGGTCAATGTGGTGCCGCCGGCCCTGCGGGCCTATCTGGCCGCCAACATCGAGGGCGTCCGCGCCCTGCTCGCCCCCGACCTCGGCTGACGGTCCTCGGTTGACGGTCCTCGGCCGGCCGTCCTCGGTGCGACCGGGCGGCTCACGACGCCGTGGGGCGGCTCACGGCGCGGCCAGGTCGCCGACCAGGTCGTGCCGGATCCGCTCGGCCGGCAGCCCGGCCCGCAGCAGCACCCCGCTCGTCCGCCGGACCATCGCGGGCGGGCCGGACAGATAGGCCGTCCGTCCGGTCCACGGCCCGAACCGGGCCACCGCCTCCGGGAGTTCGCCCGCGAGCAGGCCCGCGGCGGCGGCCTCCGCCGTCCCGGCGCCGGGGCCGGACAGCACCGCGCGCACGGTCAGCCAGCGGTGCCGGTCCGCCAACTCCCGCAGCGCCGCCAGCTCGTACAGCTCGGCGGGGGTCCGCGCCCCGTGGAACACCTCCACCGAGCGGCCCCCGGCGCCGCGCCCCGCGACCTCCTCGACGAGTGCCCGCAGCGGCGCGATCCCGGTGCCACCGCCCACCAGCAGGAGGTCGCCGCCGTCGGTGTCGTCCAGGGTCATCCCGCCGACCGCCGGGCCGAGCCGCAGCACGTCCCCGGGCGCGGCCCGGTGGACCAGCGCGTTGCTCACCCAGCCCGCCTGCACCGCCTTGACGTGGAAGGTCAGCAGACCGTCCGGCCGGGGCGCGGAGGCGAACGAGAAGTGCCGCCAGACCCGGGGCCACCAGGGCGTCTCCAGGCTGGTGTACTGCCCGGCGCGGTACGGGTAGGCCTGGTCCGGGCGGACGGTGAGCACCGCGACGTCCGGGGTCCGGCGCTCGTGCGCCACCACTTCGCCCCGCCACCAGGGCGGCGAGGTGCGGGCGGCCTCCTCGGCGGCCTCGATCATGATCGAGGAGACCAGCCGGTACACCCGGCGCCAGGCCAGCTCGGTCTCGGCGTTCCACCGGCTGCCGGCGTACTTGGCCAGCGCCGCCACCAGGCATTCGCCGACCGGACCGTAGTGGCCGGTCAGGGTGCCGTAGCGGCGGTGGCCCCGGCCCAGCGCGCCCAGGTGGGCGCGCAGCCCCTCCGGGTCGCCGGCGCTGCGGGCGGCCGTCAGCAGGGCGCGGAACAGCCGGTCGCGCTGGACGTCCATGGCGGCCGGGAAGAGCGCCCTGATCTCGGGGTGGCCGAGGAAGATCAGCGCGTAGAAGTGCGCGGTGGCCCGGTCCGCGACCGGCTCGACGACCGCCAGGCTGGTCCGGATCAGCTCGATGTCCCGGGCGGTGGGCGGTAGTTCGGCGGCGTCGCGGGGCTCGGTCACCGCAGCCGGCGGCGGGGCCTGCGACGTGTCCGCGACCGGCGGAGCGACCGGTGCGGCGTCCGGTGAAGCGTCCGGCGACGCGGCGCCGTCGAGGGTGCGCAGCGCCCAGGCGCGGGACCACTGGTCGCCGGGTCCGGCCCAGTTGAGCCCGGGTGCGCTGGTGAACAGCGGTTCGATCACGGGGATGCCGGGCGCCGACGCCGCTGCGGGCGGGGCGGGGACGGCGGGCGGTTCGACGGGCCGAGGGGGGACGACGAACGGCGGCGGAGCGACGGGCGGCGCGGACGGCGGCGTCGGGACCACCGGCCGGACGGACTGCACCGGCACCACGGGCTCCATCGGCACCACGGGCAGGACGGGCTCCATCGGCAGGACCGGCCCGGTCACGATCGGCCCGGCCACGACCGGGGCGGCCACCACCGGCCAGGGCACCACCGGCGCCGGCTCGACCGGTCCGAACACCGGTGGCAGGTCCGGCGGAACCGGCGGCGCCGAAGGCTCCGCGGTCGGCGGGGCATCCACCACGGCATCCACCACG
The DNA here is from genome assembly GCF_000718025.1 of Kitasatospora purpeofusca. Classification (GTDB taxonomy): domain Bacteria; phylum Actinomycetota; class Actinomycetes; order Streptomycetales; family Streptomycetaceae; genus Kitasatospora; species Kitasatospora purpeofusca. The sequence continues at coordinate 162,247 of NZ_JODS01000003.1, forward strand.
GTGTCCAGCACAGGGTCCGCCCCGGCATCCGGCGCGACGCCCGGCACGCCGTCCGGTACGCCGTCCGGTACGACGCCCGGCACGGCCTCCGGCAGGCCGGGCACGGCCGAGGCCGCCGCCGAGCCGTGCCCGGTACGGACCAGGAGTGTCCTGCGGGACTTCACCGCAACGTTTCGAGTACCCAAGAGAATCGTTTCGCCTCCGGCCGGCCTACGCCACCACCTGGCTTGTCTCTGTTGACGCCCAGGAAGCGTGGCATGCCCGAAGTGCTCATCCGACAAATAGCGTGAAGCCCAGACACCCGCCCCCCGGACGCGCTACTCTCCCCGCCGCGCTCGCCCTGGGTGGCGGTTCCACCACCCAGGGCGAGCAATGCCGCCGATCGGAACGGGGATTCAGAGCCGCCGCAGCAGCACGCCCGGCTGCTCGACACAGTCCGCGACGAACCGCAGGAACCCGCCCGCGGTACCGCCGTCGCAGACCCGGTGGTCGAAGGTGAACGACAGCTGGGTCACCTCGCGCACCGCCAACTCGCCCTGATGGACCCAGGGTTTGGCGACGATCCGGCCCACCCCGAGCATCGCCGCCTCCGGGTGGTTGAGGATCGGGGTGGAGCCGTCCACCCCGAACACCCCGTAGTTGTTCAGGGTGAACGTGCCGCCGGTCAGCTCGGCCGGAGCGATCGCCCCGGTCCGCGCCGCCTCGGTCAACCGGGCCAGCTCCTCGCCGAGTTGCTCGGTGGTGAGGCGCTGCGCGTCCCGCACGACCGGCACGACGAGGCCGCGCTCGCCCTGGGCCGCGAAGCCCAAGTGCACCGCCGAGTGCCGCAGGATCCCCGAACCGTCCGGGGTCACACTGGAGTTGAGGTCGGGGAAGCGCTCGAGCCCGACCGCGCAGATCCGGGCGAGCAGCGCCAGCACGCTCACCTTCGGCCCCGGTACGGCGTTCAACTGCCTTCGCAGCGCCATCAGTTCGGTGGCGTCGGCGTCCACCCAGCAGGTCGCGGCGGGGATCTCCCGGTGGCTGCGGCCGAGCTTCTCGGCCACCGCCTTGCGCAGCCCGCGCAGCGGGACCACGGACCCGGCGCCGGAGGGCACCGCCCCCGCCGGCGCGACAGCCGGGGCGGCGGGCGCGACAGTAGGCGCCACGGCGACCTTGGCCGCGACCGCCCGTTCGACGTCCGCCCGCATGATCAGGCCGTCCGGCCCGCTCCCGGCGACCGCCGCCAGCTCCACGCCCTGCTCCCGCGCCAGCCGCCGCACCAGCGGCGAGATCACCGCGGGCACACCGCCCGCGACGACCGGCACCACCGCGGTCACCGGCTCCGGCTCCGGGGCCGGAGCCGGAGCAGCCACCGGGGCCGCGGGAGCCACTACCACCGGAGCAGCCACCGGGGCCGAGACCCGGGTCACCGCAGCCGAAGCCCCGCCGACCCCGACCCGGCGCCGCCGTCCGCCCCGGTCCGGCTCGGCGACGCCGTAGCCGACCAGCGGCCGTTCGACCTCCGCCGCCCGCTCCACCACCGGCACCGCCGCGAGCGGCCGCTCGCCCTCGCCCGGCGACACCGCGACCGTCACCAGCGGCGCGCCGACCAGGACCTCCTCACCGACCGCGCCGAACAGCGCCGTCACCACCCCGCCGTAGGGACAGGGCACCTCGACCACCGCTTTGGCGGTCTCCACCTCCACCACCGGCTGGTCGATCGCGATCACCTCGCCGACCTCGACCAGCCAGCGCACGACCTCCGCCTCGGTGAGTCCCTCACCGAGGTCGGGCAGGGTGAACTCGCGCACGACGGGCATCATCCTCAGTCCTCCCACTGCAGCCGGGCGACCGCGTCCAGGATCCGGTCCACCCCGGGCAGGTGGTGGTGCTCGAGCATCGGCGGCGGGTACGGGATGTCGAAGCCGGTGACCCGCAGCACGGGCGCCGCCAGGTGGTGGAAGCAGCGCTCGGTGACCCGGGCGGCGATCTCCGCGCCGGTGCCGCCGAAGCCGCCCGCCTCGTGCACCACCACGGCCCGGCCCAGCGAGCGCACCACCCGGCAGACCGTCTCGTCGTCGAACGGCACCAGGGTGCGCAGGTCCAGCACCGCGAGGTCCCAGCCCTCGGCCTTCGCCACCTCGGCCGCCTCCAGGCAGACCGGCAGCGAGGGGCCGTAGGTGATCAGCACCGCGGAGGTGCCGGTCCGGCGCAGCGCGGCCCGCCCGATCGGCTCGACCGGGGCGGCGGGGTCGAAGCCGTCCTTGCCCCAGTACATGCGCTTGGGCTCGAGGAAGACCACCGGGTCGTCCGAGGCGATCGAGGCCCGCAGCAGCCCGTAGGCGTCGGCCACGGTGGCGGGCGTGACCACGTGCAGGCCGGGGGTGGAGGCGTAGTAGGCCTCGGAGGCGTCGCTGTGGTGCTCGACGCCGCCGATGCCGCCGCCGTAGGGGATCCGGACGGTGATCGGCATCGGCAGCCGGCCGGCGGTGCGGTTGCGCATCTTGGCGACGTGCGAGAACAGCTGCTCCAGCGCCGGGTAGGCGAAGGCGTCGAACTGCATCTCGACCACCGGCCGCAGCCCGTACATGGCCATGCCGACGGCGGTGCCGAGGATGCCCGCCTCGGCCAGCGGGGTGTCCAGGCAGCGGTCGGGGCCGAACTCGGCGGTCAGTCCGTCGGTGATCCGGAAGACGCCGCCGAGCGCGCCGACGTCCTCGCCGAGCATGTGCACCGTCGGGTCCTCGCGCATGGCGTCGCGCAGCGCCGTGTTGAGCGCCTGCGCCATGCTGGCGGTGCGGGCCGGGGCGGCGGGGGAGACAGCGGTCGTCATCAGGGCTGCACCTCGGCCTCGGCGGCCAGTTCCTCGGCCAGCTGCGCCGCCTGCTCGCGCAGCTGCGGGGTCGGCTCGGCGTACACGTGGGCGAACAGGGACATCGGGTCGAGCTCGGGCTCGGCGTGGAACTCGGCGCGCATCCGGGCGGCGAGCGCCTCGGCCTCCTCGGCCGCGTCCCGGACCAGCTCGTCGTCCAGCACCCGGAGCTCGCGCAGTGCGCGCTCCATCAGCAGGATCGGGTCGTGCTCCCGCCAGGCCTCGACCTCGGCCCCGGTCCGGTAGCGGGTGGCGTCGTCGGCGTTGGTGTGCGCCTCGACCCGGTAGGTGAGCGCCTCGACCAGGGTCGGGCCGCCGCCGGTGCGGGCGCGCTCGACCGCCTCGGCCAGCACCGCGTGCACGGCGGGCGCGTCGTTGCCGTCGACCAGCCGGCCGGGCATGCCGTAGCCGACGGCCTTGTGGGCCAGGGTCGGGGCGGCGGACTGCGCGCTGAGCGGGACGGAGATCGCGTAGCCGTTGTTCTGGACCAGGAAGACCACCGGTGCCTGCAGCACGGCGGCGAAGTTCAGGGCCTCGTGGAAGTCGCCCTCGCTGGTGCCGCCGTCGCCGAGCATGGCCAGCGCGACGGCCGGCTCGCCGCTCAGCCGGGCGGCGTGCGCCAGCCCGACCGCGTGCGGGCCCTGAGTGGCGAGCGGGGTGCAGAGCGGGGCGGTCCTGGTGGCCCTGGGGTCGTATCCGGTGTGGGCGTTGCCGCGGAGCAGGGTGAGGGCCTCCAGGGGGTCCACGCCGCGGGAGACCACGGCGAGGGTGTCGCGGTAGCTGGGGAAGAGCCAGTCGCGCTCCTCCAGCACCAGGGCGGCGGCGACCTGGCAGGCCTCCTGCCCGGTCGAGGCGGGGTAGACGGCGAGCCGGCCCTGCTTGGTGAGGGTGGTGGCCTGCTGGTTGTAGCGGCGGCCGACGACCAGGCGGCGGTACAGCTCGCGGAGCAGCACGGGGTCGTACTTCTCCAGCGCGGGCGTACCGAGGACGCGGACCGGAGCGGGGTCCGGGAGCAGCGGGGCCGGGTCGGTGCGGGGGGCGGTGGCCCCGGGCAGCCAACCGGGCACGGCCGTGTGGTGTCTGTGGTCGAGAACGGTCATCTCGGGGCACCTCCAGGGGTGGCGGGGGCTCCCTACCGATTGTTCGGTCGTCTGTTCATCTTGACCAGAAGCGTGCGAAGGTGGTGGACAATCGGCCCGGGTGGCGGTCGACTGGTGGCATTGCGTCCAATCGTCAGGGGTGGGGGGTCATGTCGGCTGAACAGATGTCCAGACTCGACCGGGTCGACCGGGCGATCCTGCGGCTGCTGCAGCAGGACGGCCGCGCCTCCATCCGGTCGGTGGCCGAGCGGGTGCACGTGTCCCGGGCGAACGCGTACGCCCGGATCTCCAGGATGGTCGAGGACGGCGTGATTCGCGGCTTCACCGCCAGGGTGGACCACGAACGCGCAGGTCAGGGGGCTTCCGCCTACATCACCCTGAAGATCGTGCAGAACTCCTGGCGGACGGTTCGGGAGCAGTTGCTGGCTCTGCCGGGGGTCGCGCACATCGCCCTGGTCGGCGGTGACTTCGACGTCCTGCTGCTGGTGCACACGGCCGACAACCACGCCCTGCGGGAGCTCGTGCTCAACCGCATCCAGTCCATCCCGCAGGTGCTCGGCACCCGCACCATGCTGGTCTTCGAGGAGACCGACCAGGTCCCGCCGGACTGACGGCGGGGCCCGGAGAACCGCCCTGCCGCCCTGCCGCACCCGAAGACCCGGGGACCCGGGGACCCGGGGCCGGGGACCGCCCTACCGCGCCCGGAGGCCGTCGAAGGCCAGGTGCACCACCGCGTCGGCGACGCCGTCGGCGCCCTTGAGGCCCGGCCGGTACCACTCCACGATCGAGTTGATCATGCCGAAGAGCAGCCGGGTGGCCAGCCGCGGCTCGACGTCCGCCCGCAGCGCCCCGTCCGCGACGGCGGCCCGCAGCAGCTCGGCCACCTGGTGGTCGAAGTCCCGGCGGCGCTCCAGCGCCCACTGCTCGGTGGCCGTGTTGCCGCGCACCCGCAGCAGCAGGGTGACGTAGGGCAGCTCGGCGAGCAGCACCTCGGCGGTCCGCCGCACCACGTGCTCCAGCCGCTGCACCGCCGGCCCCTCGACCGCGCCCGGCTCGGCCAGGATCCCGAACAGGCCGTCCAGTGCCCGCCCGACGGCCAGCCGGAGCAGCTCCTCCTTGCCGCGCACGTGGTGGTAGATCGAGGACTTGGAGATCCCGGCCGCGCGCGACAGGTCCTCCATCGAGGTGCCGTCGTACCCGCGCTCGTTGAACACGTCGACGGTGACCGCGAGCAGGGACTCCACGGTGTAGGCGGTGCGCGGGGTGTGATCGGCCATTCCCCGAGTATCCCCGCCCGCCCCGCCCCGACGGCGCCCGGGGTGACCTGGTCCACACCAAACCCGGGAGCCAGACCCCTGGGCGTGTCGTCCGGATCGCGCCAGGCGGTCGCCGCCGGGGCACGCACCTCGACGGCTTCTCGTCGGTCGCCGATGCTCCGCATGGGCTCCCTCCTCGGCGCCGCCGATGCACGCACCCCAACGACGCCCACTTATCCGACGCGATCCGAACGACACGCCCTAGACTCGGCGGACGATCCGTCCATGGCCGAGCAGGTGGGGAAGTCGCATGAGCGCAATACCGGCAGTCGAATCCGATCTGCCCGAACAGCGCAGCGGCGTCACCACGACCGAGCCCGCCCTCGACTGGCGCGAGCGCGCCCGGGACCTCGTCCTGCGCTTCGGCCCGGCCGTGTGGTGCTACGCCGTCCTGAAGCTGGTCGGCTTCACCGTCTTCATGAAGCTGCTCTCCTTCTCCGGGGACTACCTCAAGAAGCATCCCCGCTTCGGCGGCGGCGCCAACCCCTGGGACGTACTGGCCAGCTGGGACGGCTGGTGGTACCAGCAGGTCGCCCAGTTCGGCTACCACCCGGCGCTGGTGAGCGTCCCCAACGGCGTCCCGGGCTTCACGATCGAGCAGAACTCGGCCGCCTTCTTCCCGCTCTACCCGGGCCTGATGCGGCTGGTCTCCGAGGTGAGCCCGTTCGGCCTGTACGGGGCCGGGATGATCGTCTCGGTGGTCGCCTCGCTGTTCGCCGCGGCCGGCATCTACGCCGTGGTGGACCGGATGGCCGGCCCGCGCGCCGGTGTGATCGCGGCCGGCCTGTGGGCGATCGCCCCGGGTTCGGGCGCCGAGTGGGCGCTCTACTCGGACTCGCTGTTCATCGCGCTGGCCGCCTGGTCCTGCTACTGCGTGATGACCAAGCAGTGGGTGGCGGCCGGGGTGCTCACCCTGGTCGCGGGCCTCAACCGGCCCACCTCGGCGGCGCTGATCGGCGCGGTGGGCCTGGCCGCCCTGGTGGAGCTGTACCGGCGGGAGAGCGGGGTGGCGCGGCCGCTGACCGCGATGCTGCTGGCCCCGGTCGGCCTGCTCGGCTACGTCGGCTGGGTGGGCTGGCGGATGGGCGAGTGGGGCGGCTACTTCACCCTCCAGCACGACGCCTGGCTGCACTACTTCGACTGGGGCCAGGGCACCTGGGCCGCGCTCCGCGGCGTGCTGCTGGGCCGCAACGACTACCCGTTCGCCTGGCACACGGCCGACATGCTGGCGACGCTGATCGTGCTGAGCCTGCCGGCGCTGATCGTGCTGCTGTTCCGGCTGCGCCCGCCGCTGGTGCTGACCGCCTACACCCTGGCCACCATCGTCTCGGTGCTCGGCAGCCTGGGCATCTTCGGCAACACCTCGCGCTACCTGCTGCCGGCCTTCCCGCTGCTGATCGCGCTCGCGGTGGCGATGCGGAAGCTGAGCTGGCCGGTGCTGGCGGCGGTGCTCGGCTTCGGGGCGGTCGCCTCCGGCTGGTACGGCGGGTACGTGATCTTCGAGCTGGGCATCCCGTAACCCCTCCGGCCACCCGCCGTCCCCCGGGGGCGCGTCCGTTTCGGACGCGCCCCCGCCGTTTTCGCCCGCCCCCGTCGCGCTCCGGCACTCCGTTCCCGTTCGCCCTCTTGAGCCGACCGATCGTTCGGTTACTCTGTGACGTGTCCCGTCCTCCCCTCTGAGGAGCGCACACCATGTCCGCAGCGGTCACCCACCCCCTCGTCGCCGAACTCGTCGAACGCCACCGGGCCACCCTGGCGGCCGCGGTCGACGCCGCCGCCAAGCGCGACTACTGGTCGCCCTACCCCGAGTTCCCGAAGGCCTACGGCGAGAGCGCCGCCGCGGACGGCCTGGCCGCCTTCGAGGCCCTGCTGAACCAGCCGTTCGAGCTGCCCGGCCACCCCGCCGACGGCGACCAGGTGGGCGGCGAGGTCTCCCCGTACGGCCTCGAACTGGGCATCGGCTACCCGCACGCCGGACCGGACGCCCTGATCGCCGCGCTGAGCGCCGCCCGCCCGGCCTGGGCCGCCGCCGGCCCGCTCGCCCGCGCCGCGGTCTGCCTGGAGATCCTGGCCCGGATCAACGCCCGCTCGCACGAGTTCGCCAACGCGGTCATGCACACCACCGGCCAGGCCTACGCGATGGCCTTCCAGGCCGGCGGCCCGCACGCCCAGGACCGCGGCCTGGAGGCCGTCGCCTACGCGTACGCCGAGCAGACCCGGCTGCCCGAGAGCGCCGGCTGGACCAAGCCGCAGGGCAAGCGGGACCCGCTGGTGATGACCAAGGAGTTCACCGTCGTCCCGCGCGGCCTGGCGCTGCTGATCGGCTGCAACACCTTCCCGACCTGGAACGGCTTCCCCGGCCTGTTCGCCTCGCTGGCCACCGGCAACCCGGTGCTGGTCAAGCCGCACCCGCGGGCCGTGCTCCCGCTGGCGCTCACCGTCCGGATCGCCCGCGAGGTACTGGCCGAGGCCGGCTTCGCCGCCGACCTGGTCTGCCTCGCCGCCGAGCACGAGGGCGGCACGGTGGCCAGGACCCTGGCCGTCCGCCCCGAGATCAGGCTGATCGACTACACCGGCTCCACCGCCTTCGGCGACTGGCTGGAGGAGCACGCCGAGCAGGCCGAGGTCTACACCGAGAAGGCCGGCGTCAACACCGTCGTCGTCGACTCCACCGACGACTACAAGGGCATGCTGAACAACCTGGCCTTCTCGCTCTCGCTCTACAGCGGCCAGATGTGCACCACCCCGCAGAACCTGCTGGTCCCGCGCACCGGCATCGACACCGACCAGGGCGCCAAGTCCTACGACGAGGTGGTCCACGACCTCGCCGCCGCCATCGAGGGCCTGCTCTCCGACGACGCCCGCGCCGCGGCCGTCCTCGGCGCCGTGGTCAACCCCGGCGTGCTCCAGCGCTCCGCCGCCGCAGCCGGCGGCGAGTACGGCGAACTCGCCCTCGCCCCGAGGGCCGTGGAGCACCCGGAGTTCCCGGGCGCGACCGTCCGCACCCCGGCGCTGGTCAAGCTGGACGCCGACAAGCCGGACGACCGCGCCGTCCTGCGCGCCGAGTGCTTCGGCCCGGTCGCCTTCGCCGTCGCGGTCGAGAACACCGCCGCCGCCGTCGAACTGCTGCGCGACACCGTCCGCACCCAGGGCGCGATGACCGCCGCCGCCTACACCACCTCCGCCGAGGTCGAGTCCGCCCTGGTCGAGGCCGCCCTCGACGCCGGCGTCTCGCTCTCCCTCAACCTCACCGGCGGGGTGTACGCCAACCAGACCGCCGCCTTCTCCGACCTGCACGGCACCGGCGCCAACCCGGCCGCCAACTCCGCCTACTGCGACGGCGCCTTCGTCGCCAACCGGTTCCGCACCATCGAGATCCGCCGCCACGCCTGAGCCGTGGCGAACGGTCGGCGCCACCCTCCGGTGACGCCGTTCCTCCGGTCCCCGGCCACGCGCCGGGGACCGGAGATTCACAACGTCACTCCCGGGAAGCGATGATGGGGGCCGGGGAAACGCCACACACGGCGTCCAGCCGCTGTTCGAGCACCGGGAGCTGACACATGACCGAGAAGCAGACCGTCACCGACGTCATCGTGGTCGGCGCCGGGCCGACCGGCCTGCTGCTGGCCGGCGACCTCGCCGCCGCCGGCCTGGGCGTCACGGTGCTGGAGAAGCGCGCCACCGAGTCCAACCTCACCCGGGCGTTCGCCGTGCACGCCCGCACCCTCGAACTCCTCGACGCCCGCGGCCTCGCCGACGACCTCATCGCCACCGGCCGCCCGGTCGAGGCGCTGAAGGCCTTCAACCGGGTCCGGATCGACCTCGGCCACCTGCCGACCCGCTTCCCGTTCGTCCTGCTGACGCCGCAGTACCACACCGAACGACTGCTCCACGAGCGGGCGGTGAAGGCCGGCGCGACCGTCCTGCGCGGCGCCGAGGTCACCGCCCTGCGGCAGGACCCGGACGGCGTCACCGTCGAAACGGTGCGCGACGGCGCCACCACCACCCACCGGGCCCGCTACGCGGTCGGCGCCGACGGCGTCCACTCCACCGTCCGCGACCTGCTCGGACTGCCGTTCCCCGGCGAGTCGGTGGTCGACTCGGTGCTGCTCGCCGACGTCCGCCTGGAGCGCGAGCCCGAGGACGGCATCGCCGCCGGCGCCGACGAGAACTGCTTCGCGCTGCTGGTCCCGTTCGGCGACGGCTGGTACCGCGTACTCGCCCGGGACCGCGCCGAGCAGGTCCCGGACGGCACCGCGCCCGGGCCCGAACTGCTCGCCGACATCACCCGCCGCGCCCTCGGCGAGGACTACGGACTGCACGACGTCCGCTGGAGCTCCACCTTCCACAGCGACGAGCGGCAGGTCCCCGACTACCGCTCCGGCCGGGTGTTCCTGGCCGGCGACGCCGCCCACTGCCACTCCCCGGCCGGCGGCCTGGGCATGAACACCGGCCTCCAGGACGCCGCCAACCTGTCCTGGAAGCTCGCCGCCGTGCTGCGCGACCGGGCCGACGACACCCTGCTCGACAGCTACCAGGCCGAGCGGCACCCGGTCGGCCGGGCGGCCCTGCGCGCCTCCGGCGCGATGATCCGGGTCGCGCTCGCCCAGTCCGCCGCCACCCGGGCACTGCGCGGGGCGCTGGTCCAGGTGGCCGGGCGGGTCGACGCCGTGGCCGACCGGGGCGCCCGCACCGTCTCCGGCCTCGGCATCTCCTACCCCGCGCCCAAGGACGCCCACCCGCTGGTCGGCAAGCGGGTCCCGGACCTGCGGCTGACCGGCCTGGAGCCGCCCCGCGAGGACGGCCCGGCGTCCCCGGAGCGGCTCTACGAGGCGCTGCGGGCCGGGAAGTTCGTCCTGGTCAGCAATGACGAGGTGGCGGCCGCCGACCCGTGGCGGGAGCACCTGGTCACGGTCGCCCCGGCCGACCCGCACGGGAAGCTGCGCGACACCGTGCTGCTGATCCGCCCCGACGGCTACGCGGCCTGGGCCGCCGTCGACCCCGGGGCCGGAGAGCTGCGCGCCGCCCTCACCGAATGGCTCGGCGAGGCCTGAGCCGTCCGCACGGCCCGTCGGCGAGGCCCGGGGGAGCGACGCCCTCCCGGGCCTGCCCGTCGGGCTACAGCCGCGCCTTCTCGTAGTGCCGGGCCGCCTTGGCCCGGTTCCCGCACACGGCCATCCGGCACCAGCGGCGCCGGCCGTTCTGCGAGGTGTCGAAGAAGTGCAGGATGCACGCCTCGTGCGCGCACTTCTTGATCCGCCCCGGCCCCTGCGCCAGCAGCCCCAGGAAGTCGTCCACCACCAGCCAGGCGGCCAGCCACTGCGGCTCGTCCACCTCGACCAGGTCCACCGGCCCGGCCGCCGAGGCCTCCCGCCGGACCCGCCCGTGCCGCAGCACCGCGTCCAGCCCGGCCAGCGCACCGGCCCCGGGCAGTCCGCCCGCGTCCAGCTCCCGGACGGCCGTCCTGACCGCCTCCCGGGTCTCCAGCAGGGCGGCGAGCCCGGGCCCGTCCGCCGCGCAGCGTCCGGCCAGCCCGGCCGTGGAGAGCCAGATCGCGTGGCCGTCCGGCTCGGCGAGCAGGTCGTTCACCGGCTCACCGGCCCACCGGGTGTTCAGCAGGTCGAGCGCGAGCGGCTCACCGAGCAGCGGGCGCGGGTCCCGCGGGTCTGCTGTCCACTCGGTCATCGGCGCTCCCTCGCTCTCGGCCGTCTCTCTCCCGGCCGTCTCTCTCCCGGCCGGTTCGCCCGCTCCGGGCCGGTCCCCGAGTCTACGTCGGGCCCTCGTCCCGGAGCCCCTGGCCGGAACCTGCCGCCAACGGTCCGGAACGCACCACCCGGCCGGGAAGAGGTCCGTGTGTTTCCGCACTGTTTCAAGATCGCTAACCCTGCGGTACACCGCCCGTGACCACTGTCATACGCACGACTGATGACGTAGCCTCTCGACCGTGCATAGGGTTCCCCACAGCTCGGCGAGGCCGTTGACGGCGCGTTCCGGCGCCGTTCCGGGTCTGCCGCACCCGCTCGGTGGGGAAGGTAACCACATGGCCTCACAGCATCCCCAGGACGCCCGACTCAGACTGGTCGGGCCGCGCCCTGACGCGGCCGCGCCCGCACCCCGGCCGCCCGTGCCCCCGCTGTCGCCCGCGCCGACGCCGGGGCGTCCCAGCCCCACCGGCGGCTTCGCCGACACCCTGCATGTGGCGATCGAGGCCAGCGGCCTCAGCCTGGACCGGATCCGCGCCGCCCTGGCCCAACGCGGCGTCAGGGTCAGTGTCACCACGCTGAGTTACTGGCGGCGCGGCCGCAGCCAGCCCGAGCGGGCCAGCTCGCTGCGCGCCGTCCACCTGCTGGAGGAACTCCTCGGCCTGCCGCACTCCACGCTGTCCGCGCTGCTCGGCCCGCCGCGCCCGCGCGGCCGCTGGGCGGCCAGTGCCGGCGCCAGCCACCTGCGGCTGGAGGACGTCTGGCCGGGCGAGCAGCAGATCGCCGACGTGTTCGCCGAACTGGACGCGCCGCCGGCCGGCGAACTGGAGCGGCTCTCGGTCCACGACTCGTACTTCGTGGACGCCGACCGGCGCGGCAACCTGCTGAGGATGCGCCAGGTGGTCCGCGCCACGGTGTCCGGGGTGACCCGCTGCCTGGTGGTGCACAAGGCCGACGAGGAGGCGACCGGCTGTCCGGAGATCACCGGCGTCCGACACGGCCGGCTCGGCCGGGTGCGCCGCCGCCCGGACACCGGCCTGATCGTCGGCGAGGTGATGCTGGACCGCCCGCTGGGCCTCGGCGACAGCACGGTCTTCGAGTACGAGGTCGAGATCCCCTCCGGCGGCGCCCAGACCACGGAGTACAGCCGCCGCTTCGCCACACCGGTGCGCGAGTACGTGCTCCAGGTCCACTTCGACCCGGCGACCGTGCCGGTGCACTGCGAGCGCTACGACCGCGACCCGGGCGCGGACGTCGACCGCCGCCGCGAGCAGCTCTGGATCGGTGCCTCGGCCAGCGCCCAGATCCTCGCCCCCGACCAGCAGCCGGGCCACATCGGCGCCCGGTGGGAGTGGGAGTAGCCGCACCCCGGCCCGGCGCCCCCGCGCCCGCTCCTCCGCACCCCGTCCTCCCATATTTGTCATGGCACAGCCATGCTCGGAACTTCTAACCATTGGAACCACCAGTACTGGTTGACCTCCCTCAAGGCTAACCGCTAACGTCGTCAGTGACGGTTAGAAAGTGGCGCCGCGGGGCGCCCCGACCACGGGAGTGACCAGGCATGTCCGGCACCATCAGCAGCACCCTGCAGACCGGCCACGTGGGCCTGAACGTCACCGACCTCGCCCGCTCCACCGCCTTCTACCGGCGCGTCCTCGGACTGGAGCTGGTCGCGGAGGGCACCGACCCGGAGCGCCGCTACGCCTTCCTCGGCCGCGACGGCCGCCCGGTGCTCACCCTCTGGCAGCAGAGCGAGGGCACCTTCGCCACCGCCGCCCCCGGCCTGCACCACCTCTCCTTCCAGGTCGACTCGCTCGACGAGGTCCGCGCCGCCGAGGCCCTGCTGCGCGAGCTGGGCGCCTCCTTCGCCTACGACGGCGTCGTCCCGCACCGCGAGGGCGCCGCCTCCGGCGGGATCTTCTTCACCGACCCCGACGGCATCCGGCTGGAGATCTACACCCCGGCCGGCGTCGACGAGACCGGCGCCGAGGCCCCCACCGCCTCCGCCCCGACCTGCGGCTTCTTCTAACAACTCTTTGCAAAGTGGCACTTTGCAAAGAGTTTCCGGGACTTTGCAAAGTGCCACCGGCGCGGACGTCGCGCCGCCGCGACGTCCGCGCCCAGCGGCATCCACCAGCACCATCCACCAGCGATGTCCGCCGGCGACATCCGCGGGCGCCGGGACTGCACGGACGGGGCCGGCAGGTCGCCCGGCCCCGCGGTGGACGCCGTGGACCCAGCACTTTGCAAAGTCCCGCCGGGACTTTGCAAATACCTCCAGGACGTACCGCCCGACCCGAGGGAGGCACCCGTCATGACCGCCACCGGCACCCCCTACCACCCCGGCGAACGGGCCGTGCAGGCCCGGGCCGGCCGCATCGACCGGGCGGACCACTCCGGCCGCGCCGTCGGCAGTACCGTCCCCGCCGTGGCCGCCCGCTTCCTGACCGAGCGGCGGATGCTGGTGGTCGGGGCGGCCGACACCGACGGCCGGCTCTGGGCCACCCAGCTCAGCGGACCGGCCGGCTTCCTGCGGGCCCCCGACGAGCGGACGGTCACCGTCGCCGCCCACCCGGCCGAGGCCGACCCGCTGGCCGCCGCCCTGGCCCGCCCCGCCGAGGTCGGCACCGTGGCCCTGGACCCGGCCGCCCGGCGCCGGATGCGGGTCAACGGCCGCTCCGTGCCGGACGGCCGGGGCGGTCTGGTGATCGCCGCCGAGCAGGTCTACGCCAACTGCCCGAAGTACATCCAGCGCCGCCACCCGGTGGACCGCCCCGGGGCCGGCACCCCGCGCCGGGTGGCGGCCGGGCCGCTGCTGAGCACCGCCCAGCAGCTGCTGGTGAGCACCGCCGACACCTTCTTCGTCGCCACCGCCGGCCCGGACGGCCGGACGGACGCCTCCCACCGCGGCGGCAACCCCGGCTTCCTGCGGGTACTCGGCCCGGACCGGCTGCGCTGGCCCGACTACGCGGGCAACAACATGTTCATGACCCTGGGCAACCTGGAGTTCGACCCCCGGGCCGGACTGCTCGTCCCGGACTGGGAGACCGGCGGCGCGCTGCTGATCACCGGCGAGGCCAGGACCGACTGGTCCGACCCGGCCGCCGCCGGTCTGCCGGGAGCCGAGCGGGTGGTCGACCTGACCGTCACCGGCGTCGTCGAACTGGCCGACGCCACCCCGCTGAGCTGGACCGAGCCCGAGTACTCGCCCGCCAACCCGCCCTCCTCCGCACGCTCCGTCAGCTGACGGCCGGACAGTCCGACGGACCGACAGCACGGCTCCGGCGACGACCACTCGCCCCGCCCCCGCGCCACGCCCGGGATACCGAACGACCGTCACCCGCGCGGAGCATCCCACCGCGCCGACCAGGTGTCCGGTTTGGGACTTTGGTCCGGACGACACACGGTGTCGCCCTGGGAAGGAACGTGCTGTCGCGCCGTCAGCGGCCCGACGGACACCCTCCCCCACCAGGAGAAAGAGGCGGAGCATGACCAGAACCGGCCGACCGGCCCCGTTGCCGCGGTCCGACCTGCTGGAGTCCGACCTGCCGCGGTCCGACCTCCTGCGGTTCGACGAGGTCGAACCGCAGGACGACTGCATATGCGGGGGCTGCTCCGCCCGCCGCCGCGCCCGGCTGCACGCCGCACCGGTGCACGAGGGCGGCCACGCCGCGGCCCGCAGCCTCCGCCGCCGGGCCGCCGTCCTGATGGCCGCCGCCGGCACCGCCCTGGGCGGCGGCGCGGTCGGAGCGGCCACCGCGGCAGCCGCCCCGGCCCCGACCCCCGGCGGCCCGGCCGTCCCCCGCGCCGACACCCCGCAGGGCGAGGTCGGCGGCCTCTACGGCGAATCCGGCGCCGACGAACGGGCGGCCGCCGCGCAGCCCGTCACCCGGGCCTCGATCATCGAACGGGCGCAGCGCTGGGTCGACCAGAAGGTCCCGTACAGCATGAGCCGCTACTGGTCGGACGGGTACCGCCAGGACTGCTCCGGCTTCGTCTCGATGGCCTGGGGGCTCGGCAGCAGCCAGACCACCTGGACCCTGCCGGACTTCGCCGAGCGGATCACCAAGGCCGAGCTCCAGCCCGGTGACGTGCTGATCCACAACGACCCGGCCAGTCCCCGGAGCGGCTCGCACGTGACCGTGTTCGGCGGCTGGGCGGACTCCGCCCGCACCCGCTACGTGGCGTACGAGCAGACCTCGCCGGGTGCCACCAAGCGCGCGACCCCGTACGCCTACTGGTCCAACTCGGCCACCTACGTCCCGTACCGCTACAAGGCGCTGACCACCGGCGGGAGCAGCAGTGACAGCGCCGCGGCCGCGGCCTTCCCGGGGGCGGACAAGTTCGGTCCGGGTGCCGACAACGCCTTTGTCACCAGGCTGGGCGAGATGCTGGTGCGGCGCGGCGGCGGCCGGTTCTACACCGAGGGGCCGGGGCCGCGCTGGAGCGAGTCGGACCGGCGGGCCACCGAGGCGTTCCAGCTCGCGCAGGGCTGGCGCGGCGGCGAGGCGGACGGTGTTCCGGGCAAGGACACCTGGGACTACCTGGTGAACGGCAAGGGCCGGGACATCGACGGTGCCGCTCCGCTGCCCCCTCCGCCGCCCTCACCGCCCTCCCCGCCGTCCGCGTCCCTGCCGGCCGAGGGCGCCGACATCCGGGAGACGGCCTTCCCCGGCCCCGGCGCCTTCGGCCCGGGCGCGGCGGGCGAGCAGGTCGAGCTGCTCGGCGGTCGGTTGGTCGGCAAGGGCTTCGGCGAGGCCTACACGGAGGGACCGGGCCCGCGCTGGACGGATGCCGACCGGAGCAATGTGCGGGCGTTCCAGGAGTCCATGGGCTGGAGCGGCGCCGAGGCCGACGGCTACCCCGGACCGGACACCTGGAAGCGGCTGTTCTCCTGACCCGACCGACCCGACCGACCCGACCCGACCTGACCGGCCCGACCCGCCGTGCCGACCGTCAGACCGCCCCGCCGGGCGGGCGCCCCGACATCCAGTGGAACAGCCCCATCGCCACACTGGTCGCCAGGTTGAAGCTGGAGACCCCGGGCCGCATCGGCACCGCGACCAGCCGGTCGGCCCGCGCCCGCAGCTCCGCCGAGACGCCGTGCCGCTCGGTGCCGAAGGCGAGTACCGCGTCGTCCGGGAAGGCCGTCTCCCGGATGTCGGTGCCCTCGGGGTCCAGGACGTGGAGCGGCCCGGCCGGCAGCTCCGGCAGGGTCAGCCGCTCGACGGCGGTGGCGAAGTGCAGGCCCGCGCTGCCGCGGAGCACGGCGGGGTGCCAGGGGTCCAGTTCGCCGGTGGTGACCACGCCGGCCGCGCCGAAGCCGGCCGCCAGCCGGATCACGGCGCCCACGTTGCCCAGGTTGCGCGGGCTCTCCAGCAGGACGACGGGCGCCGGGCGGGGCCGGACGGCCAGCGCGGCGCGGTTGGCCTCGGTGGTGGGGCGCACGGCGAGGGCAACCACTCCGGTCGGGCTCAGCCGGGGTGCGAGCGTGCGCAGCGCGGCCTCCGGGAGTTCGACGGCCAGCGCGTCCAGCGCGGGGGCGACGTCCGGGGCCAGTTCGGCGGCCAGTGCCAGCAGCGCGGCGCGGTCGGCGGTCAGCACCTGCCGGACGGCGCCGCCGAACCGCAGTGCGTGCTTCAGCGGGTGGAAGCCGTCCAGCAGGACCGCGCCCGGCTCCTCGGCGCCGGTCCGCCAGGCGCGCAGCAGTTCCTCGTTCATCCGGCCCACTCTGCCACCACGGGTTCGCCCGGACGGCCGGCGGCGGCGATCACCTGGTCGAAGGTGAGCGGTTCGCCGGGCTGCTCGTCGGACGCTCCGGGCCGCAGCCCGGCCAGGGCGAGGTCCAGGTGTCGGTGGACGAGCGTGCCGTCGGCGTCGAGTGCGGCCAGCCCGCCCGGGAGGGGGCGGGAGACCCGGACGCAGAGCAGTACGAGGTCGCCCATTCCGACGTCCGGGCGCAGTCGGCCGGTGTCCTGGGCGGCGCGCAGCAGTTCCCCGACGGCCGTGACCGCGCCGGACCGGGCGGTGGCCAGTTCCTCGTCGACGACCAGTCGTTCCAGCAGGACGACGATCGCCGCTCCCATCCGCAGGTCGGCGGCGGCGTGCACGAAGCGGCGCAGCGCGCGGTAGGGGTCCGGTTCGTCCTCCCGGGCCCGGACGGCCGCGGCGGCGAGCCGGGTGAGGAGGTCGGTGACCAGGGCCCGGACGAGCGCCTCCCGGTCGGGGAAGCGCCGGTAGAGGGTGCCGGGGCCGACGCCGGCGCGGCGGACCACCGCGTCGAGGGGGGCGTCCGGGCCGCGTTCCAGGAACACCTCGCAGGCGGCGTCCAGGATCCTGCGCCGGCTGCGTTCCGCGTCCGCTCTCATCGCCCGCCCTTAACCGGAGGAATTTTCTCCTCCTATGCTACCGTCCAGCGAGACGGAGAAATTCTCTCCGTTTACGCGGGGCACCCTTCCGAGGAGCGACGCCATGACGACCACCGCACCACCGGTCATCCGCACCGACATCGACGGCACCGGGCACGACCGCCCGGCCGTCCTCGCCTGGGAGCTGGACCGCTCCCGGGCCGCCCTGCGGCTGCTCAAGCAGCGCCTCGGCGACGACCGCGTCCGCGAGCTGCTCGCCCCCGACACCGCCGCGGCCGACGCCGCGATGGCCGGCTGGCTGCGTGCCTCCGACGGCCGCTGGCGCGCGGCCGTCACCGAACTGACCGCCACCGGCATCGACGCCGGGACCTTCCTCGGCTGGTGGCAGGGCCGGTTGCGGGCTCCCGACCGGGACGCCCTGCTGGCCGCCAACCCCGAGCACTACCTGGCCGACTCCGGCGGCGGGACGGTCGAGATCATCGAGACGGTCGGCGCCGGGCCGCTCCGCTTCCACCTCCGCTTCCACCCCACCCCGGCGACCCCGGAGTACCCGGTCCGGATCGGCGGCACGGGCCACCTGGCGGACGGCTCCGAGGTGCTGCGGGTGATGCACGAGTTCGCCGACTCCCCCCGGGGGCTGCGGATCCGGCTCACCGTGGAGTTCCCGGCCGCGGCCCCGGTCGAGCTGTCGACCGGTCACCAGTGGCACTTCGCGTGCGAGTTCGCCAACTGGCTGGAGGCGGCGGCGACAGCCTCCTGACGACGGCCCGGCCCAGCACCACAGGCACCGGCACAGGGCACAGGCGCCGCACAGACTGCCTCTAACGACCCGTCGGCTCCAGCTCCGGCCGCCCGGCGGAGCCCACCGTGCCGCCGCCCCGCAGCGCCCGCTCCAGGTCCTTCAGCGCCTGCAGCAGCAGCCTGGTCCCGGCCCGCACCACGTCCCGCTGCACCCCGGGCGGCGCGTCGGCGAGCTGCCGCTCCAGCCGTTCCTGGGCCTCCCGGACGGCGCCGAAGTCCACCGGCTGCCCGGTCAGCAGCGCGCCCGCCGCCAGCGCGGTGGCCAGCCGCAGTTCCTCGGCGAACTCGGCCGCCCCCGGTACCGGCTCGGCGTCGGGCCCGGGCAGGTGGGCCTCCAGCAGGACGGCGACCCGTCCGAGGTGGCCGACCGCCGCCCGGGCCCGGTCGAGCTGGCGGCGGCTGACCCCGGGCAGGCCGGAGGCGTGCCGGCCGGGTTCGGCGTCGGCCCGCTGCATCGCCTGGAGCAGTTCCGAGCGCGCCTCCCGGGAGTCCAGCAGCGCCCCGCGCACCTCCCGTCCGCGCGGTGCGGCCGGCCGCTCGTAGACGGCGATCACCTCGGCCGTGTACCGCCCGGCGGCGGCCAGCCACTCGGCCAGCCGCTCGCCGAGCCTGGCGGTCTGCCAGGTGGGGAAGAGCGCGTAGACGAGCAGGGCGAGCGAGCCGCCGAGCAGGGTGAGGCCGACCCGTTCGACGGCGGTGACCAGCGGGTTCCCCTCCTGGAGCCCGAGCAGGAAGACGGCGTAGGAGGAGATGCAGGCGGTGACCACGGCGTAGCCGGTGCGGAAGGCCAGGTAGGCGCCGCCGATCGAGAGCACGGCGAGTGCGGCCAGCACCCACTCACCGGGCCGCGCCAGCTGCACCACCAGGGTGGAGACCGCCACCCCGACCGAGGTCCCGGCCAGCCGGGCCACGCCCCGGCTGTAGGTCTGGGCGAAGTCCGGTCGCATCACCATGGCGGCGGTCATCGGCGCCCAGTAGCCGTGCTCGAAGCCGACCAGCCGGGCCAGCAGATACGCGGCGGTGACCACTCCGGCCAGCCGGACGGCGTGCTGGAAGACGGCCGAGTGCGGCCGGAACTGCCGCCGTACCGCGCGCAGCGCCGTCGGCAGCATCCGGATCAGCGGCGGTTTGCGCAGCGTCCCGCCGGGCTGGACGTCGGGGGTGTCGATGGTGTCCTCGGCGCCCCGGTCGAGCGCGTCGGCGGCGCCGCGGAGCAGCCCGGCCAGTCGGCGGGCGGCGCGGCGGGCGGCGCCGCGCAGTTCCGGGCCCTCGGTCCGGGCGACCAGGGTGAGGGCCGGGGCGGAGGAGGGCAGCCGGAGTGGGTCGCCGGTGCGGATCGCCCGGGCCAGGGCGTCCATCGCCTCGGCGGCGGCGGCCAGGACCTCGCGGGCCCGGTCGCGTTCGGGGCCTTCCTCGGGGGCGCCGACCTTGGGGTCGGCGATGGCCGCCAGGGTGGGCCTGATGCGTTCGGCGAGGCCGCGCAGGCCGCGCAGCCCGGGCGGGCGGTTGCGGTCCTGCCAGGGGGTGAGCGCGGCGGCGTGCCGGGCCGTCATGAACGGGGCCGGGTCGATGTGCGCGGTCGGGTCCTGGCGCAGCCGGCGGGCGTAGTCGGCGAGTTCGGCGTAGGTGTCGGCGAGCGCCTCGCGCTGGGCGGTCCAGCTGCCGATCGGCCAGACGGTGATGACCAGTGCCTGGACGATGCCGCCGAGTGCGCAGACCAGTCCGTGGCCGAGCGCGGTGAGCGGGCTGACGGGCAGCTGGACCACGATCAGCATCACCGAGAGGGTGTTGGCGGCGACGATGCCGGCGGTCGGTCCGATCGCCCAGGTGAGTCCGGCGCCGAAGGCCCAGACGGCGAGCAGCACCGGGAAGGCGCCGGGGATCCCGACGGCCAGGTAGCCGAGGAAGGTGCTGATGCCGAGTCCGGTCCCGGCGGCGACGGCGAGGGTGGCGCGGGGCCGGAAGCTGCGCTGGAAGGTCGCGGTGCCGGCGATGAACGCGCCCATCGCGGCGGAGGTGGCGAGCCGGGCGCCGCCGATGGCCAGGGTCGGGAACAGCACCAGGGCGACGGCGACCGCCCCGCGCACCGCCCGTTTGGGGTCGGTGAGCGCCCGGTCGACGGTCAGTCCGGTCCGCGCGGTGTCTCGAAGTGCGGCGAACCAGGACATAACGGTCAGCTTAGTGGTGCCCTCCGCAGCCGGATCCGCGCGACCCGCGCCCCGGCCCAGCACAGCGCCGCCGTCGGCAGGAAGACCGCGTCCGCCGCGATCATCGCCAGCGAGAACACCGGCAGCCCGAGCAGTACGGCGATCCCGACGTGCTCCGCCATCATCACCACCAGCAGCGCGTTCTTGACCCTCCGGTCGACCAGCGTGAACGGGAAGCCGACCTGGAGCAGCACCGTCCCGTAGGAGATCAGGAACACCGGCAGCAGCGCGCCGCCGACCAGCCCGGACAGTGCGGGCCAGGGCGTGAAGTAGTCCAGGTGCAGCGGGTAGTAGAGCGCGGTGCCGTCCTGCCAGCGCGAGCCCTGCACCTTGTACCAGCCGGCCGTGGCGTAGATCAGCACCACCTCGACGGCGATCACCAGCATCGCGCAGTTGTGCACCATGGTCGCGAGCGCGTCCAGCACCGCCCGGGTCTCGCCCTCGGGTGCCAGCCGCTCGGCCAGCCACCACAGCCCGGCCACCGCCCACAGCCCCCAGAACAGCGGCGCCCAGCCGACGTACGGGAACCCGGGGGTCGTCCAGTCCAGGCTGGCCCCGGAGAAGCCGCCCAGCTGACAGACCAGCAGCAGCGCTCCGAGCAGCGTCCAGAGCGGCACCCCGCTCCGCCCGGAGTCCCCCCGGCGGGCGTCCAGCGACCACACCTCGGCGCACCGGGTGAAGACCAGGTAGATCGCCATCAGGTGGACGATGTTGTCGCCGCCGTCGCCGAGGAAGACATTGCGGTTCTGCAACGACAGCACGGTGACCAGGAACAGCACCGTGCTCGCCCTGGTCCGCCAGCCGAGCAGGACGGCCAGCGCGGCCAGCACCGCCAGGTGGTAGACCAGCTCGAACCAGAGCCGTCCGCCGAACCAGGGCAGCACGGTCAGCGCCCCGTTGTCGGCCAGCAGCCGCTGGGCCAGGTCGGCCGACCAGGGCGAGGTGTCGCCGTACAGCAGCCGCCGGTTGGGCCACTCCCGCAGCAGGTAGGCCAGCCAGACCAGTCCGAAGCCGATCCGCACCGTCGCCGCCTGGTACCGCCCCAGCACCTGGCCGGTGAACACCGCGACCGCCCGCCGGGCGAGCCCGGCCGGCCCGGGCCACCGAACACGGGCGGGCGCGCCGGGCGCCTCCGGGCCGGGCTGCCGGGGGATCCCGGCCACCACCACCGCCGCCGCCAACGCCGCCCCGGCCGCGTCCCCGGACGTCCCGGCCGTACCAGCCGCGGCAGCCGCCTCGGTCACGTCAGTCACATCGGTCACATCGGTCACTTCGCCCGAGCCGCCGGGCACCGCCGCGCTCACCGCAGCCCCCGCAGGTCCCCGGCCTTCACCGGCCACCACGGCAGCTCCCGCACCTTCGGCGCGGCGGGCGCCGCCTCCTCGCTCCACGCCGGCGGCGCGACCGTCGTACTGGTCACCCGCAGCTCGACCGCCACCACCGGCCGCCCGTCCACGCTCGGGCCGATCCGCTGCACCGCGATCCGCTTCAGGTACTCCTCGGCGAGCGTGCCGCGCGGATTGGTCGTCGACTCGTCCTGGGCGCTGTGCGAGCCGTCGTAGAAGTCCCACGCGCGCCGCAGCAGGTTCTGGTCCGCGTGGCTGGGCGCCGGATTGCCCCGGATCGCGGCGATGTCCTGCGCGGTCAGCCCGACCCACTCGTGGACCCGCGCCTCCCCGTCCGGTGTTTCGGTGCGCACCCGGGCGTCCACGGCGATGTTCTGCTGCAGCGGATTGGGCGCGAACAGCTTCCAGTTCTGTTCGAACTCCGGGTAGATCAGGCCGTCCACCTGCTCCCGGTACTCCCGGGACAGCGAATTGGCGGGCGCCACATGCAGGAAGACCGCGCCGAGGAACAGCCCGGTGGCGCCGGTCAGCAGGGCTCCCGCCGCGCCCAGGACGACCCGCGCGGGCGCCGACCAGGGCCGGCGGACGGGCGGCGGGTCCGTACTCTCGGCCATGAACTCCCCCGGGGACGGGTGGGGCCGGCACCGCGCCGGCCCGGTCGCGCGCCCATCCTGCCCTACTCCCCGGGGCGGACGGATCCCCCCGGCCTCAGCCGATCCGCTCCGGCGCCGGCCCCGGCTCCGGCTCCGGCACCGCCTCCTGCGCCGCGAGCAGCGCCCGCCGCCGCCGGCGCAGCACCGGCACCGCGATCAGCAGCAGCAGCCCGCCGACCGCGGCGGCCGCGATGGCCGCCACCGAGTGGCCGGCCGCCAGCAGCAGCTGGCCGGCCACCTCGACCACCAGCGCCGACCCCGACACCAGCAGCACCGAGCGCCGCAGTGCCGCGAGCGCCGCGGCGACCTCGGCCGGCACCTCCTCGGCCCCGGCCGACCGCGTCCCGCTCTCCCCGCTCATGCTTCCCCCCGTCGTTCGCTCCCCCGAGAAACGCCCTGCAGAAGGACGCCCTACAGGACGAAGGCGTCCTGCCCGCCGCTGCTCACCATCGGGCGGCCGGCGCCGTCCCAGGCGTACATGCCGCCGTCGACGTTGACCGCCTCCCGGCCGTTCTGCACCAGGTACTGGACGACCTGCGCGGAGCGCCCGCCGACCCGGCAGAGCACGTACAGCTTCTCGTCCGGCAGCTCGCCGAGCCGGGCGACGACCTCGCCGATCGGGATGTGCAGCGCGCCCGCCACGTGTCCGGCGTCCCACTCGTCCTGTTCCCGGACGTCCAGCAGGGCGGCGTCGGCGGGCACGGCGGCGGCGTCGATGGTGGGGATCTGCGCGAACATCGTCTGGTTCTCCTGGGCTTCGGGATCGGCGCCGTCATTGTCCCCCACCGGACGGCCGCCGAGCAGCCCCTCCAGCTCGGCCTGCTGGGCGGCGGCCCTGGCCAGCAGCTG
The DNA here is from genome assembly GCF_000718025.1 of Kitasatospora purpeofusca. Taxonomy (GTDB): domain Bacteria; phylum Actinomycetota; class Actinomycetes; order Streptomycetales; family Streptomycetaceae; genus Kitasatospora; species Kitasatospora purpeofusca. Next base: position 185,443 of record NZ_JODS01000003.1, read on the forward strand.
CTCGGCCAGCTCGGCCAGCAGCCCGTCCGGGTCCTGCGGGGCCAGCGCGAGCAGCTCGCCCATCGCGCTGCGCTCCAGCCGGACCTGCTCGGCGGCCAGCTCGCCGATCCGCCCGGTCAGCCACTCCAGCCGGCGGCGCAGCCAGCCCAGCCGGTCGGGGGAGTCGGCCGCCGGCGCGGCCTCGGGTGCGGTGGACCACTCGGCGGACAGCGCCTCCAGGGCGCCGGTGTCGCCGTACGCGTAGGCCTCGTTGACCCGGGCCAGGAACGCCGCCCGGCGCTCCTGCTCGGCCGGGTCGGTGGACAGGTCGGGGTGGGCCCGGCGCACCAGCTCGCGGTAGATCCGCTGGGCGTCCCGGCCGGGGCGCACCCGGACCGGTGCGGGCGGCGGCGGGGCGTCCTCCTGCGCCTGGACGCTGTCGAACAGCGCGTCCAGGTCCGGCATGTCGTCGACCCGCTGCCGGGCCTCGTGGGCCCGCCGGAGGTCCTCCGGGAGCCCGGTGCGGGCGGCCACGGCCTCGGCCAGCAGCGCGTCCAGCTCGTCCAGCCGGGCGTAGAGCGGACCGAGCAGCTGGTGGTGGATCAGCGCGAAGTTGTCGATCTCGACGCGCAGTGTCCGCACGTCGACGTCCATGGTCAGCCAGGCGAGTTCGGCGGCCTCGACCCGCTCCTCCAGCTCCCCCTGCTGCGGATCCGTCCAGCGGACGGGGATCTGCGCGGTCACCTCTGGCCTCCGTCTCCTGCGGTCCGGTGCGGGGCCGGCCGGGCCCGTGCTGCGACCCTACCGTCCGGGCCGGGCCCGGCCTGCGGGCCGGACGGGGAGTGCGGAGGGGCGCACGGCGTGTGACACGCAACTGATACCGAGGAATCTCCCCGTTTCGCTATCGAGTCCCGGCCCGTCCGTGCTTCGCTGGTATCCGCACAGCATGCCTTCCTCCGGAGAACCGGCCGTCTCCAGGCGTGGCGGCCAGGCGGGAGCAGACCGAATCCATGGTGGACGACCCAAACTCCACACCGCGTCCGACGGGCACCGCTCCGGAGCCCGGCACCGCACCGGGCGACCAGTCCTCGGGGGTGGTCGCCCTGGTCCGGCTCGCCGTCGTGCTGGTCGACCGCGAGGGGCGGATCGCCCAGTGGAGCCGGGCCGCCGAGGAGCTGTTCGGACACCGCGCCGAGGCCGTCCACGACCGGCCGGCCGCCGGCCTGCTGCCCGCCGCCGAGCCGCGCAGCGTGCCGGGACAGGCCGGGCCGGGTGCCACCGGCCGCCGCCGCGACGCCTTCACCACCCTCGCCGAGCTGACCTCGGACGGCGCCGCCTGGGCCGGGCAGCTGCCCGTGGTCGACCGCGAGGAGCACCTGCGGGACGTGCTCTGGTGGGCCTACCCGCTGGAGGTCCCGACCGGCCGGCTGCTGGCGCTGGCCGCCGACGCCCGCCCGCTGCGCTCCGCCGGACCCCGGCTGGCGCTCGGCGAGCGGCTGCTGCCGTTCGCCGCCGCTCCGGGCGCCCTGGGCGGCTTCCACCGGCTCTCCGCCGCGCTGGGCGCCGCCGGCCGCCCGGTACCCGGGACGCTCGCCGCCGTACTGCCCGGCACCGCCGAACGCCGCGGACCGCTGCTGGCCGCGCTCACCCGGGCCGGACTGCCGGCCCTGCGGCTGGACCCGAGCACCGTGCTGCCGCTGCACCCGGCCGACCCGGCGGCCGGCACCGCCCACGCGGCGGCCGGCATCGGCCGCCGCTACCCGACCGCGCAGCAGCGCACCGCCCGGCTCGGCCCGCCGGCCCCGCCCGAGCCGTCCGCGCCCGGACGCCGTCCTGCCGCCGCCCCGACGCCCGCTCCGCTGCCCGCCCAGCGCGAGGCCGCGGCCGCACCGGCCGCCGCGGACCGGGCCGCCCGCTCCGACCGTCCCGGGGGCGAGCTCACGGCCGGCGGCGTCCCGGCCCCGCCGAGAGGAGGCACCACCATCGAGCAGACCGCCGTCGGAGCGTCCGCCAACGGACACCGGCTCCACCCGGGCGACCCGGCGCCGCCGACCGCACCGACCCCCGTCCCCGTCCCAGTCCCCGTCCCCGTCCCCGCGGCCCCGCCCGGAGCGCCGACCGGCCGGTTCGGCCCGTTCCTGACCAACGGCCACGCCGGCGAGCAGCTGGCCCTGCTCAACGAGGTCGGCGGCAAGGTCGGCACCACCCTGGACCTCGGCTTCACCGCCCACGAGCTGTGCCGGGTGCTCGTCCCCCGGGTCGCCGACTTCGCCTGCGTCGACCTCGTGGACGGCCTGATCTCCGACTCCGAGCTGCCCGCGGCCCGCCCCGACGACGACACGATGCTGCGCCGGGTCGCCCTGGCCCGCAACGAGTCCGCCGGCCAGTGGGACCACGTGCTCGCCGAGGGCTCGCTGGTCGCCATGCCCCGCCGCACCCCGCCCGGCATGGCACTCCAGCTGAACCAGCCGGTGCTGGTCCCGGTGGTCACCCGGGACGTCGCGGTCGACTACGCCGCCGCGCTCGGCGGCCCCGAGCTGGTCCCGGTGGTGTCCGGCCGCTCGATGCTGGTGGTGCCGCTCTCCGCCCGCGGCACCGTGCTCGGCATCCTCAAACTGCTCCGGCTCCCGGACCGGGACCCGTTCGACGAGGGTGACGCCGCGACCCTCAAGGAGCTGGCCGCCAGGGCCGCGCTGTCGCTCGACAACGCCCGGCTGCACCGGGCCGAGTCCCGGGTCGCCACCACCCTCCAGCGCTCGATGATCCCGACCCGCCCGCCGCAGATCCCCGGCGTCCAGATCGCCCACCGCTACCTGCCCGGCGACTCCCGGGCCGAGGTCGGCGGCGACTGGTTCGACGCGATCCAGCTGCCCGGCAGCCGGGTCGCGCTGGTGGTCGGCGACGTCATGGGCCACGGCATCCACTCGGCCGCCGCGATGGGCCGCTTCCGCACCGCGATGCAGACCCTGGCCGCGCTCGACCTGCCGCCCGGCCAGCTGCTGCGCCATCTGGACAACCTGGCCCACAAGCTCGGCGACGACCATCTCGCCACCTGCCTGTACGCGGTCTACGACCCGATCAACCGGACCTGCGAGCTGGCCAGCGCCGGCCATGTGCCACCGGTCCTGGTCCACCCGGACGGCACCGGCGAGCTGCTGGAGATCCCGGCCGGCGCCCCGATCGGCGTCGGCGGGGTGCCGTTCGTCGCCAAGACCATCGACGTCTCGGACGGCTCGATGCTGGTGCTCTGCACCGACGGACTGGTCGAGGTGCGGGGCGGTGACATAGGAGCGGGGCTGGCCGCGCTCTGCGGCAATCTGATCGACCCCCGGCAGAGCCCGGAGGAGGCCTGCGACGTGGTCCTGGACCGGTTGCACTCCGACGACCGCAAGGACGACGTCGCGCTGCTGGTGGCCCGCTTCGACGGGGTCGCGCCGAGCGAAGTCGCCACCTGGGACCTCACCGTCGACCAGCGCGAGGTCGGCCGGGCCCGCGCCCTGGTCCGCGAGCAGCTGGCCGCCTGGCACCTGGAGTCGATCGGCGACACCGTCGTGCTGCTGGTCAGCGAGCTGGTCACGAACGCGGTCCGGGTGGCCCGGGACCGGGTCCAGCTCCAGCTGATCCGGGTGGACAAGCTGCTGGTCGAGGTCAGCGACGACAACCACAACCTGCCGTCGCTGGAGCCCGCCGAACAGCTCGGCGAGACCGGCCGCGGCCTCACCCTGGTCACCAAGCTCGCCGAACGCTGGGGCACCGCCCGCAAGGCGGTCGGCAAGGTCGTCTGGTTCGAACTGCCGCTCTGAACACCCCGCACACCGCACGCAGCGAAGCCGTGCAGCCGTGCAGCCGTGCACGACAGGAGCCCGCGGACCGGACGGTCCGCGGGCTCCTCGTCCGTACTGTTCGGCCCCGCTACGGCACGGCCGCGCCGGCCGGGGTGCGGCGGCGGACGTCCGCGGCCGCCGCCTCCAGCGAGGCGGTGGCCGTCGACACCACGGCCGCCGCGCCGACCCCGGCCAGCACCCGCGGCCAGAAGTCCCCGAACACCTCCACCGAGACCGCGATCAGCAGCGCCGCTATCACCGCGACCACATGCTCCATCCCGGCCAGGTTCGGCAGCACGATCGCCTCGCCGACCATCGTCGCCACGACCAGCCCGGCCGTGAACCAGGCCCGGCAGCGGAACGCGATGCAGATCGCCAGCGCCACCACCGCGGCCGAGGGGCCGGTGTCCCGCACGTGCGCGACCCACTTCGGGAAGCCGAAGACGTGGTCCGGGCCGATCGCCACCCCGACCCGGGCGAACAGCGTCCCGGCGATGGTGCAGGTGTAGGCGACCACCAGGGTCAGCTTCCGGCCGAGCACGATCTCGGCGATGCCGAAGACCACGAAGACCTGCGCCAGCGCCCCCCACACCGGCAGGTCCAGGGCCGGCACGTACAACGACAGCGGCGTGCGCAGCAGCGAGACGTCCAGCGGCAGCGCCGCCTTGACGACGCCGATCCTGGTGACGAAGTGCTCGCCACCGGGAAGGTGCTGGACGATGCTGAACAGCAGGATCAGGCAGGTCGCCGCGGTGGCCAGTGGAACGGCCGCGAACTTCTTCCGCGCGACCTGCTCCCGGACCGTCCCGAACAGCGCTCCCCACTCGGCGACAGCGGCCTCTTTGGCAATAGCCACCGGCCCCTTTCGCACGCCCCCCGCGTGGGTCCTCCGCATCACAACCGGTTCTCCGATTCCCCGTTGGCGCAAGCGCCCTCTCGACTACCTCCACATTAGAAGCCGGTTAACGAATCCACATCGGCAATTGTGCGGATCCGAGTCATCCTCCAGGGGGAGAAACAACCATGAGATCCCCCCGGACGGCGGCCCGGCTCCCTCCGCCCCCCGGCGGAGGGCTACCCCTTCCCGTCCTGTGCCGCCACCGGCACCCGGGGCTCCGCGCCGGACGGCCCCTGGTGCCGGCGACGGAACAGCGCGGGCAGGCTCGGCGCGGTGATGAAGCCCTCGGCCCGGGCACTGGCGATGCCGATCCGCGGAATCTCGCTGCTCTTCTCGAACAGCAGATAGCGCGGCTCCCAGATCGGCCGGTACTTGGCGTTGGCGCGGTAGAGCGATTCGATCTGCCACCAGCGAGAGAAGAAGCCGAGTACGGAGCGCCAGAGCCGCAGCACCGGTCCCGCCCCGAGCTTGGAGCCCCGCTCGAAAACGGAACGGAACATGGCGAAGTTCAGCGAGACCCTGGCCAGGTTCACCTCACGGGCGCGCTGCAGGAGTTCGATCACCATGAACTCCATCAGGCCGTTCTCGGTGTCCCTGGCCCGGCGCATGAGGTCCAGCGACAGCCCGTCCGCACCCCACGGCACGAAGCTGAGCAGGGCCTTCAGCTCGCCCTCGCCGTCGTGGCACTCCAGCATCACGCAGCGCCCGTCGCCCGGGTCGCCGAGCCGGCCCAGCGCCATCGAGAAGCCGCGCTCGGTCGCGCCGTCGCGCCACTGGTCGGCCTTGGCCACCAGCTCGGCCATCTCGTACTCGGGGATCTCCTCGTGCCGGCGGATCCGCACCGTGTAGCCGGCCCGCTTGACCCGGTTGTACGCCTGGCGCACCACCCGCATCGCCCGGCCGTCCAGCGAGAACTCGTCGAGTTCGACGATCGCCTCGTCACCCAGCTCCAGCGCGTCCAGCCCGTGCCGGGCGTAGATCACCCCGGCCTCCTCGGAGGCGCCCATCACGGCCGGCGCCCAGGCGTGCTCGCGGGCCTCGGTCAGCCAGGCGTCGATCGCTCCGGGCCAGGCCTCGGGGTCGCCGATCGGGTCGCCGGAGGCCAGCGAGACGCCGCCGACCACCCGGTAGGTGACCGCCGCCTTGCCGCTCGGCGAGAACATCACCGCCTTGTCCCGGCGCAGCGCGAAGTAGCCCAGCGAGTCCCGCTCGCCCTGCTTCTCCAGCAGCCCCCGGAGCCGCTCCTCGTCCTCGACGGTGAGCAGCTCCGTGTTCCGCGGGCTGCGGAAGGCCACGTACAGGACCAGCAGGAAGAGCACCGCGCCCATGGCGTTGATGACCGCGTTCACCCAGGTCGGCGCGTCGATGACGGAGCGCAGGTGCTCGGAGGGGGTGATGGTGATCATCCGGCCGACCGAGTAGCGGAACATGTCCCAGAAGTCGGCGGCGCCGTGCAGGTTGTTGGTGAGGGCGACCAGGGCAGCGCCGACCACGCCGCCGAAGCCCAGGCCGGCCACGAAGGTGGCGGCGGCGGTCTTCGGGTTGGAGCTGTCGCCCTTGGAGGTGAACTCCTTCCGGCCGACCAGCAGTGCCAGGACGAACCCGCAGGTCAGCACGGTGGAGACATAGTTCAGCGGGTGCTTGGTGAAGCCCCCGTCGGGCAGCGTCATGGCGAGCAGGTAGAGCACCGCGAACAGGCCGGCCAGCGCGGTGTTGAAGATCCACGCGGCCCGCTTGCGGCGCCGCATCGCGATCGCCAGGAAGACCGAGAGCACCGCGCTGCTCAGCCCGGCGGTCATCAGGTACGGCGTGAAGTACTCGCCCTCGTTGTGCGTCTCGACCTGGTCGCGGAACGGCGCCAGGAGCACGGTGACGAGGTTCAGCAGCGCGATCAGCCGCAGGTACCAGACGGTCGCCGTGGCGGCGCGCGGGCGCCAGCGCGCCATGAGGGCGCCGGACCCGGACCCGGATCCGGTGGGGGAGGTGGACGGCTCCGGCTTCACAGTGGACGACACAGCTCAATTCCAAACGATCAGATGGTGGGCCGCATCCGCACGCGACCCGGCCGGCCACCCACCCCGGCCGCGGACCGACCGTACGGCAGCCGATTCCAATCGTTCCCCACCGCCGGTGAGAATCGCGTGAACCAGGTAGCGGATTCACACCCCCGCCGTTCGGCGGGGGTTGCTCCAGGAGGCCGGGCCCGGCGAAGCCGCCGGTCAGGCCCTACTCTCGATTCCAGTCATGCGGACCGGCCCGACCCGTCCGCCGAACCGAGGAGTGACCATCACCACCACCCGCGTGCTGATCGTGGACGACGAGATCCTGGTCCGGTCCGGGCTGGGCCTCATCGTCGGCTCCGCCCCCGACCTGGAGGTGGTCGGCGACTGCTCGGGCGCGCAGACCGAGGAGTACGTCCGGCGGCTGCGTCCGCACGTGGTGCTGCTGGACATCCGGATGCCCGACCTGGACGGCATCTCGGTGCTCCGCCGGCTGCGGGCGCTGCCCGATCCGCCGGCCGTGGCGATGCTGACCACCTTCGACACCGAGGAGCACATCGGCACCGCGCTGCGGGCCGGCGCCTCCGGCTTCCTCCTCAAGGACACCGCCCCGGACCAGTTGGTGCACGCCGTCCGGGTGCTCGCGGCGGGCGGCAACATCCTCTCCCCGACCGTGACCCGCACCGTGATCGGCGGCTACGTGGACGGCGGCGGCCCGGACGCCGAGGCGGCGACCCTGGCCCGCACCCTGACCGGCCGGGAGCTGGACGTGCTGGCGCTGCTGGGCGAGGGCCTGTCCAACGCCGAGATCGCCGACCGGCTGTTCCTCGGCACCGGCACGGTGAAGGACCACATCAGCGCGATCCTCGGCAAGCTCGGCGCCGCCAACCGGGTCCAGGCGGCCGTCGTCGCCCACCGGGCCGGACTGGTCCGGCCGAAGCCGAGCGACGGGGCATGAGCGACCCCTCTCCCGCACGACGCCTTCCGGCCGGGTTCACCGCGCCCTGGCTGATGATCCTGCTGCCCGCCGTCTACTCCCTGGTGGACGCCGCCCTGGTGGCCCGCGGCGCCCCGCTCTGGCAGACCCTGCTGTCGGTCCTGGCCGCCGTGGCGCTGCTGTGGCGGCGCCGCTTCCCGGTCACCGTGCTGCTGCTGACGATGCCCGGCAGCTATCTCGACGACATCTGGCTCGCCCCGATCACCGCCGTCTACACGGTCGCGGCCGAACGCCCGCACTCCCGGGTGGTGATCCCCTGCGCCTCGCTCTTCGCGCTGGTGGAGTTCTTCCACTGGCCGCTCTCCGAGCAGTCCTTCGAGCCGACCCGGGACACCGCGCTGTACGCCATCCAGTCCGTGATGCTCGCGGCGGGACCGGCCGCCACCGGACTGCTGTCCCGGACCAGGCGCGAGCTGGCGGCCCGGCTGGACGAGCTCACCCGGGGCCAGGCCCGGGAGAGCCGGCTGCTGGCCGACCGGGTGCTCAGCGAGGAGCGCGGACGGCTCGCCCGGGAGATGCACGACGTGGTCTCGCACCAGGTCAGTCTGATCAGCATCCAGGCGGGCGCGCTCCAGGTGTCCACCACCGACCCGGCGGCCTCGGGTGCCGCGGCGACCATCCGCGAACTGTCCGTGCGCACCCTGGAGGAGCTGCGGCAGATGGTCGGCGTCCTGCGGGCCGGCGGGCCGAGGACCGGCGCGCCGCTGGCCCCGCAGCCCAGGCTGGCCGATCTGCCGCGGCTGATCGAGGAGAGCGGACTGGCCGCCGACACCGAGCTCGCCCCGGGCGACCGCCCCTGGCCGGAGGCGGTCGAGCGGGCCGCCTACCGCACCGTCCAGGAGGCGCTCACCAACATCACCAAGTACGCGCCGCAGGCCGCGGTGCACGTCCGGATCCGGGCCCGGGGCCGGCGGCTGCGGGTCGAGGTCCGCAACGACGCCCCGCCGGTCCGCCCGGACCGGATCCTGCCCGGCGGCGGCCACGGCCTGGTCGGCCTGCGCGAACGCGCCCAGCTGCTCGGCGGCTCGCTCGACGCCGGCCCGACCGCGGACGGCGGCTTCGAGGTCCGCGCCGACCTCCCGGCGCCCTCGTCCTGAACCGGGGCGGCCCTGCCGGACCGGGGCCGGCGCCCGGGAAGCCGCAGCCGGTGCCGGTGCCCGGTCCGGCACCGGGGAACAAAAAAGCCCCGCAGATCCGAAGATCTGCGGGGCTTCGCTGTGCGCGAGGGGGGAGTTGAACCCCCACGCCCTTTCGGGCACTGGAACCTGAATCCAGCGCGTCTGCCTATTCCGCCACCCGCGCATGGGTGTTTTCACCGCTTGCCGGTCGATCAGCCGATCCGCTCGGTACCATGTGGCCTTCGCGTTTCTTCGATCGGGCCGCCCGGTGGGCGCCCCTTCCGACATGCAAAACAGTAGCACGACCTGCGGGTCACCTCCGAATCCGTTCCCGGGGGAGGCGGAGCGCATCCGAACGGATGCCCGGCGAACAGGCGAGCGAGGGATGGCGGGCCCGCCGGGCGGGTAGCCCTGGCATGCTGCCGCCCGCATGCGTCACCCTGTGTGTCCGAGCCCACCCCCGGGCACCACGTGGTCCGGGAACCGTACGGATGGCCCCGGCGTGGATACGATCAGTACGGAAGTACCGCAAGTAGGCGCGACCGGCTCCCCCCGGAAACCGGTCGGCAGGCAGGCGAACGAACCCTGGAAGGGGGTGCCCCATGGGAGTGCTGAAGAAGTTCGAGCAGCGACTTGAGGGTCTCGTCAACGGCACCTTCGCCAAGGTGTTCAAGTCCGAGGTCCAGCCCGTGGAGATCGCCGGAGCGCTGCAGCGCGAGTGCGACAACAACGCGAGCATCTGGAACCGCGAGCGGACCGTCGTGCCCAACGACTTCATCGTCGAACTCAGCCCGCACGACCACGAGCGGCTGAGCCCCTACTCCGGGCAGCTGGGCAACGAGCTCGCCGGCATGGTCCGCGAGTACGCCGAGGCCCAGCGCTACACCTTCATGGGCCCGCTCCAGGTGAACCTGGAGAAGGCCGACGACCTCGACACCGGCCTGTACCGGGTGCGCAGCCGCACCCTCGCCGCGGAGGAGCCGCAGCAGCAGGCCCCCGCGCAGCCGACCCAGCCCGGCTACGGCCGTCCGCCGGCCGCTCCGGCCCCCGGCGCGCCGTGGCAGCAGGGCGGCGCCCAGTACGCCGCGCCCCCGCCGCCACCGGCCGCGCCTCCCGCGACCCCGCCCGCGCCGACCGCTGCCGCCGGCCCCGCCGGCGGCAATGTGCGCCCCTTCCCGGGCGCCGGCCACGGCACCTCGACGCGCCGCTGGATCGAGGTGAACGGCGCCCGCCACCAGATCTCCGGGAACGCCTGCGTACTGGGCCGCTCCACCGAGGCGGACGTCCGCATCGACGACCCCGGGGTGTCCCGCAAGCACGCCGAGATCCGCCCCGGAACCCCCTCGATGGTGCTGGACCTGGGGTCGACGAACGGCATCGTGGTGGACGGGCAGCACACCCAGCGCGCTACGCTCCGCGACGGCTCTCGAATCGTCGTGGGCTCCACCACCATCGTCTACCGACAGGTCGAAGGGTAGAGCGGGCGCGGTTATGTCAGAACTGACCCTCACGGTCATGCGGCTGGGCTTCCTGGCCGTGCTGTGGCTGTTCGTGATCGTCGCGGTCCAGGTGATCCGCAGCGACCTCTTCGGAACCAGGGTGAACCCCCGGTCCTCCCGCCGGGGCGGCGGTGCCACCGCGGCGGCGCCCGCGGCCGGCGCGGCCGGGCGGGCCCCGCAGGGCCAGCCCCCGGCCGGCGGTCCGCCGACCCAGGGCGGCGGGCGCCGCCGCGGCGCCCCGACCCAGCTGGTCGTGGTCCAGGGCTCCCTGGCCGGGACCACCGTCGCGCTGCAGGGCCAGACCATCACGCTGGGCCGGGCGCACGACTCCACCATCGTGCTGGACGACGACTACGCGTCCTCCCGGCATGCCAGGATCTATCCCGACCAGACTGGGCAGTGGACGGTGGAGGATCTAGGCTCCACCAACGGCACCTATCTGGACCGTCAGCGCCTGACCGCGCCGACCCCGCTCCAGCCGGGCATGCCGATCCGTATCGGCAGGACCGTCATCGAACTGCGGAAGTAGTAGCGCATGAGGGACAGCATCCCGTCCATGACCCAGAGGGGGGCACAGGTCGCATGACCCTGGTGCTGCGCTTCGCCGCCGGCTCCCACAAGGGACTGATCCGGGAGGGGAACGAGGACTCCGGCTACGCCGGCCCGCGGCTGCTCGCCGTGGCCGACGGCATGGGCGGGGCGGCGGCCGGTGAGGTCGCTTCCTCCGAGGTGCTCGGCTCGATCGTCCGCCTGGACGAGGACGTGCCGGGCGCCGACCTGCTGACCCTCCTCGGCGACGCGGTCCAGGGCGCCAACGACCGGCTCCGGCAGATGGTCGAGGAGGACCCGCAGCTCGAAGGCATGGGCTGCACCCTCACCGCGATGCTGTGGACCGGCCAGCGGATGGGCCTGGTCCACGTCGGGGACTCCCGCGCCTACCTGCTGCGGGACGGCTCGCTGGTGCAGATCACCCAGGACCACACCTGGGTGCAGCGGCTGGTCGACGAGGGCCGGATCACTCCGGAGGAGGCCGAGACCCACCCGCAGCGCTCGCTGCTGATGCGCGCGCTGGACGGCCGGGGCCAGGTCGAACCGGACCTGTCGATCCGCGAGGTGCGGGCCGGCGACCGCTATCTGATCTGCTCCGACGGCCTCTCCGGCCCGGTCAGCCACCAGACCCTCCAGGACACCCTGGGCAGCTACTACTCGCCCGAGCAGACCGTGCAGGAGCTGATCCAGCTCGCGCTGCGCGGCGGCGGCCCGGACAACATCACCTGCATCGTCGCGGACGTCCTCGACGTCGGCGCCACGGACACCCTCAGCGGCCGTTTCAACGACGTGCCGGTGGTGGTCGGCGCGGTCGCCGAGACCCCGCCGTCCTCGACCGCCGCGGACCAGTCGATCCGCGACACCCCGGCCGGCCGCGCCGCCGGACTCGGCCGCGGCCCGCAGGGCGCCTTCGGCCCCGCCGAGGGCTACGGCGCCGGCCACCCCGACGCCGGGTTCGGCCCGGCCGGCGGCTACGAGGGCGGCTACCCGGAGGGCGGCGCCGCCGATCCCTCGGTCCACGGGACCGAGGACTACGACGACGACGCGCGCCGGCGGCCCCGGCGCAAGAACCGGGCGCTGGCGTTCTCGCTGGTCGGCCTGGTCACCGTGGGCCTGCTGGGCGCGGGCGGCTTCTTCGGCTACCAGTGGACCCAGAGCCAGTACTACGTCGGCGCCGAGGGCGACCACGTCGCGGTGTTCCAGGGCGTGAACCAGAGCCTGGCCGGACTGAACCTGTCCTCGGTGCACACCCCGTACAAGGACATCGAGCTCAAGTACCTCCCGCAGGACCAGCGCACCCACGTCACCAACACCATCTCGGCGAGCAGCCTCGGCGACGCCGACGACAAGGTGAAGAAGCTGGGCGAGCAGGCCGCGTTCTGCCGCAAGGTCTCCGACGTCCGGGCCGCCGGCGGCCTGACCGCCCCGGGCGGCACCCCGGCGACCGGCCAGCCGACCCAGCAGGCCGCCGCCGGGACGGTGGCGACGCACGCCGGGTTCGTGACGGCGACCACCGCGCCCAGCCCGTCCTCGACCGGACGGGCCCCGGCGGCCGGCGTCCCCACGACCACTCCCAGCCCGACCACTCCGAGTCCGAGCACGCCGAGCACCACCGCCCCGGCCCCCGTACCCAGCCAGGGTGCCGCGGCCCCGGCGGCCCCGCAGAGCGACCTGCCCGGCCTGAGCGACGAGGAGCGGCAGCGCGCCGACTCCTGCCCGAAGCCGTGACGGACGCGACCCCCCGACATAGGCCCGCCCCGCGCGGGCCCGTCCGGCCGTCGGGGAGCGGCCGACCCATGAGTGAGCGAAGCGACAGAGCCATCGAGAAGCGCGTGTGGGCGGATGCCCCGGCCGAGCGGAGCGAGGCGGGAGCATGAGTACCTTCGATGTGAGCAGCGACCCGAACAGCCGGTCCGCCGGCGTGCCGGCCGACCGCGCGTCCTCGCGGCGCCGCCGCAACACCACCATCTCGCCGCAGGCGACGCCGAACCGGCGCAACACCGAGCTGGCGATGCTGGCGTTCGCGGTGCTGCTGCCGGTCCTGGCCTACGCCAACGTGGGCCTGGCGATGGACGACAAGCTGCCCGCCGGGATGCTCGGCTACGGCCTGGGCATGGGCGCGCTCGCGCTGATCGCGCACCTGCTGATGCGGAAGTTCGCGCCGTACGCGGACCCGCTGATGCTGCCGATCGCCACCCTGCTGAACGGGCTCGGCGTGGTGATGATCTGGCGGCTGGACAAGGCCGGCCCGCTGCTGCACAACAACTTCCCGGCCGCCTCCAACCAGCTGATGTGGTCGGGCCTGGGCATCGCGTTCTTCATCGTGGTGATGGTCTTCCTGAAGGACCACCGGGTCCTGCAGCGCTACACCTACATCTCGATGGCGGTGGCCCTGGTGCTGCTCGCCGCGCCGGCGTTCTTCCCGGAGCGCAAGGAGGACCTCGGCGCCAAGATCTGGATCCGGATGGGCGCCTTCTCGATCCAGCCCGGTGAGTTCGCCAAGATCATCCTGACGGTGTTCTTCGCCGGCTACCTGATGGTCAAGCGCGACGCCCTGGCGCTGGCCAGCCGCCGGTTCATGGGCCTGTACCTGCCGCGCGGGCGCGACCTCGGCCCGATCATCGTGATCTGGCTGCTCAGCCTGCTGATCCTGATCTTCGAGAACGACCTCGGCTCGTCCTTCCTGTACTTCGGCCTGTTCGTGGTGATGCTCTACGTCGCCACCGAGCGGACCAGCTGGATCGTGGTCGGCCTGCTGATGTCGATCGGCGGCGCGGTCGCGGTGGCCTCCACCGCCAGCCACGTCAAGACCCGTATCGACGCCTGGCTCAACCCGATGGCCGCCTTCGAGCCGAAGCACCCGCAGGGGGCCACCGAGCAGATCGGCCAGGCGCTGATGTCCTTCGGCTCCGGCGGGGTGACCGGCTCCGGCCTCGGCCAGGGCCGCTCCTGGCTGATCGACTTCGCCGCCAAGAGCGACTTCATCCTCGGTTCCTTCGGCGAGGAGCTCGGCCTCACCGGCATGATGGCGATCTTCATGCTCTACGCCCTGCTGATCCAGCGCGGTCTGCGCACCGCGGTCGCCGCCCGCGACCCCTTCGGCAAGCTCTTCGCGGTCGGGCTCTCCTCCGCGATGGCGCTGCAGGTGTTCGTGGTCGCCGGCGGTGTCACCGGCCTGATCCCGCTGACCGGTATGACCATGCCGTTCCTCGCCCAGGGCGGGTCCTCGGTGGTCGCCAACTGGGCACTGGTCGCGATCCTGCTGAAGATCAGCGACAACGCCCGCCGTCCCGGGGTGGAGCCCACCCCGACGCCCGAGATCCAGGGGGGCACCGCCTCGTGAACAAGCCGATCCGCCGGGTCTCGATCTTCTGCCTCGTGCTGATCCTGGCCCTCATGGTGCGCACCAACTGGGTCCAGGGCGTGCAGGCCGACGCCTGGGCGGGCAACAAGTACAACAAGCGGCAGGTCTACGACCGCTACGCCTACCCGCGCGGCAACATCATCGTCGACGGCCAGCCGATCACCCAGTCCACCTTCGTGGACGGCCTGCGCTACAAGTACAAGCGGTCCTGGACGGACCCGCAGATGTACGCCCCGGTCACCGGCTACTCCTCGCAGGCCTTCGGTGCCAGCCAGCTGGAGCAGCTGGAGGACGGCGTCCTCTCCGGCAGCGACGACCGGCTGTTCTTCCGCAACACCCTGGACATGCTGACCGGGGAGCAGAAGCGCGGCGGCGACGTGGTCACCACGATCAACTCCAAGGCCCAGAAGGCGGCCTTCGAGGGGCTCGGCAACAAGAAGGGCGCGGTCGTCGCGCTCGACCCGAAGACCGGCGCGATCCTGGCCCTGGTCTCCACGCCGTCCTACGACCCGGCGAGCTTCGCGGGCAACGAGTCCACCGACTCCAAGGCCTGGACCGACCTCAACGCCGACCCCAACAAGCCGATGCTCAACCGGGCGCTGCGCGAGACCTACCCGCCCGGCTCGACGTTCAAGCTGGTCACGGCCTCGGCGGCGTTCGAGAACGGCCTCTACCAGAACATCGACGACCAGACCGCGACCCCGGACCCGTACACCCTGCCGGGCACCAACTTCGTGCTGAAGAACGAGTCCGACCGGGAGCAGTGCGGCAACGCCACGATCAAGTCCGGCATGGACCAGTCCTGCAACACCGTCTTCGCCAAGATCGGCGCCGACCTCGGCAAGGACAAGATGCGGGTGCAGGCCGAGAAGTTCGGCTTCAACAGCACCGTGGACACCCCGATCCGGTCCGAGAAGAGCGTCTTCCCGTCCAACTCCACCCCGGACGGCACCGCCCAGGACTCGATCGGCCAGCACGACACCCAGGCCACCCCGCTGCAGATGGCGATGGTCTCCGCGGCGATCGCCAACAACGGCTCGCTGATGCAGCCGTACCTGGTCGCCGAGGAGCGCTCCGCCTCGCTGACCACCATCTCCAAGCACAGCGAGAAGCAGTTCTCGCAGCCGATCAGCCCGGCCACCGCGCAGAAGATGCAGGACCTGATGGTCTCGGTGGTCGAGAACGGCACCGGCAAGAACGCGAAGATCCCGGGTGTCACCGTCGGCGGCAAGACCGGCACCGCCCAGCACGGCGAGGGCAACGCGGGCCTGCCGTTCGCCTGGTTCACCTCCTACGCCAAGGCCTCCGACGGCCGCACGGTCGCGGTCGCGGTGGTCGTCGAGGACGGCTCCAACAACCGTGACGGCATCAGCGGCGGCCGGCTGGCCGCGCCGATCGCGAAGTCCGTGATGCAGGCCGTCCTCGGCAAGTGACGGGAGCCGGGTCGGGAGCCGGGTCGGGAGCCGTGACGGGAGCCCGCGGCGGGTGAGGGAAATGTCACGATCGGCGCCCCCGGTCCGGATACCGGTCTGATATCGGCCTGCGGCCGACTCGGGTCCGGTACGGTCCGACCGGTAGCGTGTCCGCAGCAGCGGGTGTACCCGTTGCCGTCCGTGCGGTGCCGAACCGGTCCTGACCGCAGAACCATCCGGGGCCCGGACGGCGTCACAGGGAGCGTGCGGGGACACCTACGTCACTAACCTCACCGGCGGGTGAGGGAGAGGGTCGCAACTATGGAAGAGCCTCGTCGCCTCGGCGGCAGGTACGAGCTCGGCGGCGTCCTCGGGCGCGGCGGCATGGCCGAGGTGTACCTCGGCCATGACACCAGGCTCGGCCGCTCCGTCGCCGTGAAGACGCTCCGGGCCGACATGGCCCGCGATCCGTCCTTCCAAGCCCGATTCCGCCGCGAGGCACAGTCCGCGGCGTCGCTGAACCACCCCGCGATCGTCGCCGTGTACGACACCGGCGAGGACTACATCGACGGCATCTCCATCCCGTACATCGTGATGGAGTACGTCGAGGGGTCCACGCTGCGGGAGCTGCTGCACTCCGGCCGCCGGCTGCTGCCGGAGCGCGCGCTGGAGATGACCATCGGCATCCTCCAGGCCCTGGAGTACTCCCACCGGGCCGGCATCGTGCACCGCGACATCAAGCCCGCCAACGTCATGCTCACCCGCCAGGGCAACGTCAAGGTGATGGACTTCGGCATCGCCCGGGCGATGGGCGACGCCGGTATGACGATGACGCAGACCTCCGCCGTCATCGGCACCGCCCAGTACCTCTCCCCGGAGCAGGCCAAGGGCGAGCAGGTGGACGCCCGCTCCGACCTCTACTCCACCGGCTGCCTGCTCTACGAGCTGCTCACGGTGCGCCCGCCGTTCGTCGGCGACTCCCCCGTCGCGGTCGCCTACCAGCACGTCCGGGAAGAGGCGCAGCCGCCGTCCGTCTTCGACCCCGAGGTGCGTCCCGAGGTCGACGCGATCGTGCTCAAGGCGCTCGCCAAGGACCGCGACTACCGCTACCAGAGCGCCGACGAGATGCGCGACGACATCGAGCGCTTCCTCGACGGCCTGCCGGTGGCCGCCGCCCAGCAGGCCGCCGCGTACGGCATGGGCGCGGCCGGGTACGGCTACGACCAGAACGGCTACCCGCAGCACGACCCGTACGGCCAGACCAACCTGCTGCCGCAGCAGGTCCCCGGCGGTCCGACCACCGTCCTGCCGCAGGCCGCGCCGGCCGGCTACGCCGCCCAGCCGCAGCAGGGCTACGACGACGGCTACGGCCAGACCTACGCCGGCGCCCCCGGGGCCGGTGGCAACGACGGCTACGACGACGGCTACGGCCGCGGCGGCCGGCGCGGCGGGGAGCAGCCGAAGAAGAGCAACACCTCCTGGATCGTGCTGGCGGTCGCCGCCGTGCTGGTCCTGGTCGGCACCTTCTTCGTCGCCCAGGCGATGTTCGGCAACAAGAAGGGCGAGGACAAGAAGGAGGCCGTGAAGATCGCGGCCCCAGGCCTCGTCGGCAAGACCCTGGCCGAGGCGAAGGCGCTCGTCGCCCAGGCCGGTCCCAAGCTCGTGGTCACCGAGGGCGACAGGATCGCCTGCCCGGACGCCAACGTGAAGAAGGACCAGGTCTGCACGCAGAACCCGACGGCGGGCAACCAGCTCGCCGAGGCCGGCACGATCACCGTGCAGTTGTCCTCGGGTCCGGCCAAGACCCCCGTGCCCAACGTGGTCGGCAAGTCCAAGGAGCAGGCGGTCAAGGCGCTCGCCGACGCCGGCTTCACCAATGTGACGACCGACTACAAGGACGACGACAACGCCCCGCTGGACCAGGTGCTCAACCAGGACCCGGCCAGTGGCGGCGCCGACCCGACCGCCCCGGTCAAGCTGACCGTGTCGCAGGGCAAGGCCAAGATCAACGTTCCCAGCGTGCTCGGCCAGCAGAAGGAGGCCGCCGAGGCCGCGCTGACCGGCGCCGGCTTCCAGGTGGACTCCTCGAAGACCCAGGTGACCAACGATCCCACCAAGGTCAACACGGTCGCCTCGCAGAACCCGTCCGGCGGCAAGCAGCCCGCCAACACCAAGATCACGCTGACCATCTTCAAGGCACCGGAGAAGGTCTCGGTCCCGCCGCTGGTGAACGTCCCGCTCAAGGACGCCAGCAAGACCCTCCTGGCCATGGGCCTGCAGTACACCGTCGTCCAGGGTCCGCAGGACCCGAACGCGATCGTGACCGCCTCCAACCCGGCGGCCGGCACCCAGGTGGACCCGAACACCTCGGTCGGGCTGATGACCAAGGCGGTGGATCCGCCCAAAGGGAGCGACCCACCGACCGTCCCCGGGATCCCCGGCCTCCCCACCCCCAGCAACACCAAAGGGGGACCCAACAACTAAGCCCTGGTTCCCCTGGTTCTGAGCCCCTCGGGGCCGAACCGACCGGCTGAGTTGTTTCCCGGCAGTGAGCCCGAGGGCCCGTCGACACCGCGTCGACGGGCCCTCGGGCGTTCACGGGGCCGGCGGAGGCCTGCGGGAGGCCCGTGGGAGGCCCGTGGAGAGGCCGGAGGGCTGCGGAGGCCCCGCAGAGGGCCGCGGAGGGCCGCGGAGGGCCGCGGAGACGCGTGGAGGCCCCCGGGGCGTCCCCGGGGGCCTCCACGACGGCCTCAGCGCTGCCGCAGCTCCGCGGGCGGAGTGCGCGCGGCGTCGATGTCGTCCACCCGCACCAGGCTGCCCCAGACCGCCATCCGGTAGCGCGAGGTGTAGACCGGGGTGCAGGTGGTCAGCGTGATGTACCGGCCGGGAGCGGTGTAGCCGGAGCCCTTCGGCACCGGGGCGACGATGCCGGTGTCGTACTTGGAGGTCTCCGGCAGGGTGCTGTCGACCCGGTAGACGTACCACTTGTCGCGGGTCTCGACCACGATCGCGTCGCCCTTGCCGACGGCGTCGAGCTCGTGGAACTTCGCCCCGTGCCCGTCCCGGTGCGCGGCGAGCGCGAAGTTGCCGGACTCGTCCCAGGGCATCGCCGAGCGGTACGGCTGCTCGTACACCCCGGCCACGCCCTCGGCCAGGGTCGCCGTGTCGGTGCCCATCCGGATCATCACCTGGTAGTCCCGGCCCATCGCCGGGACGTGCAGGAAGCCGATCCCGTCACCCGCCGCGTAGGACGGCCCGGTGCCGCCGGCGGCCGCGGACGGCCCTGCCGACGGGCCGCCGGACGGGGGAGCGGCCGGGGCTCCCGTCGCCCAGGACTCGCGCAGGTGGTCCGAGGCCGCCGAGGCGGAACGGTCCGCCAGCACGTCGGTCCACCACAGCGAGTAGGTGACGAACAGGCCGAGCACCAGCCCCAGGGTGATCAGCAGCTCGCCGACGACGCCCAGGACGGCCAGCGCCCAGCCGCCCCGTCCGCGGCGTCGCCGGGGTCCGACGCCGGGCTCCGGCTCGGACGACGGAGCGGCCTCCTCGGCCGCCGGCTCGGTCCCCTGGGTCACGTCTCTCCCTCTGTCGTCGCCCGCCCGCCCGTGGTCAGCCCCCCGCGAGGGCGGCCGGCTTGCCCTGGCTGCGCGGCCTTTCCTCGATCATCTTGCCAAAGACGATCAGGCGCGCCTTGGAGCTGAACTCCGGGGTGCACGTGGTCAGCGTGATGTACCGGCCCGGACCGCTGTACCCGGCGCCGTTCGGCACCGGCTTGATCACGCTCACATTGGACGGCGGCGTCTCCGGGATCCCGCCGGTGACCTCGTAGGTGTAGTACGCGGTCGCGGTCTCCACCACGATCTTGTCGCCCTTGCCGAGCTGGTTGATCCGGCGGAACGGCTCGCCGTGCGTGTTGCGGTGCGCGGCCAGCGCGAAGTTGCCCGCCTTGTCGGCCGGCATGCCAGTGCCGGAGTAGTGCCCCACCAGGCCCTTGTCGAGCACGGGGGCCTTGGCGGTGCCCTCGGCGATCGGGAACTTCTGGCCGAGCTTCGGCAGGTGGATGATCGCGAAGCCCTTGCCGGGCTCGAAGACCTCCGGTTTGGCCGGGTCGGGCGCCGGCTGTCCCGGCGCCGGGGCGCCCTGGGCCGGGCCCGCGTCGAACTGCTGCTCCAGCCGGTTGCGGGCACCGTCGGCGGCCGCGTCGGCCTGCACATTGGTCCACCAGAGCTGGTACGAGACGAAGAGCAGCATCACCAGGCCGAGGGTGATGCACAGCTCGCCGAGGAACCGGGCGAAGACCACCGCCGCCGGCTCCTTGGCCCGGGGCGCGGCCGTGGCGGGACCGCCCGCCCGGCGCCGGCCGCGGCCCTGCGCGGCACGGCGGCGATCGGCCCGGCCGCCCGGGGCGGGCGGCTGCCGTTCACCGGCCACGGCCGCCATGGTGACCGTCTCGGCGGCGGCGAGCACCGTCCCGGCCGGGTCCGGCGCCGACAGCGCCGCCTCGGCCGGCACCGGCGCGACGGGCGGCGCCGCCTGCTCGTAGACGCCCCAGCCGTCCTCGGCCCCGGGCTGCGCCGGCCAGGCCGTGTTCGCGCCGGAGCCGCCGTCGCCGCCCCGGCCGTGGTGGACCGGCTCGGCCTGGTACGGGTCGTAGGACTGGTACTGGCCCTGCTGCGGCTGCTGGGGCTGCTGGCCGTACGGGCCCGGCTGGGGCTGCTGCCCGTACTGGCCGTACTGGTCCTGCTGCGGGTAGGCGCCCTGCTGCGGGTACGGCCCGGCCGCGCCCTGCGGGTACTGCTGCGGGGACTGCTGGTACGGGCCCCCCTGGAGGTGCTGCTGCCCGTACGGGTCCTGCGGCTGCCCGTACGGGTCGTGCTGCTGCTCGAACTGCCCCCCGGCGCGGTACGCGTCACCGCCCTGCGGGTCCGCCCCCGGCTGGTATCGCCCCTCCGGACGCACCGCGGTCACGCCGCTCAGCCCCGGCCGATCACCGGGGCGAGCCCGGCCGACCGGTCGACGGCGAGCGGGTAGCCGCACTGGGCCAGCCAGTTGGCGAGCATCCGGTGACCGCCCTCGGTGAGCACCGACTCCGGGTGGAACTGCACACCCTCCACCGCGAGCTCCCGGTGGCGCAGCCCCATGATCACGCCGCTGCCGGTGCGCGCGGTGACCACCAGCTCGTCCGGCACGGTGGCCGGCTCGACCGCCAGCGAGTGGTACCGGGTCGCGGTGAGCGGCGAGGGCAGGCCCGCGAACACGCCGCCGTCCTCGTGCTCGACCGGCGAGGTCTTGCCGTGCAGCAGCTCCGGCGCCCGGCCGACCACCGCGCCGTAGGCCACCGCGATCGACTGCAGTCCCAGGCAGACGCCGAACACCGGCAGGCCGGCCCGCGCGCAGTGGTGCACCATCTCGATGCAGACGCCGGCCTCCTCCGGGGCGCCCGGGCCGGGGGAGAGCAGCACCCCGTCGAAGCCCCGGTCGCCGTCGCGGCGCACCGCGTGCTCGACGGTCACCTCGTCGTTGCGGACCACCTCGCAGGTGGCGCCGAGCTGGTAGAGGTACTGGACCAGGTTGAAGACGAAGCTGTCGTAGTTGTCGACGACCAGGATGCGGGGCTGGGTGGGCCGGGAGGTCATGGGCGCGCGTTCTCCGAGGGGTGCGGGGACCGGGACGGGACGGGGCGGGTCGTCGGGTCAGCCGACGGCGCCGTCGCCGTTCCCGTCCACTGTGACGTCACCGAAGGGGAGCAGCGGTTCCGCCCACGGGAAGACATAGGTGAAGAGGAGGTAGACCAGTCCCAGCACGAGCAGCACCGAGATGGCGGCCTTGACCAGGATGTTCCCCGGCAGATGACGCCAGATCCAGCCGTACATGGTGCTCCCTCGACGTATTGGACTGGGGTCAAGAGTAGACCCGGCCCCCGGACGCGGTCCGGTGCACCGGTGCGCTACTGGCCGGTGGCCGAGCGGAGGTCCGCCGTGCCCGAGTAGCCCGGCAGGGCGAGGTCGCCGCTCTCCTGCAGCTTCCAGCCCAGGCCGTAGGCCTGCACGTACTTCTGGTACGTGCGGATCGAGGGGTCGGTGTCGACGGCGGCGCGCAGCGCGTCGGTCCGTCCTACCGCCCTGACCACGTAGGGCGGGGAGTAGACCCGGCCCTGGAGCAGCAGGGTGTTGCCGACGCAGCGGACGGCGCTGGTGGAGATCAGCCGCTGGTCCATCACCTGGACGCCCTCGGCGCCGCCGCGCCAGAGCGCGTTGACCACGGCCTGGATGTCCTGCTGGTGGATGACCAGGTCGTTGACGTCCGGCTCGCGCACCCCGGGGACGCGCGAGGTCGCGTTCGGCGGGGCGTCGTTGAGGGTGACGGTGAGGCCGGGGCCCTGGAGCGGCTCCAGCGCGGCGGCCTGTTCCAGGGCGCTCAGCCGGGCGGCGTCGGCCGGGCTGCCGCCCTGCTGCTCGGTGAGCCGCTGGGAGCGGTCCTGGAGGTCGGCGAGCTGGGCCTGGGACTGCTGGTTCTGGGCGCTGCGCTGGCGTATCACGTCGGAGAGGCTGAGCAGCGAGTTGTCGGTGCGCAGATCGGTGCCGCGGGCGGTCTGCGCGCTGATGTAGAAGAGCAGTCCGGCGAGCGCGAAGACGGCGCAGGTCAGGGCACGTCCGACAATTCGGGTGCCGGAGGCGCGGGTAGGGCCGGGCCGAGGGGGAATCGACAAATTAGGCACCGTACCCTTATCTCCTTCGGACCCGCCGAGCCACTACGCTAACGGACGCCGCCACACCACCGTGAACCCCTGCGCGGTCACAGCGCATCGACAGGAGAGCTCCTCGTGCCGAAGTCCCGACTCCGCAAGAAGTCCGACTACACGCCGCCGACCACGGCGACGGTGAAGATCAGTTCGGGCCGCGGCTGGGTTGCCCCCTTGATGCTGGCGCTGTTCCTGATCGGTCTGGTCTGGATCGTCACCTATTACGTGACGAGCGGCAGCTGGCCGGTCGAGAGCTGGCGGAACTGGAACATCCTGGTGGGCTTCGGCTTCATCGCGGCGGGCTTCGGCGTCTCCACCCAGTGGAAATGACGTCCGGGCCCCGGCCCTGAGTTCCTCCACCGCCGCCCCGGCACCGTTCGTCCCCGGGGCGGCTTCGTGGTGCGCCCGAACGGCAGTGCGGAGCTCCGGGCTCCGCGGTTATCCGCTTATCTCGTTTATCCACATGGTTATCCACACTGGGGAAAAGTCCTGCGGGCCTGTGGATAACTTGCGCCGGGGGCGCTTTCCACACCGCCGCGCGCCCTCCCCCGAATGCCGGATACGCACAGCGGGACGCGCGTAGAACAATCGTCCGCACCCACCGGTCGGCACCGCCTGTGCACAACCCCGTACCCGCTGTGGACAACCGTGCGGCCGTCGTACCCGCGCGCGCACCGTCCGGCGGCGCCGGATCACCCGCCGTAGGCGGCCATCCCGGCCAGGAGCATCACCAGCACCAGGCCCGCCACCCCCGCCAGCGTCAGCCCCTGCACCGCCCCCCGGTGGGCCCGCGGGGCGTACATCAGGCCGGCCGCGGTCAGCATCCCGGCGACCAGCCCGCCGAGGTGGGCCCGCCAGTCGATGCCCTGCACCGAGAAGGTGACGATCAGGTTGAACACCAGCAGCGCGACGATCGGCCCGAGCGGCGCCCGGACCCGGCGGTACAGCACCACGGTCGCGCCCAGCAGGCCGAAGACCGCGCCCGAGGCGCCCAGCGACCGCATCGAGTCGCCGGCCACCAGGAACGCGAAGGCGCTGCCGGCCAGTCCGGAGAGCAGGTAGAGGGCGAGGAACCGGATCCGCCCCAGCGCGGCCTCCAGCTGCGGGCCTAGCACCCAGAGCACCAGCATGTTGGTGGCGATGTGCCAGGGCGCGGTGTGCAGGAAGACGGCGGTCAGCAGCCGGTACCACTGGCCCGGGCCCTCGGCGACGCCGTTGGTGAAGGGGTAGGACGCGTCGGGGGCGAAGCTGCGCAGTTCGAGGTCGTAGGCCAGCCACGGCGTGAGCACGTAGGCGGCCAGGACGAACACCACCAGGTTGACGCCGATCAGCGCCTTGGTGACCAGGGGGTCGGCGCCGGCCGGACGCCCGCCGAACCGGGTGGTCGCCCTCCTGACCTGCCGGCCGCCCTCCTCGACGCACTCGGGGCAGTGGAAGCCCACCGAGGCGTTCACCATGCACTGCGGGCAGATCGGCCGGCCGCAGCGCGAACAGCCGATGCCGGTCTCCTGCTCGGGGTGCCGGTAGCAACGGGCCGGCCCGTGCCCGCCCTCGGGCCCCGGAGTCCGGTCGATCGGCGGCCTGGGCTCGTCCGGGAGCATCGGCTATCCCCTTCTGCCACGACTTGCTGCGACGACACGTGCGGGCTCCCGACGGGGACCCGCCGGAACCGCCAGCCTACTGCTGCCGTACCCGCGCCCGACCGGCCCACTCACCCCCGCCCCGCCCGGTCTCCCGCCCGGTGTCCCGCCCCGGCACTCCGCGCGGCGGCCCGCACCGGTGCCCCGCGTACGGCCCACTCCGGCATGCCGTCGGACGAATACGGATGCATGATCAGCATTCAGGTGGATATGTGCATATAGGACGCCACCAGGAGGAGAGACTCTCGTGACCCGTTTGGACTCGGCCCGTGAGACGGCCGGCAACTTCGCGGACAACGCCCGGCAGCAGGCCTCCCAGGCCGCCCACACCGCGCGCGTCCAGTACGACCGGCACATCGCCCCCCAGGTCGGTCACGCCTTCGCCAGCCTGCCACCGGAGGCCCAGCAGAACGCCCTCAAGGCGCTGCACCGCGCCCAGGAGAAGGCACTGGCCGCCCGCCTGTCCGCGTCCCGCGCCGCCGACCAGGCCCGCTCCACCGTCGCCCCCAAGGTCGTGCAAGCCGTCGAGGAGGCCCGTGCCGCCGTCGTCCCGGTGGCGCAGGAGGCCCAGATGCGCGGCGCCGCCGCCCTGACCGCGATGCGCGGCAACGTCACCTCGGCCGAGATCGGCGACCTCGCGGCCCGCAACGCCCGCCGGTCCTGCCGGAGCGGCTGGGCCACCGGCCTGGCCGTGGCCGGCGTGGTCGCGATCGCCAGCGGCCTGGTCGCCTGGCAGTGGTGGCGGCACCGCAGCAACCCGGAATGGCTGGTCGAGCCGCCGTCCGCCGCCTCCGCCGGTCCGGTCGGCGCACACGCCTCGGGCACCGGCGGCAGCACCGTGAACGGCTCGGCGGAGACCCCGGCCGGAGTCTCCGCGACGGAGGACCGGCCCGGACCGGACCCGGCGCGGGAGCACCACGACCGGCCCGCCGCGGCCCCCGGCGAGGACGACCGCCCCAAGCCGCACGATCCGCGCAAACCGCACTGAGCACTGGGCGAACAGCAACGGAAAAGCCCGGCGGCCGCCGACCCGAGGTCGGGGCGGCGGCCGCCGGGCCGTCCACGCGCGGTGGACACACTGTGGAGCTTAGGAGACTCGAACTCCTGACATCTGCCTTGCAAAGGCAGCGCTCTACCAACTGAGCTAAAGCCCCGGGGCGGCACCCTGCGTACCACCGGGCACTAGCGTACCCGGTTCCGGCACGAATCCGGTGCCCGGTTCCGGCGCTACCGCCGTGCGGGGCCGGGAACGTCCGGCCGACCCGGTCACCCGACCGGGCCGACCGGCCCTGGAGGCACCGTCCGGCGCCTCCGAAGACTGTCGATCGTCAGATCGTCCGGGGCCTCAGCGACCGGCCGGGACCGGGTCGGTGGCCTCGGTCCACAGGTCCTGCTCGGCGCGGTCCGCCTGGACCTGACGGTAGACAAAGAAGCCGCCGAGGGCGACCAGGGCGACCAGGAGAAGCTTCTTCACCGCGGGACCTCGTCCTTCTTGCGTTGACGGACTCAGCAGCCGTGCGCCGATCGATCCGATCGGGCCGACGAGTCCATGGTTTGTTACGAGCACGAACGGGCTGTCGGCTGGCCGGACTGCCCTTGCGGCCGATGATACACACCGGTGTCCCAATCGTGACCAGCCACCGCTGCCTCCAACCGACCCGTCCGGTCGGAGGATTGACGCCACACCTCCTGTCGTACGTTCCGCCCGGCGCAGACCCTCCGCAGGGCCGTCACCGTTCCTGCCCGAGCGACCGCGGCACCGGGCCGGAAGCCCGCCCGGGAGCGGGCGCGGACGCCTCGGCGGCAGGCCCGGACGCCGTCGGCGCCACCACCACTGCCCTACCGCCCGCGAGGTCCACCCTGGTGCGCGGCGGCGCACCCTCGCCCTCCTCGTCGCGCAGCATCAGACTGCTCTGCCGCTCGTCGAGCTGGTGCTGCTTGCCGGCCGCGAACTGCGCGTGCAGCTGCTCGAAGCCGGTCGCGGATATCTGTCCCTCCCGGCCGGTCCCTCGCCAGGGCACCAGCCGCGACCGGCGCGCCCGCAGGGCCAGCTGGTCGACGAAGGACAGCGCCACCAGCACGCAGACCAGCCCCGGAATGGTCATCGCGAAGACCATCGCCATGTGCGCCACCGCCTCGTCCGTCGGAAGCCGCCGGGCAGTCCCGGCCCCGCCCGGTACAACCCCCGGGCGGGGCCCGTGGTTCCGGCTCCGGACCGGGAAAACGCCGAAGGGCCCGGAGCGATGCTCCGGGCCCTTCGCGGTGGTGGGGCTAACAGGACTTGAACCTGTGGCCTCTTCCTTATCAGGGAAGCGCTCTAACCGTCTGAGCTATAGCCCCTTGCCGCACTGAAAGATTAGCGGACCGATCGCCGATCCCCCAAATCCGATACGCCCGGCCCTCCGCCGGGGCCCTCCGGGACGGGCAGGTCGGAGGCGGTGCCCGGGGCGGCCAGCCATTCGGCGCGGGTGGCGGGCAGCCGGGACGCGCCGTCCGCGCCGGTGCGGACCGCCAGGATCTGGTTGACCCCGATCCGGTTCTCCTCGAAGGCCAGCGCGGAGGCCGCCATGTAGAGCCGCCAGACCCGGGCCCGGCCGCGGCCGACCAGCCGGACCGCCTCCGTCCAGTGCGCCTCCAGATTGGCCACCCACTCACGCAGGGTCAGCCCGTAGTGCTCGCGCAGCGACTCGACGTCGCGCACCTCGAAACCCGCCGCCTCCAGCCGGGACACGGTGGAACCGACCGGGGACAGCTCGCCGTCCGGGAAGACGTAGCGGTCGATGAACGGGCTGGGGCGGTACGGCTCGCCGGGGCGGTCCGGCCGGCGGGCGATCTGGTGGTTGAGCAGCCGGCCGCCGGGCGCCAGCAGCCGGTACAGGTGCTCCGCGTACACCTGGTACTGGGCCTCGCCGACGTGCTCGGCCATGCCGACGCTGGAGATCGCGTCGAACGGGCCGTCCGGGACCTCCCGGTAGTCCTGGAGCCGGATCTCCACCCGGTCCGCGAGACCCGCCTCCTCGACCCGCCGGCGGGCCAGCTCCACCTGCGCCGCGGAGATCGAGACCCCGACCGCCGTCACCCCGTAGTGCCGGGCCGCGTGCAGCACCAGCGAGCCCCAGCCGGAGCCGACGTCCAGCAGCCGCATCCCGGGCCGCAGTCCGAGCTTGCGGCAGATGAGGTCCAGCTTGGCCTCCTGGGCCGCCTCCAGACTCCTGGCGGCCGGCTCCCAGTACGCGCAGGAGTAGACCATCGAAGGGCCCAGCACCAGGGCGTAGAAGTCGTTGCCGACGTCGTAGTGGTGGTGGATCGCGGCCCGGTCCCGGCTGCGGCTGTGCGCCCGCCCGCGGCCGTCCGGCGCCTCCTCGGCCGGCGGGGCCGGCTGAGGGCCGATCGCACCGGCCCGCAGCAGGGCCCCGGCGGCGCGGCGGCCCCTGATCCCCAGCACGTCACCGGCGCCGAGCCGCAGCCGGCGCACCTCCGGGAGTTCGGCGACGTGCGCGACGGCGCGCAGCACCTCGTACAGATCGCTGCCCGGGGCGACGTCGAGGTCGCCCGCGACATAGGCGCGGGCCAGGCCCAGCTCGTTCGGCCGCCAGAGCAGCCGGCGCAGCGCCCGGCGGTTGCGCAGCACCAGGGTGGGCGCCCCCGGCGGGCCGGCGGTGCTGCCGTCCCAGGTCTGCAGCCGCAGCGGCACCGTGACCCCCAGCAGCCCGTCCAGGGCCTCGACCAGTCGCCTTGCGAGCTCCGCCACCGCGCGCCTCCGTCCTGCTGTGCCTGTCCGGCCGTACCGGTCCCGACCGGTGGGTCCGAATGGGACCGGGAGGCCTGCGGCGACCGGGAGACGCGGAACGGGCTGACCCAGCTAAGCCCACCACCCACCCGACCCGTCCGGGTGGCGCGCCGCGCGCCGCGGCTGTCACCCGAAATGCCGACGGGCCCCACCGGCTGCAACAGCCGGTGGGGCCCGCTGATTCCGCTCCTGGACGGAAACGCCCCGTGCGGGGCGGGAACTGAGCCCGGGTCACGCCCGGACGGTCAGTCCTCCTCGGCCAGGGTGAGCTCGATGCCGCCGGTGAAGCCGGCCGCCGCGTTGTAGATGAACGCCGAGAGCGTGGACAGCGCGGTCAGCAGCACCACGTCGACCACGGCGATCAGCGAGGTGAAGGTCATCACCTTGCCGAAGCCCACGTAGTCCATCAGGTTCAGGCCGCCGCCGTTGGTGTCCGAACCGGTGACGTCCTTCAGCGTCTTGGCGAGCGAGTCGAAGACGCCGAGCGAGTCCAGCGTCATCCACAGCACCGCGGCCGCCACGATGATGATGATCCCGACCGCCAGCGACAGCAGGAAGCTGACCTTCATGACCGACCACGGGTCGGCCTTGGTCACCCGCAGCCGGGCCTTCCTGGTCCGTCCCAGACCGCCCGAGGCCACCGGCGGGGCGGCCGGACGGCGGGTGCCGCCGGCCGGCGTGCCGCCGGGCGGGGTCGGGCCGCCGCCGACCCGGGTGCCCCGGGGCGGGGTCGGCTGCCCCTTCGCATAGGTGGTCGGCTGCGAGAACCCGCTGCCGCCACCCGCCGGTGCACCCGGCGGCGGGGCCGGCTGGCCGCCGTACCCCGCGCCCTGGCCCGCACCGCCGACCGGGGGCATCAGCGAGGTGGACGCGGCCGGGTGCTCGGCCGGCGGCTGAGGCACGCCGTACGCCCCGCCGCCCTGTGCTGCGCCCGGACGGCCGCCGGTGGCTCCTCCCGCAGCACCCGTGGCTCCACTCACTGGTCCTCCCGCACTTCCCACCAGGGCGGCCGCACCGCCCTGCTTCGTCACTCGTCATCCAGCGCCCGGCGGGATTGCCCGGTACTGGTCGTCGGCCGGTACCGGCACGTCGCGCACGAATGCACGGACGTGACGGTACCGGCCGACGCGGTACGAGGTCAGGCCTGGGCGGTCTGCTCGCCCGGCGCCGTTCCCGTACCCTCGGCCACCTCGGTGGACCCGGTGGCCTCGATGGCCACCTCGTCCTCGACCGACTCCTCGTCCTCGGCCTCCGCGTTGCGGGCCATGCCCACGACCGCATCGCGCTTACCGAGGTTGATCAGTTGGACGCCCATGGTGTCACGTCCGGTTTCACGAACCTCGGAAACCCTCGTACGGATCACCCCACCGGACAGGGTGATCGCCATGATCTCGTCGCTCTCGTCCACGACGAGGGCGCCGACCAGCGAGCCCCGGCCTTCGACGATCTTCGCCGCCTTGGTGCCGTAGCCGCCGCGTCCCTGGACACGGTACTCGTCCACACCGGTCCGCTTGGCGTAGCCGCCGTCGGTCGCGGTGAAGACGTAGGTGTCCGGGCGGACCACGTTCATCGAGAGCAGTTCGTCGTCCTCGCGGAAGGACATGCCCTTGACGCCCGAGGTGGCGCGCCCGGTCGGGCGCAGCGCGTCGTCGGTCGCGGTGAAGCGGATCGACTGCGCCTTCTTGGAGACCAGCAGCAGGTCGTCCGCGGCGGAGACCAGCTCGGCGCCGATCAGCTCGTCGTCCCGGCCCTCGTCGTCCTGGCGCAGGTTGATCGCGATCAGACCGCCGGAGCGCGGGGAGTCGTAGTCCTTGAGCGGGGACTTCTTCACCAGGCCGGCCCGGGTGGCGAGGACGAGGTAGGGCTTGTCCTCGTAGGTGCGGACGGCCATCACCTGGGCGATGTGCTCGTCCGGCTGGAAGGCCAGCAGGTTGGCCACGTGCTGGCCGCGGGCGTCGCGCCCGGCGTCCGGGAGCTCGTAGCCCTTGGCGCGGTAGACCCGGCCCTTGTTGGTGAAGAACAGGATCCAGTTGTGGGTCGTCGTCACGAAGAAGTGGTCGACGATGTCGTCCTGCTTGAGCTGGGCGCCGCGCACGCCCTTGCCGCCGCGCTTCTGCGAGCGGTAGAGGTCGGAGCGGGTGCGCTTGACGTAGCCGCCGCGGGTGATCGTGACGACGATGTCCTCCTCGGCGATGAGGTCCTCGATCGAGAGGTCGCCGTCGGAGGGGATCAGGGTCGAGCGCCGCTCGTCGCCGTACTTCTCGACGATCGCGGTGAGCTCCTCGGAGATGATCTCGCGCTGGCGGACCGGCGAGGCGAGGATCGCGTTGTACTCGTCGATCTTGCGCTGCAGCTCGTCGTGCTCGTCCATGATCCGCTGGCGCTCCAGGGCGGCCAGCCGGCGCAGCTGCATCTCCAGGATCGCGTTGGCCTGGAGCTCGTCGATCGAGAGCAGCTGCATCAGGCCGCTGCGGGCGGCGTCGGCGCTGGCCGAGGCCCGGATCAGCGCGATGACCTCGTCGATCAGGTCGAGGGCCTTGAGCAGGGCGCGCAGGATGTGGGCGCGCTCCTCCGCCTTGCGCAGGCGGAAGGTGGTGCGCCGGACGATGACCTCGACCTGGTGGTTGACCCAGTGCCGGATGAAGGCGTCGAGCGACAGCGTGCGCGGCACGCCGTCGACCAGGGCCAGCATGTTGGCGCCGAAGTTGGTCTGCAGCTCGGTGTGCTTGTAGAGGTTGTTCAGCACGACCTTGGCGACCGCGTCGCGCTTGAGCACGACCACCAGGCGGGTGCCGGTGCGGGACGAGGACTCGTCGCGGACGTCCGCGATGCCGGCGACCCGGCCGTCCTTGACCAGGTCGGCGATCTTCAGCGCGAGGTTGTCCGGGTTGACCTGGTACGGCAGCTCGGTGATGACCAGGCACTGGCGGCCCTGGATCTCCTCGACCTCGACCACGGCCCGCATGGTGACCGAGCCGCGGCCGGTGCGGAAGTAGTCGTTGATGCCGCGGTGGCCGACGATCAGCGCGCCGGTGGGGAAGTCCGGGCCCTTGATCCGCTCGATCAGGGCCTCCAGCAGCTCCTCGTTGGAGGCGTCCGGGTGCTCCAGCGCCCAGAGCGCGCCGGAGGCGACCTCGCGGAGGTTGTGCGGCGGGATGTTGGTGGCCATGCCGACCGCGATGCCGGTGGCACCGTTGACCAGCAGGTTGGGGATGCGGGCCGGCAGGACGGTCGGCTCCTGCGAGCGGCCGTCGTAGTTGGCGGCGAAGTCGACGGTCTCCTCGTCGATGTCGCGCATCATCTCCATGGCCAGCGGCGCCATCTTGCACTCGGTGTAGCGCATGGCGGCCGCCGGGTCGTTGCCCGGGGAGCCGAAGTTGCCGTTGCCGTCGACCAGCGGCATCCGCAGCGACCACGGCTGGGCCAGCCGCACCACGGTGTCGTAGATCGAGGTGTCACCGTGCGGGTGGTAGTTGCCCATCACGTCGCCGACGACGCGGGCGCACTTGTAGTAGCCCTTCTCGGGGCGGTAGCCCCCGTCGTACATCGCGTACAGCACCCGGCGGTGGACCGGCTTCAGGCCGTCGCGCACCTCGGGCAGCGCCCGGCTGACGATCACGCTCATCGCGTAGTCGAGGTACGAGCGCTGCATCTCGGTCTCGAGCTCGACCGGCTCGATGCGCATGGTCGCCGTGGTGGCGGCCTCGGGAGTCTCGGGCTGCTCGCCGTCGGGACGGTTGTCGTCGACCACTGGTGGTCAGTTTCCTTTCACGCGGACTGGTACGTGCGGGGCCTGCGGGGCAGGCGTCACACGTCCAGGAAGCGGACGTCCTTGGCGTTGCGCTGGATGAAGGAGCGGCGGGCCTCGACGTCCTCGCCCATCAGGACCGAGAACAGTTCGTCGGCGCGGGCGGCGTCCTCCAGGGTGACCTGGAGCAGCAGGCGGTGCTCGGCGTCCATGGTGGTGACCCGGAGCTCCTCGGCGTTCATCTCGCCGAGACCCTTGAAGCGCTGGATCGCGTCGTCCTTGGGCAGCCGGCGCCCGGCCTCGACGCCCGCCGCGATCACGGCGTCGCGCTCGCGGTCGGAGTAGGCGTACTCGAAGTCGTCCTTGCCCCACTTGATCTTGTACAGCGGCGGCATCGCGAGGTACACGTAGCCCGACTCGACCAGCGGCCGCATGAAGCGGAACAGCAGGGTCAGCAGCAGGGTGCGGATGTGCTGTCCGTCGACGTCGGCGTCGGCCATCAGCACGATCTTGTGGTACCGCAGCTTGGACTCGTCGTAGTCCTCCTGGATGCCGCAGCCGAAGGCCGAGATCAGCGCCTGGACCTCGGTGTTCTGCAGCACCTTGTCGATCCGGGCCTTCTCGACGTTCAGGATCTTGCCGCGGATCGGCAGGATGGCCTGGGTGCGCGGGTCGCGGCCCTGCTTGGCCGAGCCGCCGGCGGAGTCACCCTCGACGATGAAGATCTCGCACTCGGACGGGTCCTTGGACTGGCAGTCGCTGAGCTTGCCCGGCAGCGAGGCGGACTCCAGCAGGCCCTTGCGGCGGGTGAGGTCGCGGGCCTTGCGGGCGGCGACGCGCGCGGTGGCGGCCTGGATGGACTTGCGGATGATGTCCGCGGCCTCGTTGGGGTTGCGGTCCAGCCAGTCGTTCAGCTGCTCGTGCACCACCCGCTGGACGAAGGTCTTCGCCTCGGTGTTGCCGAGCTTGTCCTTGGTCTGGCCCTCGAACTGCGGCTCGCCGAGCTTGACCGAGATGATCGCGGTCAGGCCCTCGCGGATGTCCTCGCCGGAGAGGTTGTCGTCCTTCTCCCGGAGCAGCTTCTTGTCCCGCGCGTAGCGGTTGACCAGGCCGGTCAGCGCGGCGCGGAAGCCCTCCTCGTGGGTACCGCCGCCGTGGGTGTGGATCGTGTTGGCGAAGGAGTAGACCCCCTCGGTGTACGAGGAGTTCCACTGCATGGCGACCTCGACCGAGATCGCCTTGTCCTTGTCCTCCGCCTCGAAGTCGATCACCGAGGGGTGGATCACCTCGCCCTTGCGGGAGTTGAGGTGGGCGACGAAGTCGGCGATGCCGCCGTCGTACTTGTAGGTGACGGAGAGCGGCTTGCCCTCCTCGTCGACGTGCTCGGGGCGCTCGTCGGTCAGGGCGATGGTCAGGCCCTTGTTGAGGAACGCCATCTCCTGGAAGCGCCGGGAGAGCGTCTCGAAGGAGTAGACCGTGGTCTCGAAGATGTCCGGGTCGGCCCAGAAGGTGACGCTGGTGCCGGTGCGCTCGGTGGCCTCGTGCTGCGACAGCGGGGCGGTCGGCGCGCCGACCTTGTACTCCTGCGTCCAGCGGTGGCCGTCGGTGTGGATCTCCACGGCGAGGCGCGTGGACAGCGCGTTCACCACCGAGACGCCGACGCCGTGCAGACCGCCGGAGACCGCGTAGCCGCCGTTGCCGAACTTGCCACCCGCGTGCAGGACCGTCAGCACGACCTCGACGGCGGGCTTGCCCTGGCCCGGCATGATGCCGACCGGGATGCCTCGGCCGTTGTCGACCACACGGACTCCGCCGTCGGCCAGGAGCGACACGTTGATGGTGTCCGCGTGCCCGGCCATCGCCTCGTCGACGGAGTTGTCCACGATCTCCTGCACCAGGTGGTGCAGGCCGCGCTCGCCGGTGGAGCCGATGTACATGCCGGGGCGCTTGCGGACGGCGTCGAGGCCCTCCAGCACCTGGATGGCGCTGGCGTCGTACGACCTCTCGGCCTGGTCGGTCTGGTCTGGGATCTGGCTGGGGTTGCCGGAATCGGCCACGAAGCGCCCTCTCTGGCACAGCACGGGCCGCACATCCCCGCTCCCCTACGGGCGGGCGTGCGACCACGGCGTTTCGACTCGGTTGCCACTAGCAACAGTGTTTGCCCTTCAGTCTACCGGTACGACTGACATCGATGGGCGTTTGGCAGCCTCTGAGGGCAGAAATGCCGCCCTGAATCCCCTCGGGACATGTCCCGATACTCGCCCGGGGGGCTCAGAGCGCCTGGAAGGGCCGTCAGGGGTTCCGGAGGATTACGGTCCGCTCCTTCCCGGCACCCTCCGGGGTCACCCCCAGGTGTCACCCGGCCCCTTGCTGCCGGGAGCGCGCAGCCGGCCGTAGCCCCGCACCGGGGCGGCCGGGCCGAGCACCTTGATCGTGCGCACCGTGCCGTGGCCCAGCTCGTGGTTCAGGCGGGCCACCAACTGCCGTGCCAGCCAGCGCAGTTGGGTCGCCCAGGCGGTGGAGTCGCACTGCACGGTGAGCACCGCCGCCTCGTCGTCGTAGGCGGTCGGGGTGCAGTGCGCGGCGATGTCGGGCCCGACGATCTGCGGCCAGCGGCCCATCACCCCGCCGACCGCCGCCGAGGACTCCCAGCCCCGCTCGGTCAGCAGCCGGTTGAGCGCCGCCCCCAGCGGCACCGGGTCACGACCGTCCGAGCGGGCCCCGCTGCGCAGGCCGGTCCGCTTCGCCTCGCGCTTCTCGCGGACCTGCTCACCGCGCTGGCGGGCCTGCGCCCGGGCCGCCCGCAGCGCCGAACGCGCCAGATCGGCACCGGTCGGCCCGGGGTGCTCCGCCGACTCGCTCACGGCGATCTCCTTATCCCCACCCTGTGGACAACGGTGAGCCGTCCAGCGTACGGGAGCCGGACGGGCCCGGGCGGCGCGGGTGGGTGTCGTGGGGAGCCGTCCGGGACCGGCCGCGGCGGCCCTCGGCGGGCGGGGGAGACCCGCGTGGGGCCGGGGTCAGGCGGAGGGCGGGGTCAGGCGGTGACGCGCTGGACCGCGCCGTCGGCGACCGTGTACCGGGCCCCGGCCAGCGCCTTCGGCACGTCCTCGGCGACCGCCGCGGTGACCAGCACCTGCTCGCCGCCGGCCACCAGCTCGGCCAGCCGGTCGCGGCGGGCGGCGTCCAGCTCGGCGAAGACGTCGTCCAGGATCAGCACCGGCTCTCCCCCGTCCGAGCGCAGCAGCTCGTACGAGGCCAGCCGCAGCGCCAGCGCGAACGACCAGGACTCGCCGTGGCTGGCGTAGCCCTTGGCGGGCAGCGGGCCGAGCTTGAGCACCAGCTCGTCCCGGTGCGGGCCGACCAGGGTGATCCCCCGGTCGACCTCCTGCTTGTGGACCGTCCGCAGGGCCTGGAGCAGCTGCTCCTCGGCCTCCTCGCGGCTGGTCGGCAGCTCGCCCTCGAAGGAGCTGCGGTACTCCAGCGCGGTGTCGCCGCCGCCCGGCGCGAGCTGCCCGTAGGCGGCCGAGACCAGCGGCTGGAGGGACGCCACCAGCTGCAGGCGGAAGGCGGTGAGCTCGGCGCCGGCCCGGGCCAGATGGCCGTCCCAGACCTCCAGGGTGGAGAGGTCGGCGCCCTTGCCGCCACCGGCCCTGCGGGCCATCGCGGCGGTCTTCAGGAGGGCGTTGCGCTGCTTGAGCACCCGCTCGTAGTCCTGCCGGACCCCGGCCAGCCGGGGCGCGCGGGCGGTCAGCAGCTCGTCCAGGAAGCGCCGGCGCTCCCCCGGGTCGCCCTTGACCAGGGCGAGGTCCTCGGGGGCGAACAGCACGGTGCGCAGCAGGCCCAGCACATCGCGCGGGCGGACGTTGTCGGAGCGGTTGATCCGGGCCCGGTTGGCCTTGCCCGGAGTGATCTCCAGCTCGACCAGGGTGGAGCGCCCCCGGTCGACCACCGAGGTGCGGATCACGGCGCTCTCGGCGCCCAGCCGGATCAGCGGGGCGTCGGTGGCGACCCGGTGGCTGCCCAGGGTGGCGACGTAGCCGACCGCCTCGACCAGATTGGTCTTGCCCTGGCCGTTGGGGCCGACGAACGCCGTCACGCCCGGGTCGAGGGGAACCTCGGCCCGGGCGTAGGAGCGGAAGTCGGCGAGCGACAGGTGCGCGACGTGCATGGCGGTGGACTGCGCTCGCCTTCTGTGGAGAAGCCTCGGGACCTGTGGAGAAGCTTCGGGACTACTTCGACTCGACCGCGTGGCCGCCGAACTGGTTGCGCAGCGCGGCGATCATCTTCATCTGCGGCGAGTCGTCCTGACGGGAGGCGAAGCGCGCGAACAGCGAGGCGGTGATCGCCGGCAGCGGGACGGCGTGGTCGATCGCGGCCTCGACGGTCCAGCGGCCCTCGCCGGAGTCGGCGGCCCAGCCCTTGAGCTTGGCCAGGTGCTCGTCGTCGTCCAGGGCGCGGACGGCCAGGTCGAGCAGCCAGGAGCGGATCACGGTGCCCTCCTGCCAACTGCGGAAGACCTCGCGGACGTCGGTCACCTCGGGGGCGGCCTCCAGCAGCTCCCAGCCCTCGGCGAAGGCCTGCATCATCGCGTACTCGATGCCGTTGTGGACCATCTTGGCGAAGTGGCCGGCGCCGACCGCGCCCGCGTGCACCGAGCCGAAGTCGCCCTCGGGCTTGAGCGCGTCGAAGACCGGCTTGGCCAGGGCCACGTGCTCGGCGTCGCCGCCGTACATCAGCGCGTAGCCGTTCTCCAGGCCCCAGACGCCGCCGGACACACCGCAGTCGACGAAGCCGATGCCCTTGGCGGCCAGCGCCTCGGCGTGCTTGATGTCGTCGGTCCAGCGGGAGTTCCCGCCGTCGACGACCACGTCACCGGGGGACAGCAGCTCGGACAGCTCGTCCACGGTGGCCTGGGTGGCGGCGCCGGCCGGGACCATGACCCAGACGACGCGCGGGCCCTGCAGCTTGGAGACCAGCTCCTGGAGGCTCTCGACGTCGGAGATGTCGGGGTTGCGGTCGTAGCCGATGACGGTGTGGCCGGCGCGGCGGATCCGCTCGCGCATGTTGCCGCCCATCTTGCCGAGACCGATGAGGCCGAGCTCCATAGCCAAATCCTTACCTGTGGTGACGTCTCTGCGGGCGGCGCCGTTGCCGCGCCTCCTTGAGCCTACGTGCTGGAGCGCGGGCGCCTCCCCGCGATCGGGGCCGACCGGGGGAGGCTTCCACAGGTTTGTTCACAGGGCTGTGGGCGAACGGCCCGGCGGACCGGAAGCCGGCCGGTGCGCGGACCCGGCCGGAGCGTCCGGCCGGGTCTCCCGGGCTCAGCCGGAGAGGCGGACCGGCATGATCAGGTACTGGTAGGCCTCGTCGGCCTCGGCGTCCACCGCGGCCTTGCCGCTGAGCAGCGCGGGCTTGGTCGGGGTGGTGAAGCTCAGCTGGGCGAAGGGGGAGTCGATGGCCTTGAGGCCCTCCTCCAGGTAGCCCGGGTTGAAGGCGATCGAGATGGCGTCGCCCTCCAGGGAGGCGTCGATCCGCTCGGTGGCCTGGGCGTCGTCGCCGGAGCCGGCCTCCAGGGTGAGCACGCCCTCCTCGAAGTTCAGCCGGACCGGGGTGTTGCGCTCGGCCACCAGGGAGACGCGCTTGAGCGCCTCCAGGAAG
This sequence comes from Kitasatospora purpeofusca, assembly GCF_000718025.1. GTDB lineage: Bacteria > Actinomycetota > Actinomycetes > Streptomycetales > Streptomycetaceae > Kitasatospora > Kitasatospora purpeofusca. The sequence continues at coordinate 222,664 of NZ_JODS01000003.1, forward strand.
GGCTGGGTCTGGATCGCCGCGATCGCGTTGAACTCGGTCGGGAAGAGGCTGCGGTACTTGGGGAACTCGCCCTCCAGCAGCCGGGTGGTGGTCCGCCGGCCGGCGCCCTCGAAGCCGATCAGGCCCTCGCCCGCGCCGCCCGAGGAGAGCGCGATGGAGACGCTGTCGCCGCTGCCCAGGGACTTGGCGATGTCCTGCAGGGTCTTGGCCGGGACCAGGGCGACCGCCGAGATGTCGGACTGCTCGGGCTTCCACATCAGCTCGCGGACCGCGAAGCGGTAGCGGTCGGTGGCGGCCAGGGTGATCCGGTCGCCCTCGATCTCGACCCGCACACCGGTGAGCACCGGCAGGGTGTCGTCGCGGCCGGCGGCCACGGCGGCCTGGCTGACCGCGGAGGCGAACACGTCGCCCGGGACGGTGCCGGTCGCGGTCGGCATCGCCGGCAGGGCCGGGTACTCGTCCACCGGGAGGGTCGGCAGGGTGAACCGGGAGCTCCCGCAGACCACGCTGACCCGCTGGCCGTCGGTGGAGATCTCCACCGGCCGGTTGGGCAGGTTGCGCGAGATGTCGTTGAGCAGCCGGCCGGAGACCAGCACGGTTCCGGGCTCCTCGATGTCGGCCTCCAGCCCGACCCGGGCCGAGACCTCGTAGTCGAAGCCGGACAGGGCCAGGCTGCCGTCCTGCGCCGTCAGCAGCAGGCCGGCCAGCACCGGCACCGGCGGCCGTGCCGGGAGGCTGCGAGCAGCCCAGGCCACCGCCTCCGCGAGGACGTCACGCTCCACCCGGAACTTCACCGGTAACCGCCTCCTGGATCGAGCGCTCCCGCTCGCACGTCTGGTTCTTCTGATCTTGGTCTTCGCCGCGGCTGTCCACCGAGCTCCGCCGCTCCGCTTCCAGTCGCCGAGGACAGTCTGACGTACTCCACCGACAGACGGGGCAGACGGGCGGAAGCAACTCGAACGGATGTCGGGGCCCGGTTGTCCACAGATTTCGAGCCCACCTGCTTTTGAGCAAGTCGATGGGTCTATAGGTGTAGTGGTAGTAGTAGGGCCTGTGGAAACCGTGGATAACCCTGTTTTAGCAGGTCAGGCCCGGTTTTTTGTCCACAGGACATGTGGATGGCGGCTGTGGACGAACACGGCCCGCTGTGGACGGCGGAGCGTTACCCACAGGGCACGCTGGGTATCCACAGGTTATCCCCAGCTCCGTCCCCAGATCCGGCCCCGGTTATCCACGGGCCCCGGTCAACTTTTCGTGACGCCTTTCACACCTGGGTATGAACGTCCGCAGAAGGTTGTCGAACTGTGGACACAGCTGTGGACAACCTGGGGACAACCCCCTCTTCCTGGGGACAACCGGTGGACAACCCGGACGGCCCAGTGACGGGCCGCCAATTGTCCACAGCCTGTGGATAACCGTTGTGCACAAGTCCACAGGCACCTGACCTGCGCGGAAGAGCGTAGCGGCGGCCGCCCTGTGGAGGAATTCTGGATAACTTCCGGCCATCGGCCCTGTGGACAGTGGAGAACCCGTCCGGCCTGTGGATTTCGGCCTCGCACACCCCGGGCGTTCGAATCCCTGGTCAGATGTTCGGTGCGGGCGGCGGACTGGCGGAGCGTCCGTCACCGGCATCCCTGCCCCGCCGGTCGGCGACGCACACCTGTGGATATGCCGAAAGGGCGTCAGGATCGCTCCTGACGCCCTTTTCCGGCCATCCGGCACCCGTCCCCGCGGACGGGCCGGAAGTCAGCTCTTGATGCGGTTGGTGAGCTCGGTGACCTGGTTGTAGATCGAGCGCCGCTCCGCCATCAGCGAGCGGATCTTGCGGTCCGCGTGCATCACCGTGGTGTGGTCGCGGCCGCCGAACTGCGCGCCGATCTTCGGCAGCGAGAGGTCGGTCAGCTCGCGGCAGAGGTACATGGCGATCTGGCGGGCCGTCACCAGCACCCGGCTGCGCGAGGATCCGCAGAGGTCGTCCACACCGAGGCCGAAGTAGGCCGCGGTCTGCTGCATGATCACCTGGGCGGTGATCTCCGGCCCGGCGTCCTCGTCACCGCCGGGGATGAGGTCCTTGAGGACGATCCCGGCCAGCTCCAGGTCGACCGGCGCCCGGTTGAGGTTGGCGAAGGCGGTGACCCGGATCAGGGCCCCCTCCAGCTCCCGGATGTTCCGGGTGATCCGGGACGCGATGAACTCCAGCACGTCGGCCGGGGCGTTGAGTTGCTCCTGGATCGCCTTCTTGCGCAGGATCGCGATCCGGGTCTCCAGCTCCGGCGGGGTGACGTCGGTGATCAGCCCCCACTCGAAGCGGTTGCGCAGCCGGTCCTCCAGCGTGGTCAGCAGCTTCGGCGGCCGGTCGGAGGAGAGCACGATCTGCTTGTTGGCGTTGTGCAGGGTGTTGAAGGTGTGGAAGAACTCCTCCTGCGTGGACTCCTTGCTCGCCAGGAACTGCACGTCGTCCACGAGCAGGATGTCCATGTCCCGGTAGCGCTTGCGGAAGGTGTCCGCCTTGCCGTCCCGGATCGAGTTGATGAACTCGTTGGTGAACTCCTCCGAGGACACGTACCGCACCCGGGTGCCCGGGAAGAGGCTGCGCGAGTAGTGCCCGATGGCGTGCAGCAGGTGGGTCTTGCCCAGCCCGGACTCGCCGTAGATGAAGAGCGGGTTGTACGCCTTGGCCGGGGCCTCGGCGACCGCCACCGCCGCCGCGTGCGCGAAGCGGTTGCTGGCGCCGATGACGAAGGTGTCGAAGAGGTACTTGGGGTTCAGCCGGGCGGCCGGCTCGTCCTTGCGGGACCCGCCGGCGGGCGGTGCGCCGGGCGGCGGGGGGACCCCCGGTACCGCCGGCCGGTCGGTGGCGCGCTCGGCCGGAGCCCTGTCCGGGCGCTGGGCGGGGCGCCCGCCGGGACCGCGGCGGCCGGAGGCGGTCCGCGGGTGCTCGCCGGGGCCGGGGCCGTAGGCGCCGCCGAAGAGGTCGCCCTGGGTGGTCGAGGACGGGGGCAGGGCCCTCGGCGCGGGCCGGTCCACCGGCTCGTCGGGCTCGCGGTAGCCGGGCTGCTGCTCCTGGTAGCCGGGCCAGACCTGGCCGGCCGCCGGGCTGCCGTAGGGCGCGGGGCGCTGCTCGTAGCCGCCGGTGTCGTAGCGGGGCCGGTCGTAGTCGGACTGGTAGGGGCGCGGGTAGCCGGGGCCGCCGTAGTGGCCCTCGTCCTGCCCTTGGCGCTCGTCCTGCCGCTGCCGGTCGTCCTGGCGGTGCCGGTCGTCGTGCCGACGGCGGTCGTCGTGCCGGTCGTCCGGCTCGTCGTGATCGTCGTGGCCGGAGGGGCTCGGGTACGGCTCCACGGGTGCCTGGGCGGCGGGAGCGGGCATGTTCGGCATCGCGTTGGCGTCGACCATCACGGCGATCCGCACCGGGCGGCCCAGCTCGCGGGAGAGCGCCTCGGTCAGCTGCGGCAGCAGCCGTCCCTCCAGCACCTGCTTGGCCCGCTCGTTCGGGGCCGCCAGCAGGGCGGTGTCGTGCATCATCCACATCGGCTGGGTGCGCTCCACCCACTGCTTGTCCATCTCCCCGATGTCCGGGTCGCCGACCAGCCGCTCTACGACTCTCGCCCAGACCGGGACGAGGTCGCTGTTGACATCAGCCACTGGTGCACGCTTTCCAATGAACAAACCAGACAAGTCCTGCAACGGTAGTCAGCGAACAGAGCGGGATCAAGTCGTTGTCCACAGGCTGTGGGCAAACCGCCTCCAGGCGGCTGGTTTGACCCTCGTGCCCCGTCCCGCGTACCGTAACCAGGTCGAGTTGTCGATGGCCGCTGCCGCATGTCCGCGGGTCCTCCCGCTCCATAAGGCGCGCAGCACGGGCGCCGTGGATTGCCCCGAACCCCAGCCGAACTGGGGTGATGGGCCGGATTTCCGTAATCGGGGAGATCACGCGGACGCACGGTGACGGCCAAGCGATCACCCGTCATCCTACGATTCACCTCAGGAGCCCCCGAGTGAGCAAGCGCACCTTCCAGCCGAACAACCGTCGTCGCGCGAAGACCCACGGCTTCCGGCTGCGTATGCGTACCCGCGCCGGCCGCGCCATCCTGGCTGCCCGCCGTGGCAAGGGCCGCACCAGCCTGTCCGCCTGATCCGCACCAGAGTCTGCTGTGCTGCCCTCCGAGAATCGGCTGCGGCGGCGCCAGGACTTCGCGACCGCAGTCAAACGCGGTCGTCGGGCCGGTAAGCCCCTACTGGTCGTCCATCTCGCCAGAGAGGACGGCTCCGGGGACCACACCGACCGGACCAGCGACATCCGCCCGCACGTCGCCGAGGGGACTCCTTCGGCGCGTGCGGGTTTCGTCGTGAGCAAGGCCGTCGGCCCGGCGGTCACCCGCAACCTGGTCAAGCGCCGGTTGCGGCACCTTGTCCGTGATCGTCTGTCCCGGCTGCCCGCCGGTAGCCTGATAGTGGTGCGTGCGCTGCCTCCGGCCGCGTCCGCCTCGTACCAGGAACTCGAACGTGACCTGGACGCGGCGCTCAAACGGCTGCTCAAGGCCGAGCATGCTGTTTCGGCGCCGACGGGAGCAGGTCGATGAAGTACCTGCTGATGGGTCTGATCAGGGTCTACCAGTGGACCATCAGCCCACTGCTCGGTCCGGTGTGCCGCTACTACCCCTCCTGTTCGCACTACGGCTTCGAGGCCGTGCGGACGCACGGAGCGGTGAAGGGCGGCGCACTGACCGTGTGGCGCATCCTGCGCTGCAATCCATGGACGCCCGGTGGGGTCGACCATGTCCCGCCGCGCAAGCATCCGGTGTGGCACCGCCGGCTGCGGGACCGGCTGAAGGGCCGGTCCGCCGCCGACCAGCCGGTGATCATGCCCCCCGCCGGTCCGGACCCAGAGGGCCCGGCGACCATTGGCCCAGTGGGGCCGATCCCAATGTCCAAGGAGCCTGACCGGTGACCTTCTCCTTCCTCAACCCCCTGTACACAGCGGTGTCCTGGATCATCGTCCAGTTCCACTCGCTGTACAGCCACGTTTTCGATCCGAACGGTGGTTGGGCCTGGGGTCTGGCCATCGCGTCGATGGTGGTCGTCATCCGGATCTGCCTGATCCCGCTCTTCGTGAAGCAGATCAAGGCGACCCGGGCCATGCAGGCGATCCAGCCGAAGATGAAGGCCATCCAGGAGCGGTACAAGAACGACCGCCAGCGCCAGTCCGAAGAGATGATGAAGCTGTACAAGGAGGCGGGTACCAACCCGTTCTCCAGCTGCCTTCCCATCATCGTGCAGGCGCCGTTCTTCACCGCGCTCTACGGCGTGCTCGCCAAGGTCGCCGACGGCAAGCCGATCGGCGTGATCGACGGCACCCTGCTGGACAGCGCCCAGCAGGCCCACATCTTCGGTGCCCCGCTCTCGGCGACCTTCGTCGGCAGCAGCGAGGTCAGCGTCAAGATCGTCGTCGCCGTGATGATCGTCCTGATGTCGCTGTCGCAGTTCATCACCCAGCGCCAGCTGATGACGAAGAACGTCGACCTCACCGTGAAGACGCCGTTCATGCAGCAGCAGAAGATGCTGATGTACGTCTTCCCGATCATGTTCGCCGTGATGGGCATCAACTTCCCCGTCGGTGTCCTGGTCTACTGGCTGACCACCAACATCTGGTCGATGGGCCAGCAGCTGATCGTCATCCGCAACAACCCGACGCCGGGCAGCAAGGCCTGGGACGAGCGTCAGGAGCGGCTGAAGAAGCAGGGCCGGCTGAACCCGGACGGCTCGGTGATCCAGGGCCCGCTCTGGGGCCTGCTGCCGGCGAAGAAGTCGGCCGCGACGGCCGAGGCCGTGGTGGAGGAGTCGGTGCAGGTGCGCCGCCAGCAGCCGCGGAAGCAGACCAAGTCGCAGCGCCAGCACGGTGGCAGCCAGCCGGCGAGCCTGACCAAGGACGCCCCGGCCGAGCAGCCCGCGGACGCGGTGCCGGCGGACTCGGCCGACACCGCGAGCACCGGTGCCGCCGGTGCCGCCGGTGCGGCAGGTGCCGCCAAGCAGACCGCGGCCAAGCCGGCCGCCACCCGTCAGCAGGGCGGCCGACAGCAGCCCAAGCGCGGCGGACAGCGGCCGAAGAAGAAGTGACCGGCCCGGTCCGAACCGCCTCCGCGGCCCCCTGAACCTCGTTACCGGCCCACCAACCGGGCCCATCTCCGAAGGAGTCCATCAGTGACGGAAGGCACCACCTCCGCCGTCGAGGCCGAGGCCGCCCCCGGCGCCGACGAGAACATCGTCGCCCGCCTGGAGCAGGAGGGCGACATCGCGGCGGACTACCTGGAGGGTCTGCTCGACATCGCGGACCTCGACGGTGACATCGACATGGACGTCGAGGGCGACCGCGCACTGGTCTCCATCGTCAGCGACGGCAACGACCGGGCCCTGCATCGGCTGGTCGGCCAGGACGGCGAGGTGCTGGAGGCGCTGCAGGAGCTGACCCGGTTGGCCGTCCACCGGGAGACCGGCGAGCGCAGCCGCCTCATGCTGGACATCGCCGGCTTCCGGGCCCGCAAGCGCACGGAGCTGGCGACCCTCGGGTCCCAGGCCGCGGAGCAGGTGAAGAGCTCCGGCGAGCAGGTCAAGCTGCGTCCGATGACCCCGTTCGAGCGCAAGGTCGTCCACGACGCGGTGGCCGCGGCCGGTCTGCGCAGTGAGTCGGAGGGCGAGGAGCCCCAGCGTTGCGTGGTCGTGCTGCCGGCCTGACGGCCGGGCGACCGCCGGCCGCCAGGGCGGCCGGCAAGCGACACGAGGACCCGACCCCGTCCGCCACGCGCGGGCGGGGTCGTCGTCCCTTCGCGGGGCGCTGGCCCGGCGAGAGATGTTTCACGTGAAACGGTGCAGGAGCGGGTCGGTGGATCCGGGGAGCGGAGAGGTCGAGATGGACACGGAGAGCGTGCCTGCCGGAGAGCCGGAGTCGGGGGCCGGTGGTCCGGACGCCGGGAGCGCGTCCGCGGGCGGGGGGCCGGCGGGGGGGGCGCCCCCCCCCCCCCCCCGCCGGCCGTCGCCCGGGAGGTCTTCGGCGAGCGGTTCGACGCCGCCGTCCGCTACACCGAGCTGCTGGCGACCGAGGGCGTGACCCGGGGGCTGATCGGCCCGCGCGAGGTGCCCCGGCTCTGGGACCGCCATGTGCTCAACTGCGCGGTGCTCGCCGAGCTGCTGCCGGCCGGGACGACGCTGTGCGACGTCGGCTCCGGCGCCGGGCTGCCCGGCATCCCGGTGGCGCTGGCCCGCCCGGACGTCTCGGTGACCCTGCTGGAGCCGCTGCTGCGCCGGACCACCTTCCTGGAGGAGGTGGTCCGCGAGCTCGGTCTGGAGAACGTCACCGTGCTCCGCGGCCGGGCCGAGGAGATGGTCGGCAAGCTCGCGGTGGAGGTGGTGACCGCCCGTGCGGTGGCGCCGCTGGAGCGGCTGGCCGGTTGGGGCCTCCCGCTGCTGCGTCCGCACGGCCAGATGCTGGCGCTCAAGGGCGACAGCGCGGAGCAGGAGCTCGCCGACTCGCGGGCCGGGCTGGCGAAGCTCGGCGGGGTGGAGTGGTCGGTGATCTCGGTCGGCGACGGCACCCTGGAGACCTCGACCCGGGTGATCCAGGTCAAGGTGGGCGAGAGCCCGGGCGGTGTGCGGGCGGCGACCCGCCGGGCCAAGGCCGCGGCCAGGGCCGGCCGGGCCGCGGCCGGTGGCGCGACCCGCGGCGGCGACCGCGCCCGCAACCCCCGGCGGCGTCCCCGCTGACACCGGGATGGGACTCGACACGGGCGGGTGGTCCTCGGACCGCCCGCCCGTGGTCGTCCGGGCCGCCGCCCGAGCGTTTCCGACGCCCCGGTGACGGCAGGGCGGCCGGCCGGACGACTCGGGGTTCACCGGAGTGTCGCATCGTCAGAATTCCGACATTGCGGGCATGGTGTTTCACGTGAAACGTCGCTCTCTGCTCTCGGGAATCCTCGCCCGCAGCCGGGCGGTGACTGTTGCCGCTCCGGTTTCACGTGAAACACTGAGCCCCATGCAGGACTCGGAGACCATCGACCAGATCGATGACACGCCCATCGCGCGTGCCGCCCAGGCTGCGGTCCAGGCCATCGGCCGAGCGGGCGAAGGACTGCCCCGGCCGGCCGCCACCCGGGTGATGGTGGTGGCCAACCAGAAGGGCGGGGTGGGCAAGACCACCACCACCGTCAACCTCGCCGCCTCGCTGGCCATGCACGGGCTGCGGGTCCTGGTGGTCGACCTCGACCCGCAGGGCAACGCCTCGACCGCGCTCGGCATCGACCACCACGCCGAGGTGCCCTCGATCTACGACGTACTGGTGGAGGGCAAGCCGCTGGCCGACGTGGTCCAGCCGGTGGTCGAGGTCGAGGGGCTGTTCTGCGTCCCCGCCACCATCGACCTGGCCGGCGCGGAGATCGAGCTGGTGTCGCTGGTGGCGCGGGAGAGCCGGCTGCAGCGCGCCATCGCCGCGTACGAGCAGCCGCTGGACTACATCCTGATCGACTGCCCGCCCTCGCTGGGCCTGCTGACGGTCAACGCCCTGGTCGCCGGCCAGGAGGTGCTGATCCCGATCCAGTGCGAGTACTACGCGCTGGAGGGCCTCGGGCAGCTGCTGCGCAACGTCGAGCTGGTCCGGGCGCACCTCAACCCGGCGCTGCACGTCTCCACGATCCTGCTCACCATGTACGACGCCCGGACCAGGCTGGCCGCCCAGGTGGCGGAGGAGGTCCGGACGCACTTCCCGCAGGAGGTGCTGCACACCGCGATCCCGCGCTCGGTCCGGATCTCGGAGGCGCCCAGCTACGGTCAGACGGTGCTCACCTACGACCCCGGCTCCACCGGTGCGCTCTCCTACCTGGAGGCCGCGCGGGAGCTGGCGCTGCGGGCGGTGCCCGCCGCGGGCGGCGGTTCGTTGGTGGGGCAGCAGCGGGACGGTTCGGGGCAGCAGGGCGCCCCGGTGGCACAGCACGGTACGACGGAGGGCAATCGGTGAGTGGTCGCAGGGGTCTGGGACGAGGACTCGGGGCGCTGATCTCCCCGGTGGCCCCGGCGGGCGCAGGGGTCGGGGGCGCGGCGCAGCCCGCGGCGGCCCCGGCCGGCACGGCGTCGCCCACGGCGGTGCCGACGCTGCCCTCGGGCCGGGGCACGCTGGCGGCCAAGGCCGCCGCGGAGAGCCTGCGGGAGCAGGCCGCCGCCGAGGCGGAGCTGACCCGGGTGGAGGGCGCCTACTTCGCCGAACTGCCGCTGGATGCGATCACCCCCAACCCGCGCCAGCCGCGCGAGGTGTTCGACGAGGACAAGCTGGCCCAGCTGGTCGCCTCGATCAAGGAGGTGGGCCTGCTCCAGCCGGTGGTGGTGCGCCAGTCCGCGCCGGGGCGCTTCGAGCTCATCATGGGCGAGCGGCGCTGGCGGGCCTCCCGGGAGGCCGGGCTGGAGCAGATCCCGGCGATCGTCCGGGCCACCGAGGACGACAAGCTGCTGCTGGACGCCCTGCTGGAGAACCTGCACCGGGCGGAGCTCAACCCGCTGGAGGAGGCGGCCGCCTACGACCAGCTGCTGCGGGACTTCTCCTGCACCCACGACGAGCTGGCGGACCGGATCGGGCGCTCGCGTTCGCACGTGTCCAACACCCTGCGGCTGCTGAAGCTGCCGCCGGCGGTCCAGCGGCGGGTGGCCTCCGGGGTGCTCACCGCGGGCCACGCCCGGGCGCTGCTCGGGGCGCCGGACCAGGAGCGGCAGGAGGAGCTGGCCAAGCGGATCGTCGCGGAGGGGCTCTCGGTGCGGACCACCGAGGAGATCGTCGCGCTGATGGACCGGGAGGAGCGGCCCAAGCGCCAGGCGCCCAAGGCCGGGAAGATCCTCTCGCCGGCCTTCAACGACCTGGCGAGCCGGCTCTCCGACCGCTTCGAGACCCGGGTGAAGGTCGAGGTGTCGCAGCGCGCCGGCAAGCTCGGCAAGGGCAAGGTGGTGCTGGAGTTCGGCTCCGTGGAGGACCTGAACCGGATCCTGGACAGCCTCGCGCCCGGTGAGGACGGACTGCGGCTGTCGCAGGGCTGAGCCGGGCCGATCGCGGCACGCGATGGGTGCATGTTCCACGTGGGCGCTGTTTCACGTGAAACATGCACCCATCGGCATTCGGGGGGAATGCTCGACTGTGGAGTGGACGAGGAGGTGCGGGGCATGGGACGCCGGATCGTTCCGTTGACGCTGGACAACCTCGCGGATCTGCCGTCGACCTGCCGCTCCTGTGTGTTCTGGGAGCTGGACCCGGTCAGCGGCCGGGCGGCGGTGGAGTCCGGCAAGCCCGAGCTGGAGAAGGAGGGGTGGATCTCCGCCGTCCTGCTGGAGTGGGGGTCCTGCGGCCGGGTCGTCTACGTGGACGAGCAGCCGGCCGGGTTCGTGCTCTACGCCCCGCCCGCGTATGTGCCGCGTTCGCAGTCCTTCCCGACCAGCCCGGTGGCCTCGGACGCCGTTCAGCTGATGGTCAGCCGGGTGCTGCCGGGCTTCCAGCGGCAGGGGATCGGCCGGGTGCTGGTGCAGACGGTGGCCAAGGACCTGCTGGGCCGGGGGTTCCGGGCGATCGAGGCCTTCGGGGCGGTGGGGCGGCAGCCGGTCAGCTGTGTGCTGCCGGCCGAGCACCTGCTGGCGGTGGGCTTCAAGACGGTCCGCCCGCACCACCGCTACCCGCGGTTGCGGCTGGAGGCGCGGACCACGCTCTCCTGGCGGGGGGACGTCGAGGGGGCGCTGGAGCGGCTGCTGGGCGGCGGTCGGAAGGAGCCGGCGCTGCGGCCGTTCTGAGCGCTCCCGGTGCCTCGGGGCGGCCCCCCGGAGGGCCGGGGACAACGGACGAGGGCGGGACTCCCGGTGGGGAGTCCCGCCCTCGTGGCGTTCCGGGGGAACGGACCTAGATCAGGCCGTCCAGCTCGCGCAGCAGCGCGGCCTTCGGACGGGCGCCGGTGATCTGCTTCACCGCTTCGCCGTTCTTGTAGAGGATCAGGGTCGGGATGGAAATCACGTTGTACGTCGCGGCGGTCTGCTGGTTCGCGTCGACGTCGAGCTTGGCGATGGTGAGCTTGTCGCCCTGCTCGGCCGCGATCTCCTCCAGAACCGGGGCGACCTGACGGCACGGGCCGCACCATTCGGCCCAGAAGTCGACGAGAACGGGCTTGTCGCTCTTGAGGACGTCCGCCTCGAACGTCGCGTCGGTCACGGTGGTGGTGGCGCCGGCCACGGTCACTCCTAGGGGTCAATCGGGCGAGGGGCTGCCAGGTCTACAACACCGCACAGGGCGGTTCTGTTTCGTCCCGGCGGGGTCGGGTGTGTTTCACGTGGAACACACCCGACCGGACGGTGGATCGCTTCGGGTCAGACCGCGACGGTGGCGGCCTGGGCCTCCAGGTCGGCCAGCGAGGCCAGGTAGCGCTCTGCGTCCAGGGCGGCGGAGCAGCCGGTGCCGGAGGCGGTGATGGCCTGGCGGTAGGTGTGGTCGACGACGTCGCCGGCGGCGAAGACACCCGGGATGTTGGTGCGGGTGGAGGGGGCCTCGACCTTGAGGTAGCCCTCGGCGTCGAGCTCCAGCTGGCCCTTGAAGAGCTCGGTGCGCGGGTCGTGGCCGATCGCGATGAACAGGCCGGTGACCGGGAGCTCGCGCAGCTCGCCGGTGGTGGTGTCGCGCAGGGTGACACCGGTCAGCTTCGGGTCGCCGTGGATGGCCTCGACCGCGCTGTCCCACTCGAAGCTGATCTTCTCGTCGGCGAAGGCGCGCTCCTGCATCGCCTTGGAGGCGCGCAGGGTGTCCCGGCGGTGGATCACCTTGACGCTGCGGGCGAAGCGGGAGAGGAAGGTCGCCTCCTCCAGGGCGGTGTCGCCGCCGCCGACCACCGCGATGTCCTGGTCCCGGAAGAAGAAGCCGTCGCAGGTCGCGCACCAGGAGACGCCCCGGCCGGACAGCTTGTCCTCGTTGGGCAGGTCCAGCTTGCGGTGCTGGGAGCCGGTGGTGACGATCACCGCGCGGGCCTTGTGGACGTTGCCCTCGGAGTCGGTGACGGTCTTGATGTCACCGGTGAGGTCGACCGAGACGATGTCGTCGGGGATCAGCTCGGCGCCGAAGCGCTCGGCCTGGGCCCGCATGTTGTCCATCAGCTCGGGGCCCATGATGCCGTCCCGGAAGCCCGGGAAGTTCTCGACCTCGGTGGTGTTCATCAGGGCGCCACCGGCGGTGACGGCGCCCTCGAAGACCAGGGGCTTGAGGGAGGCGCGGGCCGTGTAGAGCGCGGCGGTGTATCCGGCGGGGCCGGAGCCGATGATGATCACGTTACGGACGTCGCTCACTGCATCTCCTGGTTCGCATCGCGACCCGCGTTTGCTGCGGGGAGGGCGGTCCTGCTCCGCCGCCCGGGACAACGACTGACCAGTGTCTCGCATTCCCAGGAGGATCAGTACCAGGCGACCGCACTCTGGGAGTGTCGCGCGGCCCCGGGCATGGATCGCACGGGAACCACCGGTCAGGGTGCGGGGACGGTCAGATGGCGCAGCACCGGTCCGCAGTCGGGGGCGCGGAGGTAGACGTCGAGCAGCTCGGGACGGCCCGGCAGGGCGTACACCAAGAGGTCCGCGGCCGCGCCCGCGTAGCTGCCCCGGTCGGTGGCCAGCAGGGCGGCGGTGCTGGGGGGCGGGCAGGCCGGGGTGGAGCGGTCGCCGCCGACGAGGCCCTGGCCGCCCTCCGCGGGCGGCACGGCGGTCGCCCCGGCGCCCTCCGAGGGGTCGGTGGCGGAGCCCGAGCCGGGGGCCGAACCCGAGCCGGGGACAGAACCGGGGCCCGAGCCGGGGCCGGTGGAGGGCTTGACCGGGCGGGTGGTGCCCGCGGCGGCGAGCAGCTGCGCGACCTGGGCGGCGAGCCGGTCGTCCTGGTAGGCCGTGCCGCCGGTGGCACGGTCGGTCCTGGCCCCGGCGGCGGAGCTCTCCGGGGCGGTGGTGCCGGCGGCGGGGGCGGCGCCCGCGTCGGCGGTGGTGCTGAGGTCCTGCCGCCCGGAGGAGGACAGGGAGAGGAAGGCGCCGCCGAGGCCGAGGGCGACCAGCGCGGCGGCCGAGCCGAGCAGCAGGGCCCTGCGGCGGCCCCGGCGGGACCGTCCCGGGCCGGTGCCGGCGGCGGTGCCCGCGACCGGGCGGGACGGCGGGGCCTTCGGCGACCCGGTGGGCGCGGGCCGGGCGGCCGGCACGGACGGTGTGGACGAGGTGGACGAGACGGACGCGATGGACGCGGTGGGCGCCGCGGGCGGTCCGGCGGCGGCCGCGAGGGCGGCGTCGATCCGGGCGGCGACATCGGCCGGCACGGCCGGAGGCTCGGCCGCGCCGAGCAGCGCCGACACCTCGGTGAGCGCGTCGACGGTCTCCCGGCAGTCGGCGCAGCCGGCCAGGTGCTCCCGGAGCGCCTCGGCCTCGGCGGGGGCGAGCAGGTCCTCGGAGAGGTCGGCCAGCTCGTCGACCGAGGGGTGCGGTCCGGCGGTGGGGTCGGAGGAGGAGGGCGGTGCCGTCATCGCGTACTCGCGTCTCCTTCCAGAATCGGCCGGGCTGGATCCGGGGCTGTCCCTGTGACGGTGCGGCCGCCGCGTGGGTTCCCGGTCGGACGGGAGGTGTTGCCCGGGGGCGGTGTTTCACGTGAAACAGCGCTCCCCCGCGACGCCGGGCCGGCCTCCTCGCGCAGATGCCGGACGAGCGGCAGCAGCCGGGCCCGGCCCCGGGCGCAGCGGCTCTTCACCGTGCCCACCGGCACCCCCAGCAGCTCGGCCGCCTCGGCGACCGGATAGCCCTGCATGTCGACCAGGACCAGCGCGGCCCGCTGCTCGAGCGGGAGCTCGGCGAGCGCGGCGGACAGCTCGCGGTGCACCTCGGCGCGCACCACCGGGGAGTCGGCCGGTTCGGCCGAGCCGACCAGGGCGTCCAGCCGCTGCGGATCGTCGTCCAGCGGCTTGGTCCGGCGGGTGGCCGCCCGGCGGGCGCGGTCCAGGCAGGCGTTGACCACGATCCGGTGCAGCCAGGTCGTGACGGCCGACCGGCCCTGGAAGGTGTGGGCGGACCGGAAGGCGGAGACCAGGGCGTCCTGGAGGGCGTCGGCGGCCTCCTCGCGGTCGCCCAGGGTGCGCAGGGCGACGGCCCAGAGCCGGTCCCGGTGGCGGTTCACCAGCAGGCCGAAGGCCTCCCGGTCGCCGCCGACGTGCCGGGCGAGGAGCGCCGCGTCGTCGTCGGGCCGCTCCGGTCCGTCCTGCGCCACGTCCACCCCTCGTCGTTCGTGCCCCGCCACCGCGGTCGGCGGGTCAGCCGAAGACCTTCACGTCGCCGAGGAAAGCCTGGTACTTGCCCGGGTTCGGACCGCTGTCCGGATTCTTGGACAGGTTGGTCAGCCAGATCAAGAGATAGCGGGTGGTGACCGGGCTGTCCAGGTTGTACTCGACCGCCGTGCCGGCCTTCTTCCCCAGGACGGTGAAATCACCCGGCTTGGCGGTCTGCGCGTTGCCGACGGTCTTGCCGGGCATCCGGAGCTCGGCCGTGGTGGCGGTGCTCCACTTGAGGGTCACCTTGGAGACCGTCTGCGCCGAGCCGAGGTCGAGCAGCAGCCCGGTGCCCTCCTTGGTGCCCGGCTTGGACCCGAACGCGTCGCTGTACCAGTTGGTCTGCCACTCGCTGGCCGGGTCGTCGTCGATGGCCTTGGCCAGGCTGGCCGCGCCGTCCGCCTTCTCGCCCAGCGGGTTGTAGGACAGCGCCTCCTTGACCGGGATCGGAGCCGGGTCGTGGGTGGCGGCGTGGGCGCTGGGGGTGGCGGAGGTGGAGCTGGGCTGGGGGGAGGCGACGGCCGTGCTCCCCGGGCGCAGGCTGTCCACCAGCTGCCAGGAGGCGACGCCGATGGCGCCGAGGGCGACCGCCGACGCGGTCACCTTGACCACGGTGCGCAGCCGTCGTCCGCTGCGCCGCACCGGGGCGGCCACCGGGGCCGGCGCGGTGCCGGGGGCGGCCACCACCCGGGTCGGGTTGGGTGCGGTCGGCAGTGCGTGGGTGTTGTGGCGCGGCGGGCTGGTGAAGGCCGGGAGCTCGGGCTGGGGCTGGCGGATGCGCGGCATCAGGGCGATCGCCCGGGCCAGTCCGTCGGGGGTGGTGATCGGCTCGGCGTGGTGCGGCGGGTGGTCGAGCAGGGCTCGGGCGGCCAGCTCGGACAGGCCCTTGTGGACGCCGGCGCGGACCTGGTCCGGTGCCACCTCGCGGAGGTTCCTGGGCAGGCCCTGGAGGTCGTAGCGGTCCTCGGGGTAGGGCCAGCGGTGGGTGAGGGCGGCGAACAGCAGGGCGCCGATGGCCCGGGTGTCGACGCGCTCGGCGTCCTCCCCGCTGCCCTCGCCGGTGAGGCCGCGCAGCGCGGCGTCCACCGCGATGCCGTTGATCCGGTACTGGCCGCTGTCGGTGCGCAGCACGCAGCGCGGGGTGAGCCTCAGATGGGCCTGGCCGCGCCGGTGGGCGGCGGCCACCGCGTCGGTCACCTGGCGGACCATCTGGTACGCCTCGTGCGGCTCCAGCGGGCCGTCGGAGAGCAGCTTGGCGAGGTCGGATGCGTGCGGCAGCCACTCCCGCACCACGTAGACCAGTTCGCCCTCCTGGACGGCGTCCAGGACCTGCACGAAGCGCGGGTCGCCGAGCAGGGCGGCGGACTTGGCGGCGGCCAGCACCTTGCGGGCGCGCTGGTGGCCGGAGGCCATCAGGTGGACGCCGACCGCCCGGCGGAGCTTCTCGTCGACCGCCCGCCAGCTGCTGAAGGTCTCGGTGGAGGAGATGCACTCCTCCAGCCGGTAGCGGTGGCCGATCATGTCGCCGCTGCGCCGCTGGGGGGCGGGCAGGGTCTGCGGCAGGGTGGCGGTGTCCCGGGGGTCGTGGGTCGGCTGCGGGTCGCGCGGGGGGCGTTTGGCGGGTGCCGCGGCGGCCGGGCCGGGGTCGGTCCGGCCGGCGGCGGCGTCGCCCGAGGCCAGTTCGGCGGCGATCTCGGAGACCGACAGCGGGGCGGTCGACTCCGGGGCCGGTTCGCCCGGGGCCTGCGCGGTCGGCGCGGTCGGCGCGGTCGGTGCCGGCGCGGCCGGAGCCGGGGTGGCCGGTGCCGGAGCGGGCGAGGCCCCGGCGGGCTCGCCGCTGTCGGTGCGGCCGGCGCGGCCGTCCTTCTCCGCGGGGGAGCCGGCCGCGGTGGCCCGGGCCGTGCCGTCGGCGAGTTCGTCGATCGCCGCCGCGAGCGCGGCCTCGTCCGCCGCCCCGTCAGCTGCCGATGTGTCGACGACCGCCTTGGTGCCATCAGCCACCGTGGTCCTGCCTCCCCTTGTGTCGCCCCGGGCCTGAGAGAGAGTCGTTGGAGTGCATCGGCGGGTGACTCCGGTGCTCCAGGACAATTGTGCCCACTGTTCTCCACCGGGTACGACCGCCGAAAGGTCCGCGCGGTTGCCTGTTGGTGGAGAGATGTGGTGCAGATCCGACGCCGGGCCGCCCTGCCGGGCCCGGGACGACCCGGGGTCCGGTGGCGGCCCGACCCCGGGTCAGCGGCCCAGTCGGCCGCGCACCATACCCAGCATGGCGTTGAGTTCCTCGATCCGCAGCCGCTTCGCGATGAGCACGAAGACGGCCAGCTGGAGTCCGCCGGCCAGGACGACCGTCAGCACCGCGCCGGCCCAGCCGCCGACGACCTTGGTGACCGCCAGGCTGACGGCCAGACCGACCACCGCTGCCGGGACCGAGGCCGTCGTGAGGCGGGAGTAGGTCTTGCCGATCCGCTTGGTGTCCAGCCCGCCGATCCTCTTCTTCAGCTTGGGCACCGCCACCGTCACCCCGATGGCGTACGCGAGACCGTAGCCGAACGCCATCCCGGTGACCGTCCACTCCGGGGGCAGGAGCACCCAGCAGAGCAGCGAGAAGCCGGCCTGGCAGGCGGCGACCCACACGGTGTTGGAGAACGGGGTGCGGGTGTCCTCGTAGGCGTAGAAGCCGCGGAGCATCACGTACTGCGCCGAGTACGGGATCAGGCCGAGCGCGAAGGCGGAGAGCATCAGGCCCACGTTGCGCGCGTTGTCCAGGGTGGTGTCGCCGCCGCCCACCCCGTAGATGGACTGGCCGATGGCCGGCCCGAGCGCCAGGAAGAGGAACGCGGCCGGGACGACCGCGACGGCGGTGGTGCGCAGTCCGTAGGAGATGTCGTCGCGGACGGCGCCGGCGTCCTCGTCGGCCGCCGCGCGGGACAGCCGGGGCAGCACCGCGCTCATGATCGAGACGGTGATGACGGCCTGCGGGAGCTGCCAGATCAGCAGCGCGTTGGAGAAGGCCGCGAGGCCGACGCCGCCGTGGCCGCCGGTCTCGGCGTCGGCGCCGGCCGCGGTGGCCAGCTGGGTGATGACCAGGTAGCCGGCCTGGTTGGCGAGCACGAAGAAGAAGGTCCACTTGGCCAGTCGGGCGGCCTTGCCCAGGCCGTGCCCGCGCCAGTCGAAGCGCGGCCGGAAGGAGAAGCCGGCCGCCCGCAGGTACGGGATCATCGCCAGGGACTGCACCGCGAGGCCCACCAGGGTGCCGATGCCGAGCAGCCGGACGCCCTCGGGGGTGATCGTCTCCGGCTTGACGTGGGTGCTGTCGAAGCCGCCGTAGACCCAGATGTAGGCGCCGAAGGTGAAGATCACCACGAGGTTGTTGAGGACCGGGGTCCACATCATCGCGCCGAAGCGGCCGCGGGCGTTGAGGATCTGGCCCATCACCACATGGATGCCCATGAAGAAGATGGTCGGCAGGCAGTACCGGGCCAGGGCCACGGTGGTGTCCGCGCGGGCCGGGTTCTCCATCATCGGGTGGGCGATCAGCTGGACCAGCAGGGGGGCCCCGAGCACGGCCAGGAAGACCACGCCGGCCAGGCCGACCATCACCAGGGTGAGCAGCCGGTTGGCGTAGGCGGTGCCGCCGTCCGCGTCGTTCTTCATGCTGCGGACCAGCTGCGGCACGAAGACGGCGTTCAGCGCGCCGCCGCCGATCAGGATGTAGAGCAGCGTCGGCAGGGTGTTCGCGGCGTTGTAGGAGTCGCCCATCACGGCGATGCCGATCGCGCCGGCGATCACCATGGTGCGCAGGAAGCCGGTGCCCCGGGAGACCAGGGTGCCGGCCGCCATGATCGCGCTGGAGTTCAGCACCGAGGCGATCTTGCCGCCGCCGGCGGTCTGCTCGGCGGGCGCGGCCGGGGCGGCGTCCGCGGGGCGGGCGTGCTCCTCGGCCGTGAGGTCGGCGAGCGGCTCCACGGCGGGCGGCAGCTGCACCGCGGCCACCTGGAGGGTGGCCTCCTCCTCGGAGAGCGGCGGGTCGAACTCGATCGGCGGGACGAACGGCCTGGGGCCGTCCTGGCCGCCGTGGCCGCCGTGGCCGTAGCCGGGCGGCGGCCCGTGCTGCGGCGTGTGCTGTCCCGGGTACGCGCCGGCCGGGGGGTACGGCGCGGCCGGGGCGACGGGCGGGACGGCTGCGGCCGGCGGCTGCGCGCCGGGCTGCTGGACCGGGTGCTGCTGGACCGGCGGCTGCTGCGCGGGGTACTGCTGGCCGGGGGACGCCTGGGCCGGCGGGCGCGGGGCCTCGGCCGTGGTCCGTCCGCCGCCGAACAGCGAGTCCACCCCGACGTACTCGGTGGACTCGGAGTCCCAGGCGGAGTGCGCCGGGCCGGGCTGCCACTGCTGCTGCGGCTGCCCGCCCCAGCCCTCGGCCGGGGCGGCCGGGGCCGCGGGGGCGGCCGGAACGCCCGGCTGCTGCGGCCGCTCGTCGCGCCAGTCCGCCCGCGCGGGGGTGTCCCAGCCGGGCTGGACCGGCGGCACCGGCGGGCCGAACGGAGTCGGCGCCGCGTAGTCGCCGCCCTGCGGCGGCAGCTGCGGCGGCACGTCGTACGCGGCCGCCGGCTGCTGCGGCGCGGCGGGCGGGGCGGTCCGCAGACCGTACGGGTCCGGCTCGCCCGGACCGTCGCGGTAGGCGTCCGCCGCGTACGGGTCCTGGGCGTAGGTGTCGGCCACGTACCAGTCGCCGGACGGCGACTCGGCCCCGGGACGGCCCTCTCCGCGGCCCGGAGGCCGCTCCTCGCTGCGCCCGGTCATGTCACCTCTTCGCTGTCGTGGGGAGGCCGCTCCGGAGTCGGGCGGTATCGGCGCTGTCAAGGACCAACCTTCTCATCACTGGTGGCCCGATCCCGGCCATCCGCGCTGCTGTCGCGCGGTGTCCGCGCCGCTCCGTCCTGTTCCGGCCGTTCCGGGGCGCCCGGGCGGTCCGCCTCCGCGGCCTCGGCGGCGGCCCCGGGACCGTCCCCGCCGTCGCTGCGGCCGGGTCCGTCGGTGTCGTCCGGGCCGGTCCCGCCGCCCTGCGGGGCGAGCGGCGCGTCGCCCTCGTCGCCGTGCGCCACCCGCCGCTTGCGCTGGCGGACGAACCGCAGCGCGGCGAGCAGGAGCAGCAGCGCGCCGCCGCCGAAGACGTAGAGCACCCCGTTGGTCACCGAGGTGACCTGGACGGTGAAGGTCACCGGTTCGCCGTACTTCTGCGGGTTCGGCCCGGTGGTGTAGAGCTGGGCGGTCATGCTCACCGGCCCGTTGTTCTTCGCCTCGGCGGGGAAGCGCAGGGTGACGCTCTGCGAGGCGGGCAGCACCAGTTCCTCGGTCGGCAGCTCGACCCGGAGCCGGTTCTGCTGGGCCGGGGTGAGGACCAGCTTGAGGTTGGTGACCGTCTGGGTCAGGTCGTTGCGGACGCTGACCTGGAGCACTCCGGTGTCGCCCGCGAAGGTGATCTCCCGCTTCGGCGGCACCTTCACCGCGCCGGTCAGCTCCTTGAGGTAGCGCTTCACGCCCTCCCGGTAGTCGGCCCCGGCCGAGCCCTCGGTGCGCCACTCGGTGGACAGCGAGCGGACCATCGCCGCGCTGAACGGGCCGCGCACCCGCTGCGGCAGGGTCAGCACCCGCATCAGCGTGTCCAGGTCGGTCTGGATCCGGGTGGTGGTGGTCAGGTCGAAGGCGGACAGCTCCGAGTCGCGGGCCCGGGCCGGGTAGTCGGCGGGGGCGGGGACGGCCGCGTTCGCCTTCGGGTCCGGCGGCAGCTGGGCGAGGGCGTCCAGCTTCACCGGCTCCACCCACTTGCCGTCCTGGGCCGCCTGGAGGGCGGTCGCGAGCACCTTGGCGGCGTCGGCGTCGAGATCGCGCGGCGGCATCACCAGCAGGCCGCGCGGGTTCTGCGGCTCCTGGCGGGAGATCACGAAGGTCTCGGCGAGGAACCGCTGGACGGCCCGGCTCTGCTCCTCCTGGGTTGTGAGCCCGCCCTCGAACAGGGAGGAGATCAGCTGGTCGGCGACCACCGCGGTCTGCCCGTTGCCGATCGGCCGGGCGGCCGAGGGGGTGTACTTCAGCGCGTCGGACTCGGGCATGCTCGCGCCGTTCACCAGCACCAGGCTGTTGCCGGTGCGCTGGGCGACGGCGGTGATCCGCTGGTCCAGGTAGCCCCGGTAGGGCCAGGCGACGTCGGCCCGGGTGTCCACCGACAGCCGGCCCTCGACGGTCAGCCGGCCGGCCGTGGCCGCCTTGCTGAGCGCGGTGTCGATGCCCTCCAGCTCGGGGGCGTTGTGCGCGATCGAGGCGAGGTCGGGATC
Organism: Kitasatospora purpeofusca; assembly: GCF_000718025.1. GTDB lineage: Bacteria > Actinomycetota > Actinomycetes > Streptomycetales > Streptomycetaceae > Kitasatospora > Kitasatospora purpeofusca. Next base: position 243,332 of record NZ_JODS01000003.1, read on the forward strand.
GGCGTACGGCAGCGCCACCACCTGGCTGCCGGGCTTGGCCACGGCGGCCCGCAGCTTGTCCAGCCAGGCGGTGGCGGCGGCGGTGCCGGTGCCGGGGACGGTGTTGTCGTCCTTGGCCGCGTTGCCCTCGGTGCCCGGCTTCTGCACCACGTAGCGCTTGGTCATCGCGAACGCGGTGTCCAGCAGGTCCGGGTCCACCACCCAGGTCAGCCCGGTCAGCGCGGCGCCCGTGTCGACCAGCGCGTACAGCCGGCCGCCGGGGGCGAACTCGGTGGCCAGGCTGTCGTCCCGGAGCACCGGGACGGTCTGGTCGTTCTCGGAGAGGGTCTGCGCGGCCAGTACCGGCGCGTGCACCAGCGGCCAGAGGGTGGTCACCTTGGACGGCTGGGCGTCGCCCGGGGACGGGTTGTAGGGCAGGAAGCTGCGGGCGATGCCGAGCGGGCGGTCGCGCTGGTTGTCGGCGGTCGAGCCCCAGACGTCCACCGCCAGCTCGTACACGCCCTCGGCGGAGAACTGCAGGTCGGCGACGGCCACGCTGAGGGTGTACGGCTGGCTCTGGCCGGGGCCGAGCTCGTTGAGGGCGTACTGCGGGCTGTCCATCGAGATGCCGTCCGCGTTGAGCGGGACGCTGCGGGAGGACACCGAGGCGAGTTCGCTGCGGGTGGTGAGCGGCTTGCTCGGCCAGGGCCGGCGGACGGCCGCGTGCGCGGACTTCAGCACCGACCTGCCGGCGTTGGTGACGTGCCCGGTGATCGTCACGGTGCCGCTCTGGACGGCGACCGGCTTGCTCACCGACTCGATGGTCATGGTCACCGGGAGCTCGGCGCTGACCGCCGTGTCGGCGACCGGCCTGGCCCCTCCGGCCGGGGCTCCTCCGGCCGGGGCCGCGCCGGCGGTGCCGCCGGGCAGCGCCGAGGCGAGCACCAGCGCGGCGCCGAGCGCGCCCGCCAGCCGCCGGACGGTTCGTCCCAGGACCCGCCCGGGGCGCCGGTCCGGCTCCGGACCGGGGTGCCGTGCCGGCTCACTCACGCGGTTCGCCCTCGCTCACGGGTTCGCCCTCGCCGTTCTCGATCGCTGCTGCTGCTGCCGTGCTGCTGCGGATGTTCCGTCGGCCGTGGGATGCCGTGAGGATCAGCCGTGAAGAAAATGCGGCGGTCCGGTGCCTCGGTGGCCGTGACGGCGCACGGCACCGCGGCCCGTGCTCGGCGCATCCGGACTCGTTCCACCGGCATGGTAACGATGTGGTGAGGGGTGCGGTGTTGCGGGCCGGGGAGTGAGCCGCCGGAAACACGCGGGCGACCGGGCCGCCGGGCCACGTACCCTTGTGAGCCGTGTCCACTGCCAATGAGCCCACCGCCCACCCGACCGGCACCCATCATTCCAGTTCCGCCGTCCAGGTCGTCCCCGGCCTGAGCGAGGCGCAGACCCTGGGTCTGCAGGAACTGCTGCGGGTCTCCCCGGTCGCCGACGAGATCGCCCGCCGTTTCCAGGCGGCCGGTCACCGGCTCGCGCTGGTCGGCGGCTCGGTCCGGGACGCCCTGCTGGGCCGGCTCGGCAACGACCTCGACTTCACCACCGACGCGCGTCCGCAGCAGGTGCTGAAGCTGGTCAAGGGCTGGGCCGACGCGGTCTGGGACGTCGGCATCGCCTTCGGCACGGTCGGCGCGCGCAAGGACACCCCGGAGGGCTCCTTCCTGATCGAGATCACCACCTACCGCTCCGAGGCGTACGACCGCACCTCCCGCAAGCCCGAGGTGAGCTACGGCGACACCATCGAGCAGGACCTGGTCCGCCGCGACTTCACGGTCAACGCGATGGCCGTCGACCTGCCCGGCCGGGGCTTCGTCGACCCGCACCGCGGCCTGGACGACCTGGAGGCCCGGGTGCTGCGCACCCCCGCCACGCCCGAGGAGTCCTTCTCCGACGACCCGCTGCGGATGATGCGGGCCGCCCGGTTCGCCGCCCAGCTGGACTTCGAGCCGGCCCCCGAGGTGGTCGCGGCGATGACCGCGATGGCCGAGCGGATCACCATCGTCTCCGCCGAGCGGGTGCAGGCCGAGCTGAACAAGCTGCTGCTGGCCGCGCACCCGGTCAAGGGCCTGCGGCTGCTGGTCGACACCGGCCTGGCCGACCACGTCCTCCCGGAGCTGCCGGCGCTGCGCCTGGAGCGGGACGAGCACCACCGCCACAAGGACGTCTACGAGCACTCGCTGACCGTCCTGGAGCAGGCCGTCGACCTGGAGCAGGACGGCCCCGACCTCACCCTGCGGCTGGCCGCGCTGCTGCACGACATCGGCAAGCCCCGCACCCGCCGCTTCGAGCAGGACGGCCGGGTCTCCTTCCACCACCACGAGGTGGTGGGCGCCAAGATGACCCGCAAGCGGATGCGCGACCTGAAGTACTCCAAGGAGCTCACCGAGGACGTCTCGCGGCTGGTCGAGCTGCACCTGCGCTTCCACGGCTACGGCGGCGGCGAGTGGACCGACTCGGCGGTGCGCCGCTACGTCAACGACGCCGGCCCGCTGCTGGAGCGGCTGCACAAGCTGACCCGCTCGGACTGCACCACCCGGAACCGGAAGAAGGCGGCCGCGCTCTCCCGCACCTACGACGGCCTGGAGAGCCGGATCGAGGTGCTCAAGGAGCAGGAGGAGCTGGACGCCGTCCGCCCCGCGCTGGACGGCAACCAGATCATGGAGCTGCTCGGCCTCGAGCCCGGCCCCGCGGTCGGCAAGGCGTACAAGCACATGCTGGAGCTGCGGCTCGAGCACGGCCCGATGGAGCACGACGCGGCGGTCGCCGCGCTGCGCGACTGGTGGGCCGCCCAGCAGTAGGGCACAGGGTGCCGCGAGGGGTGGTCCCGGGTTCTCCCGGGGCCACCCCTCGTCCGTGCGCGGGCCGGTCGGCGCGGGCCCGGGTACGGGCCCGGGCGCGGGTTCAGAGCTTCTTCAGGCAGAGCACGAAGCTGAGCGCCTCGGTGCTGGACTCACGGGTGTAGGTGCTCTCGGCGCCGGTGACGTTCTCGCAGGCCTTGTCGTTGTCGCTGGTCCCGTAGACCTTCTTGAGCACCTTGTACTGGGCCTTCGGGTCGCCGCAGGGCAGCATGGTGATCCGCGGGCTGGCGTCGTGGGTGGCGGTGGTGCCGTTCTCGTTGCGCAGGCAGTCGCCGGCCTTGGCGGTGTCGATGTCGCTGGCGACCTTGGTGGCGGACGGCGTCGGCAGGGTGATCGTCGGCACCGGGACCGCCGGCACCGTCGCCGCCGGGACGGACGGGACGGACGGGACGGACGGGAAGGTCGGCGACGGGAAGGCCGGCACGGTCACCGAGGGCATCACCAGCGGGCGGTAGGGGTCGTCGTGCTTCGTGGAGGCGAAGAGCGCGCCGGTGGCGATCAGCACGATCCACGAGCCGATCCCGAGCACCGGCAGCAGCAGCATGAAGATGTGCGGCCGCTTGGTGAGCGGCACCCCCGGGTCCAGCTGCGGCCCGTGCGTGCCGGGCGCCGGCGGCGGCAGGTCCTTGATCCTGTTGTGGGCGGCGAGGTTCCGCAGCAGGGTGACCACGGTGAAGATGCCGGAGAGGTAGCTCCACCAGCCCTGCACCAGGGTGCGGGCGGACATGTCGCGCACCACGGCGGTGCCGCAGGTGCGGCAGAACGGTCCCGGCTGCTTCAGGAACCGCATGATGATGATGATGCCCTGGTGGCCGCGGACGGTGGTCTCGACGGCCGGGAAGCCGCCGCAGAACCGGCACACCGGACCGCCCTGCGGGGCGTAGCCGGCCGGCGCGGGGTAGCCCCCGGCCTGCGGCGGGTAGGCGTAGCCCCCCGGCGGGGCCTGGGCGGGCGCGCCGTAGCCGGGTGCGGCCGGCGGCGGTGCGGCCGGGTAGCCGTAGCCGGCCGGGGGCGGTGCGCCCACCGGCTGCGGGGCCGGCGCGCCGGCGTACGGGTTGCCGGTGGCGTACGGGTTGGTGCCGTCGGCGGGCGGCGGCGAGCCGTACGGCATCTGGGGCGGAACGGACAAGGGGATCCCCCGGGGAAATTCAGGTGGTGGACGGTCAGGACTTCTTCACCGGCGGGACGCCGGCGAGCGGGCCCAGGCAGAGCACGTAGCGCTTCTTGTTCCAGCGGCGGCCGCTCTTGCCCGAGACGGTGCTGGTGGTGCCCGCGGTCTCGCGGCACCTGCCGGTGTCGGTGGTGGACTCGAACTTGGCGAGCACCTTGTAGTTCGCCTTGCTGTCGGTGCACTTGACCACCGAGACGTCGCGCGAGCCGGAGGCCTTGACGCAGTCGCCGGCCTTGGCGCTGCTGACACTGGGGCCGGTGACGAAGTAGCCGACGATCAGGGCGATCACACCCAGGACCAGGCCGACCGCCTTCAGTCGGGCTTTGCCGCGGCCCTTGGCGGGCGGTCCGGGCTGCGGCGCGGCCGGCGGGTAGCCGTGCGGCGAGGCCTGCCCGTACGGTCCGGGCGCCGGTGCCTGCGGGTACATGGCCTGCGGGTACGGCGCGGGCGGGTAGGGACCCTGCGGGTGGACGGGCTGGGGCTGGGCCGCCTGCGGTGCGGCGGGGTAGCCGTAGCCGGGCGGGGGCGGCGGTGCGCCGTAGCCCGCGGGCACCGGCTGGGGCTGGCCGTACGGCGGGGGCACCGGGGGACCGTAGGGCTGCGGCGGCGGCGCGGCACCGTAGCCAGGAGGCGGCCCGTACGGACTGGGTGGTGTGCTCATCAGATTGTCCCCCGAGACAGAGTGCTGCCGCTGCGACAGATCTGACGTACCTTAGCGACTCGGAACGACGCCGCCGGGGTGCAGGGGCCGACCGGCCGGACGGCCGTGGTCAGCGGGCCGGGTCGCCGGGGAGCGGGCCGGTGCGGCGGGCCGCGCGCAGGTAGAGCACGGCCGAGGCCGCGTACACCAGGGAGACGCCGGCCACGACCGTGACCGAGCGGCCGGAGAGCGGCAGCACCAGTGCGGTGACCAGCGCGGCGGCCACGAAGGCGACGTTGAAGAGCACGTCGTAGATGGCGAAGATCCGGCCCCGGAACTCGTCCTCGACGGACTCCTGCACCACGGTGTCGGCGCAGATCTTGGTGCCCTGGGTGACCACACCGAGCAGCAGCGCCGCGATCAGGCAGGGCACCAGGTCGAAGCCGAGGCCGAGCGCGGGCACGAAGACCACCGGGGCGGCCAGGCAGAGCGTCATCCAGCCGGCCAGCCCGAGCCGGCGGCTGCACCAGGGGCTGATCACCGCCGCGATGAAGAACCCGGCGGCGGAGAGGCCGACCGCCTGTCCCAGGGTGGCCAGACCGGCGGCGCTGTCCGCCGGGTCGTTGAAGGTGTACCGGGCGAGCATCACCACGACGACGATCAGCACGCCGTAGCAGAACCGGGCGGCGGTCACGGCGGCCAGCGCGTGCGCCGCCGGGCGGCGGTCCCGCACCAGGTGGACGACGGCGGCCCGCAGCTCGCGGGCGGCCTGGGCCAGGGCCTGGCCGATCGCGGGCCGGCCGGGGTGGTTGCCCGGGCCGAGCAGGTCCTTGTCCATCCGCAGCGCGGCCAGCGCGGCGGACAGGTAGAGCAGCGCGGCCACGCTCACCAGGGCGGCGTCGGCCCGGGGGCCCGGCGGCATCACCTGGTGCAGCAGGAAGCCGAGACCGCCGCCGCAGGCCGCCGCGACGGTGCCCAGGGTGGGGGAGAGCGCGTTGGCGGTCACCAGCTGCTCGGCCCGCACCACCCGGGGCAGCGCGGCGGAGAGTCCGGCCAGGATGAACCGGTTGAGCGCGGTGACCAGCAGCGCGGAGGCGAAGAACAGCCAGGTCGGCGCCTGGACCAGCAGCAGCCCGCCGGTGAGCAGGCCGAGCCCGAAGCGGGCCAGGTTGCCCAGGTAGAGCACCTGCCGCCGGCGCCAGCGGTCCAGCAGGACGCCGGCGAAGGGGCCGATCACCGAGAACGGCAGCAGCATCACGGCCAGCACCGAGGCGATGTCGGCGGGCGAGGACTGCTTCTCGGGGGAGAAGACGACGTAGGCGGCGAGCGACACCTGGAACACGCCGTCGGAGAGCTGGGACAGCACCCGGGCGGTCAGCAGCCGGCGGAAGTCGCGGCCGCGGAGCAGGCCGAAGAGCGTGGCGCTGTGCGCGGCACGGTGGGTACTGCCGTTCTCGGTGATCGCCACCCGCTCAGGGTGCCATGGATCCGGGCGGTGTTTCACGTGAAACATTCGCCGGGAAAAGGTGAACGGGCCCGCGGTCGTGGACCGCGGACCCGTTCGGTGCTCAAGGACTCAGCACTGGGAGGGGCGAGCTCAGCGCTCGACCTCGCCCTTGATGAACTTCTCGACGTTCTCGCGGGCCTCGTCGTCGAAGTACTGGACCGGCGGGGACTTCATGAAGTACGAGGAGGCCGAGAGGATCGGGCCACCGATGCCGCGGTCGAGGGCGATCTTCGCGGCGCGCACGGCGTCGATGATGACACCGGCGGAGTTCGGGGAGTCCCAGACCTCGAGCTTGTACTCGAGGTTCAGCGGGACGTCGCCGAACGCGCGGCCCTCGAGGCGGACGTACGCCCACTTGCGGTCGTCCAGCCAGGCCACGTAGTCCGAGGGACCGATGTGGACGTTGTTGGCGCCCAGCTCGCGGTCGCGGATCTGCGAGGTGACGGCCTGGGTCTTGGAGATCTTCTTGGACTCCAGGCGCTCGCGCTCGAGCATGTTCTTGAAGTCCATGTTGCCGCCGACGTTCAGCTGCATGGTGCGCTCGAGGACGACACCGCGGTCCTCGAACAGCTTGGCCATCACGCGGTGCGTGATGGTCGCGCCGACCTGGGACTTGATGTCGTCACCGACGATCGGCACGCCGGCCTCGGTGAACTTGTCCGCCCACTCCTTGGTGCCGGCGATGAACACCGGGAGGGCGTTCACGAAGGCGACCTTGGCGTCGATGGCGCACTGGGCGTAGAACTTGGCGGCGGCCTCGGAGCCCACCGGCAGGTAGCAGACCAGGACGTCGGCCTGGGCGTCCTTCAGGGCCTGGACGACGTCGACCGGGGTCTCGTCCGACTCCTCGATGGTCTCCCGGTAGTACTTGCCCAGGCCGTCCAAGGTGTGGCCGCGCTGGACCGTGATGCCGGTCGGGGGCACGTCGCAGATCTTGATGGTGTTGTTCTCGGACGCCGTGATGGCGTGCGCGAGGTCCTGGCCGACCTTCTTGGCGTCGACGTCGAAGGCGGCGACGAACTGCACGTCACTGACGTGGTAGTCACCGAACTGGACGTGCATCAGCCCGGGGACCTTGCCGGCCGGGTCGGCGTCCTTGTAGTACTCGACACCCTGCACCAGCGACGTGGCGCAGTTGCCCACACCCACGATGGCTACGCGAACCGAACCCATTCCCGGTTGCTCCCTGTGATCTCATGAGCGCCGCCGAAGGTCGGCGGTACTCGTCCTGCTTATTCGATGACTGCAAACGGGCGCATGACGCGCCCACTCCTGCCGCGCGGCACAGGGCTGACGCGGTCTCAGCGCTCCTGGGCGGAACGCCCCGGGCGGTCGTGCGGTGGCCCGGGCGGGTCCACGGACCCGTCCTCCTGGCCTCGGCCGTCCGAAGTCTGGGGTACTGCGGAGCCGGTCCCGTCGGCGGGCGCCCCGGTCCGGCCGGAGCGGTTGGCCCGCTCGGTCTCGATCAGCTCGTTGAGCCAGCGGACCTCGCGCTCCACCGACTCCAGTCCGTGCCGCTGCAGTTCGACCGTGTAGTCGTCGAACCGCTCGCGGGCCCGGGCCAGCGAGTTGCGCATCCGCTCCAGGCGCTCCTCCAGCCGGCTGCGGCGGCCCTCCAGGACGCGCATCCGCACGGCCCGGTCGGTCTGACCGAAGAAGGCGAAGTGCACACCGAAGTGCTCGTCCTCCCAGGCGTCCGGGCCGGCGTCGGCGAGCAGCTCCTCGAAACGCTGCTTGCCCTCGGCGGACAGCCGGTAGACGATCTTGGACCGCTTGCCGTTGAGCGCGGTGGCCGGGACGTACTCGACGTCCGGGTTGTCCTCGACCAGGAAACCCTGGGCCACCAGGCTCTTCAGACAGGGGTAGAGCGTCCCGTACGAGAAGGCGCGGAACGAGCCGAGCAGGACATTGAGCCTCTTGCGCAGCTCGTAACCGTGCATCGGGGCGTCGTGGAGCAGTCCGAGAACGGCGAACTCCAGCACTCCTGAGCGTCTGCCCACTGCCTTCGTCCTCCCCTCTCCGGTCGGTCCGCGACCCGCCTCGACCGGCGCTATGCCGTTCCGATGTATCGGCTCGATATATCGAGAACAGTAAGCCTGGGTCCGCGAACGGGCAAGGGGGACGCGCGTGAATGTGATCACAAGACGACGCGCGGGTGTGCTTGGCAACGGGCGTGTAATGATCTGTTGCCGTTTTGCGGTTATTGGCGATTGATGCCCGATTAGTTCGGATTCGGAGCTGCGTACGCTGTCGCGTGTGCACGAGGACCACCTCCGGGGTTAGGGCGGTTACGGGCATCGGACGTGGACCCTGCCTTCAGGCTCGACCGGCCTGGCGAGGAGTAGCTGGAAGATGAGCGAACGACGGCGCAGGTCGCCCGGCGGCGACGGTCGCCCGCCGGGCGGCGGCAACGGACGGTCGGAAGGAGCCGGGCGCGACGAGCTGGGCTCGGAGGGTCTGGGCCGACGGCGCCCGCCGGGCGCGCGGGACACCGCCCAGCAGCCCCGGATGACCCGAGCCGAAATGCGGAAGGCCGCCCAGAAGGGCGGCCGTCGCGGTGCCGAGACGGCGGCCGCAGGCGCGGCCGCCGGCCGGGGCGGCGCCCCCGGCAAGAAACGGTTCATCGACTACCCGCGCTTCGGCAAGCAGGGCGTCCGCCGCTGGCTGCCCTCCTGGCGGCAGTGGCTGAGCGCCGTGCTGCTCTTCGCCGCGGCCTGCGTGGGGGCGGTCTTCTTCGTCTACCAGAGCACCAAGATCCCGCCGCTGAACGCCCTGGTGAACGACCAGAACAACATCTACTACTGGGCCGACAACACCGAGATGGTCCGCAAGGGCGAGACCAACCGGCAGATCGTCGAGCTGGCGGACATCTCGCCCAACCTCCAGAACGCGGTCATCGCGGCGGAGAACGAGACCTTCCGCACCGACAGCGGCATCGACCCCAAGGGCATGCTGCGCGCGGTGGTCAACATGGCCAAGGGCGGCCAGACCCAGGGCGCCTCGACCATCACCCAGCAGTACGTCAAGAACGCCTACCTGACCCAGGAGCAGACTCTCAGCCGCAAGGTGAAGGAGTTCTTCATCACCCTGAAGGTCAATCAGGAGTACGAGAAGCCCGACATCCTCAAGGGCTACCTCAACACCAGTTGGTTCGGCCGCGGCGCCACCGGCGCCCAGGCCGCCGCCCAGGCGTACTACGGCGTCAACGCCAAGGACCTCGACCTGTGCCAGAGCGCCATGCTGGCCGGCCTGCTCAAGGGCGCGTCGTACTACGACCCGACCATCAAGGCCAACCAGGCCCGCGCCGAGGAGCGCTGGAAGTGGATCCTCGACCGGATGGTGGAGACCAAGAACACCACCGCCGAGGAGCGGGCGAAGTGCACCGCCTTCCCCACCCCGATCAAGCAGGTCCCGTCGGCCAATATGAACGGTCAGATCAGCTACATGGTCGAGACCGCCAACAAGTACGTCATGGCCAAGGACCCGACGATCGACCAGCGGGCGATCGACAAGGGCGGCTTCAAGATCTACACGACCTTCCAGAAGGACAAGGTCGACGCCCTGAAGAAGGCCGTGGACGACGTCAAGGCGGAGACCCTCAACGTCCAGAAGCGCCCGAACAACGACAACTTCGTCCAGTTCGGCGCCTCCAGCATCGTCCCCGGTGACGGCGCGATCGTCGCCATCTACGGCGGCGAGGGCGTGGAGAACGGGAACTTCGGCAACAACGCCGACGCCCAGGGCGTCCAGGTCGGCTCGACCTTCAAGCCCTTCGTCCTGGCCGCGGCCATGCAGACCGGTGTGCAGACCGCGACCGACGACAAGGGCAAGCCCAAGCGGATCAACGCCGACAGCCGCTACCTGTCCGACGACCTCTCGGAGATCCGCAAGCCGGACGGCTCGCTGCTGCTCGGTGACGACGGCAAGCCGTACCGGCAGAAGAACGAGGAGAAGGGCAAGCGCGGTTACGTCTCGCTGCGGATGGCCATGCAGTACTCCTACAACGTGCCCTTCGTGCAGCTGAACCAGGACGTCGGCGGCCAGACCGTGATGCAGACCGCCGAGGCGCTGGGCATCCGCAAGGAGAGCATCGAGAAGGAGTCGAAGACGGCGACCTTCCCGCTCGGCGTCTCCACCGTCAGCCCGATCCGGATGGCGGACGCCTACGCGACCTTCGCCGCCAGCGGCAAGCAGGCCGAGCCCTACTCGGTCGCCAAGGTCCTGGTGGACGGCAAGGAGCGACCCGGTTTCGGCAAGCACGAGACCAAGCAGGCGGTGGAGGCGGTGGTCGCCGACAACATCACCGACGTGCTGGTGAACGTGGCGCAGAACGGTACCGGTAAGAAGACCAACACCCTGGGCCGCCCGGTGGCCGGCAAGACCGGTACCACCGACGAGAACAAGTCGGCCTGGTGGGTCGGCTACACCCCGCAGCTGGCCACCAGCGTGGCGATGTGGCGCGAGGACCCGACCGCGCACGAGCGGCTCTCGCTGAACGGCACCGGCGGCAAGGACTCGGTGCACGGTGGTGACGTCCCCGCGGACGTCTTCACCCGGTACATGAAGGCCGCGCTGGCCAACGAGAAGAAGCTGAACTTCCCGACCCCGCAGCCGGTCGGCTCGCAGGTCGACTCCTCGGGCGCGCCGAGCACGGCGAGCGCCGTGCCGACCCCGACCACGACCGAGAGCGTGACCGCTCCCCCGGTCGACCCGAACGCCGGGCAGCCGACCCAGCCGCCGGTCACCCAGGGGCCGGCCTGCGTCCCGGGCGTCGACTGCCCGGGCACGGTGCCCACCCAGCCCGGTCCGACCAAGACCAACCCGAACCCGGGCGGCGGGACGACCGGCGGTGGCGGGACCAACGGCGGCGGCGCAAACGGCGGCGGCGCAAACGGCGGCGGCACGGCCAACGGCGGTGGCGCCAACGGTGGCGGTACCAACGGCGGCGGCGCCAACGGCGGCGGTGGCACCACGCCCTCGCCGAGCTGCCTGCTCGGTCCGATCGGCTGCAGCACGCCGACCCAGCCGGCCACCCCGACCCCGGATCCGGGCGGCGGGGCCGGCGGCGCGACCGGCGGCCCGACCAGCAAGCCGCCGAAGCCGTCCACCTCGCCCTCACCGGGCGGCGGCAGCGCCATGGTGCCGTAGCAGGCGCCGCAGCGAGCGGCTCGGCAAGCGGTGACCGCGGAACGGCGGTGGGAGGCTCCCCGGAGCCCCCGCCGCCGTTTCGCCGTATTCGGCGCGATTCGTGCCGGTACCCGGGCCCCGGGCGGCCGACCCGGGGCCGACCCGGCGGCCCCGGCCCCGGGAAAAGGGGCAGGGTCCTCCTCGTACGCGCGGGCGGGGTGCGGCAGGATGTCCGCCATGACGTCCAGCACTCGTGAGGAAGAGGACCGGGCCGCGCCGGCGGCCGGTCCACAGGCCAACACCGTGGTGGTGCCGGCGGACGAGGACCCGGTCGCGGCCGCGGGCAGCGAGGTGATCGGCGGTCCGCCCGGGCGGCGCGCCCTGCTCGGCGTCTCCTGGTGGATCCCGGCCCGCTTCCTGGCGCTGGTGGTGATCGTGGTCTCGGTGCTGGGCATGGCGCAGAAGCTGCCCTGCTACAACGCCGCCTGGTTCCAGCCCGGCTCGCCGCAGTACGTGCACGCCTGCTACAGCGACATCCCGCACCTGTTCTCCGGGCGCGGCTTCGCGGCCGGGCTGCACCCCTACGTGGACCGGATCCCGGGCACCTCCGGGGATCTGCAGTTCCTGGAGTACCCGGTGCTGACCGGCCTGTTCATGCAGGTCTCGGCCTGGCTGACGCCCGGCGGCGGCGCCCTCCAGGACCAGGAGCGCTGGTTCTGGACCATCAACGCGGGCCTGCTGATGGCCTGCGCGGTGGTCGCCGTGGTCGCGCTCTCCCGCACCCACCGGCGCCGCCCCTGGGACGCGCTGATGTTCGCCCTGGCACCGGTGCTGCTGCTCAACGCCACCGTCAACTGGGACCTGCTGGCGGTCGCGCTGGCCGCCGTCGCGCTCGCCTGGTGGTCCGGTTCGCGGCCGCTCTGGGCCGGCGTGTTCATCGGGCTCGCCACCGCGGCCAAGCTCTACCCGCTGCTGCTGCTCGGCCCCCTGGTGGTGCTCTGCTGGCGGGCCGGACGCGGTCGCGACCTGCGGGCCCTGCTCGGCGGAGCGGTCGGCGCCTGGCTGCTGGTCAATCTGCCGATCATGATGGCGAACTGGCAGGGCTGGTCGACCTTCTACGTCTTCAGCAAGCACCGCACCGAGGACTACGGCTCGCTGTGGCTGATCCTGATGCAGAACCGCGGCGTCGGACTGGCGAACCTCGACACCTTCATCGCCGTCCTGATGCTGCTGAGCTGCGCGGGGATAGCGTGGCTCGGGCTCGCGGCGCCGCGCCGGCCGAGGGTGGTCCAGCTGGCCTTCCTGGTGGTGGCCGCGTTCGTGCTCCTCAACAAGGTGTACTCGCCGCAGTACGTGCTCTGGCTGCTGCCGCTGGCGGTGCTGGCCCGGCCGCGCTGGCGGGACATCCTGATCTGGCAGGCCTGCGAGGTGCTCTACACCCTGGGCATCTGGTCCCACCTGGGCTTCGTCACCGGCGCCAAGCAGCACGGGATCGGCGAGTCCTGGTACCACTTCGCGATCGTGCTGCACCTGCTCGGCACGCTCTACCTGGTGGGCCTGGTGGTCCGGGACATCCTGCTGCCGGACCGCGACCCGGTCCGCTGGGACGGCAGCGACGACCCGTCCGGCGGGGTGCTCGACGGGGCCCCGGACGTGTTCGTGCTCGGCAGCGCCCGCCGGCTGCGCGAGGAGGAGAGCTACGCCGGATACGCGCCGGCCGGCCCCGAGGCGTGGCTGGAGGAGCCGCCCGCCGCGGAACCGGCCGAGAAGGTCTGACCGACCGGACCGGCCCCCGCGGGGGCCGGTCCTGCTTCTAGCGGTCGACCTTCCAGTGGTCGACCTTCTAGCGGTCGACCACGCGGTCGAAGTGCGTGGTGGTGTGCCGGACCTGGAGGCCCAGCTCGTCGCCGATCACCGGCGGCTCGCTCTCGCCGTCCAGGAGGAGCAGCGACACCTGCATGTGCGGCGGCTCGGCGAACCAGAGCTGCTTGCCCGCCCAGTGGTACGGCGACTTGGTCTTGTTGACGGTGGCCAGGCCGGCCCGGGCGATGCCCTTGGCCCGCGAGGACATGCCCTGGACGTACTTGGGCGCCTCCAGGCCGATGCCGTGCGCGGTGCCGCCGGCGACCACCAGCAGGTGGCCGTCGGCCGGCGCCGGGTGCTGGCGGTAGCCGTAGCGGTCGCCCTTCTTGACCGGGGTCACGTCCAGCACCGTGGCCCTGACCTCCAGCGCGCCGTGGTCGCCCAGCCAGAGCCGGGTGCCGATCCGGGCCCGGAAGACGGTGCCGGGGAAGCGCTGGGTCAGCTGCTCCATGCCCGCCGCGCCGAGGTGGCTGACGAAGACGGTGTGCACCGGGAGGCCGGCGGCCCGGGCGGTCTCCACCCAGTACGCGACCTCCTCGACGGGGCTGGAGCCGTCCGGCCGGTCCATCGGCAGGTGCAGCGCCAGGCCCTCGAAGGCGACGCCGTCCAGCTCGGCGGCGACCGTCGTGAGGTCGGCCGCCGAGACGCCGTGCCGGCGCATGGTGGTCATGCACTCCAGCACCACCCGGGCGCCGTGCAGCGCCCGCAGGCCGTCCACGCTCGCCACCGTCCGGATCACCCGGGCGTGCGGCAGCGGGAGCGCCTCCTCGCCCACCCGGTAGGGGGTGAGCACCAGCAGCTCGCCGCCGTACCAGTCGGCCGCGTCGGCGGCCTCGTAGGCGGTGCCGACGGCCAGCACGCCGGTGCCGAGGAGGGTCGCCTCCTCGGCCAGGCGGTGGTTGCCCAGTCCGTAGCCGTTGCCCTTCGCCACCGGCACCAGGCCGGGGAACTCGGCCAGGACGGAGCGCTGGTGGGTACGCCAGCGTTCGGTGTCGAGATAGAGCGACAGCGTCATCGGGTCATCTCCCAGGGGGTGTTGGGCACGGCGGCTCGGGAACTCGGCGGGGTGCTGCTCAGCGGCGCGACATGTAGAGGTCGAGGGCCTTGTGCAGCAGCTTGTTGAGCGGGAAGTCCCACTCGCCGAGGTACTCGGCGGCCTGGCCGCCGGTGCCGACCTTGAACTGGATCAGGCCGAACAGGTGGTCGTTCTCGTCCAGGGTGTCGGAGATCCCGCGGAGGTCGTACACGCCGCCGCCCAGCGCGTAGGAGTCGCGCATCATCCGCCACTGGATCGCGTTGGACGGCTTGACCTCGCGCTTGTGGTTGGCCGAGGCGCCGTAGGAGTACCAGACGTGCTCGCCGACGACCAGCATCGTGGTCGCCGCCAGCGGCTCGCCCTCGTGGTAGGCGATGTACAGCCGCATCCGGTTCGGGTCCTCGGCGGTGAGGGCGTTCCACATCCGCTGGAAGTACGACAGCGGGCGCGGGGTGAACTTGTCGCGCTCGGCGGTCACCAGGTAGAGCTGGTGGAAGATCGGCAGCTCGTCGTAGCCGCCCTGGACCACCTCGACGCCGCTCTTCTCGGCCTTCTTGATGTTGCGGCGCCAGAGCTGGTTGAAGCCCTTCTGGATGTCGTCCAGCGAGCGGTTGGCCAGCGGCACCTGGAAGACGTAGCGCGGCTGGACGTCGCCGAAGCCGGCGCCGCCGTCCTCGCCCTGGAGCCAGCCGGCCTTGCGCAGCCGGTCGGCGACCTCGAAGGCGCGCGGCTCGTACCAGTCGGCCTCGATGTCGCGCAGGCGCTTCGCCTCCTTGCCGGCGATGGCCTCCTTGATGGTCGGGGCGTTCCAGCGGCGGATGACCACCGGCGGGCCCATCTTCACCGAGAAGGCGCCCTGGGACTTCAGGTGGGCGAGCATCGGCTGCAGCCAGCGGTCGAGGTCCCGGTCGAACCAGTCGATCACCGGGCCCTCGGGCAGGTAGGCGAGGTAGCGCTTGACCTTGGGCAGCTGGCGGTAGAGCACCAGGCCGGCGCCGACCAGCTGGTTGTGCTGGTCGAACCAGCCGATCGACTCGGTGCGCCACTCGGCCTTCACGTCGCCCCAGGACGGCACCTGCATGTGGCTGGCCGAGGCGCGGCTCCTGATGAAGGCGAGGTGCTCCTCGCGGGTGATCGTCCTCAGGCGCAGGCTCATGCTCGGTGCTCCTCGTCGGTCGGGCTGCGGTGGGCCCCGTGTTCTCGGGCTGACCCTATCGTCCGGGGTTCTGTCGGCCGTGGGTCCCGTCCGCCGCGGGTCCCGGCCGCGGTGGGTCCCGGCTGCTGCGGGCCGTCCGCCGCGGGCACGACGGCGCCCCCGCGGCGTACCGGTCCGTCGAAGACAGATACGCCGCGGGGGCGCCGGGGGTTCCTTGCGGGGGTGCGCTAGCCCCAGAGCCCGCCGCGGGCGATACCGAGGTAGAAGCCGATCGCCGAGGCGCCGAGCGTGATCATCAGGACGAAGCGCTCGGCCGTGGTCACGGAGATGTACATCCCCAGCAGGCCGGTGATGATCCCGAACAGGCCGGTCCACGAGGTCAGCAGATGCAGGTTGTGGAAGAACGAGGTGGTGAAGGCGATCACGCCCAGTACGGCGGTGACGCCAACCAGGGTGTTCTCGCGCGGGTGCGGGTGGCCGTCGGTGTTCAGGGTGAGGGCCGGCATGCGGTGGACGGTCTGGGCCATGTGTCCCACCTCCTGGCGTGGAGACGAACGAGCAGGAAACCCGTTCCGTCCAGATTGCGGCGGTTGGGCCGGTCTCACAACCCCTATGCGTTTTGTTCGTCCGTCCGGGTGCGGGTAGGGTGGGTCGTCTGCACTGGTGTAGTTGTGCCCTCCGCTGCCCTCTTTCGGGTGAACGGGGACGGGCTGTCCGACCCGGCCGCTACGGTGGCCGAAGTCGGCACGACACCGGTGTCGACGCTGCACAACCCTCCTGCCACGGAGAGACCGTGGCCGTTGAGTCCAAAGGAGGTGGGTTACTCATGCGTCACTACGAGGTGATGGTCATCCTCGACCCCTCGGTCGAGGAGCGCGCCGTTTCCCCCCTGATCGAGAGCTTCCTGGCTGTCGTCCGCAACGCGGGCGGCAAGGTCGAGAAGGTCGACACCTGGGGTCGCCGCCGTCTGGCCTACGAGATCAACAAGCAGTCCGAGGGCATCTACTCGGTCATCGACCTCCAGGCCACGCCTGAGGTCGTCAAGGAGCTCGACCGCCAGATGGGCCTGAGCGAGTCGGTTCTGCGGACCAAGGTCCTGCGCCCGGACACCCACTGAGCCACCTCTGAGGCCTTCGGGTCTCGGGTAGCTCGCGTCCGCTGTTTCACGTGAAACAGCGGTGAACGGACATCTTCCCGAGAGGTCATCACCACATGGCAGGCGAGACCGTCATCACCCTCGTCGGCAATCTCGTCGACGACCCCGAGCTGCGCTTCACCCCGTCGGGTGCGGCGGTCGCGAAGTTCCGCATCGCGTCCACCCCCCGCACCTTCGACCGTCAGACGAACGAGTGGAAGGACGGCGAGAGCCTCTTCCTCACGTGCAACGTCTGGCGGCAGCCGGCGGAGAACGTGGCCGAGTCGCTGCAGCGCGGCATGCGCGTCATCGTGCAGGGCCGACTGCGCCAGCGGTCTTACGAGACCAAGGAAGGCGAGAAGCGGACGGTCTTCGAGGTCGAGGTCGACGAGGTCGGTCCGAGCCTGCGCTCGGCGACCGCGAAGGTCACCCGGGCCAACCGGTCCGGTGGTCCCGGCGGCGCCCCCGGTGGCGGCGGCTTCGGCGGCGGCCCTCAGGGCGGCGGCCAGGGCGGCGGCAACTGGGGCGGCGGTGGCGGCCAGCAGGGTGGCGGCTGGGGTGGAAACTCCGGTGGCCAGTCCGGCCCCTCCGACGACCCGTGGGCGTCCAGCGCTCCCTCTGGTGGAAACCAGGGTGGCGGCAGCTGGGGTGCCCCGTCCGGTGGCGGCTTCTCGGAAGAGCCCCCGTTCTAAGAGCTGACAGATTTCGTGCGGCCAGGGGCCCGGCGTCGTGAGACGCCGGCCCGGTCGTGAACCCAATGGAGCACACAATGGCGAAGCCGCCTGCTCGCAAGCCGAAGAAGAAGGTTTGCGTCTTCTGCAAGGACAAGGTCAACTACGTTGACTACAAGGACACGAACCTGCTGCGGAAGTTCATCTCCGACCGTGGCAAGATCCGTGCCCGCCGGGTCACCGGCAACTGCACCCAGCACCAGCGTGACGTCGCCACGGCCGTGAAGAACAGCCGTGAGATGGCGCTGCTGCCCTACACCAGCACCGCGCGCTAAGAGAGGGTGACCGAATAATGAAGATCATCCTCACTCACGAGGTGCCGGGTCTCGGCTCCGCCGGCGAGGTCGTCGAGGTCAAGGACGGCTACGCCCGCAACTACCTGGTCCCGCGTGGCTACGCCATCCGCTGGACCAAGGGTGGTCAGAAGGACGTCGACGCCATCCGTCGCGCCCGCAAGATCCACCAGATCCAGACCCTCGAGGCCGCCAACGAGGTCAAGGGCAAGCTCGAGGGCGTCCAGGTCAAGCTGGCCGTTCGCTCGGGCGACGCCGGCCGTCTGTTCGGCTCGGTGACCCAGGCCGACGTCGTCGAGGCCATCAAGGCCGCCGGCGGCCCGGCGGTCGACAAGCGCGCCGTCGCGATCGCCTCGCCGATCAAGACCGTGGGCACCCACAAGGTCTCGGTCAAGCTGCACTCGGACGTCCAGGCCAACCTGGACATCGCCGTCGTCGCCGCCTGATCAGCGACAACGCCGTAGCAGTGGCCGCAGGGCCGGTCTCCCCCTCGGGGGAGGCCGGCCCTCGGTCGTTCCGGGACGCCCGAACCGGTACGCCCCGTAGGGCGTCGGGGCTCAGTTCCGGACGGCGCCGGTGACCAGCCACTTGCCGCCCCGGGCCCGCGCGGCCAGGAAGCCGGCGCGGACCAGCATGAAGAGGTTCAGCGCCCACCAGAGCCCGGCCAGCCCGGTGCCGCTGGCCGGCACCGCGAGCGCGGCCGGGGCGAACACGACGAGCGTGGCGAGCATCGCCCGGGCCAGGTACGTGCCGTCCCCCGCGCCCATCAGTACGCCGTCCAGGACGTAGACCAGCCCGGAGACCGGCTGGCAGAGCGCGAGCAGCAGCAGGACGGTGTTCAGCTCCTGCTGCACCGCCGGGTCCGGGGTGAACAGCGGGACGTACAGGGGCCGGGCGACCACGATCAGCACGCCCAGCACCGCCCCGGCGCCGACGCCCCACTCGATCATCCGCCGGGTGGCCGCCCGGGTACCCGGAATGTCCGAGGCGCCCAGGTAGCGGCCGATGATCGCCTGGCCGGCGATCGCGATGGAGTCCAGCGCGAAGGCGATGAACAGCAGCACCGTCATGGCGATCTGGTGCGCGGCGATCTCCTTGTCACCGAGACCGGCGGCCACCGCGGTGGCGATCATCAGGATCGCGCGCAGGCTCAGGGTGCGGACCATCAGCGGCCCGCCGGCCCTGGCGCTCGCGCGTATCCCGGCGGCGTCCGGCCGGAGCGAGGCCCGTTCCCGGCGGGCCCCGCGCACCACCACGAACACGTAGACGGCGGCCATGCCGGTCTGGGCGATCACCGTGCCCCAGGCCGAGCCGGCCACCCCGAGCCCGGCGCCGTAGACCAGACCGGCGTTCAGTCCGAGGTTGGCGGCGAACCCGGCGACGGCCACGTACAGCGGAGTCCGGGTGTCCTGGAGGCCGCGGAGCACGCCGGTGGCGGCCATCACCATGAGGACGGCCGGGATGCCGAGCGCGCTGATCCGCAGATAGGTCACCGCGTACGGGGCGGCGGTCGCCGAGGCACCGAGGACGTCGGCCACCCGGGGGGCCAGCAGCAGGGTCAGCGCGACCACGGCGGCGGAGAGCGCCAGGGCCAGCCAGATTCCGTCGATGCCCTGCTGGATCGCGGCCCGGCGGTCCCCGGCGCCGATCCGGCGGGCGACCGCGGCGGTGGTGGCGTAGGCGAGGAAGACGAACACCCCGGTCGCGGTGGTGAGGGCGGCCGAGGCGACGCCGACACCGGCCAGCTGGGCCGTGCCGAGGTGGCCCACGATGGCGGAGTCGGCCATCAGGAAGAGCGGCTCGGCGACCAGGGCGCCGAAGGCGGGGACGGCGAGGGCGAGGATCTCCCGGTCGTGGCGGCGGCGGTCGGCGGTGAGGGTCATGGGGTCCAGGCTACTCATCCACAGGTAAGCGCCGCCAGGGGGTTTTGCAGCTTACTCGTACGCCTGGGCGACTGGGCCGTCCGGGTCTGTGTCCACCGCCACCCGACTGTGTGTGAAGAATTTCTCATGCACAGGCCCTGGAGGAGGGAATCCCAGGTCAGCGAGTTGACGGTGGATCGATGGTCTGGTTATCCACAGGGCTTTCCACAGGGGCGTCCACAGGTTTGCGGTACTTCTCCACAGCCAGCGGCCGCTCGTCCACACCCCCTGTGGATAACCGCCTTGGCCGAAAGGCTCCCGGCGCCTTAGCGTGGGGCCTCCGGCCGACACTCCCACCCGCCCCGGCGTCCGATTTGTCGGTGCGGTGGCGTAGAAATGCGGTGGCGGGGAGTCGGGTTCCGCTCCCTCCCGGCCGCCACCGGCAAGGCCCGCTCCAACTCGCACCACTCGCTGATCGGGGAACACGCGTGACCGGCCCCCAGTACGACGACCACGACGCCCCGCCCCCGCCGGAGGACGACTGGCAGGGTGCCGACGACCCCTTCCCGGTCGGTGCCTTCGCCGACGCCCCCTTCCCGGACGGTCCCGGCGACCGGCTGCCGGTCTCGCGTGCCCGCGGCAACGGCCAGGGCAAGGGAGAGGGCGGCGGCTTCCAGAAGGGCGGCAAGGGCGGTTCCGGTGGCTCCGGCGGTTCGGGCGGCTTCCAGCGGGACGGCAAGCGGCGCCAGGGCGGCGAGGACGAGCGCTCCGGGGAGGGCGGCCTGGAGGGCTTCGAGCGGGTCCCCCCGCAGGACCTCGCGGCCGAGCAGTCCGTCCTCGGCGGCATGCTGCTGTCCAAGGACGCCATCGCCGACGTGGTCGAGGTGCTCAAGCCCGCCGACTACTACCGCCCCGCGCACGAGCTGGTGCACGGCGCGATCCTCGACCTGTACGCGCGCGGCGAGCCGGCCGACCCGATCACCGTCGCCGGTGAGCTGACCAAGCGCGGCGAGCTCCAGCGGGTCGGCGGCCCCGGCTACCTGCACACCCTGGTCAACTCCGTCCCGACCGCCGCCAACGCCGAGTACTACGCGCAGATCGTGCACGAGCGCGCGGTGCTGCGCCGGCTGGTCGAGGCGGGCACCCGGATCGCGGGCATGGGCTACGCCGCCGAGGGCGACGTCGACGAGATCGTCAACGCGGCCCAGGCGGAGATCTACGCCGTCACCGAGCAGCGCACCAACGAGGACTACGCCCCGCTCGCCGACATCATGGAGGGCGCCCTCGACGAGATCGAGTCGATCGGCTCCCGCAACGGCCAGATGTCCGGCGTCCCGACCGGCTTCGCCGACTTCGACGCGCTCACCAACGGGCTCCACCCCGGCCAGATGATCGTCATCGCGGCCCGTCCCGCGATGGGCAAGTCCACCCTGGCGCTGGACTTCGCCCGGGCCTGCTCGATCCACCACAAGCTGCCGAGCGTGATCTTCTCGCTCGAAATGGGCCGCAACGAGATCGCCATGCGTCTGCTCTCCGCCGAGGCGCGGGTGGCGCTGCACCACATGCGCTCCGGCTCGATGACGGACGACGACTGGACCCGGGTCGCCCGCCGGATGCCCGACGTCAGCGAGGCGCCGCTGTTCATCGACGACTCGCCGAACCTGTCGATGATGGAGATCCGCGCCAAGTGCCGCCGGCTCAAGCAGCGCAACGACATCAAACTGGTCGTCATCGACTACCTCCAGCTGATGCAGTCCGGCGGCTCCCGCCGGGCCGAGAACCGTCAGCAGGAGGTCTCCGACATGTCGCGAAACCTGAAGCTGCTGGCCAAGGAGCTGGAGGTGCCGGTGATCGCGCTGTCCCAGCTGAACCGTGGTCCCGAACAGCGCACCGACAAGCGGCCGATGGTCTCCGACCTGCGTGAGTCCGGCTCGATCGAGCAGGACGCGGACATGGTCATCCTGCTGCATCGCGAGGACGCCTACGAGAAGGAGTCCCCCCGCGCCGGCGAGGCCGACCTCATCGTGGCCAAGCACCGCAACGGCCCGACCGCCACCATCACCGTGGCCTTCCAGGGCCACTACTCGCGCTTCGTCGACATGACCCGCGACTGATCCGCGACCGTCGCCCGCCACCGGTCCGCTGGTGACCGAGAGTGATATTTAGTGACCGCAGGACCGCTCCACGAGCGGTCCTGCGGTCGGTCCGGACCGTTCTGTCCGGTACGCCCCCGCCCAGGGATCGGGACTGTCGGAAAACCGTTGCTCCGTACGCGGTCCTTCAGTAGCCTGCGCGAGCACCTGTTCGGTGCTTCGTTCGACAACACCCTTGGGGGGTACGGTGCTCAGTCACCGTCACATCATCGTCGCCGCCGCCGTGGTGACGAGCCTGGTCGTCGGTCCCGGCCTCGCCGTCGCGGCCGGAACCGGTACGGCGGGGGCCCCGGCCCACCCGGCCGCGGGCGCCGTGCCGGCCAAGCCGGCCAAGTCGCTCGGCGACATCGCCTCCTCCGCCTTCGGCACTGTCCGTAGCCCCGCCGAGGCCTCGGTGCGGCAGCAGAGCAAGGCCGCCAAGGCCCAGGGGGCCGCCGCCGCGACGGCCAACAACAGCCTGGCCGTGGGCGTCGGCGTCTACGGCACCAGCGCCCGCAGCGTCCAGGCGATCACCTGGATCAACAGCGACATCGCGCCGCTCGACCTGGTGGTCGACTGGGGTGACGGCACCTCGGACCGCATCAACGGGGTCGGCACCGGTCAGGGCATCCACGACCACGACTATGCCGCCCTCGGCCAGTACACGGTCACGGTCACGGTCTCGGACGGCAACGGCGAGACCACGACCAACAGCGTCACGGTCGCCACCGCCGGTACCAAGTTCACCCCGTACGGTCCGACCCGGCTGCTCGACACCCGCGACGGCACCGGCGCCCCGGCGGGCCGGGTGCAGCCCTGGGCCGAGACCCGGGTGAAGATCGCCGGCAACGGCGGGATCCCGGAGGGGGTGACCGCGGTGGCGCTCAACCTCACCGTCGTCGACCCGACCGGCGGCGCGGGCCACATCATCGCCTACCCCGGTGAGGAGACCCGTCCGGAGACCTCGAACGTCAACTACACCCCGGGCCAGACCGTCCCCAACCTGGCCATCGTCCCGGTCGGCGCCGACGGCTACGTCAACCTGTACAACCGGGGCGGCGCCGCCGTCGACCTGCTCGCCGACATCGCGGGCTACTTCACCAGCTCGGAGGCCGCCGGCTACACCCCGGTCGGCCCGACCCGGCTGGTGGACACCCGTGAGGGCCAGGGCAAGGTGCCCGGATGGACCTCCTTCCCGGTCCGGACGGCGGGCCAGGCGGGCATTCCGGCCGGGGTGAGCGCGGTGGCGCTCAATGTCACGGTGACCGACCCGCAGAGCGACGGCCACCTGACCGTCTACCCGGGCGACCGCCAGGCGCCGAGCGTGTCCAACCTCAACTTCCGCCGCGGGCAGACCATCGCCAACTCGGTGATCGTGCCGGTGGACGCGTCGGGCCGGATCCAGGTGCTCAACGGTGCCCAGGGCGCCTCGGACGTGATCGTGGACGTCGTCGGCTACTACGCGGCCGGCGGCAGCGCCTACGTCCCGAGCTCCCCGGTGCGCCTCGCGGACACCCGGAACGTGGAGGGCGGTTCGATCTCCAGCCAGGGCTACCTCTACATGGGTCTGGGCGTGGGCGCCCCGGAGTTCACCGGCTTCGTGCTCAACAGCACGGTGACCAACACCCAGACCGACGGTCACCTGACGGTCTTCCCGGACCCGAACAGCATCGACCGGTACCAGGACGGCACCTACGCCTGGCCCACCAAGCCGAACGCCTCCACGTTGAACTGGAAGGCCGGCGAGACCGTGCCGAACCTGGTCCAGGCGGACCCCGGCGTCAACGGGATCATCGACTTCTGGAACGCCAGCGGCGGCAACGCCGATCTGGTCGTCGACCTGTTCGGCTTCTACATGAACCGCTGATCCCCGGCGGGCGACCGCACCCCGGGAGCGGCCTCACCAGGCCGCTCCCGGGCGTTTCCCGGCGTTTCCCGGCGTTTCTCCCCGCCGGACCGGGCCGGGTGGGCCCAGGGGGACGGGTCCCGCCGATGGGCTACTGTCCTCGCCGTGACTCCGCTCCCGGTGTCGCCCCCCCACGCCGTAGGAATGCCCCCACATGTCCCGAATATCGAGCCTCAGATCCGCCGTGTTCGGCACCCAGCCACTGTCGGAAGCGCTGGGCCGGGAGAACGGGTTCGGTCTGCTGCGGCTCCTGCTCGCCCTCTCGGTGATCTTCGCCCACGCCATGCCGCTGGGCGTGCGCAGGGGAAGCATCGGGGCGCACTGGTCCCGCAACCAGGTGGAGCTGGGAGGTCTGGCGGTGGCCGGCTTCTTCGTGCTCTCCGGTTTCCTGATCACGGGCAGCGGCGTCCGGCTCAGCACGGCACGCTTCGTGTGGAACAGGGCCATCCGGATCCTGCCGGGCCTGTGGGTCTGCCTGATGGTCACGGCCTTCGTCGTCGCGCCGCTCGTGGCCCGTCGGGAACACCTGCTGGACGGCTTCTGGTCGCACCCCCAGGGCCCCTGGCAGTACGTCATGGCGAACTGGTCGATCGGCACCGGTCAGCCGGGGATCTCCGGGCTGCTGTCGCACAACGCCGACTCCGGATTCAACGGCTCGCTCTGGTCGCTCGCCTACGAGGTGCTCTGCTACCTGGTGGTCGCGGCCCTCGCCGCACTGACCGTGCTCCACCGGGCGCGCTGGGTCGTGCTCGCAACGGTCGTCGCCCTGTACTGCTACATGGTCTACCTCGCGATCCACGGTCCCGGTCTGCGGTCGCCCATCTACATCCCGACGACACTGCCGGACTGGCGACTCCCCTTCCTCGGCACGATCGGCATGGACAAGCTCGTGCCGCTGGGGCTGCTGTTCGGTCTCGGAGCGGTCGCCGAGCTCTACAAGAAGCAGCTGCGGATGAACGGGATCGCGGCCCTGCTGTCCTTCGCCCTCCTGATGGGGAGCGCCCGGTACGGCGGCTTCTACCTGATCGGACTGCCGGCCCTCGCCTACCTGCTGATCTGGCTCGCCTGCCGGATGCCCCGCCCGCTGACGAAGGTCGGCGCCAAGGCCGATTTCTCCTACGGCGTCTACATCTACGCGTTCCCGATCCAGCAGGGCCTGGCCCTCTGGCACGTGCAGAGGCACGGGTACGCCGTCTACACCGGCGCCTCCGTCGTGCTGGCCCTCGTCGCCGCGGTGCTCTCCTGGTACCTGGTGGAGAAGCCCGCGCTGAAGCTCAAGAACCTCGGGCTGCCCCGGAAGGACACCGGTGGAGCGGCCGGGCCGCCGCGGCCCGCCCGGGAGCCCGCCACCGCCCTGTCGGCCCGACCCGCCGGCTGACCCGTCGGCGTCGCTCCGTCCGGGGTCCGGAGGGGCGTGCCGCCGCCCGGGCTCCCGGGCGCGGAACGGGGTGCTCCGGGGACGATGAGTTCCGAACGGATGGGCTACTGTCCATGCCGTGAATCTCATACGACTGCAGCTCCCCGGCCGATTCCGGAGAGCCGACCGCGGTGCGGCGGCCTCCGCCGGTGCCCGCCTCGGTTGGCTGGACGCCCTGCGCGGCATCGCGGCCCTGGTCGTGGCCCTGCACCACTTCGGCATCCTGGAGCTGCTGCCGTTCGGCGGGGCGGTCTGGGACCACTTCGACCTGGGACTGTACGGCGTGATGCTGTTCTTCCTGGTCAGCGGTTACATCATCCCCGCCTCGCTGGAACGCCGGGGCGACGTCCGGGCGTTCTGGGTGGGCCGGCTGTTCCGGATCTACCCGGCGCTGATCGCCGCCTTCGCGGTGTCGCTCCTGATGCTGCCCGAGGGCGACGGATCGGTGGCGCTCTTCCGTACCGGCCACAACCTCATCTCGCTGGCCGCGAACGCGACCATGCTCCAGGACATGCTGAACGTCATCAACGGCATGGGCGTGACCTGGACCCTCACCTACGAGATGGTCTTCTACTTCCTGGTCACCGGCCTGTTCACGCTCGGCTGGCACCGGCGCAGCGGCACCATCGCGGTGACCTTCGCCGCGATCGCCCTGGTGTTCGGCGGATCGCTCGCCAGCTCCACGCTCGCCCAGTCCGTGGACGCGACCCGGCACCTGGTGCTGGCGGCCGTGCTGATCGTGGTGATGGGCTTCCTGTGCATGCTCAGCGGCAACCCGGCGCTGGCCCGGATCGGCGCCCTGCTGGTGGCCGGCCTGGCGCTGGTGCTGCTGTTCCTCAACAGCCGCGCCCCCGTCTTCGAGACCTTGCTGATCTTCGCCACGATGTTCGCCGGCACCGTGCTGTACCGCGCCGAGCACGGCCAGATCGACCGGGCCCAGGCCTGGCTGTGCTGCGGGTTCGTGGTGGTCTCCGGAGTCGCGATCGGCTGGATGTACAACCGCAACGGTGTCGAGCTGAACACCTGGAACTCGGGCTGGGTCGCCTGGTCGCTGTCGTTCACGGGCGCCTGGGCCACCTTCCTGGCGGCGATGCTGCTGCGCAAGAAGCGCTTCCCGAAGCCGCTGACCTGGCTCGGCTCGGTCAGCTTCTCGCTGTACCTGCTGCACGTGCCGCTGCTGCACACCATCCGCCCGCACCTGGCGAACCCGATGCCGGAGACCGCCGGCGCCAAGACGCTCTGGACGGTCGAGTACCTGGCGATCTCGCTGGTCGCCGCCTACCTGCTGTACCGGCTGGTGGAGCTGCCGTTCCAGAAGCTGGGGCGCAAGGCGCTGAAGGCGCTGGAGCGGAAGTTCCCCGCGGGACCTGCGGACGGACCCGGGGACGGCCCGACGGACGGAGCGGCCCGCCCGGCCGCCGTTCCGGCACCGGCCGAGCCGGCGGGCGCCCGGGTGCCCGTGGAGGCGGGCGCCTCGACGGGCTGAGGCCCGTTCGGGCACACCTGCACCGTTTCCCGTCCCCGTTCCCCGGTACTTTCGCCGGGGGCGGGGACGGACGGCTCAGAGCGTGACGGTGGCCCGGAAGACGGTGGCGCCGGTACCGGTCAGCCGGATCGCGGCGCCGGTGGCCGGGAGGAAGGCGGACTCGCCGCGGGCCAGCTCCAGGCTGTCGCCGTCGGCCGAGGCCAGCCGGGCCGTGCCCGCCGTGCAGAGCAGGATCTGCGGCGCGTCGCCGGGCAGCGTCCGCTCCCGGCCGTCGAGGACGAACCGGGAGAGCCGGAACTCGTCGATCGGCACGGGGTAGAGCTCCTCGCCCGGCGTCGTGTCCACCGTGACCGGCAGCAGCGGCTCGGGCGCGGTGGCGGCGAACACGACCACCTTGAGCAGCTCGGGCACGTCGATGTGCTTGGGGGTGAGGCCGGCTCGCAGCACGTTGTCCGAGTTGGCCTGGAGCTCGACGCAGACGCCGTGCAGATACGCGTGCGGGACGCCGGCGCCCAGGTAGAGCGCCTCGCCGGCGCGCAGCAGGACGTGGTTGAGCAGCAGTCCGGCGATCAGCCCCCGGTCGCCGGGGAAGTCCCGGGCGATCCGGACGTACGGCGCGTACGGCCCGTCCGGGTCTTCGGCGGCCGCCTTGCCGACCGCCTCGGCGGTGTCCCGGACCACGGCCTCGGCGGCCGGGCCCTCCAGGCCGAGTGCGGCGGCGAGGGCGCCGCTGAGTGCCTCGGACTCGTCGTCGGCCCGGAGCGGGGCGATCACCGGCTCCAGTGCGGGGACGCCGAGACCGGCCAGCAGCGCGGCCGCGTCGGCGGGCCGGCGGAAGCCGCACAGTCCGTCGAAGTCGCCGAGGGCGCAGATGAGTTCGGGCTTGTGGTTGGCGTCTCGGTAGTTGCGGTGCGGGGCGTCCAGCGGGATCCCCAGGGCGTTCTCGGCCGCGAAGCCGGCCCGGGCCTGGTCGAGCGAGGGGTGGGCCTGGATGGAGATCGGGATGCCCGGGGTGAGGACCTTGAGCAGGAACGGCAGGGTGGGCCCGAACCGGGTCACCGAGGCGGCCCCCAACTCGCCCTCGGGATCCGCCGCGATCAGCTCGTCCAGCCGCCGCGGCCCCTCGCCCCGGTCGGCCCGGGAGGGGTCGCCGGGGTGCGCGCCCATCCAGAGCTCGGCCTGCGGTTCGCCGGTCGGCTCCTGCCCGAGCAGCTCGGGGAGCGCGGTGACGGATCCCCAGGCGTACGGGCGGACGGTGTTGACGAGCTTGTCCATGGGCGCGGTCCTGCTCCTTTGCTGCGGTGGGCTGGCGGGCCTCGCCGCCGGGCGGCGCCCCGCGGGCGGTGCTGACGGTGGGCATCCGGGCAAAGGCCGGGCATCGACCCTAGCCGACCGGTGCCTCCGCAGGGGAAACGCCGGAGGCCGGTGGGGAGTGCCTCGGGCGGCGGGTCGGTTCGAGAACGCGGTAGTAGGATGCCAGGACCCAGTGTTTTCCACAGTGTCCCCCAGTCGGCGGGTGCCGGCCGGGGCTGTGAGTCCTGATGAGTGCGGGCAACGGTGACTGGCACTTCCCGCCACCGGCCGAGAGGTTAGTACGTGACCGTCAACCAGCAGAGTTTTGCTGATCTCGGCCGGGTGCTGGTGATCATCCCCACCTACAACGAGGTGGAGAACGTCGAGCGCATCGTCGGCCGGGTCCGCGCCGCCGTCCCCGAGGTGCACATCCTCGTCGCCGACGACAACAGCCCGGACGGCACCGGTGAGCTCGCCGACAAGCTGGCGGCCGAGGACTCCCACGTGCGCGTCCTGCACCGCAAGGGCAAGGAGGGTCTGGGCGCGGCCTACCTGGCCGGCTTCCGCTGGGGCATCGACGAGGGCTACGACGTGCTCGTCGAGATGGACGCCGACGGGTCGCACCGGCCCGAGGAGCTGGAGCGGCTGCTGACCGCGCTGCGCGGCGCCGACCTGGTGCTCGGCTCGCGCTGGGTGCCCGGCGGCCGGGTGGTGAACTGGCCGAAGTCCCGGCTGCTGCTCTCGCGGGCCGGCTCGACCTACTCGCGGCTGATGCTCGGCGTGCCGATCCGGGACGTCACCGGCGGCTACCGGGCGTTCCGCAAGGAGACCCTGCTGGGCCTGGGCATGGACGAGGTCGCCTCGGCCGGCTACTGCTTCCAGGTCGACCTGGCCTGGCGCACCGTGAAGGCCGGTTTCAAGGTGGCCGAGGTGCCGATCACCTTCGTCGAGCGGGAGCTCGGCGCGTCCAAGATGAGCCGGAACATCGTGGTCGAGGCGCTCTGGCGGGTGACCTCCTGGGGCGTCGCCGACCGCTTCGCCCGGCTGACCGGCGGGAAGCGCTGACGCCGCCGGGCCACCCGGACACGTGAGCGGGAAGGCGTGCCCCTTCGGGCGCGCCTTCCGCGTTTTCGGCGTGCGCTGCTCCCATGCTGTAGGGCGCGAGGCCCGGCCGTGCCGGGGGCCGCCGTACCCGCCACCACCGCATACCACCACGCACCGCACACCAGCACGCACCGCAAACCACCACCGCCGAGCCGGACCGAGACCGGGGCAGCCGAACCAGAGGGAGCAACCAGTGACGCCGTCCCCGTCCGACCAGAACACCGCCGGGGCGCCGGTCCGGCCGCTGGAGGTGGCCGTCTTCACCGGCCCCGAGTCGGCCTTCTTCGCCACCTCCACGCTGATCCTCGGCGAGCACACGGCGATCCTGGTCGACGCCCAGCTCACCCGCAGTGCCGGCCGCGAGCTGGCCGAATGGGTCGCGGGCAAGGGCCGTCGGCTGCTCGCCATCGTGGTCACCCACCACCACCCGGACCACTACTTCGGCGCCGAGGAGGTGCTGCGGCTCTTCCCGGACGCCCGGCTGCTGGCCGCGCCGCCGGTCGTGGACGGCATCCTGCGCACCGCCGCCGCGAAGGTCGCCCAGTGGAAGCCGGTGTTCGGGGACGACATCCCGGACCATCCGCTGGTCCCGGCCCCGCTGCTCCCCCAGCCGCTGATGATCGACCGGCAGGCGATCCCGGTGCTGCTGCTCGGACAGGGCGACTGCGACGGTTCGACCGTGGTGCACGTGCCCAGCATCCGCACCGTGATCGCCGGCGACTTCGTCTACAACGGCACCCACGTCTGGACCGCCGACACCACGCCGGAACGCCGCACCGAGTGGGTCCGCAACCTCGGCCGGATCGCCGAACTCGGCGTGGAGCGGGTGATCGCCGGACACCGCGCGCCCGACCAGGGCGACGACGCGGCCCGGGTGCTCGCCTTCACCGGGGAGTACCTGCAGGACTTCGACCGGCTGCTGGCCGAGCACCCGGACGACACGGAGGCGCTGGTCGCGGCCGTGAACGAGCGGTACGGGGAGCTCACCCTGCCGGCCGTGCTGGAGCTGAGCGCGGCCGCCAACACCGCCGCCCGCGCCGCTGCCGACACTGCCACCGACACCTCGGCCGCGGCTCCGGCCGTCGACCTGGACGACGCCGCCGTGGACGACGCGGAGGACGCGGACGACGCGGACGCGGAGGACCCGGGCGACGCGGACGGCCCGGCCGACCGGGAAGCGCCCGGCCCGACCGCCGACTGAGCCGGCGGCGGATACTGGCGGCATGACGCCGTACGACGTGATCGTCCCGGCCGGGGGAGCTGCCCGCCGGCTCGGCGGCGCGGACAAGCCGGCCCTGACCGTCGGCGAGACCACCCTGCTGGACCGGGTGCTCGCCGCCTGCGCGGGCGCCGGGACCACCGTGGTGGTCGGCCCGGCCCGCCCCACCACCCGCCCCGGGGTCCGCCGGACCCGCGAGCACCCGCCCGGCGGCGGACCGGTGGCGGCCGTCGCGGCCGGCCTCGCCGAGGTCACCGCCGAACTGGTGCTGCTGCTCGCCGCCGACCTGCCCTTCCTCGACGAGCGCACCGTCCACCGGCTGGTCACCGCCCTCGACGAGGCCGGGCCGGACACCGAGGCGGTCGTCCTGGTCGACGCCGCCGGCCGCGACCAGCCGCTCGCCGCCGCCTACCGCACCGCCGCCCTGCGCACCGCGCTGGCCGCCGCCGGCGACCCCGCCGGTCTCCCGCTGCGCCGCCTGACCGGCAACCTGCGCACCCTGCGGCTGGCCGACACCGACGACGTCACCTACGACTGCGACACCTGGGAGGACCTCGCCCGGGCCCGGGAGCGCGACAGCCACTAGCGACAGCCACCAGGGGTCCTCACCCCGCTGCGCACCCCGGTGTGCGGGAAACGACGCGCGGCGCTCACCGGGCAAACATCCCGGGGAAACCGCCGATCAGGCAGCATGTCCGCATGGAGCGCACGCTGGATGACTGGATCGCCGAGGCCTGTACCGAGCTGGGCATCGACCTGGACGTCGATGTCAAGGGTCTGCTCGACCTGGCCCGGGTGGTCGCGCACGGGGTGGACCGGCCCGCCGCCCCGCTGACCACCTTTCTGATCGGGTACGCCGCAGCGTCGCGCGGCGGCGGGCCGGAGGCGGTCGCCGAGGCGTCCCGGCGGGCCGCCGCGCTCGCCGAGCGCTGGGCCGCCGCGGCCACGGACCAGGGGCAGCCGTGAGCGCGGTGGAGGACCTCGTCGTGCTCGACCAGCCGCCGGCCCCGACCGGCCCGACGGGCTGGGCGGCCGCCCGGGAGACCGCACGCCGGGCCGGCCGGCCCGGGTCCGCGCCCCCGCGCGTCCCGCTGGCCGAGGCGCTCGGCCGCACCCTCGCCGAGCCGCTGACCGCGCTCACCGACCTGCCCGCCTTCGACACCTCGGCGATGGACGGCTGGGCGGTGGCCGGGCCCGGCCCCTGGCGGGTGTCCGGCCGACTGCTGGCCGGGCGCCCCGCGGACGGCCCGCTGGCCGACGGCGCCGCCGTCGAGATCGCCACCGGCGCCCAGCTCCCCCCGGGCGCCACCGCCGTGCTCCGCCGCGAACACGGGGAACCGGACGGCCCGCTGCTGCGCGAGCGCGTCCCCGGCGCGCTGACCACCGGCCAGGACGTCCGCCCGCGCGGTCAGGAGTGCCGGCGCGGCGAGCAACTGCTCCCGGCCGGGACCAGGATCGGTCCGGCCGTGCTCGGCCTGGCCGCGGCCGGCGGCCACGACCTGCTGGCCGTGCACCGGCGCCCGGTGGTGGAGCTGCTGGTGCTCGGCGACGAACTGCTCGGCTCCGGCCTGCCCCGACCCGGCCTGGTCCGGGACGCGCTCGGTCCGCTGCTGCCGCCGTGGCTGCGGGCCGCCGGCGCGGAGACCGGCGAACCGCGCGCCGTCCGCGACGACTTCGGACTGCTCAGGGACGCGCTGCGGCACTCCACCGCCGATGTGGTGGTCACCACCGGAGGGACGGCGGCCGGTCCGGTGGACTTCCTGCACCGGGCGCTCGCCGAGGTCGGCGCCCGGCTGCTGGTGGACGGGGTCGCCGTCCGCCCCGGCCATCCGATGCTGCTGGCCGAACTGCCCGGCGGGCGTCATCTGGTGGGTCTGCCGGGCAATCCGCTGGCCGCGGTCGCGGGGGCGGTCACCCTCGCCCTGCCGCTGCTGCACGCGCTGGCCGGGCGCGGCCCCGGCGAACCGGTCCGGGCCGTGGCCGTCGCCGCCCTGCCCGGACACCCGGTGGACACCCGGCTGCTGCCGGTCCGGCGGACCGCCCACGGGGTGGTCCAACTCCCCTACGACGGACCGGCGATGCTGCGCGGGATCGCGCTGGCGGAGGCGCTCGCCGTGGTGCCGCCGGGCGGCGCGGCGGCCGGTGCCGCGGTCGAACTGCTGGAGGCGCCGTGAGCACCGGCGGCGGACGGGGGTTCGGCCGCTTCTCCGGCCGGGCCGCGGCGGAGGCGGAGCCCTGGGCGGACGCCGGGATCGTGCTGCCCGCCCGGCGCAGCGCCCCGGCGCTGCGGCAGGTCGGCTTCCGGCTGCTGCTGGCCCTGGCGGTGCTGGTGGCCACGACGCTGATCGTCTGGGTGGACCACGAGGGCTACAACGACAACGCCGGGGGCGGGGTGAGCCTGCTGGACTCGGCCTACTACGCCACGGTGACGCTCTCCACCACGGGCTACGGCGACATCACCCCGTACAGCGACACCGCCCGGCTCACCAACATCTTCGTGATCACCCCGCTGCGGGTGCTGTTCCTGATCATCCTGGTCGGCACCACCCTGGAGGTGCTCACCGAACGCACCCGTCAGCAGTGGCGGTTGAACCGATGGAGGTCCACCGTGCGCGAGCACACCGTCGTGATCGGCTACGGCACCAAGGGCCGCAGCGCGATCGACACCCTGATCCTGCAGGGGGTGCGCAAGGAGGAGATCGTGGTGGTCGACCCGCAGCGCAAGGCGGTCGACCAGGCGGCCCAGCACGGTCTGGTGGCCGTGCTCGGCGACGCCACCAGGACCGACACCCTGCTGCGGGCCGGACTCCCCACCGCCGCCCGGGTGGTGGTGGCGCCGGAGCGGGACGACACCGCCGCCCTGATCACCCTGACCGCCCGCCAGCTCACCCGCACGGCCACCGTCGTGGCGGCGGTGCGCGAGGACGAGAACGCCCCGCTGCTGCGGCAGAGCGGCGCCGACGTGGTGGTGACCAGCTCCAGCGCGGCGGGCCGGCTGCTCGGCATGTCGATGCTCAGCCCGCACACCGGTGCGGTGATGGAGGACCTGCTCACCTACGGCGACGGCCTGGACGTGGTCGAGCGCCCGGTCACCCGGGCCGAGGCCGGGCACAGCCCGCGCGAGTGCGAGGACCTGGTGGTCGCGGTGGTCCGCGGCCGAAGGGTGATCAACTACACCGAGCCGGAGGCGCAGACCCTGCAGCTCACGGACCGGGTGATCGTCATCAAGTCGGCCGCCCAGGCGTAGGGTCGTCCGTCATGAGTGATCAACCACCGCTCCCCTTCGGCGCCTTCGAGTTCCACGCCACCGCGCTGGAGGTGGCCGACCGGCTGGCGGCCCCGGTGGCCGAGGCACTGGCGGCCTGGCCGGACCGGGAGGCCGCCGGTTCGGTGCTCTACGTCGAGACCGACCCGGAGAAGGCCGACACCGCCGTCTTCTGCGAGACCTACGAGGTGCCGCTGGAGGCCTCGGCGAACTGCGTGGTGGTCGCCGCCCGGCGCGGCGGGGAGACCACCATGGCCGCCTGCCTGGCGCTGGCGACCACCCGGGTCGACGTCAACCGGGCCGTCCGCAAGCACCTGGACGCCCGCAAGGCCTCGTTCGCCCCGATGGACGCCGCGGTCGGGGCGACCGGCATGGAGTACGGCGGCATCACCCCGGTCGGGCTTCCGGCGGGCTGGCCGCTGCTGGTCGACGCGGCGGTCGCGGCGGCCCCGTTCGTCCTGGTGGGCAGCGGGCGGCGGCGGGGCAAGCTGATCCTGCCGGGCCGGGCGGCGGCCGCGCTGCCCGGAGCGGTGGTGCTCCCGGAGCTGGCCGGCTGACAGGCGGGTCGGCCCGCCGTCCGGCCGCCGGGTCGCAGTAGCGTCGGGTCCATGCATGCGATGACGATTCCTGAACCCGGCGGGCCCGAGGCGCTGCGCTGGGCGGAGGTGCCGGACCCGGTGCCCGGGGAGGGCGAGGTCCTGGTCGAGGTGGCGGCCACCGCCGTCAACCGCGCCGACCTGCTCCAGCGGCAGGGCTTCTACGAACCGCCGCCGGGCAGTTCGCGCTATCCGGGCCTGGAGTGCGCGGGCCGGATCGCCGCGCTGGGGCCCGGGGTGGCCGGCTGGGCGGTCGGTGACGAGGTGTGCGCGCTGCTGGTCGGCGGCGGCTACGCGGAGCGGGTCGCGGTGCCGGTCGGCCAACTGCTCCCGGTGCCGAAGGGGTTGACCGCGGAACAGGCCGCCGCGCTGCCGGAGGTGGTCTGCACGGTGTGGTCCAACGTCTTCCTCACCGCGCGGCTGCGCCCCGGCGAGACGGTGCTGGTGCACGGCGGCGCGAGCGGCATCGGGACGATGGCGATCCAGCTGGCCAAGGCCGTCGGTGCCCGGGTCGCCGTGACGGCGGGCGGCCCCGAGAAGCTGGCCCGCTGCGCCGAACTGGGCGCCGACGTGCTGATCGACTACCGCGAGCAGGACTTCGTCGAGGTGCTCGGGGAGGCCACCGGCGGGGCCGGGGCGGACGTGATCCTGGACATCATGGGCGCCAAGTACCTGTCGCGGAACGTGGACGCGCTGGCGGTCAACGGGCGGCTGGTGATCATCGGGCTGCAGGGCGGGGTGCAGGGC
Source organism: Kitasatospora purpeofusca (assembly GCF_000718025.1). Lineage (GTDB taxonomy): Bacteria > Actinomycetota > Actinomycetes > Streptomycetales > Streptomycetaceae > Kitasatospora > Kitasatospora purpeofusca. The sequence continues at coordinate 277,909 of NZ_JODS01000003.1, forward strand.
GAGCTGAACCTCAACACCCTGCTGCGCAAGCGCGCCGCGGTGATCGCGACCAATCTGCGCGGGCGGCCGCTGGCCGAGAAGGCGGCGATCGTGGCGGCGGTGCGCGAGCACGTCTGGCCGCTGGTCGAGTCGGGCGTGGTGCGGCCGGTGGTCGACCGGGTGCTGCCGCTGGCGGAGGCGGCCGAGGCGCACCGGGTGCTGGAGGCCGGGGCGCAGGTCGGCAAGGTGGTCCTGAAGGTCTGAGGCCGCGGGTCGGGCGGGTCCGGGGGCCTGGCGGCCGCCCGGGCCCGCCGTACGACATGCCCGGAATGTCGGACTGTGTGAGTCTGGACGGGAGCTGTCCCGCCGCCGACCCCGCCCAGCGCGGTCGGCCGTCGCGGAAGGACCTCGACCGTGCCCGCACCCGCACCCTCGTCCGCGTTCCTCGGGCCGCTGCCCGCGGCCCTGCCGCCGCACCCTTCCCACCGCCGCACCGGCCGGCGGCTGCTTGCGGTGGCGGTGCTCGGGCTCGCCGTGCCGCTGGTGCTCGGGCCGGCCGCGATCGCCCTGCCGAGCGCGCCGGCCGGTGCCGTCGGTGCCGTTCCCGTCCCGGTCGCCGCCCCCGAACCGTCGGAGCAGCCGGCGGCCCCGGCGCCGTCCGGTTCGGCGGCGCCCTCGGACGGGTTCTCCCCGGTGGCTTCCCCGGAGCCGGAGCCGCAGCAGGAACCGGTGCCTGATCCGCAGCAGGAGCCGGAACAGCCGTCCGCCGGTGCCGAGCCGGAGCCGACGGCCGTCGCGGAGACCCCCGCCGAACCGACCGCGTCCGAGCCCTTCCCCGCCGAGCCCTCCCCCGAGCCGACCGTGCCCGGGCCCTCCTCCCCGGAGCCGGCCGCCCCGGTGTCGCCGTCCGCGGCCGTCCCGGCCGCCACCGCGGTGGCGTGGCAGGCGGTCGGCCGGGTCCGTCCCGGTCCCTCCTGGGCCGACCGGGAGCAGCGCCACGGCCGCCACCGTCCCGCCTCGGCGCCCGAGCGCACCGGGTCGGCCCCCGAGGGGGCGCCGGACCTGGGCCGGGCGCAGGCGGCCGAGCAGGCGCCGGAGCAGCCTTCCGCCACCGGCGCGGACGCCGCGCCGGGCCCGGCGGCCGGGGGTGCCGAGGGCGCGGTGGAGTCGGCCGCGCCGGAGGACGGCTCCGGCGGCGAGACCCTGGCACTCGGCCGGCCCGGGCCGCAGGCGGTGCTGGTCGGCCCGGCCCTGCTGCCCACCCGCTGGGACGACGCCGCCACCCGCCAGCTGCCGCTGGGTGCCGGTCTGGGGCTGATCGGCTGCGGGCTGGGCCTGATCGGGCTGCGGCTGCGCCGGCACTGACCGCGTCCCGGCGGTCGGACGGGGCCGCCCCCGGTGCGCCGGATCCGGGAGCGGACTGAGTATCCGTACGGATACCGCGGCCCCGCCCCCGGGCGTAGCGTCGTTTCCCGGTGCGGGCGCGCGGCCGGTCGCGGCACCGGCGGCGGGCGGGGCGGGGCGGGTCGGTCGGGGGCCTCCTCCCCGGCAACCCCAGTGAGGGAGAATGTGGTTCATGACGAATCCGATGAACGAGTACTCGTCGCAGGAGTTCCACCAGGCCATGGGCGGGCAGCCGCAGGACGGCCAGAAGGTGCTGATCGTCGGACCGGACGGGCTGCCGGTGGGTTCGGCGACCGGCCCGATGGGGGACGACGGCGACGGTCCGCGTGAACTGCCGGTGACCGAGATGGTCGAACAGCCCGCCAAGGTCATGCGGATCGGCAGCATGATCAAGCAGTTGCTGGAGGAGGTCCGCGCGGCTCCCCTCGACGAGGCCAGCCGGGCGCGGCTGAAGGACATCCACGCCAGCTCGATCAAGGAGCTGGAGCTGGGCCTGGCCCCCGAGCTGGTGGCCGAGCTGGAGCGGCTGTCGCTCCCGTTCACCGAGGACTCGATCCCGACCGAGGCCGAGCTGCGGATCGCCCAGGCGCAGCTGGTGGGCTGGCTGGAGGGCCTGTTCCACGGCATCCAGACCGCGCTGTTCGCGCAGCAGATGGCGGCCAGGGCGCAGCTGGAGCAGATGCGGCGGGCGCTGCCGCCCGGTCTGCACGGCGGGGAGCCGGAGGGGGACGAGCCGGGCGAGGGCCGCGGCATCCGCTCCGGTCCCTACCTGTAGCAGTCCCCCCACGCGTGGGCGTCCGCCCACCTGTGGACGTCGGCCGTACCCGTACCGCCACGGCCCCGCCGGGGCGGCACGGCACGGGGCGCGGCCGGCCGCGCCGGCGGCGCGAGCACTACCGACCGGTACCGGGTCGCGACCTGGACACAGTGTCGGCCCTGGGCCGGTCGGTGTCCCCGCGAGCCGATACCCTGACCCCCTGTCGCAGTCCGGGCGAGCGTCGCGACAGGGGTCGGGCAGGCCAGCGGGCCGGGCCCGGAAACACGCACGGACGAGACCGAATGTCACGGTCGCGGCGGTACGGCCGCGCCGAGGGGGAGCAGAGGACCATGAGCGAGCACGGCAACGCGGCGGCCGAGGGCTACTCCCTGGGCAACGGGCGGTACGTGCTGCAGCGGGTGCTGGGCGAGGGCGGTATGGCCTCGGTCCACCTCGCCTACGACAGCGTGCTGGACCGGCAGGTCGCGCTGAAGAGCATGCACGCCGAGCTGGGCCGGGACGACTCGTTCAAGGAGCGGTTCCGCCGCGAGGCCCAGGCGGTGGCCCGGCTGGAGCACCCGAACATCGTCACCGTCTACGACAGCGGCGAGGACATCGCCCAGGACGGCTCCAGCACGCCGTACATCGTGATGCAGCTGATCGACGGCAAGGGCCTGCGGGACGCCATCAACGAGGCGGTCGGCCAGCACGGCGCGATGCCGGTCGAGGAGGCGCTGCGGGTCACCATCGGTGTGCTGAACGCGCTGGAGGCCTCGCACGACATGGGCCTGGTGCACCGTGACATCAAGCCCGGCAACGTCATGTTCGACCGCAAGGGCAACGTCAAGGTCATGGACTTCGGCATCGCCCGCGCGCTGGAGAGCGGGGTCACCTCGATGACCCAGACCGGCATGGTGGTCGGCACCCCGCAGTACCTCTCGCCCGAGCAGGCGCTGGGCAAGCCGGTGGACGCCCGCTCCGACCTCTACTCGGTCGGCGTGATGCTCTTCGAGATGATCACCGGCCAGCTGGTCTTCGACGGCGACTCGGCCTTCTCGATCGCGTACAAGCACGTCCAGGAGGAGCCGCCGGCGCCGTCCACGCTCAACCCGCGGCTGGCCCCGGCGGTCGACGGGTTCGTCGCGACGGCGCTGCGCAAGGACCCGGCGCACCGCTTCGCGAGCGCGGCGGCGATGCGGGACGAGGCCGAGCGGCTGCTCTCGGCCGGCAAGGGCGGCGGCAGCCCGCTGGCGGCCAGCAACCCGCTGGTGATCACCGACGGTCCGCGGTCGGTGCACGCCGCGCCGCAGGCACCGCAGACCCCGCAGCCGTTCCAGCCCATGCAGCCGCAGCCGTTCCAGCCGCACGCGCAGCCGCAGTTCCAGACGCCGCCGCCGGTGTTCCAGGCCCCGCACACGCCGCAGCCCTTCCCGCAGCCGCAGCCGTTCCAGACGCCGCCGGTCTTCCAGCAGCCGCACACGCCGCAGCCCTTCCCGCAGCAGGCGCACACCCCGCCGCCGCACCCGATGCCGGCGCCGCCGTTCCAGCCGCAGCCGGTGCCCGCGTCGAACAGCGGTGGCTGCTCGACCGCCCTGGTGATCATCGGCATCATCGTCGGTGTGATCGTGCTGGCGGTCATCATCATCGCGATCGTGGTCAACCGGGCCGAGGGCCAGTCGAAGGACGGGGCGCGGGGCGTCTCGAGCGCGGTGGTCACGGCACCGGGACCGGACGGCCGGGCCGACCGGAATGGCCTGCTCTGACGGGTTCTGCCCGGAACACGCGTGCTCCGGGGGTCCGCCGGAGGCGGTAGCGTTCGGGGACACGAGCGACAGGGCACCGCGATCCGAGCGAAGGCCCGGGGCGAGGAGCGATGGCACAGACGCAGCATCCGGACGACGACGGGGCCTGGGCGACCGGTCCGGGCGGCGGGGCCCCCAGGATGCCGGAGCCGGGTGGCGACGCCGCCACGAGCGCGCTCCCGCCGTACGGCGCCCCGCAGACGCCCGGCCGGGGCACCGCCGCCCCGCTGGGCACGGTCGGTGACGGCCGCTACCGGCTGACCCACCGGCTGGGCCGGGGCGGCATGGCCGAGGTGCTCGCCGCCCAGGACGTCCGGCTCGGGCGGACCGTCGCGGTGAAGCTGCTCCGCGGTGAACTGGCCCAGGACGAGATCGCCCGGCTCCGCTTCACCAGGGAGGCGCACGCCGTCGCGGCGCTCAACCACCACGCGATCGTCGCGGTGTACGACACCGGCGAGGAGTACGTCGGCGAGGAGTCGACGCCGTACATCGTGATGGAGCTGGTCGAGGGCCGGACCGTCCGCGAGCTGCTGGTCGACGAGGAGGAGCCGCCGGTCGACCAGGCGCTGATCATCATCGCCGGGGTGCTGGAGGCGCTCGCCTACAGCCACCGGCACGGCATCGTGCACCGTGACATCAAGCCGGCCAACGTGATCATCACGACCACCGGCGCGGTCAAGGTGATGGACTTCGGCATCGCCCGGGCGCTCACCGGCACGGCCTCGACCATGACCCAGACCGGCATGGTCATGGGCACCCCGCAGTACCTCTCGCCGGAGCAGGCGCTCGGCAAGCCGGTCGACCACCGCTCCGACCTGTACGCGGCCGGCTGCATGCTCTACGAACTGCTGGCGCTGCGCCCGCCGTTCACCGGCGACACCCCGCTGTCGGTGGTCTACCAGCACGTGCAGGACATCCCGGTGCCGCCCTCGCAGGCCAATCCGCGGGTCCCGGCCGGCCTGGACCACCTGGTGCTGCGCTCGCTCGCGAAGAACCCGGACGACCGCTTCCAGGACGCGGACGAGTTCCGCGCGCACATCGAGCACGCGCTGCGCGAGCTGACCGGAGGCACCGGCGGCTGGCCGCTCGGCGCGACGGCCGGGCTGGCCGCGGCCGGCCAGGGCCACGGCGGGATGCCGCCGCTGGGCGTGGACGAGACGGCGGTGCTCGGGGCGGGTGTCCCGGGCGACCCGACGGCGATGCTGCCGTACCAGGTGCCGGGCGGCCCGCACACGCCCTCCTCCGCCTACCCGCCCTACGGCGGCGGCGACGGCTCGGACGACGGGCACGGCGGTGGGCACGGGCGCGGTGGCGGCGGCCGGCGCGGTCCGTGGCGCTGGGTGGCCGCCGTCGTGGCGGTGGCCGTCGCGGCCAGCGTGGGCATCGCCATGGCGCTGAGCGGCAACGACAACGGCGGTGGCGGCGGGAAGCCGAGCGACCTCGGCCCGACCACCGGGGTGGTGTCGACGGCGCCGGAGGCGACCACGCCCAGTTCCGGTGCGACCACGACCACGCCCCCGGCCGGGCAGAACTCGCGTCGTCCGCAGCAGCAGCCGACCGACACCAACAACAACGGCGGCAACCAGACCCAGCCGCCGAGCCAGCCGACCGGCAAGCACTCGAGCAGCCCGGCGGCGCCGACGCCGAGCAGCACCGGCAGCAAGGCACCGACCCCGAGCACCTCGGCGACCGGGTCGGCCAGTGTCCCGCCGACCAACACCCCGACCACGGGGACGGGCGGCGGCGCGACGACGCCCCCGGCCACGGCCCCGCCGGCGACCAACCCGCCGCCGACCGGCGGTGGCAGCCAGACGCCGCCGGCCGGGGGCGGTGCCGGCGGCACCACTCCGAAGCCGCCGACCGGCGCGCCGGTCACCCCGGCCGCTCCCTGACCGGTCACCGCGGTCGTTCCCCGGCCGGCCGTTCCCCGTCGGGGAACGGCCGGCCGTCGGTTCAGTTGGCGAAGGCGTCCAGGACCTGCTCGTACTCCTGGCACCACCACGCCAGCTGGCCCGCCGAGGCGGGGTAGAGCGGGTCGGCCCGGTGGTCGCCCCGCTGGTAGCGCCACTGGAGCATCCAGAAGTCGTTCAGCCGCTCCCACCAGACCCGGTGGGTCGCGGCGGCCAGGTGCTCGGCGGTGGCGGCCCCGGTGGCCCGGTAGGCCTGGGACCAGTGCCGGACCCGGACGAGGTCCAGCACCCCGGTGGCGCGGTCGTTGAGGACCAGGGTGGCCGCGCGGACGGCCTCCTCGGCGCGCGGCTGCCGTCCCAGCTTGTCCCAGTCCAGGACGGCCGCGATCCGTCCGTCCCGGTGCAGCAGGTTCAGCCCGTGGAAGTCGCCGTGGGTCCAGCCGGTGGGCGGGGCGGCCCCCGGGGCGGGACGCCGGTGGGCGTGCTCGGCGAGCAGCTCCAGCCGTTCGCCGAGCCGGCGCTCGACCAGCGCGTCCAGTTCGTCGCGGGGGTGGTGCTCGCGGGCCCGTTCGCGCAGGTCGTGGGCGAGCGCGGAGCTGTCGAGCGGATCGGCGCTGCGGTAGCCGGAGGGTTGTGCGACGGGCGCGCAGACCTCGTCGAGGGCGCCGTGCAGCCGGCCGAGCAGCGCACCCAGTTCGGCGCACTGCGGCGGGGACAGTTCGGTTCCGTGGCGGTGCCCGCCGTCCACCCAGGGGAAGAGGGCGAACAGCCGGCCGCCGAACGCGGCGATGGTGCCGGTCCGTTCGGCGAGGGCGAGCGGGGGCTCGACGGGCAGGCCCAGGGCGGCGAGGGCGGCCATCGCCCGGTGGTGGCCGGCGACCGCCTCGCGGCCGGCGGTCGCGGCGTCGACGTAGCACTTCAGGAAGTAGCCGCCGGCCTCGGTGGTGATCCGGTAGCCGCGGTTCAGCAGGCCTTCGGCGACGGGTTCGGCGGTGAGCAGGCGGCCCACCCGGTAGCGGCGCAGGACCTCGGCGAGCGCCGCGTGGGGGACGGGGGGGCTGAGCGTTCCTATCGGGGGTGCGGTGAGGTCGGGACGGGCTGGTGCACAGGCAAGGGTCTGGCTGAAAGTCACAGCCAGAGGTTAGGACCTCTCGGCGGGGGTCCTTGACAGGTCGTCAGTTGTGTGCTGTGCCCGTATCAGTGCTGCTGGTCCGCCTGGTGCCGCGCCACGAACGCCGCCGCCTGGGTCCGTCGCTCCATCCCCATCTTGGCGAGCAGACTGGAGACGTAGTTCTTCACCGTCTTTTCGGCGAGGTGCAGTTCATTGCCGATCTGACGGTTGGTCATCCCTTCGCCGATCAGGTCCAGGATGCGGCGCTCCTGCTTGGTGAGCTGGGAGAGCCGTTCGTCCTCCTTCTCGCCGCCGTCCCGCAGCCGGGCCAGCACCCGGCTGGTGGCGACCGGGTCGAGCAGTGACTTGCCGGCCGCGACGTCCCGGACCGCGGTGATCAGGTCGGTGCCGCGGATCGCCTTCAGCACATAGCCGGAGGCACCCGCCATGATCGAGTCGAACAGGGCCTCGTCGTCCGAGAACGAGGTCAGCATCAGGCACTTGATCTCCGGCATCCGGGAGCGGATCTCCCGGCAGACCTCGACGCCGTTGCCGTCGGGCAGCCGGACGTCGAGCACCGCGACATCGGGGTGGACGGCCGGGATCCTGGTCAGCGCCTCGGCGGCGGTGCCGGCCTCGCCGACCACCTCGATGTCCTCCTCGACGGAGAGGAGTTCATGGACACCCCGGCGGACCACCTCGTGGTCGTCGAGGAGGAATACCGTGATTTGTCCGTTATCAGTCACGCGCAAAGCCTCCCATATCACCCTACGAAAGACCTCTCGCCCGTACCGCGCCGGGGTCACGATCCGGCCAGAGCGGTCGAAACCGATGCCGGTAACCCCCTTACGCCGGAGCCTCCGCCCGGATAACGTGCGCTGGTGTCCTGAACGCGACCGAATTGAGAGCTGCGCCACACGCGCGGTTTGTAGACCCCGAACAAGTAGGACGTCCTAGCGCAGACGCGTCGAGGACGGACGCTGGGTAACGTTCTCGTGAGGGACGCCGTCGGAAAAGGATCACCACCTGCCCCGCTGCGGGTGCGCACACCCACGCGCGCCCCGCGAGGCGGTGACCGGACCGGTCACCGGCGACCCCGGGCGGCCGGACAGACCGAGGAGTGAACGTGACCGTCAAAAGCACGGCGAGGGCCCGCAAGAAGGCTGCCCCCGGCGTCCGCGCCACGGCCAAGGACGCCCAGCCGGAGCTCGTACAGCTGCTGACCCCGGAAGGCGAGCGGGTCGAGCACCCGGACTTCCCGCTCACCGTGGAGGCGGACGAGCTCCGAGCCCTCTACCGTGACCTGGTGCTGGTGCGTCGCTTCGACGCCGAGGCGACCTCGCTGCAGCGCCAGGGCGAGCTGGGCCTGTGGGCCTCGCTGCTGGGCCAGGAGGCCGCCCAGGTCGGCTCCGGCCGCGCGATGCGACCGGGCGACTACGCCTTCCCCACCTACCGCGAGCACGGCGTGGCCTGGTGCCGCGACGTCGACCCGCTGAACCTGCTCGGCATGTTCCGCGGTGTGAACCACGGCGGCTGGGACCCGAACGAGAAGAACTTCCACCTGTACACCATCGTGATCGGCGCGCAGACCCTGCACGCCACCGGATACGCGATGGGCATCACCAAGGACGGCGCCGACGACGCGGTGATCGCGTACTTCGGCGACGGCGCCTCCAGCCAGGGCGACGTCAACGAGGCCTTCACCTTCGCCTCGGTCTACAACTCGCCGGTGGTCTTCTTCTGCCAGAACAACCAGTGGGCGATCTCCGAGCCCACCACCACCCAGACCAAGATCCCGCTGTACCGCCGGGCCTCCGGCTTCGGCTTCCCGGGCATCCGGGTCGACGGCAACGACGTGCTGGCCTGCCTCGCGGTGACCCGCTGGGCCCTGGAGCACGCCCGCACCGGCAACGGCCCGGTGCTGATCGAGGCCTTCACCTACCGGATGGGCGCGCACACCACCTCCGACGACCCGACCCGCTACCGGGCGGCCGACGAGACCGAGGCCTGGAAGGCCAAGGACCCGATCACCCGGCTCCGCACCCTCCTGGAGAAGGAGGGCCTGGCCGACGAGGAGTTCTTCGCCTCGATCGAGGCCGAGAGCGAGCAGCTCGGACTGCGGGTGCGCGAGGGCGTGCGCAGCATGCCGGACCCCGACCCCACCCTGATCTTCGACCACGTCTACGCGGAGCCGCACGCGCTGGTCGATGAGGAACGGGCCGAGTACATCGAGTACGCGGCCTCCTTCGAGGCGGGGGAGAACCACTGATGGCCGGCCAGCTCAGCATCGCCAAGGCGCTCAACGGGGCGCTGCGCAAGTCGCTGGAGAGCGACCCGAAGACCGTCCTGATGGGCGAGGACATCGGCAAGCTCGGCGGCGTCTTCCGGATCACCGACGGCCTGCAGAAGGACTTCGGCGAGGACCGGGTGATCGACACCCCGCTCGCCGAGTCCGGCATCGTCGGCACCGCGATCGGCCTCGCGCTGCGCGGCTACCGCCCGGTCGTGGAGATCCAGTTCGACGGCTTCGTCTACCCGGCCTTCGACCAGATCGTCTCCCAGCTGGCCAAGATGCACGCCCGCGCACTGGGCCACGTCAAGATGCCGGTCACCGTGCGCATCCCCTACGCGGGTGGCATCGGCGCGGTCGAGCACCACAGCGAGTCGCACGAGGCGTACTTCGCCCACACCGCCGGTCTGCGGGTGGTCACCCCGTCCAACGCGCACGACGCGCACTGGATGCTGCGCCAGGCCATCGAGTCGGACGACCCGGTGATCTTCCTGGAGCCCAAGCGCCGCTACTGGGACAAGGGCGAGGTCGGCGAGTCCGCCGACCTGGGCCTGCACGACGCGCGGATCGTCCGGCCCGGTGCCGACGCCACGCTGATCGCCTACGGGCCGATGGTCAAGGTCTGCCTGGAGGCCGCCGCGGCCGCCGAGGAGGACGGCCGCCGGCTGGAGGTCGTCGACCTCCGCTCGCTCACCCCGGTCGACTTCGCCGCGCTGGAGGAGTCCGTCAAGCGGACCGGGCGCGGCATCGTGGTGCACGAGGCCCCGGTGTTCCTGGGCATGGGCGCGGAACTGGCCGCCCGGCTCACCGAGCGCTGCTTCTACCACCTGGAGGCGCCGATCCTGCGGGTCGGCGGCTACTACGCGCCGTACCCGCCGTCCCGGGTCGAGGAGTCCTTCCTCCCCGACCTGGACCGCGTGCTCGACGCCGTCGACCGCGCGTTCGCGTACTGATCCCGGGGAGCGCTGATGACCACCGAAGTTCGCTCGCTCCGCGAGTTCAAGATGCCCGATGTGGGCGAGGGCCTGACCGAGGCCGAGATCCTCAGCTGGTACGTCAAGCCCGGTGACACCGTCACCGACGGGCAGGTCGTCTGCGAGGTGGAGACCGCCAAGGCCGCCGTGGAGCTGCCGATCCCGTTCACCGGGGTCGTCGAGCAGCTGTTCTTCCCGGAGGGCGCGACGGTCGACGTCGGCACCGCGATCATCTCGGTCGCGGTGGCCGGAGCCGCGGGGGCACCCGTCCCCGCCGCCGTCGCCCCGGCCGCGGCCCCGGCCCCCGTGGCCGAGGCCCCGGAGGCGCCCGAGCCCGAGCGGCGCGAGGTGCTGGTCGGCTACGGTCCGCGGACCGGCGGCAGCCAGCGCCGGGCGCGGCGCACCACGGTCACGGCCACCGCCGCGGCCACCGTGCCGGCCCCCGCGCCCGCTCCGGCGCCCGTCGTCGCCCCGGCCCCGGTGCCGGTGGCGGCCGTCGAGGTGTCCGGTGACCGGCCGCTGGCCAAGCCGCCGGTGCGCAAGCTCGCCAAGGACCTCGGGATCGACCTCCGGGTCGTCACCCCGACCGGTCCGGACGGCGTGATCACCCGTGAGGACCTGCACGCCCACGCGGCGGCCGCCGCCGCCCCGGCGCCGGCCCCCGTCGAGGCCCCGGCCGCCGAGCCGGCCGTCGCCGCCCCGGTGTCCACCGCCGTGGTGCTGCCCGGCGCGGGCGACGTCCGGGTGCCGATCAAGGGCGTCCGCAAGGCGACCGCGCAGGCGATGGTGGCCTCGGCCTTCACCGCCCCGCACGTCACCGAGTTCGTCCAGGTCGACGTGACCCGGACGATGAAGTTCGTCCGCCGGCTCAAGGAGAGCGGCGAGCTGGGCCGGGACGTCCGGGTCAGCCCGCTGCTGCTGGTCGCCAAGGCGCTGCTCACCGCGGTCAAGCGCCACCCCGGGATCAACGCCCAGTGGGACGAGGCGGCCCAGGAGATCGTCATCAAGGGCCAGGTGAACCTCGGCATCGCCGCGGCCACCCCGCGCGGCCTGATCGTTCCCAACATCAAGGACGCCGGCGCCCGGACCCTCTCCGGCCTGGCGGTCTCGCTCGGCGAGCTGATCGAGACGGCCCGCCAGGGGAAGACGGCGCCCGGCGACATGCAGGGCGGCACGATCACGATCACCAATGTCGGCGTCTTCGGCGTCGACAGCGGCACCCCGATCCTCAACCCCGGCGAGGCGGCCATCCTCGCCTTCGGGGCGGTCCGGGAGCTGCCGTGGGTGCACAAGGGCAAGGTCGTCCCGCGCCAGGTCACCACGCTGGCCCTCTCCTTCGACCACCGGCTGGTGGACGGCGAGCTGGGCTCCAAGGTGCTGGCCGACATCGCGGGCATCCTGGAGCACCCGAAGCGCCTGATCACCTGGGGCTGACCCGCCCGGGAGACGCGAACGCGAGACATGAAGGGGCCCGACTCCGCACCGCCGTGCGGAGTCGGGCCCCTTCGTCCTGCGGTCCCGGTGGTGCTCAGGACCAGGCGGTGTCGTCGTCGGTGCGGTCGACGGCGGTGTGCTCGTGGGTCTGCTCGTACATGGCGCGGCTCCAGGTTTCGTCCTCTGACGATTGGGACGTCCGGCCCCGGGTGGGGTTGTCGCTGCTCCGGCGAAAATTCCCCCGGCGAAAATTCCTCCGGCGAAAGTTCCGCCGCTCCCACGGCGGGGGCCCTCCCCCGGCGCCGGTGCGGCGCGGGGGAGGGCCCCGGAGCGGTTCGTCGTTCGGGGACGGCGGCGGTGTCGTCGGCGCCTTCCTCCGGAACCGGGTCAGCGCTGCGCGCGCAGTCGGCGGACGGTGAGCACCATGCCCGCGCCGAGCGCGGCGATGCCGGCGGCGATGCCCGCGAGCAGGCCGTTCGGGGTGTCGGCGCCGGTCTGGGCGAGCTCCGGGGTGCCGGCCGGCGCGGTGGTGGCCGGGGCGGCGGTGGGGGTGGTCTTCGGCGCCACGGGGGCGGCCGGCGCGGCGGCGGGCGCGGCGGCGGCGGGCGCGGTCGGCTTCGCGGTGGCGGCGGGGGTGTTGTCGGAGACCGGCGCGGGCTTGGCGGCGGGCTTCGCGGCCGTGGTCGGCTCGGCGGCGGGCTTGGTGGTCCCGGCGGGCTTGGCCGGGGCGGGCTTCGCGGGGGTGGTCGGAGCGGGCTTGGGGACCTTGACCGTCATCTCCTTCTGCGCCCACTCGCTGCGCGCCCCGTCCTCGGCGGTGGCGCCGAGGCCGACGTGGATGAGGTCGAGATCGGCCGGAGCGTCCGCGGCGAGGCTGACGCGGAACGTGACGTGGTTGGCGCGGCCGTCCGCGATCGGAACCCCCTTGGCCGGGGTCGCGAACAGCGTCGGGTCGCAGCCGCGCCGCAGCGGGAGCTTCTTCCAGGTGCCGTCGGCGTTGTACTCCACGGCCAGGTACTTGGAGGCCACGTAGGAGACGCCCCCGTCGCCGTCGCCGGCCAGGTGGGTGGCGAGCGAGAGCGTGGGCACCACGTTGCGGTAGGGGGCCCCGGTGAAGTTGGTGATCCCGACCCCGATGTCGACCTTCGGCCCGCCCGCGGTGACGGCCAGCGTGGGGGTCATGTGGAAGCCGATCTCGGGGCCTCCGTTGTGGGTGACGGCCTCGGTCTTCGGGGCGTCGCCCTTCGCGGTGTCGGCCTTCGCGGTGTCGCCCTTGGGCGCGGCCGCCTTCGCAGCGGCCTTCGGCGCGGCCGCGACCGGCCCGTCCGACGAGCCGCAGGCCCAGGAGGACTCGGCGGTCAGCAACTGGACGGAGCCGGCGAGCAGGACGGTGGCGGCGACGGCGGCGACGCGGCGGCGGACGACGGTGTTCTTCGCGGAAGCGGGCATGACGGACGTGCGCATGACAGGACCCCCCAAGGTCTGGTGTCGTGGTGGTGGTGTGTGGTTTCGAAGGTGGCCGGATCGCTCCATCGCGTCGGAAGCGCCCCCCGGCTCGGCCGGTCATGCTCTCTCCCGCGTCCTTCGCTGGTACAGACAGCGATCCGGGGGCGGCAGTTGCAGGACGAACCAAAGATTCTCATGACTATTTTCGGTGATTCCAAGGTCACGGTTGGTGATCGAGAACCGCCTGGTTGGACTCATAGGTATGACTGGTCAGATCCTTGTGGTTCGTCCAGTTCGGTGACTTTTTCGCCGTTCCGTGAGGACGACACGCCGGGGCGGGTACGTCTTCGCGTCCACCACCCGGGCGACGCGGGTGACCGGAACGTCGAGGACGCACCCGTATGCCGCCTGGCAACCCTGGCCGGATCGTCCGGAGTCTGGCCGCGCTCGTGCTGGTGTCCACCGCCGTACTCCCGGCCGCGCTCGAACTGGCCGGACCCTCACCGTTCGGGGTGATCGGGGCCGGCGCCCCGGCCGACCGCGCGGTCCCGCCGCACACCGCGGTGCAGCACGCCGATCTGCGCACCGCCGGGGACGCGCCGACCGTCGACATACGGCGGACCGGCGACCCGGCCAACCGGATCACCCTCGTCCTGCTCGGCGACGGTTACACCGCCGCGGAACAGGACGTGTTCCGCGAACAGGCCGACCGGGCCTGGCGGGCGCTGATGGAGATCGAGCCGTTCCGCAGCTACCAGGGGTTCTTCAACATAAGGCGGGTCGAGGTGGTCTCCCCGGTCTCCGGCATCGCCGAGACCGAGAGCCGCGGCCGCAGCCCCGCCACCCCGCTCGGCATGCACTTCTGGTGCGAGGGCACCGCCCGGCTGCTCTGCGCCGACGAGGACGCGACGGCCCGGTACGCCGGCCGCGGCGAGGGCCCGCAGTACCTCATCGCGCTGGCCAACTCCACCGAGTACGGCGGCGCCGGCGGCACCGGGGTGACCACCCTGGCCGGCGGCAGCCCCGACGCCGGCCGGATCATCCAGCACGAGATCGGGCACACCGTCGGCGACCTCGGCGACGAGTACGACAGCGCGCCCGACGACGCCGACTACCCCAACCTCTCCACCGAGAACGCCGACGACATGCGCCGCAAGCAGTCCAAGTGGTGGCGCTGGCTCGGCGCGGAGTCCCCGGACGGTGCCGGGACCATCGGCGCCTACCGCAGTGCCAACGGCATCTACCGGCCCACCCCGGACTCGGTGATGCGCACCCTCGGCGGGGCCTACAACCTGCCCTCGCGGGAGGCGATCATCGAGGAGATCTACCGCCGGATCCGGCCCACCGACGCCGCCGTACCGGCACCCGGCGACGTCACCGGCCGGCCCCGGCTGGAGGTCCGGCCGGTCCCGCTGACCGGCCCCCGGCAGCTGCGGGTGGACTGGACGGTGGACGGCGTACCGGTCGAGCCGCAGGCGGCGGACCGCAGCTGGCTGGACACCGCCTCGCTGCCGCTGGAGCCCGGGCACGCCGCGACCGTCACGGCGACCGTCCGGGACACCACGGACTGGGTGCGCGACGAGGCCTTCCGGGAGCGCTACATGACGCGCGCGGTCTCCTGGACGGTGGCCGGCTGAGCCGGGGCGGGGTGCGGACCGTGACGGTCCCCACCCTGGGCATCCAATGATGGGATGACTAATCTGGGGCCACTATGACCGTGGAGCCAGCCCGTTCAGCCCGCCCCCTGTCCGCCTCCGCTCCTCGCGCCACAGCCGATCGCACCGGCGGCCCCGACGCCGGCCCCTGGCAGCCGCCCGGGGGCCGGGCCGCCTGGACCGCCTGGTCCATCGGGGCAAGCGTCTACGTCCTCGCCGTCATCCACCGCACCAGCCTCGGCGTCGCCGGCCTGGACGCCGCCGACCGCTTCGGCATCGGCGCCTCGGCGCTCTCCACCTTCTCGATCCTCCAGGTCCTCGTCTACGCGGCCATGCAGATACCCGTCGGCGTCCTGGTCGACCGGTTCGGCCCGCGCAAGGTGCTGCTGCTCGGCGTCCTGCTGCTCAGTACCGGCCAGCTCGCCTTCGCCTTCTCCGACGCCTTCGGCCCCGCGCTCGCCTCCCGGGCCGTGCTCGGCTGCGGCGACGCGATGACGTTCATCAGCGTGCTGCGGATCGCCGCCCGCTGGTTCCCCGCCGCGAAGAACCCGCTCGTCGCGCAGCTGACCGGCCTCGCCGGGATGAGCGGCAACCTGGTCACCACCGTGGTCCTCGCCCAGGCCCTGCACAGCGAGGGCTGGACGCCCACCTTCACCGCCATCGCCCTACTGGGCATCGCCGTCTTCGCGCTCGTCGCGCTCTTCCTCCGGGAGTCGCCGGAGGGCCCCGCGCCGGCCGCCCCGGCGGACGGACGGCCCCGCCCCGCCGTCGGCCGGCAGGTCCGGGACGCCTGGCGGGAGCCGGGCACCCGGCTCGGGCTCTGGATCCACTTCACCACGCAGTTCCCCGGCAACGCCTTCGGCCTGCTGTGGGGCCTGCCCTACCTGGTCCAGGCCCAGGGCATGACCCGCACCGGGGCGGGCGGAATGCTCACCCTGCTGGTGCTCGCCAACATGAGCTTCGGCTTCCTCTTCGGGCGGCTGCTCTCCCGCACCTCCCGGGCCCGGATGCCGATCGTGCTCACCACCATCGGCGTCACCGCGCTGCTGTGGGCGGTGACCCTCGCCTGGCCCGAAGGGCACCCGCCGCTCTGGCTGCTGGTCGCGATCATCCTGGTGATGGGCAGCAACGGCCCAGCCTCGCTGGTCGGCCTGGACTACGCCCGCGCCCGCAACCCCGTCGAGCGCCTCGGCACCGCCTCCGGCATCGTCAACATGGGCGGATTCATCGGCACGATGATCACCCTGTTCGGCATCGGGGTCCTGCTCGACGTCCTGACCCCGGACGGGGCGGGCGGGTACTCGGCGAGCGCCTTCCGCTGGGCGTTCTGCTGGCAGTACGTGCCGATGGCGGTGGGGACCGTGATGATCCTGCGGCTGCGGCGGAGGCTCTCGGCGGCGTAGGGTTTTTGACCTGCAGAAATGGGGGTTCCCTCAGAAATTCTGAGGGAACCCCCATTTCCATCAGCCCCGGTACTCGCGCATGAACTCGGCGATCTGTGGTGGTGTTCCGAAGATCCGTGCACCGTGCATCTCCACGAGGACGTTCTCGTGGTCGCCGACGGGTGGGGTTCCGGGTTCCGGCTCGGACCGGGCCTCGTCCCGCATCCGGACCAGGTCCACGATCCGCAGCTTCGGGCAGCCCGGGACCGGTCGGCTGCCCCAGATCCCGACGTGTTCCACGCCCGGGCACTCGAAGTACGGGCCGAACGGCGGCCCGCTGTCGTCCGGGCCGGGCTGCCGGAGACGCATCTCCCCGTGCCGGCAGTGGACCGTGCCGTCGGAGTGGACGGTCAGGCCGGGCCAGTCCTCGTGCTCGATCCGTGCGACGACGTACACCTGCTGGCCGATCGCCTCGCTGAGCGTCTCCGCCATCCGCCGCTGTTGGGCGGGGATGTCGGTGCCGCCGTGCCGGACGGACGGGAGCAACTCGTCCGTGATCCAGTCGCGGAAGGGGCGGGCGGATTCCTTGTCGGATCGCATGAGCAATCCGTACAGCCCCGCTTCACTCACCACGCCGAGGATCGGATTGCCCCGCCGATAGGCTTTCTGATCTGCGGAAACGCTTCTACCCTCTGTAGGAACAAGGGTCACCGCCCGCAGATCGACGGTTCGGTGCTGGTGTCGTTCCAGGACCTTTACCGCGTCGGTCGGATTCCCCCGCCCCAAGATCCGGCACACGTCCGCCGTGACGAACCACGGCTCGCCGTCGATCATCACGACCCTGATCGGCTGGCCTGTGACCGGGAAGCTCGACCGGACCAGCTCCATCCGCCCCTGCATCGTCTGTTCGTCGTCCATCCGGACGCCCCTCCTTCTTCCGGGTGACGCTGCCCGGAACAACGACGGCGAACAGGGGGGGGTATTGGTTCCAACGTGGCGTACGGGAGCACGAGGCGCACTCGCCCGGCGCGCACGGTCCGTGTACGCCGGGCGGGTGAACGGAGGGGCTACGGGGTGACGGAGAAGTTGGCCAGGACCCGGTCGGCGAGCTCCCGGTCGCCCTCGACGATCACCGAGCCGGGGCGGCCGCGGCCGCAGGCGAGGCGGACGTAGGTCTCCCAGTCGAGGGTGAGCTGGACGTCGGGGGCCAGGCTGATGGACTCGTCCACGCTGCCGCGGCCGGAGGAGTCGACCCGGACGGTGCGCAGGAACTCCACCGGGCCGGTGACGTCGACGACCACGGTGCTGCCGGCCGGGGCGCCGGCCCGGTTGGCGACGGCCTTCGGCAGGCCCTGGAGCAGGACGTCGCGGGAGACCAGCGCGGCCGGGGAGTCGAGGTTGCCCGGCGCGCCGAGGGCGCGGCGGAGGTCCTGCTCGTGCACCCAGACGTCGAAGGCGCGCAGCCGGAGCAGCTCGTGGTAGGGGATGTCGCGGCTCTGCGGGCCGGCCGGCCAGCGGACCGGCTCGTTCGGCAGCTGCTTGGCGTTCCGCAGCGCCCGGGAGCGGCGGATGATCGTGTAGTCCAGTTCGCCGGTCATCTCCAGCGCGGTGTGGCAGCGGCGCTTGTCGACGGGCAGTTCGAGGTAGCGGGCGGCGTCGGTGGTGACGTGCAGCAGGTCGCGGGGCAGGGAGTGGATCGGGCGCGGGTCGCCGAGCAGTTCGGACTCGACGGCGATCACGTGCGAGACGATGTCGCGGACCGACCAGCCCGGGCACTCGGTGGCCCGGTTCCAGGATCCCTCCGGCAGGGGGGCCACCAGTTCGGATATCGCCTCGATGGACTGCGTCCACGCGTCGGTGTACGCCTGCACGGTCTGGTTGTCCGTCACGGGAATCTCCGGCCCTCCGTCAGCTGCCTTGCCACGCGTGTCCGCGCGCTCCGGGACCGGTCGGGAAGGTCCGGGTCCCGGGCGCACACGCTAACCGCACGTTACGCTGCCGGGTGAGAGCAGGGCAGCGCTTTCGGGTGACGATCGTAGGACTCTTGCCGTGGACGGTGGTACTGTGCGCGCTTCATTGATCCAACTCGCGGTCTCCGACACGGAGCCCCCGGCCGAACGGCGGGCCCGTGCGGCCGCCCTGGTACGGGCCCAGCGGGGATCCGACCTGGTGGTACTGCCCGAGCTGTGGGCGCTCGGCGGCTTCGCCTACGACCTCTGGTCGGACGGCGCGGAGGCGCTGGACGGGCCGACCTCGGACGCGATGGCGGCGGCGGCGAAGGCGGCGGGCGTCTGGCTGCACGCCGGTTCGATCGTCGAGCGCGATCCGGACGGGCCGATCTACAACACCTCGCTGCTGTTCGCCCCGGACGGCGAGCTGGTGCACACCTACCGCAAGATCCACCGCTTCGGCTTCGACAGCGGTGAGGCGGTGGTGATGGGTGCCGGGCAGGAGATCGTCACCGCGGCCACCGACGTCGGCACGCTGGGCCTCGCGACCTGCTACGACCTGCGCTTCCCGGAGCTGTTCCGGGCGCTGCTGGACGCCGGTGCGCAGGTGCTGGTGGTCCCGGCGGCCTGGCCGGCGCGGCGGCGGGAGCACTGGACGCTGCTGAACCGGGCGCGCGCGGTGGAGGAGCAGGCGTACGTCCTGGCCTGCAACACGGCGGGCACGCACGGCGGGGTGGAGCAGGCCGGCCACAGCATCGCGGTGGACCCGTGGGGCCGGGTGCTGGCCGAGGCGGGGCCCGGCGAGGAGGTGCTGACCGTGGAGTTCGATCCGGCCGAGGTGGCCAAGGCCCGGGCGGAGTTCCCGGTGCACCGGGACCGGCTGCTCGGCATCCCGGCACCGGTCCAGCGCTGACGGCACCGCCGGGGAGCCCGAGCGGCTCCGGCGCGGCGGCCGCCCGGAGTGCGGACCGGGGAGGACAGGGCAGGACAGGGCAAGGCAGGGCAGGGGCGCGGGCGGGCGCATGTGGGGGGCTTGTACACAGCCGTGTCCTTTTTGAGAAGATGAGCCCTCGTCGTGTTACCAGCCGTTCTTCCGCCGGTCCGTCCCGTCCGGCCGCCAGCCCGTCCGAGGAGGTCGCGCGCATGTTCGGCACCGGCGCGGGCGACTCCCGTCCCGTGATCCAGCGCAACAGCCTGCGCGAGCAGATCGCGGGCGCGCTGCGCGAGGAGATGATGGCCGGCCGGCTCGCGGCCGGGCGGAACTTCACCGTCAAGGAGATCGCCGAGCTCTACGGGGTCTCGGCGACCCCGGCCCGCGAGGCGCTGGTCGACCTCGCCGCGCAGGGGCTGCTCCGGGCCGAGCACCACCGGGGCTTCACCGTGCCCGAGTTCGGCTGGGACGACTTCCGGGAGATCTTCGAGTCCCGGGTACTGATCACCGACAGTTACTTCCGTCGATTGGCCGTGAACCCCGGCCCGCCGGACGACAGCCGGCTGCCCTCGCTGCGCCGCCGGGCGGACGCCGCTGTGCGGGCGGCCCGTGCGGGCAACCTGGACGTGATGGTGGGCTGCGACCGCCGGTTCTGGCAGGAGGTCGCCGGCCTGCTGGGCAACCGCCGGATCGCCGACTACCTGGACTGGCTGCGGGTGCAGTCGTGGATGTTCGCCGCGCGCTACCTGCGGTCGATGCCGCAGCTGGGCGGGGTCTGCTGGGACAGCCACCTCGACCTGGTGGACGCGATCGAGGCGCGCGACGTGCCGCGCGTGCACCGGATCGTCTGCGAGTACAACCTCTTCACCGTCGGACTGCTGGCCGAGCTGGCCGGGCAGCAGGTGGAGACGGTGGGGGTGCTGCCGCTGCTGACCGGCCGCCCGGTCGGCGCGCCGGGCGGTTCCGGGACCGAGGACGGTCCGGTGGCGGCGGACGCACCCCGGAGCGGCGGGGACACGGAGGCGGGCAGTGCCCCGCAGCCGGAGACCCCGCGGGCCCAGGACGGCGCCGGGCCGGAGCAGTCGGCGCCGGGCACCCCGCACCACCCGGCGGAGCCGGGCCGGGAGGCCGGCGGCGCCCGGGGCCGGGAGCGCGACCTCGGCCGCGAGCTGGGCCGTGAACTGGGTCTGGGCCTCGGCCTGGTGCCGCAGCCGAGGTCGGTCCCGTACGGACGGTTCGGCCGCCGGCTGCCCGAACCGCCGTCCGGCCAACTGCCCGAGGGGCAGCCCGATCCGCATCGCGCGCCGGGCCGGTAGGGTGGGCGGTCGTTCGTCCCGGCCGCTCCTCGTACCGACCGTCCGGGTACCGACCCCCGTCCATCCGCCGTCCGCCGCCGCGCGGCCGGTTCCCGCCGCCCGGAGAGGAAGAGCCGGCCCATGGCCTGCGACCTCTGGCTCGTCCCGCTGGTGGACGTACTGAGCCACAGCCCCGACAACCCGTTCCGGGACGACCTCGCGCTCTACAACCGGGTGCTGGCCGACAACGGCCTGCCCGAGATGCCGGTCTACCGGTACGTGCCGGGACTCAGCGGGGCGGTCGAGCCGATAGCCGCCTTCGACTACGACTCGCTGCACTTCCTGCGCCGGGCCTACCTGCTGGGGCTCACCGGCCTGGACATCACACCGGTGGACGCGCTGGGCGGGGACTACGAGCAGCTGCTGGAGATGTTCGAGAGCAGCGCCGAGCAGTCGCACCTGGTCTGGCACTTCGACCACGCCGGCGCCTATGTGCCGATCGAGTTCGCCGCCCCGCTGGTGGAGGAGTCGCTGCTGGCCTCGGGCGGGCCGCTCGGCTCCAGCCACGGGCTGCTGCGCGAGCTCCAGGCCGTGGCCCCGGCGCTGGGCATCGACCCGCTCGACCCGCCGGCGCCGACCAGGCCGCTCGGCCCGACCGGCCTGGAGCAGCCGTTCGGCCCGCCGCTGGACGACCTGCACCCGTTCGCCCGGGAGCGGCACGCCTGGGCGGGCCTGTACGCGGCGGCGACCCGGAGCCTGCACCAGGGCTCGATGGTCGTCTTCGCCTGAGCCGCCCACCGCCCACCGCCCACGGTCAGGCAGCTGCGGGCTGCCTCCGCCCTCGCCCCCGCTACCGCAGCGGCCCCTCCGGCGGCCGCTGGCGCGGCATGGTGGGCCTGGCCCCCGGCGGCGGCAGCACCCGGACCTGGGCCCCGACGCCCGGCTCGGACCGC
This sequence comes from Kitasatospora purpeofusca, assembly GCF_000718025.1. GTDB lineage: Bacteria > Actinomycetota > Actinomycetes > Streptomycetales > Streptomycetaceae > Kitasatospora > Kitasatospora purpeofusca. Next base: position 299,181 of record NZ_JODS01000003.1, read on the forward strand.
CCGCCCCAGCTGCCGGAGGCCTGGGTGGGCAGCCGGGTCATCCCGGCCCGGAACTCCAGCATCCACTCCGAGGTCTCGGTGCGGACCATGTCCGAGACGTCCTCGCAGAACCGCCGCAGCACCCCGAGGCACCGCTCGGCGGCCTCGCCCGCGGTCCCCTCGGTGGGGCCGAGCACCTCCCGCACGCACTCCGACGCCCAGTCGAACTGGAAGGCCTCCAGTCGGCGCTGCAGGGCCTGCGCGGTGGAGACGTCGCGCATCCAGCCGGAGGTCAGCCCGAACGCCCGGTCCGCGCCGTAGCAGGCGCCGGCCAGCGCCAGCCCGACGTAGCCCCATTCGGCGGCGTGGGCGACCGTCCCGGTGAGGTCGACCAGCGGGGCGGTGACCCCGCCGGCCGTGAAGCCGGTGGTGCCGAAGCGCAGCAGCCGGGCCCAGCGGCGCTTACGGATCCGGTCCCGGCGGTACCAGTCGATCGCCTCGACCGCCCGCTCCTCGGACCAGCGGTACAGCTCCTCGAGCCGCTCGGCGGGTTCGCCCCAGTCCCCGAGCGGGAACTGGCGGGCGCTCAGGTCGGACCGGTGGCGGGTCGACGCGCGGTGCGCGAGGGTCGCGGCGGGCGGATCCTCCTCGCCGATCTCCTTGCCCCAGGCACTCTCCTCGGGCTGCATTTCCGGCTGGCTCACCTGTGGGGCTCCCTGTGGCGGGCGGACGGCTGGTCTGGCTGGTCCCGACTCTGCGCGGACTGACGTGTCGTCGGCCTGACGGCCGGTGAAACGCCGGACAACGCGCCGAACACGCCGCCGTTCCGGGGCGGGTGCGGGCGTCCCGGGGCGGCACCGCCGACGGCCGCCGGCGGTGGTCCAACAGCACTTCTTACCGCCAAATGGCTGACCATGGGGGCGCTTCACCAATGATCGTTATCGGATTCGGCCACCGGATCCCGAGGTGGGAGGGTTGCGGCGGCCGACGGGATTTCACCCGTCCGAGGGAGTCGTCGGTGACCCGCTGTCCTGACCCGGGCACCGGAGAGCGACTCCGGCACCCCCGGGACTGGATGATCCTCCGAGGCCGTGCGTGTACCCGACCCCCCTCGATCGTCTCTTCCTACGGGACCGGAGAGCGGCCGGAACCGGCCACCGACTACCCTTACCCAGCGTGAAGGTCCTCGTCATCGGCGGCGGCGCCCGCGAACACGCCCTGTGCCGCTCTCTGTCCCAAGATCCCGCCGTGACCGAGCTGCACTGCGCCCCGGGCAACGCCGGGATCGCGCAGGTGGCGACGGTCCACCCGGTCGACCAGCTCGACGGCGCGCAGGTCACCGCGCTCGCCGTGCGGCTCGGCGCCGAACTGGTCGTGGTCGGCCCGGAGGCCCCGCTGGTCGCGGGCGTCGCCGACGCCGTGCGCGCGGCCGGCGTCCCGGTGTTCGGCCCGTCCGCGGAGGCCGCCCTGCTGGAGGGCTCCAAGGCCTTCGCCAAGGACGTGATGGCCGGCGCCGGCGTACCCACCGCCCGCTCCTACGTCTGCACCACCGCGGCCGAGGCCGCCGAGGCCCTGGACGCCTTCGGCCCGCCCTACGTGGTCAAGGACGACGGCCTGGCCGCCGGCAAGGGCGTCGTGGTCACCTCCGACCGCGCGGAGGCGCTGGCCCACGCCGGGGCCTGCGAGAGGGTGGTGATCGAGGAGTACCTGGACGGCCCCGAGGTCTCGCTGTTCGCGATCACCGACGGCACCACCGTCCTCCCGCTCCAGCCCGCCCAGGACTTCAAGCGCGCCCTGGACGGCGACCAGGGTCCCAACACCGGCGGCATGGGTGCCTACTCGCCGCTGCCCTGGGCCCCCGAGGGCCTGGTCGAGGACGTCCTGGCGACCGTGCTGCAGCCGACCGTGGACGAGCTGCGCCGCCGCGGCACCCCGTTCTCGGGCCTGCTCTACGCCGGTCTGGCGCTCACCTCGCGCGGCACCCGGGTGATCGAGTTCAACGCCCGCTTCGGCGACCCGGAGACCCAGGTCGTGCTGGCCCGGCTGCGCACCCCGCTGGCGGGAGTGCTGCACGCCTCGGCCACCGGCACCCTGGACCAGCTGGAGCCGCTGCGCTGGGACGAGGGCGCCGCGGTCACCGTGGTGATCGCCGCCGAGGGCTACCCGGCCGCGCCGCGCACCGGCGACCCGATCGAGGGCCTGGCCGAGGCGGAGGCCGCCGACGGCACCGCCTACGTGCTGCACGCCGGGACGAAGGCGGACGACGACGGCCGGGTGCTGAGCGCCGGGGGCCGGGTGCTGTCCGTCACCGCGACCGGCGCGGACCTCGTCGAGGCGCGCGAGCGGGCGTACCGGTCGGTCGGGCTGATCTCGCTGGCCGGCGGCCAGCACCGCGGGGACATCGCCCTGAAGGCCGCGCAGTAGCGGCCGCCCGCCCCCGTTCCGTCCCCGGGCCCCCGGCACGCCTCCGCGCGCCGGGGGCCCGGGCGTTCCGGGCCGCGCCCTCCCGCCCCGCCGGGTGCCGTCGGGCGACCCCGCGGGCCCGTCCGGCGCGAGCCCGGGCGCGGCCGCCCGGTGAGCCCCGCACCCGCCCCAGGGTCCTCCCCGGCAGGCTCCCCGGCACCCCGTGGACAACCCCCATGGACGCAGCGGCCGCCGGCGTTTCCGGGCCGGGTGGGACAGGTGCGACACCCGGTGCCGCCACACCGTTCGGTCCCCGGAATCCAGCCCATCGAGTGACAGCGACCGCATCCGGCTGACGTAACCGGCTGCCCGGCCTTATGGTGCGCTGGACCACGGCACCACAGGTCGGGCCGCTTCCGGCCGCCGCCGGGTAAGGGTGGTCGTGCGGGGGGATGCTGGACGGCGTCCGGCCGGACCGGACCCGCCGGGCGCTTCCCGGGGGCGGTCGTCCGGTTTTCGGGCGGTGTCACCGGGACGAGTGGAAACCGGGGCGATCCGGAACACCCACCCGGACCCGGGCGTCGAAAATGTCGGAAGCGCCACGCAGCATGTACTACCGGGGCTCGGACACTACCGTTTCCCGGTCGGAACTGATCGTTTCGAATCGGCTCAGGGCCCCGTCACGGGTGTCCCGGGGCTCCGAAGGGGGTGCCGCACCGTATGGCCGCTGTCGACACCGCGCGCGCTCACGCCCAGGCGGTCCTGCGGATCAGGGGTCTCGCCCTGGCCGCCGCCGCGCTGCCCGCCGCCACCGCGGTGGTGCTGCTCGCCGGCCGGTTCACCGGGCGGATCGGTGCCCCCGGCTCCCCCGACGGGGCGGGCTGGGACATCGCCCGCTGGGCGGTCTGCGCGGTCGCCGCGCTGACCCTCCTGGTGGCCGGGCTGGCCGCCCGCGCCTACCGCCGGGCCGTCCCGCCGCAGACCCCGGCCGTGCCGCTGGACCGCGCCCAGGCCCCCGAGCTGTACCGGCTGATCGACGAACTCGCCGACCGGCTGGAGGTCCCCGCGCCGTCCGCCGTGGCGCTCACCCCGGACTGCGACAGCTGGCTGGAGGACGTCCCCTCGTCCGGCTCCCGCCGCTCCCGGGCGGCCGGCCACCGGCCGACCGCCCCGGTGCTGGTCGTCGGCTCGCCGTTCCTCTGGTGGATGCGGGCCGGTGAGCTGCGGGCCCTGCTGGCCCCGGTGGTGGCCGGTACCGCGGCCGCCGCGGACCCGGACATCGCCGCCGCCCGGCACTTCCTGCGCGCCCTGGACGCCAGCCTGGACGCCGGCCCCGCCGACGGACCGGCCGGACTCCCCGGGGGCTGCGCACCGCGCCCGCCCCGCCGGGGCCCGGTCGCCCTGACCGACCGCCTCACCGACCGGATCACCCGCCGGCTGCTGGGCGCCTGCCGCGAGCACGCCGCCGAGCTGGAGCGCTCCGTCGCCGGCTGGGCCTCCGAGCAGGCCCGCGGCGTCGACTACGGCCTGCGGATCGCCGCGCAGGAGCAGGTCGGCCTCGCCTACGCGGGCTGGGACCGGCTGCTCACCCGGGTCGCGCTGCCCGCCTGGCGGCTCGGCCGGCACCCCGCGCACCTGAACGCCGGAGTGGTGGCCGCGCTCACCGAGCTGTCCCGGCGCGACCGGCTGGCCGACGGCTACAGCAGCCGGCTCGGCGACCGCCCGGCCTGCGACCTGCTGGAGGAGCCCGGCGAGGTGGACGCCGCGGTGTCCCGGCTCGCCGCCGAGCTGTTCTTCGGGGCGCCCGCCTCCGGTGCCTGGCGCGAGCTGGAGTGGGTCGACTACCCGGCCGAGGTGGTGGACGCCGGCTGGCGGGCCCGCGCCGCCGCCCTGCAGTCGGCGCTGGACCTGCTCGCCCCGCAGGCCCGCCCCGGCGCCCCGACGCTGACCCGGCTGCTGGGCCGGCTGGCCGACGGCGACGGCGAGCGGCTGGCCGCCGCGCTCGCCGCCCAGCTGGCGCGCACCACCGCGCCCGCGCCGCTGCTCGAACCGGTCCGGTCCGGGCGGGACGTCCTGGTCGACCACGTCACCGCGATGGTCTGCTGCGCGGCCGTGGACACCGCGGGCGCCGTCCCCGGCCTCGACTGGCTGGACGGCCCGGTGCTGCTGCTCGGCGGGGTCCGCCGCACCGACCTGGCCGAGCCGGTCGCCCAGGCCGTCGAACAGGGCCAGGACGGGCCGCTGCGGGCCTGGCTGGACGCCGCGGACGTCCGGCTGGAGAAGCCGGTCCGGCTCTGACCGCATGCCGGCCGGCCCCTCGGGGGCGCGAGCCCCGGGGGTGAGCGCCCCCGGCCGGACCGGCCGCCCGGGGTCTTCGCAGGCCGGAGGCCGTCCGTCCGACGGCCCCGAAGATTCCCGCCACTAGTTGCTACCGTGGGGTGACGCAGCGCCAGCACGGTGTGGTGTATTAGACCGCACGCACATCCGGGCGGCACGTGCCAACCGGCGAAGGTGCACCTGGGAGGGGCGCGCGTGGGGACCGAACTCAACCGCCGCTGGGAGTCCGGGACGCACGCGCACAGCGTCTCCGACCCCTTCGGCCAGGGCCCGCTGCCCTGGCTGCGCAGCCCGGACCAGTACGTCGCCGGTGCCGAGGGCGCCGAGGTGCCCTGGTACGTCTCGGTGGACGCGCCCGGGCAGCGCCCGCTGTCCGCCGGGGTGCGGGGCAGACCGGCGGTCGGCAGCCCGCTCGGCGCCAACGACGAGGAACAGCAGATCAAGGGCTTCGCCTCGGCCGGGGTGGTCCGCCCCGGCGGCTCGGTGGACCTGCGGGTCACCGTCAACCCGCCCCGCGAGTTCACCGTCGACGTGTTCCGGATCGGCCACTACGCGGGCGACGGCGCGCACCACATGACGTCCAGTCCGCTGATCGCCGGGATGTCCCAGCCGGCCCCGATGGTGGTCGGCCGGACCGTCTCCTGCCACCACTGGTGGCACACCTGGCGGTTGCAGATCCCGCAGCACTGGCGGCCCGGCGCCTACGTCGCCGTGCTCACCACCGCCGACATGCTGCACCGCAGCCACATCCCCTTCACGGTGCGGGACTTCGAGGACCAGAACCGCTCCGCCGAGCTGCTGCTGGTGCTCCCCGACGTGACCTGGCAGGCGTACAACCTCTTTCCCGAGGACGGCCGCAGCGGCGCCAGCCTCTACCACGCCTGGGACGGCGGCCGGCTGGTCGGCGAGCCCGAGGCGGCCGTCACCGTCTCCTTCGACCGGCCGCACGCCACGGCCGGGCTGCCGCTGCACGTCGGCCACGCCTACGACTTCATCCGCTGGGCCGAGCGCTACGGCTACGACCTCTCCTACGCCACCGCCACCGACCTGCACGCCGGCCTGGTCGACGCCTCCCGGCACCGGGCACTGGTCTTCCCCGGCCACGACGAGTACTGGTCCGAGCCGATGCGCCGCGCCGCCGAACGGGCCCGGGACGGCGGCACCTCGCTGGTCTTCCTCTCCGCCAACACCATGTACTGGCGGGTCGAGCTGAGCCCCGGTCCCTCCGGCGAGCCCAACCGGATGCTCAACTGCCGCAAGCGCCAGAAGGTCGGCCCCGGCAGCCCGGCCGCCGGGGTGCCCGGCGCCGCCAGCGCGCTGTGGCGGGACGCGGGCGAGCCCGAGCAGCACCTGCTCGGGCTGCAGTACTCCGGCCGGGTCGCCGCGCCGGTCCCGCTGGTCGCCCGGCACACCGCGCACTGGCTCTGGGACGGCACCGGCGTCCAGGAGGGCGAGGAGCTGCCCGGGCTGGTGGCCGGCGAGGCGGACCGCTACTACCCCAAGGTCGCCCTGCCCGAGCACAGCGAGCGGGTGCTGCTCGCGCACTCCCCGTACCGGGACCTGGCCGGCCGCACCCGGCACCAGGAGACCTCGCTCTACCGGGCCCCCAGCGGGGCGTACGTCTTCGCCTCCGGCACCTTCGCCTGGTCGCCCGCGCTGGACCGGCCGGGGCTCACGGACGAGCGGATCCAGCGGGCCACCGCCAACCTGCTGGACCGGCTCTGCAAGAACGGCTGACCGCCGCGGCCCGGGGTCCGGCCCCCCGGCCGGGCCGGTGGCCATGACAGACTCGACCCCAGTGACCTCCCCTTTCGCGCCCCACGCCCGCGAACGACCCCTGAGGACTGAGACGATCTTGAGCGGATTTGTCACCAAGCCCGAGCCGGTCCAGGTGCCCGGCCTGGTCCACCTGCACACCGGCAAGGTGCGCGACCTGTACCGCGCCGAGTCGGGTGAGCTGGTGATGGTCGCCAGCGACCGCACCTCGGCCTACGACTGGGTGCTGCCCAACGAGATCCCGGACAAGGGCCGCATCCTCACCCAGCTCTCGCTGTGGTGGTTCGAGCGGATCGCCGACATCGTGCCCAACCACGTGCTCTCCACCGAGGTCCCGGCCGGCGCCCCCGCCGACTGGAAGGGCCGCACCCTGGTCTGCCGCAGCCTGGACATGGTTCCGGTCGAGTGCGTCGCCCGCGGCTACCTGGCCGGCTCCGGCCTGGAGGAGTACCGGGTCTCCCGCACCGTCTGCGGCATCGCGCTGCCCGAGGGACTGGAGGACGGCTCCGAGCTGCCCGCCCCGATCTACACGCCCGCCCTCAAGGCCGAGGTCGGCGAGCACGACGAGAACGTCTCCTACGAGGAGACCGCCCGCCGGGTCGGCGCCGAGCTGGCCAACCAGCTCCGCCGGACCACCCTGGACGTCTACTCCCGGGCCCGGGACATCGCCCGTGAGCGGGGCATCCTGCTGGCGGACACCAAGTTCGAGTTCGGCCTGCTGGACGGCGAGCTGGTGATCGGCGACGAGGTGCTCACCCCGGACTCCTCGCGGTTCTGGCCGGCCGACGAGTGGGAGCCGGGCCACCCCCAGCCCTCCTTCGACAAGCAGATCATCCGCGACTGGCTGACCTCCCCGGCCTCCGGCTGGGACCGGAAGAGCGAGCAGCCGCCGCCGGAGCTGCCGGCCGAGGTCGTCGACCGGGTCCGGGCCAAGTACGTCGAGGCGTACGAGCGGATCACCGGCCTGACCTGGGTCTGAGACCGGGCGGGCGCCCGCGGGCCGGCGGTCAGATCCAGCCGTGCTCGCGGGCGATCCGCACCGCCGCGTGCCGGTTCTCCGCGCCCAGCTTGGCGACGGCCGAGGACAGGTAGTTGCGCACGGTGCCCTGGGAGAGCGAGGCGCGTTCCGCGATCCCGGCGATCGAGGTGCCGTCCGCGGCCAGCTCCAGCACATCGGTCTCGCGCGGGGTCAGCGGCGTCTCCCCGGCGGAGATCGCGTCCGCCGCCAGCTCCGGGTCCACGTAGCGGCCGCCGGCCCGGACGGTCCGGATGATCCCGGCCAGGTCGGCCGCGGAGACGGTCTTCGGCAGGAAGCCCCGGACGCCGACCTCCAGCGCCCGCTTCAGATAGCCGGGGCGGCCGTGACCGGTGACGATCATGCAGCGGCAGTCCGGCAGCAGCGCCCGCAGCCGGGTGGCCACCTCGATGCCGTCCAGACCGGGCATCTGGAGGTCCAGCACCGCGATGTCCGGCCGGTGCGCCTCGGCCATCGCCAGCGCCTCCGGGCCGGAGGCCGCCTGCGCGACCACGGCGATGTCCTCCTCCAGGGAGAGCAGCGCGGCGAGCGCGCCGCGGATCAGGTGCTCGTCGTCGGCGAGCAGGACGCGGACGGGCGCGGGGTCGGTCATCGGCGGGCCTTCCGTACGGCGGGGGTCAGAGCGGGACGCTGGCGAGCAGCCGGAAGAGCCCCGGCCCGACGTCCGGGACGGTCAGCTCGCCGTTGTGGGCGGCGAGCCGTTCCCGCAGGCCGCTCAGGCCCGTACCGCCGCCCTGGGAGGGCAGCGGTACGGCCGGCACCCCGTCATTCTCCAGCTCCAGCAGGGCCCGGCCGCCCTCGCGGCGGAGCCTGATCGAGCAGTGGCCCGCCTCGCTGTGCCGCAGCACATTGGTGGTGGCCTCGCGGATCACCCAGCCGAGCACCGACTGGACCGCCTCCGGCAGTTGCTCGGCGTGCTCGCCGAGGTCGATCTCGCAGGCCACGTCGGCGGAGCGGAGCACCGCGCGGGCGCCGACCGCCTCCGCGTGCAGGGCCGCCGTGCGGTAGCCGCGGACCACGTCGCGGACCTCGCGCTGGGACTCCTGGGCGATCTGCTGCACCTCGGCCATCTGCTCGGCGGCCTCCGGGCGGCCGCGCCGGGCCAGTTGGACGGCCAGCTCGCTCTTGAGCGCGATGGTGGTGAGGTTGCGGCCCATCACGTCGTGCAGGTCGCGGGAGAACCGCAGCCGCTCCTCGGCGACGGCCAGCCGGGCCTGGGCCTCGCGGGCGGTGTCCAGCTCCTGGACCACCGACTGGAGCCAGGCGAAGCTGCGGCAGCTGCAGCCGATGAACAGCATGACCAGCCCGCTGCCGGTCAGCACCCCGAGCGAGGTGCCGAGGGCGGCACCGGTCAGCAGCAGCGCGGGGAGGACGGCGAGCAGGGCGACCGCCCCGGCGAGGGCCGCCCGGAGCGGGCGCAGCCCGACCGAGGCCGGGCCGAAGGCGGAGAAGAGCATGGTGCTGGCGACCGGGGCGGTGAAGGTCACGAGCTCCCCGCCGGAGGCCGCGTCGACCCGGGGGCCGAGCAGCAGTAGCGCCCAGGAGCCGGCCACCGCGACGCCGCCGTTGAGGGCGAGCCAGCGCAGGTGGTCGGTGGGCCGGTTCAGGTAGTGGTCCAGCGAGGTGCGGTAGGCGCGCAGGGTGACCAGGGTCTGGGCGAGGCCGAGCACCAGGGCGACCCTGGAGGCCGGGTCGCTCCCGGAGTCCGGGTCGGCCAGATTGATCATCACGGTGAGCGGCAGCGGGGCCAGCGCCATCAGGTAGAGCGACCAGCGGAGGTAGAGCTCGGAGCGCTGGGGCTTGGATCGGCCCCGCCACGCGCGCACCGGATTCACGACACCCATCTCTTCCGCTCCCCGTTCCGTCATGATCGTGCTGCGGCCTTCTTATCAGAGGTCGAACGGGGAGCGGGCCTTCGGATCTGTACCGGGCGGACGGGCGCTCAGCGGCGCGGCTCCCAGCGGAAGTACCGGACGGCGCCCCAGACCGCGAGGGCGAGCCAGACGCCCCCGGTCACCAGGTGCGGAGCGGCGGTGGCCCAGGTACCGGCGAACCCCGTCGGGGCGGCCGAGCCGTCGGTGCCGAACCAGCCGACCCGGACCAGCTGGAAGGCCGGGGTGGAGGGCAGCAGCCGGCAGATGTCGGCGAGGCGCTCGGGCATGACCTCCAGCGGGACGAACAGCCCGGAGCCGAACTGGGTGAGCAGCAGGACCGGCATGGTGGTGATGCCGGCGCTCTCCACGGTCCGGGTGAAGGCGCTGGAGACGGCGGCCAGTGCCATCAGCGTCGCGACCGCCAGGGCCAGGCCGACGACCAGCAGCAGCGGGTTGACCGGGGCGGTGAGGTGCAGGGCACTGGCGCCGACGACACCGATCACCCCGCACATCAGCAGGGCCAGGCCGACCGAGGGGACGGCGGTGCCGACCAGGATCTCGATGTCCCGGGCCTCCCCGGTGCGCAGCCGCTTGAGCACCAGCTCGCCGCGGCGGGCCACGTAGGCGGCGGTCAGGTTGTAGTAGACGACGAAGGCCAGCACCATGCCGACCGCGCCGTTGACCAGCAGCGAGTCGACGTCCAGGCCGGGGCTGCTCTCGGCCTGCTGGTCGAGGACGCTCTTGAGCCCGCCGATCAGCAGCACCGGCAGCAGTACGGCGGTGAACAGGGCGGTCCGGTTGCGGAGCAGCAGGACCCCCTCGGCCCGGCCGAGGGCGAGCAGCCGACGGACGACGGTGCTCCGCGGGCCGACGCCGGAGGACCGGGGGCGCTGCGGACCGGCGGTGGTGGTGGCGGTGGTCATCGGGCGAGTCCGATCAGCTTGCGGCGGGCGGGGGGAGCGGCGGGGGTGTCGGCCGGGGGCCGGTGGCCGGCCTCGGAGGCGATGGCCAGGAAGGCCTCCTCCAGCGAGGCGCTGCGGGCGTCGAGGGCGCCGAGCGCGATGCCGTGCCGGTCGGCCCAGCCGAGCAGCTCGGTCAGGGTGGCCTGGAGGGCGGGCGTCTTGACCATGACCTTCCGGCCGTCGACGGTGACCGTGGCGCCGGCCAGCGGCGGGAGGGAGGTGCCGGTGAACGCGGGGAGCTCGAAGGCGATCCGGGACGGGCGTCCGGCGATCACCTCGGCCACCGTGCCGGCCGCGACGATCTGCCCGCCGTGCATGATCGCCAGCCGGTCGGCGAGCTCCTCGGCCTCCTCCAGGTAGTGCGTGGTGAGCAGCACCGTGGTGCCCTCGGCGCGCAGCTCACGGACCAGCTGCCAGACGGCGGCGCGGGCCTCCGGGTCGAGGCCGGTGCTCGGCTCGTCCAGGAACAGCACCTCGGGCCGTCCGAGCAGGGCCATCGCCAGGTCGAGGCGGCGGCGCTCGCCGCCGGAGAGCTGCTTGACCCGGACGCCGCGGCGGTGGCCGAGGCCGACCAGCTCCAGCGCCTCGTCCAGGGGGCGGGCGTGGCTGGTGATGCCGGCCCAGGCGCGGCCGGTCTCGCCGACGGTGAGGTCGCCGGGGAAGCCGCCCTCCTGGAGCATGATGCCGATCCGTGGGCGGACGGCGGCCCGCTCCCGGTGCGGGTCGTGCCCGAGCACCCGGACCCGGCCCCCGGTCGGGGCGGCGAGGCCCTCGATGAGTTCCATGGTGGAGGTCTTGCCGGCCCCGTTGGTGCCCAGCAGGGCGAACAGTTCGCCGCGGCCGACGGTCAGGTCGACGCCGCGGACCGCGTGGTAGCGGTCACCGCCGGTGCCGTAGTGGCGGTTCAGGTCGGTGACCTCGATCACGGGGTCGCCGGCGGCGTGGGGCTGGCTCGTTTCCATGTCTCAAGCCTTCCGCCGACCGGGCCGCGCGGGCAGTGCGCGGTCTCACCGGAACCCGGTGCGGATCCACGGGTCGGCGATGACAAATGTCATGGGTGCCCGCGGGATTCCACCGGGACGGGAAACGCCGAAGGGCCCTCTCTTCCGAGAGGACCCTTCGTACTGGAGCGGACGACGAGATTCGAACTCGCGACCCTCACCTTGGCAAGGTGATGCTCTACCAACTGAGCCACGTCCGCAGGATGGAACTATTGAGTTGTACTGCTCGCTACTGCGAGCGGACGACGAGATTCGAACTCGCGACCCTCACCTTGGCAAGGTGATGCTCTACCAACTGAGCCACGTCCGCCTGGTGCCTGGGGCACCTGCCGCCTCTCCGGATCTCTCCGTTGCGGCGACGAGGAATACTCTACAGCATCTTTCGGGGTGGTCGCCCCACCCTTCTGGCGAGGGTGGGACGACCGGGGCCGGGGCGGTCAGTTCGCCTCGGCGAAGGCCTCGTAGACGTGCTTGGGGATGCGGCCGCGGGCGGGCAGCTCCATGCCGCGGGACTGGGCCCAGGCGCGCACGGCGGCCGGGTCGGGGGTGAGGGCGGTGCGGCGGAAGGACTTTCCGGTACGGCTCTGGCGGCGGCCGGCCGCGACGAACGGGGCGAGGGCCTCCCGCAGCTTTTCCGCGTTGTCCACGGACAAATCGATCTCGTACGACTTCCCGTCGACGCCGAAGTGGACGGTTTCTGCGGCTGCGCCGCCGTCCAGGTCGTCGGAGAGCGTGACAACTACACGCTGAGCCATGGGTGTCAATCCTCTCGGGCAATTCGGCCGACAAGGGCGCGGGTGCGCCCCGGGGCCTGATGTGCACCCTTCGCCCAAGTGCATACGGGCAGGCCGGATGGCCGTGCCGGATACGCAGCACTCGCCGCGGCAGGTGGCCCTATTCTGCACCCGAAGCGGGGAGAAATCGAAGAGTCCGGCTTTCTTTTCCGGATATTCACGTGTCTTCGTCGGCCGCCGGATACCCGTGCACTCGGCTGGCCGATCTGTCCGGAGTGCCGGTATTCGGGTGCTCTTCGGTGGTTCTCGCGGGGGTTCCGGAATCCGGCGAAAAGGGGCACCCGGCGGGGGGTGGTGGGCGGGTGGAGCCCTTGTGGCGTAAGGGTCGTCGGTCTACGCGCGTCACCGTCCCCGGCCAGCAAACACGCTCGAAACCCCCGGTAGTCTGGAGTTCCCCCGCCTCACGAAGACACCACCGGGAGTGCCAGTGGCACGCGTCGTAGTCGACGTCATGCTCAAGCCGGAGATCCTCGACCCCCAGGGACAGGCGGTGCAGCGCGCGCTGCCCCGTCTCGGATTCACCGGGATCTCCGACGTCCGCCAGGGCAAGCGTTTCGAGCTGGAGCTGGAGGGCCCGGTCGACGACGCCGCGCTCGCCCGTATCCGCGAAGCCGCCGAGACCTTTCTCGCCAACACCGTGATCGAGGACTTCACCGTCCGCGTCGAGGAGGACGGCAAGTGACCACCCGCGTCGGCGTCGTCACTTTCCCCGGCTCCCTCGACGACCGCGACGCCCGGCGCGCGGTCCGCCTGGCCGGCGCCGAGCCGGTCGCCCTCTGGCACCGTGACAAGGATCTCCACCAGGTCGACGCCGTCGTCCTGCCGGGCGGATTCAGTTACGGCGACTATCTGCGCTGCGGTGCGATCTCCCGGTTCTCGCCGGTGATGGAGACCGTCATCGAGCAGGCCCGGCAGGGAATGCCCGTTCTCGGTATCTGCAACGGCTTCCAGGTGCTGTGCGAATCCCACCTGCTGCCCGGCGCGCTCACCCGCAACGACTCGCTGCACTTCGTCTGCCGCGACCAGAAGCTGCGGATCGAGAACAACGGCAGCGCCTGGACCCGGGATTACACCCCCGGGCAGGAAATCGTCGTGCCGCTGAAGAACGGCGAGGGCCGCTTCGTCGCCGACGAGCGGGTCCTGGACGAGCTGGAGGCCGAGGGCCGGGTGGTCGCCCGTTACCTCGACGTCAACCCCAACGGTTCGTACCGTGACATCGCCGGCATCACCAACGCCGCCGGCAATGTCGTCGGTCTGATGCCGCACCCGGAGCACGCCGTGGAGCCGCTCACCGGTCCCACCACCGAGGGCCTGGGCTTCTTCACTTCCGTACTGAAGCAGCTGGTGAACGCCTGATGAGCCTCGACACCGTCAAGAACGCCGAGCAGACCCCGGACGCCGCCCAGCCCTGGGCCGAGCTCGGCCTCAAGCAGGACGAGTACGCCCGGATCCGGGAGATTCTCGGCCGCCGCCCGACCGGCGCGGAACTCGCCATGTACTCGGTCATGTGGTCGGAGCACTGTTCGTACAAGAGCTCCAAGGTCCACCTGAAGCAGTTCGGCGACAAGAAGCCCGAGACGGACGCCATGCTCGTCGGCATCGGCGAGAACGCCGGTGTGGTCGACGTCGGCCAGGGCTACGCGGTCACCTTCAAGGTCGAGTCGCACAACCACCCGTCGTACATCGAGCCCTACCAGGGCGCGGCCACCGGCATCGGCGGCATCGTCCGCGACATCCTGGCGATGGGCGCCCGCCCGGTCGCCGTGATGGACCCGCTGCGGTTCGGCGCGGCCGACCACCCGGACACCCGGCGCGTGCTGCCCGGGATCGTCGCGGGCATCGGCGGCTACGGCAACTGCCTGGGCCTGCCGAACATCGGCGGCGAGGTCGTCTTCGACTCCTGCTACCAGGGCAACCCGCTGGTCAACGCGCTCTGCGTGGGTGTCATGAAGCACGAGGACATCCACCTCGCGCAGGCCTCCGGCGCCGGCAACAAGGTCGTCCTCTACGGCGCCCGCACCGGCGGCGACGGCATCGGCGGCGTCTCGGTGCTCGCCTCCGAGACCTTCGACGACACCAAGCCGGCCAAGCGCCCGGCGGTCCAGGTCGGCGACCCGTTCCAGGAGAAGCTCCTGATCGAGTGCACCCTGGAGATCTTCCGGGAGAAGCTGGTCAAGGGCATCCAGGACCTCGGCGGCGCCGGGCTGTCCTGCGCCACCTCCGAGCTGGCCTCGGCCGGCTCCGGCGGCATGCGGATCGACCTCGACACGGTGCACCTGCGCGACCACACGCTCTCGCCCGAGGAGATCCTCATGAGCGAGTCGCAGGAGCGCATGTGCGCGATCGTCGAGCCGGACAAGATCGACCGCTTCCTGGAGATCTGCGAGAAGTGGGACGTCATCGCCAACGTCATCGGTGAGGTCACCGACGGCGAGCGGCTGGAGATCTTCTGGCACGGCGAGCTCGTGGTGGACGTGCCCCCGCGCACCGTCGCCCACGAGGGTCCGACCTACCAGCGCCCGTTCGCCCGCCCGAGCTGGCAGGACGCGCTGCAGGCCGACGCCCCGACGGCCGAGCGGCTGGCCCGCCCGACCACCGGCGAGGGCCTCAAGGCCGACCTGCTGAAGCTGGCCTCGCACCCGAACCAGGCCTCCAAGTCCTGGATCACGGACCAGTACGACCGGTACGTGCTCGGCAACACCGTGCTCTCGCACGGCGAGGACTCGGGCATGATCCGGATCGACGACGAGACCAACCTCGGCGTCTCGGTCGCCACCGACGGCAACGGCCGCTACACCAAGCTGGACCCGTACACCGGTGCCCAGCTGGCCCTCGCCGAGGCGTACCGCAACGTCGCGGCCGGCGGTGCCAAGCCGCTCGCCGTCTCGGACTGCCTCAACTTCGGCTCCCCCGAGGACCCGGACGTGATGTGGCAGTTCGCCGAGGCCACCCGCGGTCTCGCCGACGCCTGCCTGACCCTGGGCACCCCGGTGACCGGCGGCAACGTCTCGCTGTACAACCAGACCGGCGAGGTCGCCATCCACCCGACCCCCGTGGTCGCGGTGCTCGGCGTCATCGACGACGTCACCCGCCGCACTCCGATGGCGTTCGCCGAGGAGGGGCAGCTGCTCTACCTGCTCGGCGACACCGAGGACGAGTTGGGCGGCTCGGCCTGGTCGCAGGCGGTCCACGACCACCTGGGCGGCCTGCCGCCCAAGGTCGACCTGGAGCGCGAGCGGCTGCTCGGCGAGATCCTGATCGCCGGCTCCCGGGACGGCATGGTCGACGCCGCGCACGACCTCTCCGACGGCGGCCTGGGCCAGGCGCTGGTGGAGAGCTGCCTCAAGGGCGGCCGGGGTGCCCGGATCGTGGTGCCCGAGGGCATGGACCCGTTCGTGTTCCTGTTCTCCGAGTCGGCCGGCCGCGCCGTCGTGGCCGTGCCGCGCAGCGAGGAGCTCCGGTTCAACGACATGTGCACCGCGCGGGGCCTTCCGGCCGTCCGCATCGGTGTGGTGGACGGCGACTCCCTGGACGTCCAGGGGCAGTTCACCGTCGCGCTGGCGGAGCTGAAGGACGCCCACACCGGCGTCATCGAGGCCCTGCTGGCCTGATCGGCAGCGCTGCCGCCCGAGGGGCGGACGGTCCTTCCCGGACCGTCCGCCCCTCGGCGTATGTTGGGCCCCATGCCTGCCAAGTCCCGTACCTACCAGCCCGCCAGGGTGGCCGCCGCGCTCGCGGCGCAGACCGGGGCGCTGCGCGACGCCGTCCGGCGGCTGTGCGAACGCCCCGACGCCGAGGAGTCGCTGACCCGGCCGACCAGGCTCGGGGAGTGGCGGGTGCGCGAGCTGCTGGCGCACCTCGCCGTCCAGATCGAGTGGCTGCCGGCGCACCTCGACGATCCGGTGGAGGGCCGGGCGCCGTTGGACCTGCCGCGCTGGGTGGAGCGGGTCGGCGCCCTCGGCCCGCTGCTCGACGAGCAGGCCAGGGCGCGGGCGGCGGACGGGTTCGACGGTGACCCGGCTTCGGTCGCGGCGGCCTTCGACCGTGCCGCCGACGCGCTGCTCGGCGCCCTGGCCCGGCCGGAGGCGGCCGATCCGGCCCGGCGCTTCGAGATCCGGCTCGGCTCGATGGCGCTCACCGACTTCCTGGTGACCAGGCTGGTCGAGACCGTGGTGCACGCCGACGACCTGGCCGACGCGCTCGGCCCGGACGCCTTCCCGCACGACCGGCAGGCGGTGGCGGCCGTCACCAGGATGCTGGCCGACGCCTTCGCCGAGCTGGTGCCCGGCGGCGCGGTGGAACTCCGGGTGCCGCCGTACGCGGTGGTGCAGGCCGTCGAGGGGCCGCGGCACACCCGGGGCACCCCGCCGAACGTGGTCGAGACCGATCCGCTGACCTGGATCCGGCTGGCCACCGGCCGCGCCGACTGGGCGGACGCGGTCGACTCCGCCGCGCTGTCGGCCAGTGGCGAGCGCAGCGACCTGCGGACGTACCTGCCGGTGCTGGCCTGACCCGGGATCCCCGTCCCCGGAGGCCCGGCCGGTCCCTGGAGCTCCGGCCGGTCCCGGAGGCCCGGCCGGGCTCAGGGGACGGCGGGACCGCTCAGGTAGCTGCCGTCGGCGCTGTACGGCCAGGCGTTGGCCGTGCAGCCCTTGAGGCCGTAGATCTGCTGCATCATCGCGGGCGCCGGCTTGCCGGGGCCGGGGCAGCCCTCGTGGCCGTGGCCGATCCGGTGGCCCACCTCGTGGTTGACCACCAGGGCCCGGTACTCGTCGATCGGACCGCTGAACTGGGGCGAGCCGACGGTCCAGCGCTTGACGTTGACCACCACCTGGTTGCCGACGTTGCAGTTCACCTCGCCGTGGGTGTCCAGACCGGCCGCGCCGCAGATCCGGTCCACGGTGGCGGGGGAGGCGATCTTCACGGTGAAGTCGTAGGCCCCGGAGGAGACCAGCTGGAAACCGTTCCTGCGGTCGTTGGTCCAGCCGCGCTTGTCGGCGAGGATGCCCTGGATCTGGGCGGCGGAGGCCGTCGGGTCGATGCCGATGCCGTCCTCGACCTCGACCCGGTAGCGGCGGACGGTGCCCCGGCCGACCGGGTCGGCGGAGCCCTGGGCGACGGTGAAGGTGCCGGCGCCCTTGGCCGGCGGGGTCTCCGGGCCGCCCGGCGGCGGGGCGGCGGTGGGCGCGGGCGGAGCGCCGGTCGTGACCGGTGCCGGGGCGGTGGCCGCCGGGGGCACGGAGGGCGGCGCCGGGGGCACCGGGGTGGCGGGCGCGGCCGGGGCGGCGGTGGCGGTGCCGTCCGGCGGGGCGACCCTGGCCTGGGCGGTCCGGTCGGCGCCGGGCAGCGCGTCGGGGCGGTTCACGACGAACAGCGTGCCGCCGAGGATCAGCACCGCGGCGACCAGCGCGGTGAGCATGCCGGGCCCGAGCCGGCGGCGCGGCGGGCGCCGACGGCGGGAGCCCGCTCCGCCGCGGGGCCGAGCGCCGGATCCGCCCGTGCGGCGCGCCGGGCGCCCCCCGGGGTGTGCGGCGGTACGGGAACGGCGGACGGGACTGCTTGCGGGCACGCTGGGGCTTTCTGTCGACCCGTGGGGCCGCGGAACCTCGAACTGACGTGCGCGCCCCCCTGGCCCGCCCACCCTGGCATGGCGGACCGGTGAATGTCCACGTACGAGGTATGCACAGAACGGACAAAAACCGCCCCCGGTGTCCTGTCGGGCACCGGGGGCGGCGGGTCGCGAGCGGTCGGGGCACCGACCGTCGGGGGTCAGCCCAGGGTCGCGGCGGCGGTCGGCGAGCTGTCCCGGAGGAACTGCGCGCAGCGCTCCGCCTCCTCCTTCTCCTCGATCGCGGCGGCGGCCCGGCCGAGCGCGTGCAGCGCCCGCAGGAAGCCGCGGTTCGGCTCGTGCTCCCACGGCACCGGGCCGTGGCCCTTCCAGCCGCTGCGGCGCAGCGCGTCCAGGCCGCGGTGGTAACCGGTGCGGGCGTAGGCGTAGGACTCCACGACCCGGCCGGCCGCGAAGGCGTCGTCGGCGAGCTGGGCCCAGGCCAACGAGGAGGTCGGGAACTTCGCGGCCACCTCGGCCGGGGAGGCGCCGCCGGCCAGCAGCTCCAGCGGGCCGGGCTCGGCGGGCAGGTGCGTCGGGGCGGGACCCCCGAGGAGGTTCTCGTGAATGCTCATGCCCCCCAGTGAACCACCGGGGGGCACGAGCGCAGGACCACTGGGGGCAGGGCCGCTACTTCAGGCGGTTGCCCGCGGAACGCAGCTGCTGGGCGGCCTCCAGCACGCGCGCGGCCATGCCGGCCTCGGCGAGCTTGCCCCAGGTGCGCGGGTCGTAGGTGTTCTTCCGGCCGACCTCGCCGTCGACCTTCAGCACACCGTCGTAGTTCTGGAACATGTGCGCCACGACGGGGCGGGTGAAGGCGTACTGGGTGTCGGTGTCGAGGTTCATCTTCACGACGCCGTTCTCCAGCGCGGTGGCGATCTCCTCGGCGGTCGAGCCGGAGCCGCCGTGGAAGACGAAGTCGAACGGGTCGTTCTTGCCGTACTGCTTGCCGATCGCGTCCTGCAGCTCGCGCAGCAGCTCCGGCTTCAGCACGACGTTGCCCGGCTTGTAGACGCCGTGCACGTTGCCGAAGGAGGCGGCCAGCAGGTAGCGGCCCTTCTCGCCCAGGCCCAGGGCCTCGGCGGTGCGGACGGCGTCGTTGACGGTGGTGTACAGCTCGTCGTTGATCTCGTGGGTGACGCCGTCCTCCTCGCCACCGGTCGGGGTGATCTCGACCTCGAGGATGATCTTGGCGGCGGCGGCCTGGGCGAGCAGCTCCTGGGCGATGGCCAGGTTGTCGCTCAGGGTCTCGGCGGAGCCGTCCCACATGTGCGACTGGAACAGCGGGTTCTGGCCCTTGGCCACGCGCTCGGCGGAGACCGCCAGCAGCGGGCGGACGTAGCCGTCCAGCTTGTCCTTCGGGCAGTGGTCGGTGTGCAGCGCGACGGTGATGTCGTACTTGGCGGCGACGATGTGCGCGAACTCGGCGAGCGCGACGGCGCCGGTCACCATGTCCTTGTTGTGCTGGCCGCCCAGGAACTCCGCGCCGCCGGTCGAGATCTGGATGATGCCGTCGCTCTCGGCCTCGGCGAAACCGCGCAGCGCGGCGTGCAGGGTCTGCGAGGAGGTCACGTTGATCGCCGGGTAGGCGAACTTGCCCGCCTTGGCCCGGTCCAGCATCTCGTTGTAGATCTCGGGAGTTGCGATGGGCATGCGAATCCGCTCCTGTCGGTGTGCGGCGTACGGACGGTGCTGTCCGACGCTGTGTACGCCTGGTGACGACTCCGGGGTACCGGGGCCGGTGCGCGGCTCTGCGTGCGGCTTGACCGGTACCGAGGTCAGAGGCAGCGGCCGCGGAGCGGCGATGAGGGTGTTCGCCACCGCGGGCCGGTCGCCGGTGCCATCTTCCCAGAATGCCCACCGCCTCCACCATGCGGCCCGCCAGTCGGGACGGCCGCCCCCGGCAGCCGCCGTTCCCGGGGCCGCGCCCCGGGGGCGGCGGTGACGTGCGACGAAAGGACGATCACCCACCAACCCCCTGGGGCGAGGCTCGAACAAAGACGGGCCCGCTATCCTGCGGCCGTGGACTACAACCAGCTGGCCGTCAATCTGCTCGACGCCAAATCACTGATCTCGTCCCTCGGTGCGATCGGGCTGATCGCGATCATCTTCGCGGAGACCGGCCTGCTGGTCGGGTTCTTCTTCCCGGGTGACTCGCTGCTCATCATCGCGGGTGTCGCCGCCTCGAGTGCCGCCTCGTCGGTCCTCGGCGAGGGCCACCGACTGCCGATCGCGACCCTGCTGATCGGGGCGCCGATCGCGGCGATCGCCGGCGCCCAGCTCGGGCACCAGATCGGGGTGAAGGTCGGACCCAAGATGTTCGACAAGCCCGAATCGAAGATCTTCAAGCGCGAGTACGTGCAGAAGGCCGAGGAGTACTTCAACCGCTTCGGCCCCGGCAAGGCCGTCGTGCTCGCCCGCTTCATGCCGATCGTCCGGACCTTCCTGAACCCGGTCGCGGGCACCCTGGAGATGCCGGCCAGGACCTTCTTCCTCTGGAACGTCGTCGGCGGCGTGCTGTGGACCGAGTCGATGCTGCTGATCGGCTACTTCTTCGGTGACGCGCTCGCCCCGGTGATCGACAAGTACCTGATCCCGGCCGTGCTGCTGATCGTGCTGCTGTCCATCTCGCCGATGCTGGTCGAGGTGCTCCGCGAGCGCCGCAAGAAGAAGGCCGCCGGCCCCGAGGCCGAGAACGCCGACGCCGACGCCGTCCAGGCCGGTGGCGGCCGGCACCGGCGCGGCTGAGCCCTCCACGCCTTCCACGCCTTCCACCGAGGACAACGGCCGGGGGCCCCCGGGGGTTTGCCTGTCACAGAACACCGGCCCCCCCCCCCACACCCAACGGGCGGGGCCCGGGGGTTTTTGCACTAAAAACCCCCCGGGGCCCCGGCCGTTGTCCTCGGTGGAACCCGGCGGCCCTTGACCTCCGGGCCCTCGATCCGGCGCTGCAGGCCGTGCGCCTTGCCGGCCTTGCGGACCACGAAGGCGTCCAGCTCACGGCCGCGCGCGGCGGCGGCGTGCAGCATCGCGGCGGCGACCGGGTCGGCACCCAGGGTCAGCCCGCCCACGGCGTCGTACTCCAGGTGCGAGGTGGCGTCCAGCATCACCCGGCCGACCAGCGGGGCGGCCTGGCCGTCCAGCGTGATCCGGCGCAGGTCGACGTAGTAGTCGGCCTCCTTGCCGGAGGAAAGGGTCACCTTGCCGTGGACGACGGCCTTGTTCTTGATCTGTGCCAGCAGGGCGTCGCGGTCGTTGCTCATGGACATTCAGTCTAGGGCCTGCCCCGGCGCGGGGCCGGTCGGCGGGTGTCCGGTCAGCGGCGGCGGCGCAGGGCCCTGACCAGCACGACGGTGCCGCCCAGCAGGGCCACCCCGCCGCCGATCATCCACGGCACCGTGCTGCGGCCGCCCACTCCGGGCACCACGATGCCGCCGGCGTCGCCGCCCCAGCGGGAGGCCGCCCGGGCGCGGGCGCTGCGGGCCGGCAGGGCGGGGGCGTACGGGCCGCGCGGCGGGGCGTGGTCGACCTCCTCGGCGGAGCGGCCGACGATGCTGCGGCGGACCGGGCCGCCGAGCACCGGCTCCGGCTCGTAGCCGAAGGGCGGCTCGGCGGGGACCTCGGCGGAGACCTCGCGCTCGATCCCGGCGGCGGGCGTGTCGGCCCCGGCCTCGCCGGCGGCGGGCTCGTCGACGTCGTCGTCCTCGTCCGGGTCGCCGAGCGGGAGGCCGAACCGCTCCGCGTCGGCGTCGGAGAAGGCGATGAGGTCGGAGAGGTCGTCGTCGAGGTCGTCGCCGGGCTCGTCCTCGCGGTCCTCGTCGAGGGCCTCGTGGCGGTTCTCCAGGAACACCACCGTGGCGGAGTCGTCCGAGTCCTCGGAGTCGTCCGAGTCCTCCGAGTCGCCGGTGTCGTCGGACCCCTGGGTGTCCTCGGTGTCCTCGGCGTTCTCGGCGTTCTCGGCGGCGTCCGCCTCGGTTCCGGTGACGGCCTCCGCCTCCGCCTCCGCCGAGACCTCCACCTCGGCCTCCGCGTCCGCCTTCGCCTCGGTCTCGTCCTCGGCGTCGCTGTCGGGCCCGGTCGCGGCGGTGCCCTCCGGCGAGGTCAGGGCGGTGGCGAAGCGGTCCAGCAGCCGGCGGCCGGCCGCGTCGAGCGTCTCGCCGTCGAACTCGGTCAGCCGCCCGGTGGCACTCAGGTCACCGGTGAAGCGCACCACCGCGGTGCCCTCCTCGGACCCCTCGGCGACGCTGATCCGGACGGTGGCGGTCGCCTCGCCGCTGCCGCGAGCCTCCTGGCCCTCGGCGAACGCGGTCAGCACGCCCTCGCGGCCCTCGATCAGTGAGAGCACGCCCTTGTAGGTGATGGTGGAGGTGCCGATCCGCAGCTTCAGCCGACCCCCGATCTCCTCCGCCGGGCCACCGCCGACGGCGGCCGGTTCGGTGCTGAGCCCCGGCACGGAACGCGCCAGCAGCGCCGGATCCTGCAGGGCCTGCCGGACCTGCCCGGCCGGCATCGGGACGACAACCTCATGCTCCATGCCACGGAGCCTACCGACCGAACCCGCGCCCGGCCCCGCCCTGTCCCCTACCTGTCGCCGTGGCCCGCCCGCCCGCCGCCCGCCCGCCGACCCCCGACAGGCGGGGTCCGACGGGCCGGCGGATCCGGGTCAGTGCGGGCCGAGCAGGGTGAGGGCGGCGGGCGGGCGGAGCGGCCGCAGGGCGGTGAGCCGGGCGGCGGAGGCGCGCAGGCCGTCCGCGGTGAGGGCGCGGGGCGGCGGGGCGTCGGGGGAGAGGCTGAGCGGCGGCTGGGCGGCCGCGGCGAGCAGGAAGCTCTGGGTGCTCTCCGGCCCCGGGCGGCAACTGGCCGTCGCGCTGCCCGCGACGGCGTACGGGACGGTCCGCAGCCCGGCCGCCCGCAGTCCGGACTCCACCTGCCACAGCCCCTGCCGCCCGTGCTGCTCCTCGCCGCCGCGCACGGCGAGCCGTCCGCCCGGGGCGAGCAGCCGGGTGGTGAGGCCGTAGAACTCCTGGGAGTGGAACTTCACCGGTCCGCCGTCGGCGGGGGCGGGCAGGTCGGCGAGGACCACGTCGAAGGACTGGCCGGGCGAGGGCCGGACGCCGCGCAGCCAGTCCAGCGGGTCGGCCTCGGCGGTGCGCACCCGGGGGTCGTCCAGGGACCGGTCGGAGAGCGCGGCCAGGCCCGGGTCGGTGCGGGCGAGCCGGGGGAGCGCCGGGTCCGGGTCGACCACCAGCACCGAGCGGACGCCGCTGTGCCGCAGCACCTCCCGGAGCGCGAGCCCGTCCCCGCCGCCGAGCAGCAGCACCCGCCCGTCCGGTCCGGCGGCCATGGCGGGGTGGACGAGCGCCTCGTCGCCCCGGTAGGCGTCCGGTCCGCAGACCGCGAGCCGGCCGTCGACGTACAGCCGCAGCGGGCCCTCGGCCGGGCCGGTGAGCACGAGCTCCTGGTCGCGGCTCTGGCTGACGGAGCGGATCTGCCCGCCGTACATGGCCTGCCGGGCCGCCCGCTCGACCGCGCCGGACCACAGCGCGGCCGAGGCGAGCAGGGCGAGCACGAGCGCGCAGCCGCCCCAGAGCAGCCTGCGGGCCCGGGGGTCCGGTTCCTCGCGGAAGAGCCAGAGCACCAGGGCGCCCCCGGCGACGGCGTTGACGGCGCCGGTGACCAGCGCGCCGCTGCCGGGACCGAGGAAGGGCAGGATGAGGAACGGGAAGGCGAGGCCGCCGATCAGCGCGCCCACGTAGTCGGCGGCGAAGAGGTCGGCGGCGGCGCGTCCGGCCTCCTCGCGGCGGATCCGCTGGATCAGGGTCATCAGCAGCGGGATCTCGGCGCCGATGAGGACGCCGATGAGGCAGGTCAGGCCGACCATCGCGGCCTGGTAGCGGCCGATCCAGGCCCAGCAGGAGTAGAGCGCCAGCACCGACAGGCCGCCGGTGAGGGCGAGGGCGCACTCGACCAGGGCGAAGGCGGTGGCGGGCCGGCGGGTGAAGCGTTTGGCGAGCAGCGAGCCGAGGCCCATCGCGAACACCATGACGGAGAGCACGACCGAGGTTTGGGTGACCGAGTCCCCGAGCAGATAGTCGCCGAGGGCCACGAGTTCAAGCTCGTAGACGAGTCCGCAGGCCGCGCAGACGAACGCGGCGAGCAGCACCACCGCCCGGGCGAGCTCGGGGCGGGCGCGCAGGCGGGACCGACGGCGGGCGGGCAGGGAGGTCAGGCTCCGCCCGGGCCGGGGTGGGCTGCCGTCGTCGAGGTCGAGGCCCGGCTGTGCGGGGGGCGGACCGACCGGATGATTGATCACGAACAAACGCTAGGCGACGTTCGGGACGGACGGCTGCGCCCATTCGACGGACAGGGCGGTATCGCAGGTTGACGAATCGTTCCTGCGTACGAATGAATGTGCACGGCCGGGGCTATGGACGGAACGGCGGGGTCGGTGCCGGTCATCCGGAGACCACCAGCGAGGAGCGGGTGCAGACCAGCCGTCCTTCCTGCGGATAGGCGTGCCAGGTGCGCCAGAGCAGGCGGTCCACCCCGCCCTGGGTGACCAGCGCGGTGAAGGCGCTGGGGTCGCCGGGGAAGACGCCGGCCAGGCCGCGCGGGTGGCCCTCGACCAGGGCGAGCAACTCCTGCGCGCGGGCGGCGAAGTCGTGCGGCGGGAGGGCCTCGATCCGGGCCGCGAACTCGTACTCCCAGCCGTCGACCTGCTTGGCCACCCGGGCGGGCAGCGGCGTCCGGCGGCCGGGCAGGCAGGCGACGGTCTCCAGGCAGTGGCCCGGTCCGGCGGCGATCACGACCTGGTGGGAGGCGCCCAGCAGGCGCAGCTGGAGGGTGCCGGACGGGCCGGGCAGGCCGGGGCCGTCGAGTCTCAGGTCGCGGACCGCGAGGGCGGGCAGCGGCTCGCCGCCCAGGCACCAGGCCAGGTCACCCGCGCGGGTGTCCGTGTAGGAGGTCTGCAAAGTGGTGAGCATGCTCGGCTCCGCGTTTCAGCTCCGTGCGCGCCCTCCGAGCAGCAGCGATCGGGCCCGGGTCAAGGCGGGGCTGTTCGTGGCTGTGCGGTCCAGGGCGCGGCCGACCGTGGAAGGAAGGATTCCGGCTGGAGATTCAGCAGCAGAGAAGCACGAATACGCCGGGTCCGTCGGTGATTTACCCAACTTTGTCAAGCATTCACCGTTTCGAGCACATCGGCTTCGCTGCTCTGATCGACCCGGTGTGCGACTGTGCACCGCGCGCGCCTTTCGCTCCGGCCCGCACGCCGTGTGCGCGGATCGCAAGCTGTTCGCACTACGCGTGCGCCCTCGCCGCGGACGCGCCGGGCGCACGGTAGCAGCCTGGGGCGAAACCCTGCCGCGCAGGCACGACGGATTGCCCGACAGGCAGCAAGGCCGCTGCCCGTCGGGTGAATTGACGAATCGTCAGGACGTGCGAGAGGTCCGGTCGACAGGACGGAGCCGGGTCAGTCGGTCGACCGCCTCCTCCAGGACGTCCACCCGCTTGCAGAAGGTGAAGCGCACCAGCGGGCGGCCGGCGTCGGCGTCGTCGTAGAAGACGGCGTTGGGGATGGCCACGACCCCGCAGCGCTCGGGCAGGGCGCGGCAGAACTCGACGCCGTCCTGCTCGCCCAGCGGGGTGATGTCGGTGGTGACGAAGTAGGTGCCCTGGGGGCGGAAGACCCGGAACCCGGCCGCGGTGAGGCCGTCCGCGAGCAGGTCGCGCTTGTGCAGCAGATCGGCGCGGAAGCCGTCGAAGTAGCTGTCCGGGAGGGCGAGGGCCTCGGCGACGGCGTACTGGAACGGGCCGGCGCTGACATAGGTGAGGTACTGCTTGGCGGTGCGGACGGCGGCGACCAGCTCGGGCGTGCCGGTCACCCAGCCGACCTTCCAGCCGGTGAAGGAGAAGGTCTTGCCGGCCGAGGAGATCGAGACGGTGCGCTCGCGCATGCCGGGCAGGGCGGCGATCGGGTGGTGGGCGCCCTCGAACACCAGGTGCTCGTAGACCTCGTCGGTGACCACCAGGAGATCGCGCTCGACGGCGAGTTCGGCGACGGCGGCGAGCTCCTCGGGGGAGAGCACGAGACCGGTCGGGTTGTGCGGCGAGTTGAGCAGCAGCAGCCGGGTACGCGGGGTGACCAGCGAGCGCAGCCGGTCCAGGTCGGGGCGGAAGTCGGGGGCACGCAGGGTGAGCGGGACCCGGACCGCGCCGGCCATCGCGATGCAGGCGCTGTAGGAGTCGTAGAACGGTTCGAGGGCGATGACCTCGTCACCGGGCTCCAGCAGGGCGAGCAGGGCGGCGGCGATGGCCTCGGTGGCGCCGGCGGTGACCAGCACCTCGGTGTCCGGGTCGTAGTCGAGGCCGTAGCGGCCCCGCTGGTGCGCGGAGATCGCGGTCCGCAGCTCGGGGACGCCCGGGCCGGGCGGGTACTGGTTGCCGCGCCCGTCGCGCAGGGCCCGGACGGCGGCCTCGCGGACCTCCTCGGGGCCGTCGGTGTCGGGGAACCCCTGGCCGAGGTTGATCGAGCCGGTGGCGGTGGCCAGTGCGGACATCTCCGCGAAGATCGTCGTACCGAGCCCGTCCAGACGACGGTTCAGCAGCGGCCTCGCACCCATCACGGCTCCTCGTACCTCGGTGTCGGCGGTGGCCGGGCCCGTCCCGGGGCCCGGTCGGGCCCATCCTGGGGCCCGAGGGGCCCCGGGGACAAGGACGGCCCGCCACCGGGCGTCGGTGGCGGGCCGTGCACGGGGGTTCCCCGCGGGTTCAGTTCTCGTCGGCGCCGTCGGACGGCTTGTCCTCGCCGCCCTCGCCCTCGATCTCGTCCTGGAGGCCCAGACGCTCGACGATCCACTGCTCGAAGCCGACCGCGGCCTGGGTCCAGTTGGCGGTGGTGGTGACGAAGTAGTCCAGGTTGACGCCGGTGCCGACGATCATCTGGGCCTCACCGATCAGCCGGACCACGCCGTCCTCGTGGGTGTGGGTGTAGACCTTGGGCCACAGGGTCTCCCGGTTCCACTCGTCGATCAGGTCGAGGATCTCGCCCTTCTTCTCCAGCGGGTACGCGCGGTCGTAGAACGCGCGCACCGCGAAGAGCTCCTTCTGCTCGCCGCGGAACATGTAGTAGACGCGGAAGCCCTCCCAGGGGGCGGTGAGGTCACCCTCCTCGTCGACCACGTGCTTGAGCTGCATCTGGTCGAGCAGCTGGCCGACCAGGGCCTGGTCCGGGACGATGATCGGCGGCGGGCCGGCCGGTCGGCCGCCCTGACCGCCGGGCTGACCGCCCTGCGGCGCGCCGAAGGACGGGATGGACGACGGGTCGATGCTCATGGGGTCCTCTTCCTCAGTGCACATGGTGGTCGGCAATGAGAGGCCGCCCTTCCGAGTCCATCCTGCCTCATCCGGGGCCCACCTCACAGAGGTGCCCGCAAGCCGGGGCGGCATGGCCGGATCACGGCGCGCCCCCGGGTGATCCGGGGGCGCGGCGGGTCCGGGCGGCCGGTCCCGGAGGGTCATTTCTCCAGTGGTCCGCGGGCACGCACGGTGAGGCGGTCGCCGGTCTCGTCCCGCTCGACCAGCACGGTGTCGCCGTCGTGCACCTGGCCCGCCAGGATCGCCCGGGCCAGCTGGTCGCCGATCGCGGACTGCACCAGCCGGCGCAGCGGCCGGGCGCCGTACGCCGGGTCGTAGCCGGTGAGCGCCAGCCAGTCCCGGGCGGCCGCGGAGACCTCCAGCTCGAGCCGGCGGTCGCGCAGCCGGTCGGCGAGCCGGGCCACCTGGAGGTCGACGATCCGGGTCAGCTCGGCGGTGCCCAGCGGGTCGAAGACCACGATGTCGTCCAGCCGGTTGAGGAACTCCGGCTTGAAGGCGGACCGCACCGACTCCAGGACGAGGTCCTTCTTGCGCTCGTCCGGGGTGGTCGGGTCCACCAGGAACTGGCTGCCCAGGTTGGAGGTGAGGATCAGGATCGCGTTGCGGAAGTCCACCGTGCGGCCCTGGCCGTCGGTGAGCCGGCCGTCGTCGAGCACCTGGAGCAGCACGTCGAAGACCTCGGGGTGGGCCTTCTCCACCTCGTCCAGCAGCACCACGCTGTACGGGCGGCGGCGGACCGCCTCGGTGAGCTGGCCGCCCTCCTCGTAGCCGATGTACCCGGGCGGGGCGCCGACCAGGCGGGAGACGGAGTGCTTCTCGCCGTACTCGCTCATGTCGATGCGGACCATCGCCCGCTGGTCGTCGAAGAGGAAGTCGGCCAGGGCCTTGGCGAGTTCGGTCTTGCCGACGCCGGTGGGGCCGAGGAAGAGGAAGGAGCCGGTCGGGCGGTCCGGGTCGGCGATGCCCGAGCGGGTGCGCCGCACGGCGTCCGACACGGCCTGCACGGCCTCCGGCTGGCCGATCAGGCGTCGGCCCAACTCCTCCTCCATGCGAAGGAGTTTGGAGCTCTCGCCCTCCATGAGGCGGCCGGCCGGGATGCCCGTCCAGGACGCCACCACATCGGCCACGTCGTCCGGGCCGACCTCCTCCTTGACCATCGAGGCGGAGGTGTCCTCGCCGGCGGCGCGCTCCTGGGCCTCGGTGAGCTCCTTCTCGGCGGCCGGGATCTCGGCGTACATCAGCTTCGACGCCCGCTCGAAGTCGCCGTCCCGCTGGGCGCGTTCGAGCGCGCCGTGCAGGTCCTCCAGGCGGCCCTTGAGCTCGCCGACCCGGTTCAGGCTCTTCTTCTCCTGCTCCCAGCGGGCCGTGAGCACGCTCAACTGCTCGTTCTTGTCGGCGAGATCGCGGCGGAGCTTGGCCAGCCGGTCGACCGAGGCCGGGTCCGACTCCTTCTCCAGGGCCAGCTCCTCCATCCGCAACCGGTCGACGGAGCGCTGGAGTTCGTCGATCTCGACCGGCGAGGAGTCGATCTCCATCCGCAGCCGGGAGGCCGCCTCGTCGACCAGGTCGATCGCCTTGTCCGGCAGGAAGCGGGAGGTGATGTAGCGGTGCGAGAGGGTGGCCGCGGCGACCAGCGCGGCGTCCGAGATCTGCACCTTGTGGTGCGCCTCGTACCGGCCCTTGAGGCCGCGCAGGATGGCGATCGAGTCCTCGACGTTCGGCTCGCCGACCAGCACCTGCTGGAAGCGGCGCTCCAGGGCCGGGTCCTTCTCGATCCGCTCGCGGTACTCGTCCAGGGTGGTGGCGCCGACCATCCGCAGCTCGCCGCGGGCCAGCATCGGCTTGAGCATGTTGCCGGCGTCCATCGCGGAGTCGCCGCCGGCGCCCGCGCCGACCATGGTGTGCAGCTCGTCGATGAAGGTGACGACCTGGCCGTTGCTCTGCTTGATGTCGTTGAGGACGGCCTTCAGCCGCTCCTCGAACTCGCCGCGGTACTTGGCGCCGGCCACCATCGCGCCGAGGTCCAGCGCGACCAGCCGCTTGCCGCGCAGAGACTCCGGCACGTCGCCGGCCACGATGCGCTGGGCCAGGCCCTCGACCACGGCGGTCTTGCCGACGCCGGGCTCGCCGATCAGCACCGGGTTGTTCTTGGTCCGGCGGGAGAGCACCTGGACCACCCGGCGGATCTCCTGGTCCCGGCCGATCACCGGGTCGAGCTTGCCGTCCCGGGCGGCCTGGGTGAGGTCGGTGCCGTACTTCTCCAGGGCCTTGTAGGTGCCCTCCGGGTCCGGCGAGGTGACCCGGGCGCTGCCGCGGACGTCCTTGAACGCGGCCAGCAGCGCCTTGGCGGTGGCGCCCTGCCGCACCAGCAGCTCGGCGACCGCGCCGCCCTCGGCGGCCAGGCCGACCAGCAGGTGCTCGGTGGAGACGTACTGATCGTCGAGGTCGTCGGCGCGCTTGCCGGCCTCGGTCAGCACGGCCATGGTGTCGCGGGCCAGCTGCGGCGCGGCGACGGTGGAGCCGGAGGCGCTCGGGAGTGCGGTCAGCTGCCGGCGGGCGTCGGCGTCGATCGCGGACACGTCCGCGCCGACCGCCTCGAGCAGCGGCCTGGCGATGCCCTCGGGCTGTTCCAGCAGGGCGATCAGGATGTGCACCGGCTTGACGTCCGGGTTGCCGGCCGCGCCCGCCTGCCGGATCGCGGCGGACAGGGCGTCCTGCGTCTTGGTGGTGAACTTGCTGGCGTCCACTGCTGGGGGGTCCTCCCTCGTCGAGCTGATGTCTGCTCTCTACAGCATGCACTAAGTTGAGTCTATTCCGCTCAACTTTTGCGTGAACGGTCGGGGCGGGCCCGCAGAACGGGCCGCTCGCTCCGCGCGGCCGACCCGGCGGTGCCCGCGGCCGCGCCCGTCCCGGTGGCCGGCCGGGCCGCCGTCCTCGGCGGCAGGGTCCGCGCCTGGGCCATCCTCGCCTGGTGCGTCCCCGCCGTCCGCCGGGTCAGCGCCAGCAGGTCCCGGGCCGGCCCGGACGGCCGCTGCCCGGACGGCCAGACCGCCCGCAGCGGCCGCCGCAGGTCCAGCTCCTCCGCCAGCCGCACCGCCACCAGCCGCCGGGTCGCCAGCTCCTCCACCACCGCCAGCTCGCTCAGGCAGACCGGCCCGGCGCCGGTCATCGCCGCCGCCTTCAGCGCCGTCGACGAGGCCAGCTCCAGCCGCGGCGGCGCGGCGCCGCCGTACGGGTCCAGCGCCATCTCCAGCACCTCCCTGGTGCCCGAACCCGGTTCGCGCAGCACCAGCGGGGTCGCCGAGAGCTCCGCCCCGGACAGCGGCGAGCGCCGGCGCGCCCACGGATGGTCCGGTGCCACCACGACCACCAGCCGGTCCGCCGCCACCACCGCGCCCGCCAGCCCGGCCGGCGGCAGCGGCCCCTCGACGAAGCCCAGGTCGGCGTCCCCGGACAGCACGTGCCCGGCCACGTCCGCCGAGTTGGCGGTGCGCAGCGTCACGGCCGTCCCCGGATTGGTCGCGTGCAGCGCCAGCAGCCAGCCCGGCATCAGGTACTCGGCGACGGTCAGGCTGGCCACCACGGTCAGCCGGGCGTCCCGGCGCTCGCGCAGTGCGTCGATCCCGGCGTCCAGCGCCTGCGCCGCCTCCACCACCTGCCGGGCCCACTCGACCACCAGCCGGCCCGCCTCGGTGGGCCGGGAGCCGCGCGGGGAGCGCTCCAGCAGCGGGACGCCGATCTGCCGCTCCATGCCCTTGATCCGGGCGCTGGCGGTCGGCTGGCTCACCCCGATCTCGGCGGCCGCCCGGCCGACACTGCCGAGCCGGGCCACCGCGAGCAGCAGCTCCAGGGCACCGATTTCGGGGACGCGCGGGGAGAGGGGCATAGATCCAGGCTATGCCCTCATAGAGCGCGCGGCGCTACCGGCGGCCGCCGTCCCGGGGGACGGTTGATGCCATGGTCACCCTGCTCAGCGCCGCTCCCCCGATGTCCGCCCGGGCCCGCCTCACCGCCCGGGCCCGCCGCCTCGACCTCTCCCAGCTCACCCCGAACTGGTACGCGGTGGTCATGGGGACGGCGATCGTGGCGAACGGCGCGGCCGCCCTCCCGGTCCGGTGGCCCGGCCTGCTGGGGTTCGCCGAGGTGGCGTGGGCGCTCGGACTGGCCGCCCTGCTGCTGCTCGGTACCGCCCGCGCGGTCCACCTGACCCGGCACCGCGAGGCCGCCCGGGAGCACCTGCTGGAGAACCCGGCCACCGCCGTCTTCTACGGTTGTCCGCCGATGGCGCTGCTCTCGGTCGGCCTCGGCACCCTGACCGTCGGCTCCCGGGTGCTCGGCACCGGCCCGGCCGTCGCGATCGACCTGGTGCTGTGGACGGCGGGCACGCTGTACGCGCTGGCCGTCGCGGTCGGCATCCCCTATCTGATGATCACCCGGCACAAGGTCTCCCCGCTCGGCGCCAACCCGACCTGGCTGCTGCCCGTGGTCGCCCCGCTGGTCGCCTCCGCCGCCGGCCCGGCGCTGGTCCCGCACCTGCCCGCAGGCAGTGCCCGGGAGGCCCTGCTCTACGGCTGCGCGACGCTGTTCGGGATCGGCCTGCTGGCCACCCTGGCCCTGTTGCCGGTGGTGCTCACCGGCCTGGTGCACAGCAAGCTGTCCGCCCTGGCGCTCACCCCGACCCTGTTCCTGGTGCTCGGCCCGCTCGGCCAGTCCACCACCGCCGTGCACCAGCTCGCCGACGCCGCCGGCCCGGTCCTGCCCCGGCTCGCCCCGGTCGCGCTCCCGCTCGCCGAGCTGTACGGCGTGGCCGTGCTCGGTGTCGCGATGCTGTGGCTGCTGCTCGCCCTCGCCGCCAATCTGCGCGCCCGGCGGGCCGGGATGGGGTTCGGGATGACCTGGTGGGCGTTCACCTTCCCGGTCGGCACCTGCGTCACCGGGGCGGCCGCGCTGGCCCGGCACACCGGCTTCGCCGGGTTCACCGGGCTCGCCGTCGGCCTGTTCGCGCTGCTGCTGGCGGGCTGGGCGATCGCGGCCGGCGGCACGGCCGCCGCGCTGGCCGGCGGACGGCTGCTGGCCCGCTGAGGCCCGCCGAGGCCCGCCGGGACCGGCCCCGACGGCCCCACGAGTCCGGTTTTCCGGACTCCGCGCGTCCGCCACCGACCGGACGGGCGGTCGGAGAACTTCCGCAACACCTCGCTGACCTGGTACTTCGCAGGAACCGGCAACGGACCGGGCCGGTCGGGGCCGGTCCGGTGCTGCAGGTTTCTGCAATTGCGAGAACATGCAGCAGGGCGGCACTTGTTCACCGGCCGTCACGCTGTGAGGGTGGAGTCACGCCAGGTCGTCCGGGCAACCGCAGCCCGATGATGGCGACTTGCTCTTCATTGCTGGATGCGACCGGCACGTCCGCACGTGCCTGCATATCGGGGGGGAAGAGCGCCGGCCGGGACGCCATGTGTGGTGATGGCCCCCGGGACCGGAGCCGGCGAGGCGTTGCTGCTCCGCCTCGCCGGAAGCGCTGGGACCGCGGCGTAGACCGACGGCTCCCCGGACCCGTGTGCGACGGCACCCGAGGTCCGGGGACCCGTCGGTCCCCAGTAGCGTGAGGGCCGACGGTCACCGCGCCGCGCGCGCGGAGCACCACACCCCGAGAGAACCCGGCAGGGAGCGTTCGACGTGACGTTCGGAGCGACGGCGGATCCGAAGGACACCTCGGGCGGCGCCCCCGACGAGGGCGCGGCCGGCACCGCCGCGGCCGCCGGCGAGCCCGACGAGACCGCCCGCGGCCTCTACCTGGCGATCCTCGCCGACGGCGGCCGCGTCCGCTTCGCCGACGTCCCCGAGGCCGACCGCGCGGCCGTCCACCGGCTGGTCTCCATCGGCCTGCTGGTGCCCAACCCGATGGACGCCTGCTACACCGCCGTGAGCCCCCGCTCGGTCAGCGACCGCCTCGGCGCCGAACTCCGCAGCGAGGCCACCCGGCTCCTGGTCCGCGCCGAGAACCTCCCCGGCACCTTGGACGCCCTCACCCGCGCCTACGACGCGATGCCCCGCCCGCCCGAGCGCTCCGGCGGGGCCGTCTACATCGAGGGCCACATCCACATCCGGCACCGGATCTCGCAGCTGGTCTCCGACTGCCGTACCGAGGTCCTCACCGCCCAGCCGGGGCCCCGGCCGGCCGACGCGCTCAAGATCGCGATCCAGCAGGACGTCCAACTGCTCCGGCGCGGCTGCTCGTTGCGCACCATCTACCAGCCGGTCGCGATGTCCGAACCGCCCGCCCTGGCCTACGCCGAGGAGGTCACCCGGCGCGGCTCGCTGATCCGGATCCTGGACGAGCCCATCCAGCGGCTGATGATCTTCGACCGCTCGGTGGCCGTGATCTCCGCCTCGGACGACCACAGCACCGCCGCGTTCATCACCGACCCGGCCGCGATCGCCTTCATCGTCAACGCCTTCGAACGCGACTGGTGCCGCGCCGATGCCATCGGCCGCTCCACCGCGCCCGGCCGGGGCGCCGCCCACAGCCCGCCCGAACGCGTCGGCCGCCTGCTCGCCCGCGGCCTCACCCAGCGCGCCGTCGCCACCCGCCTCGGTCTGAGCGAACGCACCGTCGCCGCCCACATCTCCCGGCTGCGCGACCGCTACGGAGCCCAGACCCTCTTCCAGCTCGGCTGGCTGATGCGGGGCGGCCGTGACGACGGATGAGCCGGCGGCCCCGGCGGTCCCCAGGACCTCCGAGGTGCTGAACGCGGTACTGCCGGACGAGGCCGCCCGGGAGCTCTACCTCGCGGTGCTGCGCGAGGGCGGCCGGATCGGGTCCGCCGAGGTGGACCCGGCGGACCGGGGCGCGCTGGAGGCGCTGATCCGCCTCGGCCTGCTGGTGCCGCACGCCCTGGACTCGTCGTACGTGGCCGTGAGCCCGCGGGCGCTCGCCGACCAGGTGGCGGCGGACCTGCGGGCGGAGGGGGTCAGGCTGCTCCAGCAGTCCGAGCGGTTGCCGGACCGCCTGGACGAACTCGTCCGGGCCTACGAACGCACCTCGCGCCACCTCGATGTGACGGGAGGGGTGGAGCATGTCGAGGGTGTGCCGGAGATCCGCACGCTGCTGACCTGCCTCGCGCGGGAGTACCCGCACGAGTCCATGACCATGCAGCCGGGAGGCGCCCGTCCGGCCGGCGTCATCGCGGACATGCTCCACCACACCAGTGCCTACCTGCGCAGGGGCGGCAGCGTCCGGACGATCTACCAGCCGCCGGCCAGGCTCGACCCGGCCACGGTCGACTACGCCGCGGAGGTCACCCGACTCGGCTGCTCGATCCGGACGCTGGCCGCCGACTTCACCCGCCTGGTGATCTTCGACCGTTCGGTGGCGGTGCTGCCGAAGGGCGCCGACGGGACGAAGGCCGTACTGGTGACCGATCCGGCCGTGGTGGCGTTCCTGGTGGACACCTTCGAGCAGCACTGGCACCACGCCGAAGGCGTCAACTGGGCCGCGCTGGCTGCCGGTACGGCCGATTCCGCGGTGCACGAGCAGGTCGGCCGGCTGCTCGCCCAGGGGCTGACCCAGCGGACGATCGCCGCACGGCTGGGACTGAGCGAGCGGACGGTGGCCGCCTACATCTCCCGGCTCCGGGAGATGTACGACGCGGAGACGCTGTTCCAGCTCGGCTGGCAGATGCGCGGAGCCCGGGCGGGGGAGCCCGGTGCCTGAGCCGCGATCAGCCGGTGGCCGCGCCGGTGGGCCAGTAGCCGGTCGGGCCGACGGCCGGGGGCTGCTGCCGGGGGACGGTGAACTGCTCGCCGGGGGCGGTCCAGAAGCCCTCGCGCAGGGAGAGCGCCATGCCGGCCCAGTCGAGGGCGGTCTCCACGGTGTGGTGGAGCGCCTCCTGGGACCAGGTGTCGTCGAAGACCAGCGGCAGGACGGGGGCGACCTGCTCGATGGTGGCGATCAGCGGGTTGTGGGTGATGGCCTCGTCCACCAGCAGGACGATCGGCTTGCGCAGCGCGGACGCCCAGCCCAGCTCCAGGCTGACGCCGGCGGAGAGCGGCGCGCCGACGTAGGCGAAGACCAGGTCCGCGGACTGCAGCGCGCGGAAGTCCGACGGCACCCGCGGCTCGGGGGCGCGGCCGGCGACGGTCCAGGCGTCACTGTGGTGGGCGCTGTAGACGGCGGCGCCACTGCGGAGAAGGGTGGTGCGGAGGGTGGTCAGCCGCGTCCGGCTGGCAAGAGTCACCACACTGTCCGCCGGCCCGGTCAGCCGCATCAGCGGCGCGGCCAGGAAGACTCGTGCACGCCGACCCTCGTGGGCCTGGCTGTCGTGGTGACGCAGGTAGGGCTCAGTCATGTCGACTCCGGGGAGTGGCTGATCGGGTTCACCAGGTCCGGCAGGGTTGGGTCAGGGGTTCCGATCGGCGTGGCTGCGGTCTCCGCCCGAGGTGCGGGGCCGAATGGTGAATTGAAGGTACATCGGCAAGTGTGGTGAGCTTGCCGGGACCATCGGGAGCGAACTGATCGTCCATCGCTCGGGGCGGTCGAGTCCACTGCTGAGAGGTGTCATCTGACTGCCTGGCATGGAGATGACGCACTTCTGCGCAGGGGGCATGTGGCGCGCGCGTTCGAGCTGGGGCATTATGTGGTCGATTGCTCAGCTGTTCCCATTGCTCGATACCTTGCGACTACTCAGGAAGGCGTGATCGCATGCTTCGCCTGCGCCGGCACGTTCGCATTGTGGCAGTTTCGATCGCTGCCGTTGTAGCAGTATTGACCGCGAGCAGCCAGATTGTCTCGGCAGCTTCCGGCCACCAGCCCGCGTCGCACAGCCCCGCGTCCTCGGAGCTGCGGACGGTGGCACTGACGGACAGCGACAGCAACTGGACCTGAGCCGGTTCGTCGGAGGGCTCGCCGGGTCAGTCGGTGACCTGGTCCAGCCCGTCCGGCCGGCTCTCGGGGTGACCGTGCTGAGGCGTTCGGGCCAGCACGTATCCGAGCTGGAACAGTGAATCGACCTTGTAGTCCTCCCGCATGTCCGCTATGTGACGTGCGAGGGTCCGTTCACTGATGCCGAGGCTCCTGGCTATGACGCGATGACTGGTGCCCTTCAGCAGCAGATCGATGATCGTCTGTCGCAGGCGTGAGATGACTTCCTGGGGCACCGCTCGGGCGCCGTCGAATTCGAGTGCGCGGTTCCAGTTGCGCTCGAAGATGTCGGAGACCAGATAGCTGATGATCGCCCTGTCGTGAATGAACGCGGCCACATTCAGGTCGTCGGCGACAGGAATGATGGCGGTACGCCGATCGACGACGATGAGTCGCGTATAGGGCTCGTCCAGGGTGCGGACCTCCCCGCCCCCGTCCGTGATCGCCAGGACGTAGTCCCTGGTGGCCGCGTGGTAGCGGGTACTCGGGTGGTAGATCGTCCGGAACGAGGCGCCCCTCTGGAGCAGGGCCAGATCCCGGTCCCGGCTGCTGGCAAGGGCCTCCGGAGGGCGGGGACCGCCCGGTTGCGCGGCCAGGAACTCCTCGGTACAGCTGTTGGTCAACTGGCCCAGCCGTTGGTTGATCAGCACTTTTCCGCGCACGTACTCGATGCTGCCGCCGGTCTGCTTCGGCGTGTGGAAAGCCTCGGTCAGGTCCTTCAGGTCGATCGGCAGTGCCTCGGCCCGGGACAGCAGGTCGAGGGCCTTGCGCTGCCAGGAGGCGATGAGTCCGGACGAAAGCTGCTGGGGGTCCACGGCCACGAGGACGTTCGGATCGTCCGTGTCCGGCACCAGCAGGCCGATGTCGAGAAGCTCCTGAAGGTACTTGGCATCGGTGGCCTCCCGGTTTTCGGGCAACAGGCGACCGTGGGTGTGCAGGATGTCGAGATACAGCTTGCGTGCATTATCCGAAAGGACGCCGAGACCGCCTGAGGTGAGTCCGGGATCGGCCGTCTCGCTCATCTGCGGCTCCCTGGTGTCGGATAGGGCTGTGCGAAGCCGGGGCGCCGGCTTCGACGGGGATCTTGGACAGAGCCTTCGAGGGCCGGCATCGGTGTTTCTCGATCTGCTGTTGCCTGCACCGAGCACTCTCTCACCAAACGCCGCGCCGCCGGCACCCCCCGGCCAGGGGGAAACCGGCGGCGTCGGCGGGGCGGCGCGGGAGGTCAGCGCTTGGGGCGCCAGACGACCAGGGCGCTGGAGTGCGGCGTGGGGGGCTGGTACGGGACGAGGTCGCGGCGGTAGGAGGCGTGGATGGTGGCCTCGCGCTGCTGGAGTGCGGCGGCCGCGCTCTCCAGGGAGTCGGCCAGTTCCGCGATCCGGGACTGGAGGGCGCTGACCTGGTTCTCCAGCTCGATGATCCGCTTGATGCCGGCCAGGTTGATGCCCTCGTCCTGGGAGAGCCGCTGGACCTCGCGCAACTGCTGGATGTCGCGCGCGGAGTAGCGGCGGCCCCGGCCGGCGGTGCGGTCGGGGCAGACCAGGCCGAGCCGGTCGTACTGGCGGAGGGTCTGCGGGTGCAGACCGGAGAGCTCGGCGGCCACCGAGATCACGTAGACCGGGGTCTCCTCGGTGAGCACGTAGTGGGGCTGCGGGGCGCTCCGGCGCGTGGTGCGCCGGGCGCCGCCACCGGGAAGGCCGTCACCGAGGCCGGGTCCGATGGGTTCGTCGGGGATCATCTGGTCGTCACGCTCCCTTCGCCGCTCTGAACAGGGCGGCTCGTGGGTCGTCGGAGGCGGTCGCCTCGCGGTACTGCTCCAGTGCGGTCAGCGCGTCGCCGGTGACGGTCTGGGGCACCACGACCTCCACGGTGACCAGCAGGTCGCCGCGGGTGCCGTCCTTGCGGGTGGCGCCCTTGCCGCGGGCCCGCAGGGTCAGGCCGTTGGCACTGCCCGGGGGCAGCTTGAGCTTCACCGACGGGCCGTTCAGGGTCGGCACCTCGATGGTGCCGCCGAGCGCGGCCTCGGGGAAGGTGACCGGGACGGTCACGGTCAGGTTGTCGGCCTTGCGCCCGAAGACGGGGTGCGGGTCGACGTGCACGGTGACGTAGAGGTCACCGGGCTGGCCGCCGCGCTCGCCCTGGGCGCCCTTGCCCTTGAGCCGGATCCGCTGGGCGTCCTGGACGCCGGCCGGGATCCGGACCTGCATGGTGCGGGCGGAGCTGGCCCGGCCGCTGCCGTGGCAGTCGGTGCACGGGTCGTCGACGATCATGCCGCGGCCGCGGCAGTCCCGGCAGGGCTCGGAGAGCGCGAAGGCGCCCTGGCCCCGGCTCACGGTGCCGGAGCCCACGCAGGTCGGGCAGACCCGCGGGGTGGTGCCGGACTTGGCGCCGGTGCCGTTGCAGAGGCGGCAGGGGGCCTGGCTGGTCATCCGCAGCGGGACGGTCGCACCG
Source organism: Kitasatospora purpeofusca (assembly GCF_000718025.1). Taxonomy (GTDB): domain Bacteria; phylum Actinomycetota; class Actinomycetes; order Streptomycetales; family Streptomycetaceae; genus Kitasatospora; species Kitasatospora purpeofusca. Next base: position 337,694 of record NZ_JODS01000003.1, read on the forward strand.
TCGACGGCCTCCTCGAAGGAGAGCGTCACCTCGGTCTCGACGTCGGAGCCGCGCCGCGGCTGGGCCTGCCGGCCGCCCCGGTTGAAGAGGCCGCCGAAGACGTCGCCGATCCCGCCGTTGCCGCCGCCGCCCTGGCTGCCGCTGAACAGGTCGCCGAAGTCGAAGCTGTAGCTGCCGGTGCCACCGGGGCCGCCCCGGAAGCCGCCGTTGGCGAAGAGGCTGCGGGCCTCGTCGTACTCCTTGCGGCGCTTCTCGTCGGAGAGGACGTCGTAGGCCTCGGAGATGTCCTTGAACCGCTCCTCGGCCTTGGTGTCGCCCTTGTTGGCGTCGGGGTGGAACTCGCGCGCCAGCTTGCGGTAGGTCTTCTTGATCTCTGTGGCGCTGGCGTCCTTCGGCACGCCGAGGACCTTGTAGTAGTCCTTCTCCACGTAGTCCTTGCCGCTCATGGCCGGCGCCACCTCCCGAGGTCCATCGTCACAGTGCTGTCAACGGTCGGAACCCGGCCGGTCGTGCCGGGGGACCTCGACAGCGCGCTGCGGAGCCGTCCGCCGTACTGGCCGGCGTACGACTCCGCAGCGCAAGGGTTGTCAGCTGTCACCGGTGGTCAGCTGTCCGAGCCACCGTCGGCCTGGTCCTTCTTCTCCCCGCCCTTGGCGGTGTCGGCGTCCGGGCCGGGCGTGGTCTGGGTGCCCGGCTGGGGCTCCGCGACCGCGACCATCGCCGGGCGGATGATCCGCTCGCCGATCCGGTAACCGGGCTGGAGGATCTGGACGCAGGTGTCCTCGGTGACCTCCGAGGAGTAGCTGTGCATCAGCGCCTCGTGCATGGTCGGGTCGAAGGGCTCGCCCTCCTTGCCGAACTGCTGCAGGCCCAGCTTGGCGACGACCGTCTCCAGGGACTCGGCGACGGACTTGAAACCGCCCGTCACCTCGCCGTGGTCGCGGGCCCGGCCGATGTCGTCCAGGACCGGGATCAGCGACTCCAGGATGTTGGAGACGGCGATCTCACGGACCGTCAGCCGGTCGCGCTCGACCCGCTTGCGGTAGTTCTGGTACTCGGCCTGGAGGCGCTGGAGATCGGCGGTGCGCTCGGCGAGCTGCTTGGCCGCAGCGTCCCCCGAGGGGGTGCCCGCGTCGGTGCCCTCGGCACCGGCGGAGGCGGCCTCCTCGGCGGCCTTGATCACGGCCTCCTCGGCGGCGGAGTCGTCGCCGGGCTCGGCACCCTGCGGCTTCTCCGTCATGCCGCACCGCCCTTGGGCTTCTCGTCGTCCACGATCTCGGCGTCGACGACGTCGTCGTCCTTGGCACCGGCCTCACCGGCGTCGCCGGCCGCGCCCGCCGCACCGGCGGCGTCGGCGTTGGCGTAGAGCGCCTGGCCGAGCTTCTGGGCGGTGGTGGAGACCTTCTCCGAGGCCTCGCGGATCGCCGCGATGTCCTCGCCCTTCAGGGCCTCCTTGAGCTCGCCGATGGCGGTCTCGACCTCGGTCTTGACGTCGGCCGGGAGCTTGTCGGAGTTGTCGGCGATGAACTTCTCGGTGGAGTACACGAGCTGCTCGGCCTGGTTGCGGGTCTCCACGGCCTCGCGGCGCTTGTGGTCCTCCTCCGCGTACTGCTCGGCCTCGCGCATCATGCGCTCGATGTCGTCCTTCGGCAGCGCGGAGCCGCCGGTGACGGTCATCTTCTGCTCCTTGCCGGTGCCGAGGTCCTTCGCGCCGACGTGCATGATGCCGTTGGCGTCGATGTCGAAGGTGACCTCGATCTGGGGCAGGCCGCGGGGGGCCGGCGGCAGGCCGGTCAGCTCGAACATGCCGAGCTTCTTGTTGTACGCCGCGATCTCGCGCTCGCCCTGGTAGACCTGGATCTGCACGGACGGCTGGTTGTCCTCGGCCGTGGTGAAGATCTCGGAGCGCTTGGTCGGGATCGTGGTGTTGCGCTCGATCAGCTTGGTCATGATGCCGCCCTTGGTCTCGATGCCGAGGGACAGCGGGGTGACGTCGAGCAGCAGGACGTCCTTGACCTCGCCCTTGAGGACACCGGCCTGGAGCGAGGCGCCGATGGCGACGACCTCGTCCGGGTTGACGCCCTTGTTGGCGTCCTTGCCGCCGGTCAGCTCGCGGACGAGCTCGGCGACGGCCGGCATACGGGTCGAGCCGCCGACGAGGACGACGTGGTCGATCTCGGAGAGGGCGATGCCCGCGTCCTTGATGACGTTGTGGAACGGGACCTTGCAGCGCTCCAGCAGGTCCGAGGTGAGCTGCTGGAACTGGGCCCGGGTGAGCTTCTCGTCCAGGTGCAGCGGGCCCTCGGCGGAGGCCGTGATGTAGGGCAGGTTGATCGAGGTCTCGGAGGACGAGGACAGCTCGATCTTGGCCTTCTCGGAGGCCTCGCGCAGACGCTGCAGCGCCATCTTGTCCTTGGACAGGTCGACGCCGTGGCCGGCCTGGAAGACCTTGACCAGGTGGTCGACGACCTTCTGGTCCCAGTCGTCGCCACCGAGGTGGTTGTCACCGTTGGTGGCCTTCACCTCGACGACCCCGTCGCCGATCTCCAGCAGCGAGACGTCGAAGGTGCCGCCACCGAGGTCGAAGACCAGAATGGTCTGGTCGTCCTTGTCCAGGCCGTAGGCCAGGGCGGCCGCGGTCGGCTCGTTGACGATGCGCAGGACGTTGAGGCCCGCGATCTCACCGGCCTCCTTGGTCGCCTGGCGCTCGGAGTCGGAGAAGTACGCCGGGACGGTGATGACGGCGTCGGTGACCGTCTCGCCCAGGTAGGACTCGGCGTCGCGCTTCAGCTTCTGCAGGATGAAGGCGCTGATCTGCTGCGGGTTGAAGTCCTTGCCGTCCAGCCCGATCTTCCAGCTGGTGCCCATGTGGCGCTTGACCGAGCGAATGGTGCGGTCCACGTTGGTGACCGCCTGGCGCTTGGCCACCTCGCCGACGAGCACCTCGCCGTTCTTGGCGAAGGCGACGACGGACGGCGTGGTCCGCGCGCCCTCGGCGTTCGTGATGACGGTGGGCTCGCCACCCTCCAGAACGCTGACGACCGAGTTCGTCGTGCCGAGGTCGATGCCGACCGCGCGTGCCATCGTAAATACCTCCACGGAAGAGTTGAGCTTTACAGGCTCAAGGATGCATGACAGGCCGGGACGCGTCAACAGCTATGAGTCCTCGTCGCTCAAGTTTGGTGAGCCGAGGGGTGCGGGGAGGCGGCCGTGGCGCCGTCGTGACACGGCCGGGGTGCCCCCGGGCGTGCGTTCACGTGACTGCCGCCATACCTTGAGCATCTTCAGGAGAAGTGGTGCCCGGCGGTAATGTCCGGGCCGTCGGCCCAGCAAGTTACCGACGAGTACACTGCCCCGGAGACACTGCACACCCGCAACAAGCAAGCCGCAGGAGACGGAGAGCCGATGCAGCTAGCAGCGATCGTCATCTCGCTGGTCACGTTCGTGGTCGGCACCGCGCTCGCCGCTCGTGCGGCGCTCTACATCTACCGGGTGGTGCGGACCGGCCAGCCGGACGCCACCCGTTTCGGGCAGCCCGCCCAGCGGGCGAAGACCGTGGCCGTGGAGTTCGTCGGCCACACCAGGATGAACCGCTGGGGGATCGTCGGCGTCGCCCACTGGTTCGTCGCGGTCGGCTTCTTCACCCTGGGCCTGACCCTGCTCACGGCGTTCTTCCAGCTGTTCGACGCCGAGTTCGTGCTGCCGGTGCTCGGCGGCTGGCTGCCGTACGAGCTCTTCACCGAGCTGGTCGGCACCTTCACCACGCTGGGCATCGCCGCCCTGATCGTGATCCGCCTGCTGAGCCTGCCCGGCCGGGCCGGCCGCAAGTCCCGCTTCGCCGGCTCGATCGCCTGGCAGGCCTTCTACGTCGAGTACACGATCCTCGGCATCGGCCTGTGCATCATGATCCTGCGCGGCCTGGAGGGCGCGCTGGAGGGCGTCGGCTCCTACGAGGCCAAGTACCTGATCTCCTACCCGCTGGTGGCGGCCTTCCGCGGCCTGTCCCACGGGACCCTGGAGAACCTGGTCTACATCTTCGCGATGCTGAAGATCTGCACCTCCTTCGCCTGGGCGATCACCATCGGCATCAACCCCTCGATGGGCGTCGCCTGGCACCGCTTCCTGGCCTTCTTCAACATCTACTTCAAGCGCGCCGAGGACGGCTCCACCGCGCTCGGCGAGCTGCGCCCGATGACCAGCGGCGGCGCGCCGATCGACTTCGAGGACCCGGCCGACGACGCCGTCTTCGGCGTCTCCCAGGTCGAGCACTTCTCCTGGAAGGGCATCCTCGACTTCTCCACCTGCACCGAGTGCGGCCGCTGCCAGTCGCAGTGCCCGGCCTGGAACACCGGCAAGCCGCTCTCGCCGAAGCTGCTGATCATGAGCCTGCGCGAGCACGCCTTCGGCAAGGCCCCCTACCTCCTGGCCGGCGGCGGCAAGGACATGGAGGGCGAGGAGAGGGCCACCGCCGAGCAGCTGGCGGACGTCCCGGCGGCAGCCCTGGCCGAGGCCGAGCGCCCGCTGATCGGCACCGCCGAGGAGAACGGCGTCATCGACCCGGACGTGCTGTGGTCCTGCACCACCTGCGGCGCCTGCGTCGAGCAGTGCCCCGTCGACATCGAGCACATCGACCACATCGTCGACATGCGCCGCTACCAGGTCATGATCGAGTCCTCGTTCCCCACCGAGGCCGGCACCATGCTCAAGAACCTGGAGAACAAGGGCAACCCCTGGGGCATGGCCACCAAGGCCCGCCTCGACTGGGTCAAGGAGCTGAAGAAGGAGACCGGCATCGAGGTGCCGGTGATCGGCGAGGACATCGACCCCGCCGAGGTCGAGTACCTGTACTGGGTCGGCTGCGCCGGCGCCCTGGAGGACCGGGCGAAGAAGACCACCAAGGCCTTCGCCGAACTGCTGCACACCGCGGGCGTGCAGTTCGCGATCCTCGGCAAGGAGGAGTCCTGCACCGGTGACTCCGCCCGCCGCCTGGGCAACGAGTTCCTCTTCCAGATGCTCGGCGCGCAGAACGTCGAGACCCTGAACGCCGCGCTGGAGGACGCCCCGGTCAAGCGGATCGTGGCGACCTGCCCGCACTGCTTCAACACCATCGCCAACGAGTACCCGCAGCTGGGCGGCCACTTCGAGGTCATCCACCACACCCAGCTGCTGCAGCACCTCATCGACGAGGGCAAGCTCGTGCCGGTCAACCCGGTCGAGGGCCTGATCACGTACCACGACCCCTGCTACCTGGGCCGGCACAACAAGGTCTACAGCCCGCCGCGCGAGATCATGGACAAGGTCCCCGGTCTGCGCCAGCAGGAGATGCACCGCCACAAGGAGCGCGGCTTCTGCTGCGGCGCCGGCGGCGCGCGGATGTGGATGGAGGAGCGCATCGGCAAGCGGATCAACACCGAGCGCGTGGACGAGGCGCTGTCCCTCAACCCGGACATCGTCTCCACCGCCTGCCCGTTCTGCCTGGTGATGCTCTCCGACTCGGTGAACGGCAAGAAGAACGAGGGCGCGGCCAAGGAGCACCTGAAGGTCGTCGACGTCGCCCAGCTGCTGCTCGACTCGGTCAAGGCGGTCCCGCCGGCCGAGGCCGAGGAGCCGCAGACGGTCGACGCCTGAGCGGCGTCCCGCCCGGCGGGGCCGTGAACCGGCCCGCTTGTTCGACAGTTCTGCAACAACCGCCCGGCCCGGGGGGTGCCACCGGCATCCGCCCGGGCCGGGTCTTTCCGGTGACGGCCCGGGGCTTTTCCGGTGACCGCCGCGGGTTCTCCCGGCCGGCGCCCGGCCCCGTCCCGGGCGCCGAGGGCGGGACCACCGGGCGGCGCTCCTGTCAGAAGGAAATACAGTAGGCGCCGGACCGGCCGTGCGCCGGTCGATCCGTTCCGGCCCCCGGAACGGCGCACACCACACCGACGGAGGTATCGGCCCGCCGGGCCGGGCCGCACAGAGCACAAGGGGAACAGCGCAGACCATGACCGAGGCGATCATGCTGGTCGGTGGTAAGGGCACGCGACTGCGTCCGCTGACCACCCACACCCCCAAGCCCATGCTGCCGGTGGCAGGCGTCCCGTTCATCGCGCACCAGCTGGCGCGCGCGGCGGCGGCCGGGGTCACCCGCGTGGTGCTCGCCACCTCCTACCTCGCCGAGGTCTTCGAGGACCACTTCCAGGACGGCACCCCCTACGGCATCGAGCTGGTCTACCTGACCGAGCGCGAGCCGCTCGGCACCGGCGGCGCGATCCGCAACGCGGCCACCGGGCTCACCTGCGGCCCCGACGAGCCGGTCCTGGTCTTCAACGGCGACATCCTCTCCGGCGTGGACATCGCCGCCCTGCGCGACGGCCACGTGGCCGCCGGGGCCGATGTCACCCTGCACCTCACCCGGGTCGAGGACCCGCGCGCCTTCGGCCTCGTCCCGACCGACGAGCACGGCCGGGTGCTGGAGTTCCTGGAGAAGCCGGAGACGCCGGAGCAGATCGTCACCGACCAGATCAACGCCGGCTGCTACGTCTTCACCCGCTCCGTCATCGACCGCATCCCGACCGGCCGCGAGGTCTCCGTCGAGCGCGAGACCTTCCCCGAGCTGCTCGCCACCGGCGCGCTGCTGCGCGGCGTGGTCGACACCTCGTACTGGCTCGACCTCGGCACCCCGGCGGCCTTCGTCCGCGGCTCGGCCGACCTCGTGCTCGGCAAGGTCGACTCGCCCGCCGTTCCCGGCCCGACCGGCGACGCCCTGCTGCTGCCCGGCTCGACCGTCCGGCACGGCGCGGTGCTCAGCGGCGGCACCGTGGTCGCCGAGGGCGCGGTGGTCGAGGCCGGCGCGATCGTCGAGGGCAGCGTGATCCTGCCCGGTGCCGTCATCGGCGCCGACACCCTGGTCAAGGACTCGATCGTGGGCGCCTTCGCGACCATCGGCGACCGCACCGCGCTGGACGGCGCGGTGATCGGCGACGGTGCGATCGTGGAGTCCGACAACGAGCTGCCGAACGGCATCCGGATCGCCTGCGGCACCCTGCTGCCGGTCGGCGCCGTCCGCACCTCGGCCGGCCCGGGCGGCTGCCCGGCCGGCACCAGCGCCGCGGCCTCCGTGCACGGGCCGAAGGTGGCCGTGGGGCAGTAGCGCGCCGCCGTGGCCCCGCGGCAGTAACAGGCTCGCTGCAAACCGGACCCGGTCCGGTGCCCGGCCACCGGGGCGCCCGCCGGACGGGTACCTTCGGAACGTGGCTGGCAATCGATACGACAGCGGTCAGGGCGCCGACCCCCGTGGAGGGTGGTCGGCGCCCCCGCAGCAGCAGGCGGCGCCCGGGGGGTACGGGCCGACGGACGGGCCGGAGTACTTCACCGGCCCGCAGCAGGGCCCCGGCGGCCCGTCCGCACCGCAGGGCCCGGCCGACCCGTACGGTCCCGGCCCCCGCTCCCCGTACGCCTCGCAGCAGGACCCGTACGGCGGGCAGCGGGACCCGTACGCGGGGCAGCAGCCCTACCCGGGACAGCCGGGGCAGCCGGGACACCCGGGGCAGCCCTACGGCGGGCCGCAGCGGGACCCGTACGCGGCCGACCAGCCCGGGCACACCCGGGCCTTCCCGGTCGGCGCCGACCCGTATGCGGGCGACCCGTCCTCCTACGCTCCCGAGCAGCCGCCGTACCCCGACGGCTACGGGCAGCAGGGCCCGGCCCAGGGCTACGGCGACGACAACGTCGCCGTCTACCGGGCCGGCGGCCAGTCCGCGCCGCAGGCCACCGGGCCCAGGCCGAGCTGGCGCGAACTGCTGACCGGACTCTTCCGCACCCCCACCGCGATCTTCGACCGCACCCGCGACCACCAGGTCTGGCTGCCCGCCGTCACCGTCTCCCTGCTGTACGGCGCCCTCGCCGTGCTCGGCCTCGGCATGACCCGCGACGACGTGGTCAACTCGACCTTCACCGTGGCGCTCACCGCGCTGCTGGCGGCGGCGATCGGCTTCACCCTGGCCGGCGCCATGCTCGGCGGGGTCACGTACGCGCTGGCCCGGCAGTTCGGCGGCGACGGCCCGTGGCAGTCCACGGTCGGCCTGGCCGTGCTGATCGGCTGGGTCACGGACGCGCCCCGGCTGGTGCTGGCGCTGGTGCTGCCGGCCGACAACCTGCTGGTCCAGGTGGTCGGCTGGGCCACCTGGCTGCTCTGCGCGTTCCTGCTGACCAGCATGGTCCGCCGGGTGCACGACCTGCCCTGGGGCAAGGCGGCCGGCGCGGCCGCGCTGCAGCTGCTGGCGCTGCTGGTGCTGATCAAGCTGCCGACCCTCGGCTGACCCCGTCCCCCTCCCGGGCGCGCCCCCGGACCTCGGGGACAATGGAGCACGGGCCTCGCCTCGCGGGGCCCGTTGCCGTTGCCCGGGCGCCCGTCCGGGTCGCGCTGTTCGTCCTGTTCGGTCCACCCTCACCCTCACCCGCACGGAGCCAGGCATGACCCTCCCCACCACGCACGTCAGCTTCCCGGCCGGGGCGGTGACCGGCGAGTCGACGGTGCTCGCGGTGCACCCGCTGGACGGCGGCCGGTACGCCGTGGTCACCGGGGCGACGCCGTTCCACCCGCTCGACCACACCTGGCCCGACCAGCCCGCCGACCTCGGCACGCTCACCGTGGACGGCGTCGAGCTGGCCGTCGTCGACTGCCTCACCGGCGCGGTCGGCCCGGAGGGCAGCCCGGACGGTGGCCCGGAGGGCGGTCAGGTGCTGGTGGGCGCCGACATCCCGGTCCGGCGGGGCGACGAGGAGTGGTCCTGGCTGGTCCTGCACGTGCTCGCGGCCGACCCGGGCGACATCGTCGGCCGGCCCGCCGCCCTCGCCGTCGACGCCGGCCGGCGCGGGGCGCTCAGCGCCTCCCACAGCGGCTGCCACCTGCTCGCGCTCGCCCTCAACGAGGCGCTCGCGCCGCGCTGGCGCAAGGACCCGGGCCGCACCGACGCCTTCGGCCACCCGGACTTCGACAGCCTCGCCATGGCGAGCTCGGTGATGGACACCGAGGCGAGCACCGACACCTACCGGCTCGGCAAGTCGCTGCGCAAGAAGGGCTTCACCGCCGAGGCCACCGAGGAGTTCCCGGCCCTCGCCGACGCCCTCCCCGAGCTGACCGAGGCCGTCAACCGCCGGCTGGCCGGCTGGGTCGCCGCCGACGCCCAGGTGCGCATCGACGTCCCCGGCCCGGAGCTGACCGCCCGCCGCGAGTGGCACTGCGAGCTGCCCGAGGGCGCGGCGCGGATCTTCTGCGGCGGCACCCATCTGCACCACCTGGGCGAGCTGGCCGAGCTCCGCACCGAGCTGCGGCTCTCCGAGGACGGCAGCGAGCTGGTCGCCGTCACCCGCCCGAAGCGGGCCTGACACGGCGGCGGGCGGCCACCCCGTCCAGGGTGGCCGCCCGCGTCGTTCGTACTACCGCTGCGCCGTTACCGCTTTGCCGCTCAGACCTCGGAGCGGTGGAAGTTCAGGTAGGAACGGGACGGCGTCGGGCCGCGCTGCCCCTGGTAGCGCGAGCCGTACCGCTCCGAGCCGTACGGGTGCTCCGAGGGCGAGGAGAGCCGGAACAGGCAGAGCTGCCCGATCTTCATCCCCGGGTAGAGCTTGATCGGCAGGGTCGCGACGTTCGACAGCTCCAGCGTGACGTGCCCGCTGAAGCCGGGGTCGATGAAGCCCGCCGTGGAGTGCGTGAGCAGACCGAGGCGGCCCAGGCTGGACTTGCCCTCCAGCCGCGAGGCGACGTCGTCGGGCAGCGTGATGACCTCGAAGGTCGACGCCAGCACGAACTCGCCCGGGTGCAGGATGAACGCGTCGTCGCCCTCCGGCTCGACCAGCCGGGTCAGGTCCGGCTGCTCCTCGGAGGGGTCGATGTGCGGGTAGCGGTGGTTCTCGAAGACCCTGAAGAAGCGGTCAAGTCGTACGTCGATGCTCGACGGCTGGACCATCGCGGGGTCGAACGGGTCGATCACCACGCGGCCCTTGTCGATCTCGGCCCGGATGTCCTTGTCAGAGAGCAGCACGCTTCGAGGTTACGTGCACGACGCGGCCCCGGACGAATCGCCCGGGGCCGCATCTGTCACATCTCTCCCACGACCGCCCTTGTCAGGCGAGGAACTCCGCGGCCTCCAGCCGCAGCGCCCGGGCCAGTTGCGGCTCGGACAGCTCCCGTACGTCGGCCAGCACCGAACTCCTCAGCCGCCCGCACTGCGGGCACCGGATCAGCCGGCCCGGCCCCAGCCGGCCGGCTCCGAGATTCTGCATCGGGAACGTGGTGGTGCTGAACAGGTGCCCCTCGGCACAACGAACGACGGCGCGCTGCTCCATCGATCCCCTTCCCATCCTTACCCCGGTACTCACCCGTACTCGTCGCCCCGAACGGCGGAGCCCCCGGGACCAGCGTCACATTAGGGGAAGTTCCGGACATTCCACACCAAGGCTCGCCGCCCGCGCCCACCCGCCGGGGCAGTCTCACGCGGCCCACACAGTACGCCTCCACCCCGCCCCCGCGCGGCTCCGCCACGACCTCCGGCCACCTGTGCAACGACCGTCACGGATGGGGTACAGTGAGGACAGATCGAGCGTCTCTGACGACTCGTCAGGCGGGCGTAGTTTAATGGTAGAACATGAGCTTCCCAAGCTTATAGCGCGAGTTCGATTCTCGTCGCCCGCTCCATAGGTAAAGCCGCAGGTCACTGACCTGCGGCTTTTGTGTTTCCCGGGCCGGTCCACCGGCTTTCGGTCCTGAAGAGTCGCAGGAGCCCGGCCAGAGGGAGACTGGCCGGGCTCCTGCGATATGGCGGCTACGCCTTACTGATAGGCGATCGTGTCGACGATGGGGGAGTCGGACCGGCTCTTGTCGATGGGGCTGAACGTGATGGGGGCTCGTCCGGCTCCCACCGTGGAGGCCGGCGCCACCAGAGAGAAGACCATGGCGACGTTCCCGGGTGCCACCTCTCCGTTCCGCACGATCGTCAATGGATCCTCCTCGATGACCGGATAGAGGAGGATCGCTCCGCGTCGTTCTCGGGAGAACTCCTCCGTCACAGGGTCCGAGGTCGGCGGTATGGCGCGGGCGATGCGTCGGGCCGCATCACGGTGCTTCGCGTCGCTGATGTAACCGAAGATCTGGACACGACGGCGCTCGCGCCTTGAAAGGGCCAGCGGAAGAGAGCCGCTCACGCTTGCCGACGTACCGCGGTGGCTGTCCTGGTAGTGGGGCGTGATCAACAACCAGTCATCGATCAGATGGGGGTACTTGGTGATCTCGCGGAGGAAGCGCAGATGAGGCAGGAACGGGGTGGCATTCCACCAACGAAGGTTTTCGAGTACCCGCATGAGTTCGGGATGGGAGACCGTTGTCGTCAGCGCGGTGAGCCGGTGAGTCTTGTCTTGGCGCTCGTTGAAGGTTGTGAAGGTCACCGGTGTCGATGAAAGGCCTCGGAGTAGCGGAAGCCACAGTTCGGTGTTGTGCGCCAGATCTGTCTGGTTCGTCGGGTGGGCCGTCGGCTCGATGATCTGCCCCGGCCTGGCTATCTCCTCGATCTGGGCGTTGTACATCTTCGTCCGGCTGCTTGGCTTGAGCCAGGGCAGATGCTGGGAGACAAGCGGCGGGATCTGCTGGGGGGTGACGAGTGGCTGGCCGTCCTCGCCGAGTTCGGCGTACTGGGCGAGCTGGTCGCGGAAGGTTTCCTCGTCGAGGCAGATGGCCTCGAACGCCTCGTAGAGGTCTACCGTGGACTTGCTCGCCTTCGTGAGCTTTTCCGCACGGCTGATGTAGAGGCGAACGAGGTCCTGGTATCCGGGGCGGAACCCGAACCAGCGCCCCATTTGCATGAGGGTGTCGGCCTGCTGGGTGGTGCGGCGGTAATAGGTGACCGTGAGGCCCTCGACGGTGAAGCCGCGAGAGAGCTTGGTGCCGCCGACGAGGATCTTCCAGACGTGCGGCTGACGGTCGAAGTCGAGGTCGAGCTGGTCGAAGAACTTGTCGCTGTCGCCGTTCACGATGACGACGGGATTGCCACCCTTGCGGATCAGGCTGCAGGCCTGGATCACGTAGGGACGGAGGTCGTCGTAGGAGGAGGGGGCCGGAAGGTCGGCGGCGCGAGCCCGGGTGACCGGGAGGACATCTCCTTGGAAGAGGTCGGCCAGACGCTGGTGCCCGTGCGAGCTCGTGGTGTAACCGGCCTGGAGCCACATGGTGTTGAGGCGCCGAGCGAGCTCGGCATGGTCGTCCTTGCGTACGGACTCGTGGACCAACATGGTGTGGTGCCGATACGGGCCGGCGGGGACTCCGTGCGCCGCGCGGTACAACTTCATCGCACCAGTGAGGACGAAGGTGTCCATGGCGGCCTGCATGGACTCGTCGTCGATCTCGTCCGGCGAGTAGATACCACGGACGTGGGTCTTGGCGCGCGAGTTGGCGAACGTGCGCTCGTCCTGCGGAATAGGGGAGTCCAGGTCGTGGAAATCCTGCACGCCCATGTAGCCCTCGGGACGTGGAAGCGAAATCAGGAAGTCCCTGGGGAAGATGTCCTCGCTGTCGCTCGGGTCGATGAAGACGTTGGCGAACGGGGTCGCGGTGTATCCGACGTATTGGGAGCGCGGGAGCAGCGACAGCAACTGGGCGATACGGGAGTTGATGGCCGTCCGTTTGGGCCGGTCTGATTCCCATTTGGCCGGATTCGTGGTGTTGACCGATGCCTGATCGGACTCGTCATCGATGATCAGGGCCGGGAGTTCGCCGAGGAGGCCCTGGATCTGCTTGAGGTCCTTGATCAGTTTGTCGAGAACCGATTTGTTCTTTTTGACGACCATGACGCGGGCGTCAGCGTGATGAAGGTTGCGCGGGTCGTACAGCGGCAGGCCGCGCTCGCGCTTCTCGAACTCGATGCCGCGGATGCCCTGAAGGAGGCTCTGATAGTCCCGATCGCGGGTGGTGAGGCGTTCGATGTCGAAGGCGTGGAGGGCGGAAGGGCGCCCGCCGTGCGAGACGAACTGAGGCCACTCCTCGTCGTCGCCGATGTAGTCGATTCCGACCAGCGAATCGAGGTCCTCGGGGTCAGCCCCACGCAGGATGTTCTCCTGGCCGATGAGCTCCATGTCGAGGCGGCGCTGGGTCTGCTTGCGCAGGAGGTTCAGGGTGCCGCCGAGTATGATGACCAGGCGGTAACCGGCGTCGATGGCCTTGGCGGTGACGCCGGTGAAGTTGGCCGTTTTGCCGGACTGGACGTAGCCGACGACCAGGCCGCGAGCCTGTCGGCGCGCCACCTGCTCGGGGTCCGTGAGGCGCTCGACGACTGCCCGGCTGGCCTCGTCGAGGCTGGAGATCGCCTCGCTGCTCCAGCCCTTGGCGCGTAGGCGGTTCTCGTAGGCCGGCCAGTAGAAGGCGCGTGCCGCGGCGCGCTCCCTGGTGTACCAGGGGGTGAAGTCCGCCGTGATAGTGGTGTGCCCCGGGCTCTTGGAGACCACGGCGGCATTCGTGAGGGCCTTGCGCACGTCGTCTTCGAAGCCGAGGCGGCTGTATATCTCTGCGCGCCGTTCGTCGGTACGAGGAGGGTTGGTGGCCCAGAGGGCCCGCTCCTCGAAGTCCCAGGCGGTGAGTTTGCGTTCCCAAAGGGCGGTGAGGGCATCCGCCTCGTCGCCGAGGCGCTGGCTGAAGGTGGTGTCCGTGAGGTCGACGGAGGGAAAGTCCTCCGCCTCGGTCTCGGCTCGGCTGGCGAACGGTTTCGGGCCGCGCGTCATCCCGCCCAGGACAGCGGTGTGGATTTCGAGCAGTTCGTCGGTCACGGTGGGCTGTCCTTCAGTGGATGAAGCGATCACGTTGGGCGCTTACAGCGGCGAGCAGGATCACGTTCCAGTAGTCGAGCTGGTCGCTTCGCTTCTTTTCCCAGCGGGTGAAGCCGAACAATTCCTCGACCATCAGGTAGAGGAGGGCCTTGACGACCGGGGCGTCGTTGGAGCCGCTGTGCTGGCCCATGGTGAGGGTGTCACGGTGGCTCTTGTTGAGCTGGATCGAGCGGTTCTCGCGGTCCAGCTCGAAGAAGCGGTCCTCGGGGAGCGAGACCCAGGTGAAGGTGATCGGGTCCTCGCCCGGTTTCTCGGGCAGTTCTTCCTGGATAGTGCGCTTGACCTGTGGGGACAGACCTTTGCCGGGTGGGATGACCGCCCTGCGCTTGACCTCGGTGCGGGAGCTCCCTTCGCGGTAGACAGCTTCCGCTTCTTCGAGGAAGTTGCGGAACGTGCGGCCCTGCGCGTCCACGGCCTTCTCGACTCCCCGGGCGAAGGCCTGCGTCGCGTTGATGCCTTCCTTCTTCACGGTGAGGCTGAAGACTTGATTCGGTTGTGAGGGAAGATCGACCGCGATACGGGCGAGATTGAGGTGTCCCTCGGCCGCGCCCCGTTGACCGTTCCAACCGCCGGCCTGGACCAGGCGGTTGTTGCGGTAGAAATAGAAGCCCTGACGTTCCGCCAAGGGCCCGATGAGCTTGTACTCCGCGCGCGGGGACTTGGGTGGCCAGATGTGGGCAGTCAGCTCTACGTCGCCCACGCCTTCGACCGGTGCGGTGAAGGTCCGGGGATAACCGGCCTTGCCGGGGACCTTGTAGTTGAAGGGATCGAGCGGCTCGACCTCGACGCTGTCGAGGAGTTCCCCGGTGCGCACGTTCTCCACAGCGATATCGATCCGGACACTGCCGCTCTCGAGGAATCGGTGGAGATAGAGACCGAGGTGGGTTTCCAGCTTCTGGACCGCTTCGGAGAGGAAGCGGTCGGTTTGACTGATCTCAACCGTCTCGAAGGTCCTGACCCGGTCCCAGCGCACGACCGTGCCGTGCCACTCGATGATTCCGTCGTAACGGTCGAGGAGGGACTGGGCATAGTCCGGAGTGACGGTGTCGCAGCGGTAGTCGTCGGCGAGGGAGGACGAGGTCAGCTGACGTCCAGCGGCGCGACTGGTCTTGGTTTTGCTGACAAGCGTGAGTGCGTCGGCGTGCGAGAGCGACGCCGCCTTGAGGCCGGTTCCGTACATGCCGAGGGCGTTGCCGCCATATGCGCGGCGGCGGCCAACAGTCATGGCGGCGTCAAGGCCGGTGTCGTTCAGGCCGTGCCCGTTGTCGACGATGAGCAGGTTGAGAAGTCGATGGTCATCACGGAGGAAGTGGACGACAATCTGGCTGGCCTTCGCATCCAGGGAATTGTCGATGAGGTCGGCAACAGCGACCTCGAATCCGTACCCCTGGTTTCGGAGGGCTTCGGCATACCCGGAGTCAGGCGGGAGACGCTTGCTGCCACTGGTGGGGACGTCGTAGTGCCAGTCGGCACCCGGCTGGTGAGGCATGGATCTCGCAGGGGTGACCAGGCCGGCGCTGAGCGGACAGAATCAGCCCAGAAGGCGACCGAGAGTGTGATGGACAGGTATGACCGTACTTCAGTAATCCTGGCCAAGGGGAGTGATCCCGAATAGTGGGGACTCCCCTCCGACGTGCACAGGAGCGAGTGCTGGACGGGTCGCACCCGGGTCCGCTGGTCACCACCGGTGGGGGAGCTCGGCCGAGCGGTGCCAGGACCGTGCCAAGAGGGATGATCGGGCATGTGACGAAGGTCGCGTGGTCCGCGTCCCAGGGGATCACCGCAACAGCTACGTCACCACCGATTTCCCGCAGTCCGATGACGGGGCAAAGCGTGCCGTCATCAACACCTTCCCGGCATGGGCTGGGCCGTGGGCGGCGCCGTTGGGCCGGTGGCGGGGGTTCGGATCGGTCCAGCCGTCGTGGCAGTTGAAGGTCCTTCGGCGGGCTGGTGCGGCAGGCTACGGTGGGGCCGGATGCAACAGGTCGGGGCATTGGAGAACCTCTGCCTCACGGAGGACCGGGGGGTGGGGGCGGTGGATCCGCTGTCGTTGTCGATGGTGACGGCTTTCCTGGGTGCGGCCGGTGCGGGGATGGCCAACGAGGCGGGGAAGCGGGCCTGGGAGACGGTGGGCGGGCTGGTGGCCCGGGTGGTGGGGCGTGAGGTGCCGGCGCCGGTGGGGCAGGCCGAGCGGGAGTCGGTGGCGGGGCTGCTCGTGGCGGAGGCGTCGCGCAGTCCGGAGCAGGCGAGGGCGCTGGCCGCGGTGATGAGCGGGAGGGGTGCCGGCGGGGTGGCGGCGCACGGGGTGCCGCGGCTGCTGCCGGCCTCGGCCCGCTTCTTCACCGACCGGAAGGGCCCGCTGGCGCTGCTGGACCGGGAGGCGGACCGCAAGCCCGACGGTCTGCCGAAGGTGGCCGTCCTGCACGGTCCGGCGGGAATCGGGACCAGTGCGCTCGCCTTCCACTGGGGCGGCCGCGAGGCCGGCCGGTTCCCGGACGGGACCTTGTACACGGATCTCCGGGGCGGTTCGGCGAGCACCGCTCCGACGGCCGCGACGGTCCTGCGGCACTTCCTGCTGCGCCTGGGCGTGCCGGCGGAGTACGTTCCGCCCGCCGTGGAGGACCGGGTCGACCTCTTCCGATCGCTGCTGTCCGGCCGGCGGCTGCTGGTCGTGCTCGACCACGCGCAGTCGGCGGCCCAGGTCGGTCCGCTGATCACGGCGGCGCCCGGTGTGTTCACCCTGATCGTCGCCCGTCGTCCGCTCACCGGGTTGGACGCGGTCGCCGTCTCCGTCGGCCCGCTGTCCGACAAGGACGCCAGGCGGCTGCTGGCGGAGCTGGCGGGACGGTCCGCGATGGCGACGGCCCGCGCCGCGCTTCCCTCGGTGCTGGAGCGGTGTGCCGGCTCCCCGTTCGCGCTGCGGGCTGTGGCCCCGTACTTGGCGACGGGGTCGTTGGGCGGTGGCGAGCGGGGGGATTCGCCGAGTTCGCTGCCTCCGGTGCGGGCGGTCGCCGAGGAGGCCTACCGGCGGCTCGGCGCGGAGGCGGCGCGGATCTACCGGCTCGGGTCGCTGCGGCCGTGGCCCTCGCTGACCGCGGCCGCGGTGGCGGCGACGGCCGAGGTCCCGGAGGAGGACGCGGAGCGGGTGCTGGCCGAACTGGCGGAGCTCCAGCTGCTGGAGAGCACCGGGGACGGTCGCTACCGGTACCGGCCTGCGGTGCGTGCGCACGCGGAGGAGGCGGCGGCCCGCGAGGACGGCCTGGCGGGGTGCGCCGCGGCCGTGACCCGCGCCGCGGACTGGTACCTGAGGTTCGCCGTCCGCGCCGACTACGCGGCGCTGAAGGAGCGTTGGCACCTCGGCCCGCTGTACGCCGAGCTGGGTCCGGGGCCGTACCGGGACGAGGGCGAGGCGGTCGCGGCGCTGGTCGCCGAGGCGGGCAACCTGGTGGAAGCCGTGCTCGCCGCCGAGGAGTTCGGCCGCTCCGACACCGTCTGCCAGACCGTGGAGGCGCTCTGGGCCGCGCAGTTGAAGGCCGGCTGCCACGATGTCCTGCTGCCCGCGCTGAGGGCCGGGGCCCGGACGGCGGCCCGGCACTGCCCGGGGACCCGGACGGCCGGCCGGATGCACATCCAACTCGCCTTCGCCCTGATGGAGTTGCGGCAGGACGAGGAGGCGGAACGCGAGCTGCTGACGGCCGCGGCGGACGAGGCCGGGGCCGGGCACGCGCGCGGCCGGGCGACGGCGGTCGAGTCGCTGGGGCTGCTGCGCCTGCGGCAGTGGCGGTTCGGGTCGGCCCTGGAGTGCTTCGAGGAGGCGGACGGGCTGCTGGACGGGATCGGCCCGGCCGACGAGGGCGCCGCCGATGTGCCGCGGGCCCGGGCGCTGCTGCACCGGCACCGGGGGCGGGCGCTGAGGGGCCTCGGCCGCTTCGGCGAGGCGGAGCAACGGCTGGCCACCGCAGGGGAGTTCTTCCGCGAGAGCGGTGAGGGTTACAACACCGCCCGGGTGCTGACGGATCTCGCCGAGCTGCACCTCGACACGGCCGACCAGGCCGGGGCGCTGCCGCTGATCGACGAGGCCGTGGCGCTGCTGGGCCGGGAGAACGCCACCGTCCACCTCACCTACCTGGCCGGGCTGCGTGCCCAGTGCCTTCCGGACCGCCTTCCCGATCGACCGTGACGCGGACCCGTGCGAGGTGGGTGCCGGTGACGACGGTCAGGGTGGTGGGCGCCGGTGCGGTGGCTGCGGGGCCGGGGCCGGGGTCGGTGTGCAGCCGGGCGAGCAGTGCCGATGCGTGCACGGCCGGGTCGCCGGGGGTGTCGGAGGTGAGCCTGCACCGCAGTCCGCCGCGGTGCAGCACCTCGCACTCGCGGGGGCCGGTGACATAGGCGGCGAGCGAGGCGGACCGGTACCGGTCGAGCACCTCGGCGGCCCACTGCCGGGGCGAGCCGAACCGGGGGTCGTCGGCCTCGCCGTACCGGAGGACGACGTCGGCCGACTCCAGCACACCGGGGTCGAGGGTGTCCTCGTGCACGGCGAGGTGGCCCTCGCCCTCGGCGTCGTCGGGTTCGTAGCGGGGTTCGGCGAAGCGCCGGACGGTGATGGTGCCGTCCGTGCCGGTGCGGGTGAGGACGCGCAGCGGCGCGGTGCGCAGCGGTGGCTCGTACGGCGGCAGCGGCAGCGGGTCGAGCACGGCCGGGGCGGCCGGCTCGGGGATGCCGATGATCCCGTAGAAGAGGCCGCGCAGCAGGGCCGCGGACTGCCCCGGAGCCGAACTGGTCAGCTCGGCCGGCCCGTCGAGCGGGCGGTGTTCGGCCAGCAGCCGGTCCAGCTGGGGTGGCAGCGCCCGGTACGGATCGAGCCGGGGCGCGGACCGGACGAACGCCGCGACGGGTGACTCCGTCCCGAGGGCCTCGGGGTCGTCGGCGCCCAGCAGGACGGGGGTGCCGCAGGCGGCGGCGTAGTAGCTGACCGAACCGAAGTCGCCGAGCACCACGTCCGCGGCGATCAGGGCCTGGCGCCAGCCTTCGAGCGGGTCGACGAGGGCGAGCCCGGCCCGACGGGCCCGGTCCAGCCAGAGGCGGATCTGGCCGGGGCCGTGGCCGTGCCAGATGTTCGGGTGGAGGACGGCCGCCACCCGGTACTCGTCGGCGGGGAGTTCGGAGGTCAGCCGGGGCAGCAGGAGCGGGAGGACGTCCTCGGGGCCGGCGTCACCGAAGAGCGAGGTCGGGTTCCAGGTGGAGTTCAGCAGGACGAGGCGCTGCCCGGGATGCACGCCCAGGGCCCGCCGGTACCGGTCCCGGTGGTGCCGGGCGGCGAGGATGCGGTCGAAGCAGGGGTCGCCGGCCAGGACGGCGGTCGGCAGGGCCTCGGGGCAGGACTTGGCGAGTCGGTCGATCTGCTCGGGGTGGGAGAAGACCATGGCGTCCGCGATCGGGGTGCCCCCGGCGGTGAGGATCCACTCCGGACCGAGCCCGAACACGGTGTCCGGTGTCCGGTGTCCGGTGTCCGGTGCGGTCAGCGTCTTATTGTATCCGACGCCGTGCGAGAGGACCGTCAACTTACCTTTGAGGTCTGCGAGTTGGCCGCCGAAGCTGGCCGATATCGCCAGGTCCGCGGGAGTCGAGAGGGCCTGCTCCCAGGGCAGCACCGGGACACCCGTCGAAGCCAGCAGCTCCGCCACGCCCGCCTGGAACGGCGACGAGCCGGTGCAGGTCGCCAGCACCTGGACCCGCAGGTCGTCGCGGAACAGCGGAAGCACGTCGAGCAGCCGCGTCGCCGCCGTCACGTTGTGGACGACCAGCAGGACCCGTCGGCACCGTCCGCGGGTGGCCCAGCGGGCCGCCTCGGGCCCCACCGGTACGCGAACCCGGTGCTTCAGGTCCTCGCCCACGCTGCCTCCCAGCCCTTCCGGTTCGAGACCCCCGCCGCCGTCGTGTCCGATCTTGGAATCGGAACTTCCAACGTATCGCGTCGAGGAGTGAACGCCCGGCCCCCCGGGCCGCCCGGGCCGCCGTGGTCAGGGGCGGGGGTAGAGGCGGAGGAAGGCCTGGACCCCGGTGGTGACGGTGGTGTGCAGGGCGGCGTCGGAGATGGGGACGGCGCCGTAGAAGGACTGGTCGGCCGCGCCGCTGAAGGTGAGCAGGGTGAAGTGGGTGGCGGCGAGGTCGGGGTCGTCGAGGGTGAGCAGGGCCTGGGAGGCGAGGCGGGTGAGGTGGTCGGCCAGGTCGCGCTGGGAGGCGAGCGGGCCGGCGGCCAGCCAGGCGGCGAGGACGTCGGGCGGGATGTTGCCGGCCTCGGCGCGGATGGTGCGGCCGAGGGCGTAGTGCTCGCCGGCGGCGAGGACGGCCTTGGCGCGGTCGACGGCGAAGGCGGTGAGGTCGGCCTCCAGGTCGACGATCTTGTGCAGATGGCGGTCGGCCAGCCCGGCGATGATCTCGGTGAGTTCGCCGGCGGTCTCCAGGGCGACGGAGAGGAAGAGCTTCTCCTTGTCGCCGAAGTGGTTGTAGATGGTGCGCTTGGACACCCCGGCCTCGGAGGCGATGGCGTCGACGCTGGCCCGGGTGTAGCCCTCGCGGCCGAACACCGTGCTCGCCGCGCGGGCGATGGCCCGGCGCTTCTCGGGCATGCGGCGTGAGCCGGTGGTCACTGCCGGGTTCGCTGTGCTCATCGGGCGAGTCCCCTCCTCGGCGGGTTGCACTACCCGGTGCAGTTTACCTGGAGGGGTGCGAAGTGCGGACGGTGGTGAGGGCGGGAAAACGGGACCGGAAAGCAGGGAGGCGCGGAGCGAGTCCCCCCGGACCCGCTCCGCGCCGCGTCGACGCGCGACTTGTTCGCCGCTCCCCCCGACCACCCCGGACTCCGCCGTCCCCCCTGGCACCACTCTCCGGCGAGAGCGTTCCGCACAGGCCCGGCAGGCCCCTTTGTTGCAGGGCGTCGTTGATCGTTACGGTAACAAACCGCATGGTTGGTTTGTCAATACCCGGAATCCATGAAACATCCACAATCGGGGATCGCCGTCCGGTTGGCAAGGGGTGGCCGGGGACGGCCGGGGACGGCCGAGGGCAGGCGGAAGCGGCTGGTTGGATCGGCCGTTCGGGTGCCGGGGGAATCCGGGGCGGAGGTCGCGGGCCGACGGTTCGGAATCCGATATTCCGAACGGAATGTCGGTATTCGCTGCCGTCGGCGCTGCCACCAGTGCTGCCACCAGCGCCGCCGTCAGCGCAGCAGGCGGCGTTCCTTGGCGACCGCCACCGCGCCCGAGCGGGTGTCGACGCCCAGCTTGTCGTAGATCCGGCCCAGGTGGGTCTTCACCGTGGCCTCGCTGATGAACAGCGCCCGGGCGATCTCCCGGTTGCCGAGTCCCTGGGCGAGCTGGGCGAGGATCTCCGTCTCGCGCTCGGTGAGCTGCGGCGCCGGGGCCCGCATCTGCGCCATCACCCGGGAGGCGACCGGCGGCGAGAGCACCGTGCGGCCCTGGGCGGCCGAGTGCACCGCGGCGAACAGCTCCTCCGGCCGCTCGGCCTTCAGCAGATAGCCGGTCGCGCCCGCGCCGATCGCCCGGGTGATGTCGGCATCGGTGTCGTACGTGGTCAGCACCAGGACGTGCGGCGCCTCGGGGGCGGCGGTGATCCGCCGGGTGGCCTCCACCCCGTCGATGCCGTCGCCGAGCTGGAGGTCCATCAGCACCACCTGCGGGGCCAGCCGGGCCGCGAGGTCGACCGCCTCCTCGCCGCTGCTCGCCTCGCCGACCACCTCGATGTCGCCGGCGCTGGCCAGCAGGGCGAGCAGACCGGCCCGGACCACCGCGTGGTCGTCGCAGACCAGCAGCCGGACCGGGGACGGGGCGGGGGTGGGATTCATCGGACGGCTCCTGGGCCCTGGCGACGGTCGGGGGCGTTGGGGGTGTCGGGAGAGTCGGGAGAGTCGGGGGAGTCGGACGCGGGGGGAGCGGCGAGGGTGAGCGGGACCGCGGCCGAGACGACGGTGCCCTCGCCGGGGGCGCTCTCCACGGTCAGGGTCCCACCGAGCTGGCGCAGCCGGGCCCGCATGGCCGGCAGGCCGTGGCCCCGGCTCCCGGTGGGGGCGGTGTCGTCGGGGGCGAAGCCGCGGCCGTCGTCGGCGATGTCCAGGACGGCCTGGTCGCCGAGGAAGGAGAGGGTGAGGGCGGCGGCCGAGGCCCCGGCGTGCTCGCGGACATTGGCGAGCGCGCCCTGGGCGATCCGCAGCAGCGCGGACTGCGCGGCCGCCGGGAGCGGGACGGGCGCGCCGTCCAGGTGGAAGCGGACCGGCAGCCCGCTCTCGGCGGACTCCCGTTCGGCGAGCGAGCGCAGCGCCCGGTCGAGGGTGCGGCCGTCGGCGAGCTCGGCGGGCGCGAGGTCGTGGACGAAGCGGCGGGCCTCGGCGAGGTTCCGGGCGGCCACTGCGGCGGCGGTCCGGACGTGGCCGCGGGCGGTCGCCGGGTCGCCGTCCCAGGTGCGGTCGGCGGCCTGGAGCAGCATCTGCTGGCTGGAGAGGCCCTGGGCGAGGGTGTCGTGGATCTCCATGGCGAGCCGCTCGCGTTCGGCGAGCGTGCCCTCCCGGCGTTCGGTGGCGGCGAGTTCGCGCCGGGTGCGGACCAGGTCGGCGATCAGCGCCCGCTGCCGTTCGGCCTGCCGTTCCATGTAGAGGAAGACGCCGGTGGCCAGTGCGGCGACGGCGGGCGGCAGCAGGAGCAGGTTGGCGTCGGTCGCGCCCGGCAGCCGGACCTCGCCGACCACCACCAGCAGGGTGAGCGCCGCCACCAGGGGGATGGCCGCGGGCGTGGGCAGCGTGCGCAGGGCCGTGTAGACCAGCGGCACGGCGCACCAGGAGAAGCTCGGCGCGAGCAGCACCAGGACCACCCAGAGCACCGTCACCACGGCCAGCGGCCAGGCGGGCCGGCGCTGCCCGGGGGCGGGCGGGCGGCGGTGGGCGAGCCAGGAGCCGAGCGGCTGGACGACGGCCAGCGCGATGCTCAGGCCGAGCACCCAGGGGATGCGCGGACTGCCCGGGTGGTGGCTGAGGAAGCGGCTCAGCGAGGTGGCGAGCAGCAGCAGGAACGCGGAGTCGAGCAGGACGGCCAGCCGGCCGGCGTCCGGGTCGAGCGGGGGGCCGGGGTGGTGCACGGGGCCGCTCCTCGCTCGCCTGCTCACTCGCTTCGACGGTCGGTCGTCGTGGCCGGCCGGTCGTCGTGGTCGGTGGTGGTGACGGCCGGTGGTCGTGACGGCCGCCGCCCCGGCCGGGCTGATCCCTCGATGGTGACCCGTCCGGCCCGGGGGCCGCATCAGCCGATCGGCTGACGGGTCCGTCCTCCATCATGCCCGCGGGAGGTGTCCGGACCGCCGATGCGGCGGAGGGGGCTGTCGCCGGAGGATCGATCACGTTCCCAGCGACACCATCCGACGAGGAGCCGGACCATGAAGAAGATCTCCGTTCGCACCAAGGTGCTGACCGGTACCGTCGCCGCCGCCGCGCTGGCCGCCGCCACCCTCGGCGCCGTCTCGGCCAGTGCCGAGGCCACCGACACCCCGTCCGTCGCCGCCGCCGCGGTGAAGGCCGACACCCAGAACAAGAACCTCGCCCAGACCACCGGCCTGACCATCGCCGCCGCCACCAAGGCCGCCCAGGCCACCCTGGACGCGGCGACCAAGGCCGGTCAGAAGGTCTCCGTGGCGGTCGTCGACCGTGACGGTGTCACCCGGGTGCTGCTCAAGGGCGACGGCGCCGGCCCGCAGTCGCCGGAGTCGGCCGTGCGGAAGGCCTTCACCGCCGTCTCCTGGAACGCGCCCACCTCCGAGCTGGCCAAGCGGCTCGCCCAGGCGCCGAACCTGAAGGACATCCCGGGCACCCTGTTCCTGGCCGGCGGTGCGCCGGTGCAGTCGAAGGGTGCGCCGGTCGCGGCCATCGGTGTCGCGGGCGCCCCCAGCGGCGACCTGGACGAGCAGTTCGCGCAGGCGGGCGTGGAGGCGCTCGGCAAGTGACGCCCGGCGGGTGGGCGGCGCGGGGACGGAACGCGCGCCGGAGCGAACCCCCGACCGCTCCGGCGCGCACCTGCCCGCGCCCGCGCCCGCAGCGCACCCGCGCGGGCGGTCGCCCCGGCGGTTGCCCCGGCCCTCGTCCCGGCGGTCGGCCCGGCCGTCGTCCCCACTGTCGGGCCGACGGTCGTCGCGGCGGTCGCCCCGGAACGGCCTCCCGGCCGGTGCCCGCGGGCTCCCCGTACGGGTGAAGGTCACCCGGGTCGTCGCAGAACACGGGCACTTTGGCCGAAAAGCCGCTGCCGCTGTCGGTGCCGCGTGGCAGGCTTCCCGCTATGACGGCGTGGACCCTCAACGACATCGAACGTGCGATCCGCTCCTCCTGGGGTGTCGACACCTGCGCGCCCGAGGACCAGGCCCACTGGCGTCCCGACAATCCCGCCCACGGCCAGTGCCGGGCGACCGCCCTGGTGGTGCACGACCTGCTGGGCGGCGAGCTGATGATGGGCGAGGTGTACGTCGGCGGGGTCCGCACGGACCTGCACTGGTGGAACCGGTCCGCCGCCGGCGCCGAGGTCGACATGACCCGTTCCCGCTTCGGCCCGGACGAGGAGGTCGGCCCCGGCCGCCCGGTCGCCCGCCCGCAGCGTCCGGGCCGGCTCCAGGTCCAGTACCAGCTGCTGCGCCACCGGGTGGCCGCGCGGCTGGAGGCCGGGGCGGCGGACGGCCACCGCGCGGCGGCCGCCTGACCGCCCTCGGCAAGCCCGACGGCCCGTCCGCCCGCCCAACCGTGCCGCCGTGCCTCCGTCCCTCCGCGCGCCGGATCGCTCGGTCGTCGGACCGACGGGCTGACGTACAGTCGGTTGCTCGTGGTCGGACGACCGTTCCGTCCGCCGGGCGACAGCGGGAGTGTGCGATGAGCGGGACGACGGTCGGCTTCGTCGGACTGGGCGCGATGGGCCGGGGCATGGCCGGCAGCCTGCTGCGGGCCGGGTACACCGTCCGGGTGTGGAACCGCTCGCCCGAGCCGGTGGCCGAGATGGTCGCCCTGGGCGCCGAGGCGGCCGAGGGGCTCGCCGACGTCTTCGCGGCCCATGCGGTCGTCTCGATGCTCGCCGACGACGACGCCGTCGAACGGCTGCTGCTCGACCCGGTCCTGCTGGCGGACGCCGCGGCCACCCTGCACATCAACATGGCCTCCGTCTCGGTCGGCCTGGCCGAGCGGGCCGAGGCCCTGCACACCGAGCACGGCATCGGGTACCTCGCCGCGCCGGTGCTCGGCCGTCCGCCGGTGGCCGCCGCCGGGGAGCTCAACATCCTGGCCGCCGGTGCCCCCGCGACGCTGGCGGCGGCCGAACCGCTGCTCGCCGCGATGGGCCGGCGCGTCTGGCACTTCGGCGAGCGCCCGGCCCAGGCCAACACCGCCAAGATCAGCACCAACTTCCTGCTGGCCTGCGCGATCGAGTCGATGGCGGAGGCGTGCAGCCTGGCCGAGGCCAACGGGGTCCGGCCGACCGACCTGATCGAGATGCTCAGCGGCACGCTCTTCCCGGGCCCGGTCTACTCCGGATACGGCGCGATGGTCGCCGAACGCCGTTACGAGCCCGCCGGGTTCAAGCTTCCGCTGGGACTCAAGGACGTCGACCTCGCGCTCACCGCCGGGGCCTCGGCCCGGGTGCCGCTGCCGTTCGGCAGTGTGCTGCGGGACGCGTTCCTGGACGCGCTCGCGCACGGGGACGGCGAGAAGGACTGGGCGGCGGTCGCGGCGGTCGCGCGCCGGCGGGCCGGGCTCCCCGCGTAGCGGCGGGCCGGGCGCCCCGTACGGCGGCACCTTCTCCCCACCGTGTACCAAGCACCCGTCACGCTCCGACGGCGCACGGCAAAAGGCCCTTTTAGGTGCAGAGTTGGGCCAACCGGACAGAAAACGACCTGGTGCCGTTCCAAACCGGCACCCACCTTCCGGCACAGCGGGGGCCTTCGGTAGTCTCCGTCGGACTTTCAGCTTCGCGGGAGGATCGCGGCTCGGAAAACCACCGGGTCCACCCGCGCTCCCGGGCCGCGCCCGGACACTCCCGTGAGGTTTCCCTTGTCCATCTCCATACCTCGCAGTCTGGCCCTGGCCGGCGCCGCCGCGCTCGCCGCCTCGATGGCCCTCACCGGCGCCCAGGGCGCCGTCGCCGCCGCCACCGGCGCGCCCTCGGCCGCCGCGCCGCAGGCCGACAAGGCCGCCCACCGCCAGCTCGACCTGTCGCTGGACGGGGTACCGGGCACCTTCGTCGCCGGCGGCGAGTCCAAGCAGTTCAGCTTCACGATCGACAACAACACGAAGACGGACTTCGTCTTCTACCCGTTGCTCAAGTTCAAGAACGCCCAGGACACCCTGGAGGCGAAGGACCTGAAGGTCGAGTACCAGCTGCCCGAGGCGCTGGACAAGACCAAGGCCTGGCACCCGGCCGGGGCCGCGCCGGGCGCCGAGTCCGACGACGACGGCGTGCTGTTCCTGCTCGCCAAGCTCCAGGGCGACGGCAACCCGGACTTCGAGGACTCGCTGCTGGCCGTCACCAAGGGCAGCAGCCTGACGGTCGCCGTCCGCGTCACCGTGGCCAAGGACGCGCCGCGCGGCAACGCCGGCGTGGTGCCGGTGGTCTTCTCCGCCGAGGCCGAGGGCAAGAACCCGATCGGCGAGGCCGAGTTCAGCTGCGACGGCATCCGCGGCAAGCGCTTCAAGATCGTGGCCGAGGGCCCGGGCAAGCCGAGCCCGACCGCCACGCCGTCGACGGCCAAGCCGACCACCCCCAGCACGAGCCCGACGGTGAAGCCGACCGGCAGCCCGAGCACCAGCACCTCGCCGTCGCCGACCGCCTCGACGACCCCGAGCCACACCCCGAGCACGACGGCGACCCCGTCGACCACGGCCACGCCTTCCACGACGGCCACGCCGTCGACCACGGCGACGCCGTCGACGACCGCCACCCCGTCCACCACGGCGACCCCGTCGACGACGCCCTCGACGACGGCCACCCCGTCGACGACCGCCACCCCGTCGACCTCGGCCTCGCCCTCGGCGAGCACCACCGCGACGCCGAGCGGGAGCACCTCCCCGAGCGCGCCCGCGACCGCCGCCCCGTCGAGCCCCGCGCCGACCCAGGACGACACCGCCGGGTCGATCGACTTCCCGGTGAGCGTGCCGAAGATCAAGCCGCTGCCGATCACCCCGGCGGCCGTCACCAAGGCCAAGTCCAACGCGGACAAGGCGCTCGCCACCACGGGTGGCGGTGACGACACCACCGCCATCGCGATCGCGGGCGGCGCCGTCCTCGCGGCCGGTGTCGGCACCCTGGTCGTGCTCCGCCGCCGCCGCACCGCGCAGCAGGGCTGAGCCCGGACCGTCCCGGCACCACGCCGAGGCACACCGCCTGACACGGAACCGCCCGTGCTCCCGTACCCGGGGGCACGGGCGGTTCCGTTCGGTCGCCTAGGATGACCGGCCGAGGGGGCGGCACGGCGGACGAGGTACTGGGGTGCGTGGAACGGGCGCGGGGCGCCGGGAGCGGTCGGGTCGGCCGGGACGGGCCTGGACCGACTACGAGGCGGCCACCGGCCGGATCGCGGGCCTGCCGGTGCGCAGACACCATGTCCTGCTGCTGGCCTGGACGGTGCTCTGGTTCCTGCTGGTCGAACCGAGCGGCGGCTTCTCCTGGCACTACCTGCGCCAGGGCGAGGAACTGCTCTTCAGCGACCGGTCGGACGGCGGTCTCTCCCTCTACGCCCACCACCCCGAACTGCAGATCGGCCCGGTCAGCCTGGCCGTGGCCCGGCTCTTCGCGCCGTTCCCGGGGCATTCCGGCGAGGTGCTGGCCGAGGCGGTGATGTCCGGCCTCGGGCTGGCGATGCTGGTCCTGGTGGGCCGCACGGCCGCCCAGTACCACCTGGGCACCGGTACCAACCACCGCCGGCTCCAGCAGCGGCTGCTGGTCGCGGGCCTCGCGTTCATCCCGATGTGGGTCGAGGTGTCGGTCCGCTTCGCGCACCTGGACGACGTGCTGGCGCTGTTCTTCACCACCCTCGCCGCGCACGAACTCAGCCGGGGCCGGGCGACCGCGGTCGCCGTGTACCTGGCGCTGGCGGTGGACTCCAAACCGTGGGCGCTGGCGTTCGCGCCGCTGATCCTCGCCCTGCCCAGGGCCAGGTGGCTGCGGACGGGCCTCTGGTTCGCCGGGCTGGTCGCGGTCGCCTGGCTGCCGTTCTACCTGGGCGACCTGGACACCATGGCGGCCGCGAAGTTCACCATCCCCAACCAGACCGCCTCGGCGCTGCGCTGGTTCGGGGTGACCGATCCGACGACGCCCTGGTGGGACCGCCCGGCGCAGTTCGCCCTCGGCCTGGGCCTGGGCAGCCTGGCGGTGTGGCGCGGCCGCTGGCCGGCCGTCGTCCTGCTCGGGGCGGACGCCCGGATCCTGCTCGACCCGAGCGTCTACACCTACTACACGGCGTCGATCATGCTCGGCACGCTGCTCTGGGACACCGTCGGGCAGCGGCGGCTGGTGCCGTGGTGGAGCTGGATCGCGCTGGTCGCGCTGTACGGGGGCACGCTGTTCCTGCCGTCCGACCCGGCGCGCGGACTGGTCCGGCTCGCCTTCGTGGTGGTCTCGGCGGGGTGCGTGCTGCTCCTGCCGGCCCAGCGGCGGCGCGGCTCCGGCCGCCGTCCCCCCGGCCGGGGCGGTCCGGAGGGCGGTCCCGAAGGCGGTCTCCCGCAGCAGCGCACGGGACGGCGGCGGACCGGCCGGCGTCCCTCGGCGCCCAGGCAGCGCGCGACCGTCCAGTCCTCCTAGCGCTTGTCGGACGGCCCCGGGCGGACGCCGGGGTGCGCGCGCTCCCGGCCGTCGAACAGCAGCGCCGCCAGGCCGAGTCCGGCCGCCGCCCCCGCGCACTGGGCGAGGACGAAGCCGGGGACCGAGCCGGGCGTGATCCCGGTCCAGCCGTCGGTGAGCGCCCGGCCCAGCGTCACGGCCGGATTGGCGAAGCCGCCCGAGGAGGTCGCCCAGCAGGCCACGACCACCCAGAGGCCGACCAGTGCCGGGACCAGCCGCCCCCGCCCGGCGGCCGTCGCCCCGGTCACCACCAGCAGCAGCGTCCCGGTGGCCACCGCCTCGGCGAGCCACAGCGCGCCGCTCCCGCGCGACACCGCCGACAGCCGGAACACGGGGTGCCCGAACATCGCGTCGGCCAGTCCGGTGCCCGCCACCGCGCCGACCGTCTGCGCGGCGGCGTACCCGACCGCCTCGCGCAGCGGCAGCCCGGCGGGGGTGCCCCGGCCGGTCCACCAGGCGCCCGCGGTGATCAGCGGGTTGAGGTGCCCGCCGGAGACCGGGCCGAACAGGGTGATCAGCACAGTCAGGGCCGCCGCCGAGGCGCCGACGTTCGCCAGGAAGCGCAGCCCGGCGTCCGAGGTGAGGGCGTCCGCCTGTCGGCCGGAGCCGACCACGGCGGCGGCCAGCAGCGCGGTGCCGACCAGCTCCGCCGCCAGCCGGCGGCCCAGCGGCGGCGGCGCGGCGGTCGGTTCGGGCACGGAGGCCGTGGCGGCCGGCAGGACGGCGGCGGGCAGGGAGTCGGTCGACGGCGTCGGCTTCGGCAGTGGCGTTCCGGGCGGTACGGGCGTGGTCACGCGCACATGCTGGTGGCCGTCCGTCCGTCCCGGCAATTGGCCGGACCCCACAAACCGGTGCCCGCCCGGCCCGGCCGGATCGGAGACTTCTCCACCGGCACCCGACACTGGACCCGGCCCCTACGACTTGACCCTCACGCAACGGGAGGAGGCAGGGTCGTGGTCAGCAGGAAGGGAGTACCCCGATGAACAGCGGAGACGAGGACGGCCGCACCGGCCGCACGGTCGGCGCGGTGGCGCGGATCGCCAAGGTGACCGTCCGGACCCTGCACCACTACGACGAGATCGGCCTGCTGTCCCCCAGGGGCCGCACGCCGGCCGGCTACCGCCGCTACGACGAGGCCGACCTCGGCCGGCTGCAGCGGATCCTGTTCTACCGCGAACTCGGGTTCCCCCTGGAAGAGATCGCGGCTGTTCTGGACGACGACTCGGTGAGTCCGAGCGAGCACCTGCGGCGTCAGCACCGGTTGCTGACCGACCGCATCGCGCACCTCCAGAAACTGGCCGCGGCCGTCGAACACGCCATGGAGGCAGAGAAGATGGGTATTCAGCTGACCCCGGAGGAGAAGTTCGAGCTCTTCGGCGAGCACTACCGCGAGGAGTGGGAGGGCGAGGCCGAGCAGCGCTGGGGCGACACCCCGGCCTGGGCGGAGTCCCAGCGCCGTACCGGCGGCTACGACAAGGCCGACTGGCAGCGGATCAAGGCCGAGGCGGACGCGCTCAACGCCCGTCTGGCCGAGGTGTTCACCGCCGGCGAGCCCGCCGACGGCGGCCCGGCGATGGACCTCGCCGAGGCGCACCGGCAGCACATCCGCGACAACTTCTACGACTGCACGTACGAGATCCACCGCGGTCTCGCCGGGATGTACGTCGCCGACCCGCGGTTCACCGCGGTCTACGAGCAGCTCGCCCCGGGCCTGGCCCAGTGGCTGCACGACGCCATGCTCGCCAACGCGGCCTTCCGCACGGACGGGCAGGGCTGACACCGGGTCGGGCCCGCTGTCGTGCGGCGCTGCGCCGCGGGGGCGCGCCACGCCCCGGAGCGACGCCCCGGAGCGACGCCGCGCCCCCGGGGTCACGTCACGTCCTCGGGGTCACGCCACGCCGCGGCCGAAGGAGCGCCGGTAGGCCGTCGGGGAGGTGCGCATGACGCGCCCGAAGTGGTGCCGGAAGGTCGCGGCGCTCTCGAACCCCACCGCGCCGGCGATCTCCTCGACGGTGCCGTCGGGCGCCTCCAGCAGCGGCAGGCTGGCCGCGACGCGCTGGCTGATCACCCAGCGCATCGGGCTGGTGCCGTTGCGGGCGGTGAAGTGCCGCAGGTAGGAGCGGTCGGACATCCGGGCGGCCCGGGCCAGTCCGGTGACCGTGAGCGGGTCCGCCAGGTGGTCCAGCGCCCACTGCATCGAGCGGGCGACGCCGTCGTCCTCCTCCTCGACCGGCCGGACGGCGGCCTCGATGAACTGGGCCTGGCCGCCGTCCCGGTGCGGCGGCACAACGAAGCGGCGGGCCACGCTGTTGGCGACCTTGGCGCCGTGGTCGCGCCGGACCAGGTGCAGGCAGAGGTCGATCCCGGCCGCGCTGCCGGCGCTGGTCAGCACCGATCCGTTGTCCACGTAGAGCACGTCCGGGTTGACCCGGACGGCCGGGTGGCGCTGCCGCAGCAGTTCGGCGTACCGCCAGTGGGTGGTGGCCTCCTGGCCGTCGAGCAGGCCGGCGGCGGCCAGGGCGAAGGCCCCGGAGCAGATCGAGACGATCCGGGCGCCGCGCTCGTGCGCGGTGCGCAGCGCCTCGACCAGGGCGGGGGAGACCACCCCGCCGAAGGCGTTCGGCACGCCGGGGACCACCACGGTGTCGGCGGCGGCGAGGTCGTCGAGGCCGTGTTCGGCGGTGAGGGTGAAGCCGCCGACCGAGCGGAGCGGTGCGCCGGGGCGGTCGGCGCACACCCGCAGCCCGTACCAGGGGGCGGCCAGCAGTCCGCTCAGCTCGGGCCGGGCCAGGCCGAACACCTCGACCACGACGCCGAGCTCGAACGGGGTCATGCCGTCGAAGGCGTAGACGGCGACCTCGTGCACCGGCTCCGGCCGCCGTCCGATGCTGACGGCGACCGGGCCGGTGACGGGAACAGCGGCATTGGCGGCATCGACGGCGGCGGCGGTCGTCGGACCGGTCGAGCGCTGCTCGGCCATGGGACCCCCTACTGACGGGTGGTGGCGGAATGCCGGTGAGTGTAGCCGTTCCGGCCAGTTCGAAATTTCCTTCGAACCACCCACAACTCCTGGGGAGGATGGGCGTCTGAGAGGGTGAGGGCCGATCCGGCGCGGGCATGACCGCACCGGTGCCGGGTCTCGCTCACTGGCCGAGTCCGACTACCACGGGGAACCCACCATGCGTCCGTCCACTGTCCGGCGTCTCGTCAGGACCGTTCCGCTGGCGGCCGTCGTGGCCGGCGCGGCCGGCTACGCGCTGCTTCCGGCCGAGGCGGGCGCGGGCGCCCGGCCGGCTCGGTCCGCGGCTCCGGCACCCTCGGGCGTGGCCCTCGTCGAACCGGTGGCCGACGCCCGGTCCGTCCCGGAGGGGACGTCGCCCACGGCGACGGCACCGGGGGCGAGCACCGCGGCCGGGACGCCGGGCCCGGTGGGCGGCACCTCGGCCGTACCGACGGGGTCCGTGCCGGGCGCGGCCGCCCCGACCACCCCGACCACCGCGAGCGCTCCGACGTCCGCGAGCGGTCCGGCGTCCGCGGTGGCGAAGCCGGCCGAGCCCGCCAAGGGCGTGCCCGTGCCCGCCGGGACCGCCCGGCCCTCGGGCCCCGCCCCGGTCACCGCCCCGAGCGGCGGTCCGGCCCCCGCGACCGGCACCTCCCCGGACTGGCCGGAGGAGCCGCCCTCCGCGGTCGGCGAGCGGGTGGACGTCGCGATCCGCTCGCTCAGCGGAGCCTGGGAGATCCGCGGCGGCGGCAGCTACTTCGAGTTCGAGGTGACCTGGAGCAACGCCACCGACCGGCGCTTCGACGAGATCGTCCCGGTGGTCCGGGTGCTCCCG
Source organism: Kitasatospora purpeofusca (assembly GCF_000718025.1). Lineage (GTDB taxonomy): Bacteria > Actinomycetota > Actinomycetes > Streptomycetales > Streptomycetaceae > Kitasatospora > Kitasatospora purpeofusca. The sequence continues at coordinate 370,245 of NZ_JODS01000003.1, forward strand.
TTCGACTACCCGGCCGCCGTGGCGCGGCTCGGCGTGACGGCCAAGGGCACGCTGGACCGCAAGGACATCGACGAGTGGCGAGAGGTCAAGCCGGACCAGAAGGGCGTGGACAGCGGGCCCCAGCAGGGGGCGTTCGCGCTCGACCCGGGCGAGAGCCGGGCCGTCCGCTACCGCCTGACCCTGGGGGCCGACAGCATGTCGGGCCGGCTGCCGATCCAGGCCGACGCCTATGTCGGGCGCGGCGCCAAGGCGGTGTCGGTCGGCGGCACCCAGGCGCGGATGAACGTGACGACGGGGCAGCCGATCCGGTTCACGGCGACGAAGGCGACCGACATGACCGTCGGCCGGATCCCCTCCGAGCTGCGGGTGGAGCTGGCCAACCTGGACGCCACCGGCAACCACACCGTGTCCCCGGCGGTCAGGGTGACCGACCCGCTCGGCCGGAACACCATGCACGGCCTGGTGCCGGGCGACCTCTCCGCCGAGGTGCTGGTGGACGGCGAGTGGCGCCGTCTGTCGGGCGCGCTCGACGCCGACGGCCAGGTCCGGCTGGACACCGCCGGGCTGACCCGGGTGCTGGTGCCGGGCGAGACGGTCGTCTACCCGTTCCGGTTCAACCTGCCGAAGGGCTGGAACGCCGGCAGCGGGCTGGAGTTCACGGTCGGCGGGACGGTCGACGGCGGCTCCCTCCCGACCCAGAAGGCGCGGCCGCGGATCACCTGGATGGCGGACGACACGCCGAAGGCGACCTCCTAGGCCGCGCCCGGGCCGCGCACCGGCGATCCGGCGCACGACCCGGCGAGCCGGCGTACCAGGGGCGGCACCCGCCCGGTCCGGCACCCGCCCGGTCCGGCACCTGCCCGGTCCGGCACCCGCCCGGTCCGGCACCTGCCGGTCCGACGAGTGACCGGTCACGCACCCGGCCGGTGCGCGGTGCGCCCGGTCCGGCACGACCTGCCCGGCGGGCCCGCTCGTCCGACCGGGCCCGCCATCCAATGACGATGTCCTGACGCACCGGCGGGAGCCGGGCCGCGGTCGGGGGGAAAGCGAAGACGGATGTCCATGGCCATCGGGCGGTCCGCCCAGGCCGCCCAGGAGCGGGGGTTCGGCCTCCGCCGACTGCTGGCGCTGCTGTTCGGCGCCCGGGAGACGCAGGGCGCGGGGGAGCTTCTCGACGTCCCGGTCGCCGCGCAGACGGCCGGCCAGCGCCGGGCCGGGTTCCGGCTGCTGGCCGGTGGCGGCCGGACCCGCGAGGCCGGGCCGACGCTGACCGAGCTCTACCTCACCCACCGGCTGAGCCTGGTCCGGCTCGCCGTCCTGCTGGTCGACCATCAGGACCAGGCCGAGGACGTCGTGCAGGAAGCTTTCGCCAAGCTGTACCAACGGCACGGCGACGAGCTCGACGACCTCGACAACGCGCTGGCCTACCTGCGTACGGCCGTGGTCAACGGCGCGCGCTCGGTGCTGCGCCGCCGCCGCACGGCCCGCGAGTACGTGCCGCCGCACGAGGCGGACGCGCCCTCGGCGGAGGACCACGCCGTCCTCCACGACGAGCACCGGCGGGTGCTGGTGGCCATGCAGGAGCTGACCGCGCGCCAGCGCGAGGTGCTGGTGCTGCGCTACTGGTCCGACCTGTCGGAGTCGGAGATCGCCGAGATCCTCGCGGTGTCGCGCGGCACCGTGAAGTCCACCGCCAGCCGGGCCCTGGACGCCCTGGAGCGGAAGCTGGGGGACGCCCGATGAGCGACGACCGGCGTCCCACGCCCGACCACGAGCCGGACGGCGAGGCTGCCGGCCCCCAGCGTCCCGACCCGCAGCGTCCCGACCCGCAGCGTCCCGAGGCCGAGCGCCCCGACCCGCAGCGTCCCGAGGCCGAGCGCCCCGAGGCCAAGCGCCCCGACCGGGACGGCCCGCGCGGCAACCGGGCCGCGGCGGGCGGCGCCGGTACCGGCGTCACCACCCCGGTCGGCGGGGAGTCGCCGATGGAGCGGCTGCTCCGGGAGGCACTGGCGGCCCGCGCCGCCCGGATCACCGCCCAGGACCTGCGCCCGGCCGACCCGCCGAAGGGGCCCCGCAACCGCAGGCGGCCCGCCTACCTGGTGGGTCTGCCTCTGATGGGACTCGCCGCGGCCATGATCGTCGGCGTGCTCACCGTCCCCAGCGACATCCTCGCCGACAAGGGCGACGACGCGCCGGCGGCGACGATGAGCGACGGCCCGGTGCCGACCCGGGGCGCCGACGGGGCGACCCCGAGCGGCTTCCCCGCACCGCCCGCCGACGACCCGGCCCGCCCGGTCGGGGAAGCGGCCCCGGGGACGACCGGAGGTCCGTCGGCCACCGCCCCGGGCACCGGAACCGGGACCGGGACCGGGCCGGTGCTGCCCGGCCAGGAGGGGGAGACCGCCGCACCGCCGGGGGCCGGGGCGGGAGCGTCCTCCCCGTCGCCCGGCGGCCCGGCGGCCGGAGCGCAGTCCGCCCCACCGCCCCCGGTGGTGCCCGCGCCCTCGGGCACGGTCCGCCAGGGCGGCGGCGTCGCGCTGAGCTTCGACGGTCTGACGGGGACGGAGGCGATCGTCGGCGCCGGCCCGACGACCTTCTCGGTGACCTGGCGCAACACCACCCAGCGGCTGTACGACGCGGTGGCCCCGGTGGTCTCGGTCCGGACGCTCACCGGCGCCGTCCGCTCCGGCCGGTCGGTGCGCGGCCGGCTCCAGCGCGAGGAGGAGGGCGGCGGCTGGACGGACGTCCCGCTGACCGTGGGTTCGGGCGCCTATCTGGCCTCGGGCGACGCGGCCGCGTTCGCGCTCGCCCCGGGGGCCGCCCGGACGCTCCGCTACCGGCTGGACCCCTCGATCGACAGCGCGGAGGGGACGCTGCTGATCGAGGCCCTGGCGGTGCTGCCGAGCACACCGGAGCGGTTCGAGGAGGGTTCGGCGCTGGCGCCCCTGCTGCTGACGAGCGCCCCGGCGGCCAGCCGGACGGCGCCCGAGCTGAGACTCAACTACGCGGCGAGCGACGGGGTGATCGCCGGGCGGCCCAGCTCGTTCGCGATCACCATCAGCAATCCCGGGGCGGCACCGCTGGCCTCGGTGGTGCCCACCCTGGTGCTGACCGGTGCGGACGCGGCCAAAGCGGTCGTCGAGACCAGGTACGGCGCCGGCGCCGGGGTCCGCCGGCTGCCGGTGGCGCCGGACGGCAACGGGCAGCTGGTGGTCGACACCTCGCTGCTGGAGCGGCTGATGCGTCCGCACGAGTCGAAGTACCTGGAGTTCCAGGTCAGCGTCCCGGAGGACTGGAAGCCCAACGCGGACTTCGCGGTGGTCGTGGGGGCCAGGGGCGACGGCCGGGACGCGGCGCCGATCCTGATCCGGCCGAGGTTCGCGGCGGCGGCCGACTCCTGACCGCCCCGGGCCGCCCGGCCGGCGGCCGCCGACCTGTGACGAGGCCCGTCGGCGCTCCGGCCCCCACTGCTCGGGGGCCGGACCGCAGACGGGCCGGACCGCAGACGGGCCGGGTCGCTCCGGGGCGCATCCGCCCCGGAGCGTCGTTCGTGGACCCTGCTGGTGGGCCCTGTTGGTGAGCCCGGGTTCGTCAGCCCTGGTTGAACGAGGCCATCCACGCCTCGACGTCCTCGGAGCGGCGCGGCAGGCCGGCCGAGAGGTTCTCGTTGCCGTCGGCGGTGACCAGGATGTCGTCCTCGATCCGGACGCCGATGCCGCGGTACTCCTCGGGGACGGTCAGGTCGTCCTGCTGGAAGTAGAGGCCGGGCTCGACGGTGAGCACCATGCCCGGCACCAGCAGCGCGTCGACGTGCTCCTCGGTGCGCGAGTGGGCGCAGTCGTGGACGTCCAGGCCGAGCATGTGGCCGGTGCCGTGCAGGGTCCAGCGGCGCTGCAGGCCGAGCTCCAGGACCTTCTCGACGTCGTACACCGAGGCGTCCAGCAGGCCCCAGGCGAGCAGCCGCTCGGCGAGCACCCGCTGCGAGGCGTCGTGGAAGTCGCGGAAGCGGGCGCCGGGCTTCACGGCCGCGATCCCGGCCTCCTGGGCGTCGTAGACCGCGTCGTAGATCTTCCGCTGGAGCTCGTCGAAGCGCCCGTTGATCGGCAGGGTGCGGGTGACGTCGGCGGTGTAGAGGGTCTCCGTCTCCACGCCGGCGTCCAGCAGCAGCAGCTCGCCGGGGCGGACCTCGCCGTCGTTGCGCACCCAGTGCAGGGTGGTGGCGTGCGCGCCGGCGGCGCAGATCGAGCCGTAGCCGACGTCGTTGCCCTCGACGCGGGCGCGGCGCCAGAAGGTGCCCTCGATCCAGCGCTCGGAGGTGGCGACGGCCTGGCCCAGCTCGCGCACGCAGTCGGTGAAGCCGTTGACGGTGGCGGCGCAGGCGGCGCGCAGCTCGCCGATCTCCCACTCGTCCTTGACCAGCCGCAGACCGCTCAGGAACTCCTTGAACCCGGCGTCCTGGTCGGCGTCCAGCACATCGGCGAGCGCGGCCTCCAGGCCGGCGTCGTAGCCGCGCACGATCCGGGTCGGCACGCCGTCGGCGGCGCGGTCGGCCAGCTCGTCGGCGGCCTTGCGGACGTCGCGGACCGGCAGGCCGAGCAGCTGCTCCTGCTCGGTGAGGCTGTGCCTGCGGCCGACCCACAGCTCGCCGTAGCCGTCGAGCCAGAACTCGCCGTTCTCGCGGTCGGAGCGGGGCAGCAGGTAGAGCACGAAGTCGTGGCCGGTGGCGCCGGTGGGCTCGGCGACCAGGACGGCGTCCTCGGTGCGGTCACCGGTGAGGTGCACGTACTCGCTGGAAGCGCGGAAGCCGTAGTCGGTGTCGTTGGAGCGGATCTTGAGGGTGCCGGCCGGGACGACCAGGCGCACACCGGGGTGGGCGGCGGAGAGCGCGGCACGGCGCTCGGCGGCGTAGCCGGCCTGCGGGACCGGGGTCAGGCCGTGCAGCTCGGTGTCGGCCCAGCCGGACTTCATCGACGCGGCGAGTTCGTCGGAGACCTCGGAGTAGAGGCCGTTCTTGCGGCCCTTGAACTGCTGCGGTTCCTCGTCGCCGCCGATGGCCTCGGGGTTCTCGGCCACCGCCGGGGTGCGGTCCTCGGTCACGTACGTCGCCTCCTTGCGCGTGGTGCCGCCCGGGGCGCGTCGGATCACGACACGGGTGGGCGGCCGTGCGTCCATGGTACGGACGCCCGGCCGCTCACCCGTTCGGGCCTTCACCCGGTCGTGCCCGGCCCCGGTGCCGCAGGGCCCGGCGGTCACTCGAAGCGGGCGGCGAGCAGCATCAGGTCGTCGGTGGCCGGGGCCTGGGCGGTGGGGCGCCGGGGGGCGGCCCCGCCGTCCCGGTCGGCGGGGTCCTGACCCGCCGCGCGGCGGTCGGCCCGCTCCCGCCGGTCGGCGTCCCGCTCGGCGGCGGCCGCGAGCAGGTGGGCGCAGAGCCGCTCGGGGTCGGTCCGGACGTCCCGGGGGGCGTCGGCGGCGGCCCGGCGCAGATCGGTCTGTCCGGAGTGCAGGGTCTGGCCGAAGCGGCGGGCCAGCCCCTCGGTGTAGAGGATCAGGGTGTCCCCGCGCTCGGCGGTGAACTCGACCCCGGGCGCCTCCCAGCAGGAGAGCATGCCGAGCGGCGCGGAGAGCGAGGTCTCGATGAACTCGGCGCCGTACCTGGTGACCAGGACCGGCGGGCAGTGGCCGGCCCCGGCCAGGGTGACCCGGCGCTCCTCCGGCTCCACCCAGGCGTAGACGGCGGTGGCGCTGCGGGTCGGCTCGGTGGTCTTGAGCAGCAGTTCGAGGTCGCCCAGGACGGACACCGGGTCCTCGCCCTCCAGCACCGCGTACGCCCGCAGCGCGGCCCGGACCCGGCCCATCGCGGCGGCTGCGCCGGGCGCGGAGCCGGGGCCGGCGCCGGGGCCGTCGCCGGAGACCGAGCCGACGGTCAGCCCGACGGTGCCGTCCGGCAGCGGGATCGCGTCGTACCAGTCGCTGCCGCAGGAGCGGTCGAGTCCGGCCGGGACGAGCCGGGCGGCCAGCCGGAGCCCGCCGGGCTGCGGGAGCCGGTCGGGCAGCAGACCGCGGCGCAGCGCCTCGGTGGTGCGCCGGACCTTCTCCGCGTCCAGCTGCTTGGCCAGCAGCGGCGCGGCGACCTCGGTGTAGCGGCGGGCCAGTTCGCGGCGGCGGTCGGTGGGGTCGGCAGGGGCGTCGTAGAACCACAGGGCGGCAGCCAGCGGGCCGTCCTCCTCGGTGGCGAGCGGCAGGCCGTAGCAGCCGCCGAGGCCGAGCTGCCCGGCGAGTTCGCGCAGCCGGGCGCCGATCGCCGGGTCCTCGGCGAGGTCGTGCGAGCGCACCTCGGCGGGCCGGTCGTGCTCGCGCAGCAGCCGGGCGAGCAGGCTCTGGTCGGCCGGGACGGTCTCCAGCGCGCCGAGGCTGGCGCGGTCCAGGCCGAGCCCGAGCGGCTGGCTCGGGCCGCCGCCGGGCAGCACGGTGACCAGCAGGGCGCGGTCGGCGCCGAGCAGCGCGGTGCCCGAGGCGAGGACGGCGTCCAGGGTGGCGCCGAGACCGCGGGCGCGGGCGAGCCGCTCGGTGTGCTCGTGCAGGCTGGCGAAATCGGACAGCCGTCCGGCCAAACGGTCCTGCACGCCGGTCGGGGCCGGGGCCGCGGGGTCGGGGGCGCCGGGGGCCGGGGCCGCGCCGGTGCCGTCCTCGGGGCGGCGGTCCGTGCCCTCGGGCCGTCCGGCGGACGGCTGGCCGGCGGCGGCCGGGGCCGGGCCGTGGAAGCCCGGCGGATCGAGGACGGAGAGCCCGCTGGTGCCGCCGGGCTCGACCGGCTCGGAGGACGCCGACGGTGGGGGGGACTCGGTCATGCCGCCACTCCTGACGCGGTGGTACGTGTCACGCGGATCATGCGGAACCCCCCGGGAACGGCCGTTCTGGAGCGAGCACGGCCAAAGGGGCGTGTTTCGCCTCGATTCGCTACTACTCGTCATTGATCGACAGCAATGCCACCACTTCTACACAGGCCATTCGGGGCATGTCCAGAGTCAGGACAAGGCTGGTGACCGGTTCCGGGCCTGGTGGGGCCGGTCGGGGGGCGCGTTCTGCTCCGCGCACGCCGGTCGGTCGCGCCACGGTCCGGCGGGGCGCGACGGCTCCGCCCGGCGGGCATGGAGCGGCCGGTGAACGGGCAGAACCGAGGGGACGGTTCCGGCGGCCGTCCGGATCGTATGCCTTTACCGCCGGCCGGCCGGGCCGGCCGGAAGCGACTCACTCGTACGGTGGAACCAACCGCGCCCGGGCGGCGTCCATCCGGTCGCATACGGGATTCTCGTTCCAAGGGCTGTTCTATTCCGCGGCCCTTTCACATCGTGCTCCACCGCGTGCTCCAGGCCCGCGCCGCAGTTCGCACCGCCGTCCGCACCGCCGCTCGCCCTGCCCGCCGTTCGGCCCCGGCCCGGCTCCCGGTCCGTTCCCTCCGTCCGGTTCGCAGGCAGTCCGGCGTCCCCGGCCGGTGGCGGCGGCCGGCCCGGCGGCCGCGGGTCGGAGCCTTCGAGCGGTCACGGAAAGGAACGGGTGCCAATGCGTGACAACCCACTGCGCGACGACCCGAGGAACCGGTCGGCGGCCCGGGCGGCCCGGCTGGCCGGGGCCCTGTCGGCAGCCACCGAACACCGCTGGCCCGTGGTCCCCGGAACCGTCCTGCTCGCCGGCGGAGCCTGCTCCTGCGGCGACCCGGACTGCCCGGTGCCGGGGGCCCATCCGCACGACCCGACCCTGCTGGCGGCCACCACCGATGCCCGGATGGTGCGTTGGTGGTGGGAGCAGCGCTGCCCCGACGCGCCGGTGCTGGTCGCGACCGGCCGGACGGTCTCCGCGGTCAGCCTGCCGGCGGCGGCCGGGGCCCGCGCGCTCGCCTACCTGGCCGCGCTCCGGCTGCGGCTCGGTCCGGTGCTGGCGATGCCCGGTCGCTACGCGATGCTGGTCGCCCCCTACTCGCTCGACGCGCTCGGCGAGATGCTCGTTCAACTCCCTTGGGTGCCGGGATCGTTGCGCTACCACGGGAGTGGCGGATTCCTGCCGCTGCCGCCCGGTGGCGGGGCCGGCGACCGGGTGCGCTGGGTGCTGCCGCCCCGTCAGGGCGCCGACGGCGGCGTCTGGCTGCCCCAGGTCGGTCCACTGCTGGGCGAGTTGGTGGACGCGGCGGTCCAGCTGGACAGCGGCCGCTCGGCCTACTGACGGCGCGGCCGGGCCGCTGCCCGCGCGGTGCGACCGGGGCGTCCGGCGTATCGATCGGGCACGGCCGACCCGCGTTGGCGTGGGATGTTCGGAAAAACAAAAGATCCGGCCGCTGGCGACGGGGGATGCACCAGCGACCGGACTCTTTAGACAGTAACAAGGATCCGCGCCCGCGCCAATTTCCAAGACGCCGTCGCAGCCCGGAAATTGCGGGTTACGGGCGACAATGTGACGCGTATCACGTCGGACGGCCGGGCGGCCGCCTTCCTTGCGACCCGCCTTTAGTTCAGGGTGACCTGACGGTTCACCAGGTTCGCGCGGGCCCGCCGCTCGTCCGCGGTCAGCGGAGCCGGGTCGGCCAGCGTCGCCGCGAGGAGCTCGGCGAACTCGGCGGCCGGCTTCTCGCAGTCGGCCGCGGTCATGTCGACCGGCAGGTCCCAGACCGGCACCGTCAGGCCGTGCGCCCGGAACGAGCCGACCAGACGGGTGTCCGGGCCGAGCGAGGACTTCTCGGCGGCGGTCAGCCGGGCCAGCGCGTCCAGCAGCTGCTCCTCCGGCACGGTCATCACCCAGCGCAGGTGGTTCTTGTCCGGGGTGCCGCACCAGTAGGCCGAGTCGAGGCCGGCCAGCTTCTCGGTCGGGATCGCCGAGGCGTTGGCGCGCTCCAGCGAGGCGGCCACCTCACCGGTCGCGGTCTCGGCGTCCTCCAGCCAGAACTCGAAGCCGGTGTGCACGGCCGGCTCGAAGGCGGCGGCGGGGTCCAGCAGGTCCTGCAGGCGGCGGCCGCCCGGCACGGTCCGGCGGGCCGGCACCGGCGAGCCCGGCTCGGCGGCCAGGGCCAGCTCCAGGGCGTCGCCGAGGTCGCGGCTCAGGTCGCCGGAGGAGGACTGGGTCTGCAGGCCCAGCAGGATCGAGCCGTCCTGGCGGCGCAGCGCGGGCCAGGCCAGCGGCAGCACGGTGGCCAGGGTGACCGACGGGACCTCGCCGTTGGCGCTCTCGGCGACCCCGGCGGCCAGCGTCAGCGGCACGGTGGCGGCGGGCACCAGCTCGCGCAGCGCCACCCAGTCCGCCTCGCCGGCCAGGCCCTCGAACGGGCGGTGCACGAGCTCCTGGACCGCGTGCGAGGCCTCGCGGCCGTGGCAGGCCTTGTAGCGGCGGCCCGAGCCGCAGGGGCAGTCCTCGCGGGCCCCGACCACGGGGATGTCGCCCGTGACGGCGGGGGTGGACTGGCTGCGCTGCGGCGCCTTCTTGGCGGCCTTCTTGCCCATGGTGCGGCTCTCCCGGGAACGGTGGTGTTGTGCTCCGGGCAGCCTACTGACGTTCTCCCGGAGTGTGGCGCGCACCGGGGCGCGGGCACGGCCCGCCGCCGGGCTGCGGCCGACCGGCTGCCGGGCGCGCGGCCGGGCGCGCGGCCGGGCGTCCGCGCGGTCCGGTGCCGTCCGGTGTCGTCCGTCGGCCTCAGGCCTCCCGGTGTCCGCCGGCCGTCCGCCGGGCGTGCCGGGCCCGGGCCGGCAGGGCCGCCCACACCGTCACCTCGCCCGGGGCGTCGCGCACGCCCCAGTCGCTCGCCAACTGGTCCACGATGCTCAGCCCGCGGCCGCCGTGCGAGGTCAGCGAGGGGCTGGACGGCGACGGCCGGGTCGGCGACCCGCCGTCGGTCACCTCCAGGGTGAGCACCCCGTCGGCGTGCATCTGCCAGCGGACCAGTACGCCGCCGGCGTCCTCGTCGGGCTCGCCCGGGGCGGCGGCCGGAGCCGCCGGGCCGACGGCCCGGGACGGTCCGCCGACCAGCAGCGGTTCGGCCGCCTCGGCGCGGGCACCCCGGCCGAGGGCCGGCAGCGGCCCGAGCGGCCGGGCGTAGCGACAGGCGTTGCTCAAAAGCTCGGAAAGGATCAGAACAGCATCATCAATGACCGGTTGCGGTATCTCCCGGTCTCCCAGATCTCGACGCAGTCGGCGCCGTGCGACCCCGACACTCGCTGGGCCGTGCGGCACTGCCATGGTCGATGAAGTCGGCACTTCACGCGCCACCATCAACGCCACCCCCGGACCTCCTTCAGCGTATGCCGAGGGATGGATGCCCCTTGGCAATACGTCGGAAACGACCGCGCGGCGATCCTGCGCGGTCATTTCAGGCCGGTGTACCGAGGGTGCGCGACAAGTGATTCCGTGCTCACCCTCAGTCGTGAAACTGTATGAATTGCGGCAGAAATCGTTGCCGAAAGGTTTGAGTCCCTACCAAGACGGTCAGCTTGTCACGGTGGTTGAACGGTTCACCACGGCTTCACGGGATGCCCGTGCGACACGGCACGACACAGCACGGACCAACATGGCACGACGCGGCCCGACAAGGAACGGCTCGGCAACGAACGGCTCGGCACGGAACGGCTCGGCACACACGGCGCGGCACGGCACCGCACGCCGCGGGGCCGCGTGCCGTCACCGGCCGAGCTGGGCCAGGACCTCCGCCGGGCGGTTGGTGATGATCGCCGACACCCCGAGCTCCAGGCACAGCTCGACGTCGGCCGGCTCGTCGACCGTCCACACGTGCACCTGGTGGCCCAGCTCGACCAGCCTGGTCACCAGCCCCGGCCGGGCCCGCACCAGGTCCATGCCCGGTCCGGCGATCCGCGCCCCGCCCGGCAGCGGCGCACCGGGGCGCAGCCGCCCGCGCAGCACCAGGCCGCGCTCGAACAGGAACACCCTCGGGTACTGCGGCGCCGCGGCCGCCACCCGGGCCAGCGCGACGGAGGAGAAGCTCATGATCCGGGCGTTGACGCCGTGGCCCGCGCCGGTCTCCGCCGGATCGGCGCCCCGGCGCCCGGACGCGCCGCCGATGCCGAACCGGTCCAGCATCCGCAGCAGCTCGGACTCCACCCGGCCGCGGAACCGCACCGGGTGCTTGGTCTCGATCGCGAGGTCCACCGGCCGCCCGGAGTCCACGGCCAGCTCCAGCAGGCTCTCCAGCCGCAGCACGCCGCGCAGCTCCGGGTCCTCGCTGGGCCTGCCGGTCTTCCAGGCGCCGAAGTCGTGCGCCTCCAGCTCGGCGAGCGTCATCGCGGAGACCGTGCCCCGGCCGTCCGAGACCCGGCCGATCCGCCGGTCGTGCACACAGACCAGCTGTCCGTCGGCGGTCACCCGGACGTCGCACTCCAGTGCGTCGGCGCCCTCGGAGAGCGCCCTGCGGTAGGCGGCGAGGGTGTGTTCGGGCAGGGCGTGCGAGGAACCGCGGTGGGCGATCACCTGGACGGGCCGGGTGGTGCGGGCCGTCACGGGCGAGACATCAGGGCTGGTCACGCCCTCCACGATAGGCGGCGGAAGTGACGCCGGGGCGACGCCGGCCCCAACCCGGAGGGCCGACTTCGTCACTCCCCCGCGCGGTCGGGGTCGTTCCGGACGGTGCGGTGGCCGGTACTGCGGCCGGTGCCGCGGGCGGTGCGCCGCCGATCCGGCGCCGGTGCGCCGCCGGTCCACGGCCGGTGCTCCGCAGACGTTCCGAGCGGCGTTCCACCGGTGTTCCGTGGGCGTTCCGTGGGCGTTCCGCCGGAATTCCACGGGCATTCCGCGGGCATTCCGGCGGCCCCTCGTCCCGGAGGCCCCGGGCCGTCCGGATCAGCGCGCGTCGGCGGCGGCCCGGCCCCGGGTGAACGGGGTGAGCGCCCAGGTCGCCAGCGCGGGCACCAGGAAGCCGAACAGCGAGGCCGAGGTCCACTCCTGCGGGGTGAAGTGCAGCAGCTCCTGCGCGGACGTCCAGAAGTCCGTCCACCAGCCGGCCACCGCGGTCGGCGCGATCAGCTGGTAGACCGCGAAGCCCAGCGCCCACGGCAGCAGCATCAGCCAGCGGGACGGCGCCCCGTCCGAGAGGTCCCAGCCGCGCCGCCCGGCGCCGAGGAAGTAGTCGACCGCCAGCACCGCGAACATCGGCACGAAGACCGAGCCGATCAGCCCCAGGAAGGCGTAGTACGAGTCGGTGAACGCGGTGATCTGCAGCGCGAGCACGGTGATCAGCGCGCCGGTGCCGCCCGTGAGCAGCCGGCGGTCGACCTTCGGCAGCAGGTTGTGGATCGACATCGCGGTCGAGTAGACGTTCGCGAAGGACTGGTCGGTCTCGCGCAGCACCAGCACCAGCAGGAACAGCCAGCCCGCCCAGACGCCGAGGAAGGAGTCGAAGATCCGCTCGGGGTCGCCGTCCGCCTGCAGCAGCGCCATCAGGCCGAGCACGTAGCACCAGACCTGCGCCACCGTGTAGCCGGAGAAGCTGCCCCAGAACGCCGAGCGCGGAGTGCGCGAGTGCCGGGTGTAGTCGGCGGCGAGCGGGACGAAGGAGATGGACACCGCGATCATCGCGTCCGTCGCCCGCAGGAAGCCGTGCCAGTTGCCCGCACCCGGGTCGGCGACGCCGTTGCGGCCGAGCTGGACGGTGAAGTACACCATCGCGACCGCCACCGCGACGGCGACGAAGCGGCGCAGTACGGCGATCGCGCCCAGCGGCCAGATGGTCAGCGCGGTGGTGATCGCGCCGGCCAGCACGACGAAGAGCCAGCGGTAGCCCTCGGTGCCGACGACGGTCTGCGCGCCGAGCGCGATCGTCAGCAGCTCGTACACGCCCCAGCCGATGCACTGGACGATGTTGAGCACCGTCGGCACGTAGGACAGCCGGGTGCCGAACAGTCCGCGCAGGGTCGCCATGGCGGGCGCGCCGGTGCGGGCGCCGATCAGCGCGGCGACCCCGAGCATCGCGGTGCCGACCACGGTGCCGGCCACGATCGCGGTCACGGCGGCGGCCAGCGACAGCTCGCTGCCCTTGGCGCCGAGCACGGTCGCGGCGGTGGTGAAGCCGATCAGCGAGACGCCGAGGTTCATCCAGAGCGCGAAGTGGTCGCGGAAGCGGAGGGTGCGGGGCGGCTCGGTGTCGAGCACCAGCGGCGCCTCGACCCGGGCCGGGGGCTCCAGGACGGCGGTGGCCGAGGACGGGGACGACGAGGACGTCGAGGCAGGCGGCATGGCCGATATCTCCCTACGCCGGCATTACCCGGACAGGTTCCGGCGGTCTGCGCCCCCTCGACGGTCCGTCCACGGATCCCGTGGCGTACGGTCGACCGGCGCACTCTCAGCCTGGTGGGTCCAAGCTCCCGCGTGTCAGTTCGGAGCGACAGGCTAGCGGGCACGGGGAGGAACGCCAAGGCCAGGGGGTCGGGCGGGCGGCGCTCGGGGCGTCCGTCTGGTCGGGCTAAGGATTCTTATGAGTTCTTCAGAAGGCTCCTTACGGCAATCGAATCGAGTGTGCGAAAAACTATGGTTGTTGGTCCTGTCAGCGATGGAGGTCGTCCGTGAGCACCGAGCGCGAGGTTGGGTCCACCGGGCCGCAGGGGGAGCAGCCCTCCGGCGGCCAGGGGGTGGTGGGTTCCCCTGCTGACGGTCCGGCGCAGCAGAATGCGGCCGGCCCGTCCCCCGCGGCGGAGCAGTCGACTCCGGCCGCCGAGGGGGGTTCCGGCGGGTTCACGCCCACCGTGGCGTTCGGCAAGCTGACCGCCCCCGAGCCGGCGGCCCCGCCGGCCCCGGTGCCGGCGCCCGCCGCACCCGCCGCACCCCTGGCCGTCGAGCCCGGCTACCTGGACGCCCCGCCGCCGGTCCTGCCGCCGGCTCCGGCTCCGGCCGCCGCCCCGGCCGCGCCCGCCGCCCCGGCCGGCCCGCAGGGCGGCAACCCGTACGCGACCCCGGCCCCCGGCACCCCGGTGCCCCCGGCCCTCGCCGCGCACGACCCGTACGCGGCGCAGTCCGCCCCGCACGACCCCTACGCGGCGCCCGCCGCGGCCCAGCACGACCCGTACGGGACGCCCGCCGCCCCGCCGGCCCCGGGCGCGACCGGGCAGCACCACCACCCGTTCGGCGCAGGCCAGCCGCTCGGCGGCTGGGGCGCCCACGACGTCACCCCCGGCGCGCCCGGGGCCCCCGGTGGTCCGGGCGGCCCGCTCGGCTACCCGGGCGAGTACCCCGGCGCCCCCGGCCCCGGCGGCCCGCGCAAGAAGCGCGGCGGCCTGATCGCCCTGGTCGCGGCCGTGGCCCTGGTGGCCGGTGTGGCCGGCGGCGCGGTCGGAGTGGCCGTCGCCGACCGCGACGACACCTCCGTCAGCGCCAAGGCCGACCGCAGCTCCACCACGGTCCAGGCCAACAACACCCAGAAGAACGAGCCCGCCCCGGGCTCGGTCGCCGGTATCGCGCAGAAGGCGCTGCCCAGCGTCGTCACCATCAAGGCGCAGGGCAACGGCGAGTCGGGCACCGGCACCGGCTTCGTGTTCGACACCGAGGGCCACATCCTCAGCAACAACCACGTGGTGGCGCCCGCGTCCACCAGCGGCGGCAAACTGACCGTCAAGTTCGCCGACGGCAGCTCCTACGGCGCCTCCGTGCTCGGCCGCGCCGAGGGCTACGACGTCGCGGTGATCAAGCTCGACAGCCCGCCCAAGGGCAAGTTGACGCCGCTTCCGCTGGCCGACTCCGACAAGGTCAACGTCGGTGACTCCACCATCGCCATCGGTGCCCCGTACGGCCTGGAGTCCACCGTCACCACCGGCATCATCAGCGCCAAGGACCGCCCGGTCGCCTCCGGCGACGAGACCGGCGCGCAGGCCTCGTACATGAACGCGCTGCAGACCGACGCCTCGATCAACCCCGGCAACTCCGGCGGTCCGCTGCTGGACTCCTCGGGCGCGGTGATCGGCATCAACTCCGCGATCCAGTCCAACGCCTCCGCCAACGGCCGGGCCGGCTCCATCGGCCTGGGCTTCGCGATCCCGGTCAACCAGGCCAAGTGGGTCGCGGACACCCTGATCAAGACCGGCAAGCCGGTCTACGCCAAGCTCGACGTGCTGCGCAACGACGACTACAAGGGCGACGGCGCGCAGATCCAGACCCGCGACATCCAGGGCCAGCCGGCCGTCACCCCCGGCGGCGCCGCCGACCAGGCCGGCCTCAAGCCGGGCGACGTGATCACCAAGCTCGGCGGCAGCCCGATCGAGAACGGCCCCGCCCTGGTCAGCAAGATCTGGACGCACAAGCCGGGCGAGACCGTCGACGTCGAGTACACCCGCAACGGCCAGACCGCCACCACCAAGGTCACCCTCGGCACCCGCGTCGGCGACTGACCCCCGCCCCACCCCGGAAACCCGGTGCACCGAACCCCACCGGACCCGTTAGGCTGACCTCCGCCTGGAGAGCTGCCCGAGCGGCCTAAGGGAACAGTCTTGAAAACTGTCGTGCGGTAACCCCGTACCGTGGGTTCGAATCCCACGCTCTCCGCCGGTAGGAGAAAGAACCACCTGCTCAAGGCGGGTGTCGACCTCAGGGTCGGCACCCGCCTTTGTGCTTGTCGGGGGTGGGCCGGGGGTGGGCCGGGTGGGGAGGTGCCCCGTTTTCACCTGAACGGGGGGTTTGTGGGGGATGCGTCGTTCTGGGGAGGGCCGGGTCTCGTGTGTTCGGGCGTAAGGGGCGAACTGCCCTGGGCCCGGCAAGGAGAGACGGATGGCCTGGTACCCCGGCGCGGAGAAGATGGAGCTCCAGCCAGAGTCGGACGAGCAGCCGGCGATCACGCCGACGCAGGTGATCTTCCACAGTGTGGCGGCGCCGTGGACGCCGCGGCGGATGTACGAGTACTGGCGGGACTCGACCAACCTGGAGTCGCACTTCGGGGTCGGGTACGACGGCGGTGTGGGGCAGTTCGTCGGCACCGAGACGCGTGCCGACGCCAATATGGGCGCCAACCGCAGAACCGACGGCAGCGGCGCGGTCAGTGTGGAGACGGCCAGCGACGACGCGAGCACCGACCCCTGGACGGACGCCCAGGTCGCCGCCCTGGTCGCGCTCGGGGTGTGGCTGCACCAGCGGCACGGCATCCCGACGCGGATCTGCCCGCAGTGGGACGCGCCCGGCTTCGGGGTGCACCGGATGTTCCCGCAGTGGTCGGACGGCGGCACGGCCTGCCCGGGGGACGCCCGGGCCCGGCAGTTCCGCGAGGTGGTGCTGCCCGGCATCGTCGCGGCGGCCGGCGGCGCGCCGGTGCCCACGCCGCGCGGGGACTCCGGCCCGGCCGGCGACTCCGGGCCGGCCCGGTACCGGGTGACGATCAACGGGCTGGAGTACGGCTACGGCGCGCACGGACCGCAGGTCCGGGAGGTCGGCGAGGCGCTCGTCCGGCAGGGCTTCGGCCGACACTACGCGTCCGGCCCGGACGAGGACTGGCGGGACGCCGACACCCTCAACTACCAGGACTTCCAGCACAGTCTGGGGTACTCGGGGGCGGACGCCGACGGTGTGCCGGGCGAGGGGTCGCTGCGTCGGCTGCTCGGCCGGCTGCCCTCCCCGCGCCGGGTGTCGCTCGCCCACGTGGTCGCGGCCGCCCGCACCGACCCGGGCGCCGAGCAGGGGCACCAGACCTACGGGGGCGAGGTGCGGATCGTCGAACAGGCCCTCGCGGACGAGGGCTTCCTGGAGCAGCGCTGGGTGGACGGCTCGCTCGGCACCCGGACGGTCCAGGCGTACGCGGCCTTCCAGCGCAGCCTCGGCTACGCGGGGGAGGACGCCAACGGGGTCCCCGGCCAGCGCAGTCTGCGCACGCTGGGGGACCGGCGGGGGTTCGACGTGACCGACTGAGCGCCGCCCGCCGGGGACGGCGGGACCGGCGGTGGCTGGATCCTCCGGGCGCGGGGCTTGACCATGACACCGTGTGAGGCCCTGAACTGGAGGGACCATGTTGAACATCGGAGACTTCGCCAAGCACGGCCGGGTGTCGGTCCGGATGCTGCGTCACTACGACGCCATCGGGCTGATCCGGCCCGCCCGGGTCGACCCGTCCAGCGGCTACCGCTGCTACGAGGCGGCCCAACTCGCCCGGCTCAACCGGGTCATCGCCCTCAAGGAACTCGGCTTCACCCTGCACCAGGTGCGGGCCGTGCTGGACGAGGAGGTGGACCCGGCGGAGCTGCGCGGGATGCTGCGGCTGCGGCGGGCCGAGCTCGCCGCGGCCATGGCCGCGGACGCCGAACGGCTGGCCCGGGTCGAGGCGAGGCTCCGGACGATCGAGAGTGAGGGGACCATGTCCGCACAGGACGTTGTGGTGAAGCCGCTGCCGTCGGTCCGGGCGGCCGAGCTGGCGGGTGTCGCGGCGAGCTACGAGCCGCAGGACATCGGGCCGGTGATCGGCCCGCTGTTCGAGGAGCTCTGCGGCCGTCTGGCGGCGGCCGGTGTCGCGGCCGCCGGGCCCTCCGTCGCCCGGTACGAGGACACCGGGGACGGCGACGGTTCGGTGCTGATCCGGGTCGCGGTGCCGGTACCGGCCGGGACCACCGCGGCCACGGGCGAGGAGCACGGCTTCGCGGTGGTCGACCTGCCGGCCGTCGAGGAGGCGGCGACGGTGGTGCACCGGGGTTCGATGGACGAGTCGCTGGGCTCCTTCCAGGTGCTGGCGCGGTTCGTCGAGGAGAACGGCTACCGCTCGACCGGCTACGCCCGGGAGCTCTACCTGGAGTGCCCCGAGAACCCGGCGGACTGGGTGACGGAGCTGCAGGAGTCGGTGGTGCGCGTCTGATCCGCGCGTGATCCGCGCCCGACGGCCCGGCGTTTGCCCTGAAGCCGGTCGAGGGTCCTAGCGTCGACGCGCATGACGACCACCGGTTCCCTCGCACCCGGCGCCGACGCCGACGCGGCCGATCCAGACGCGGCCGATCCCGCCGCCGCTGCCCGGCCGGCCCTGCCCGCGCCCTATCTGCGCTGGCTGGCCGGTGCGCAGCTCGGGGCCCTGGGCGACGCCGCCCTCGCCTTCGCCCTGGGCTGGGCCGCTGCCGCGCACGGCGGGGCCGCCGCCGGCCTGGTGCTCACCGTGATCACGGTGGCCCGGACGGTGCTGGTCCTGGTCGGCGGCGCGGTGGCGGACCGGCTGGGGGCGCGCCGGGTGATGCTCGCCGGGGACGCGGTGATGCTGGCCGCGACGCTCGCGCTGGCGGCGGCGGCCGGAGTCCTGGGTACTCCGCTCCGGCTGCTGCTGCTCGCGGCGCTGGTGATCGGCGTGGTGGACGCGTTCTACCTCCCGGCGAGCGGGTCGATGCCCCGGCTGCTCGTGGACGCCGGGCAGCTGCCGCGCGCCCTGGCCCTGCGGCAGGCGGGTGGTCAGCTCGCCGCCCTGCTGGGGGCACCCCTCGGCGGCGCGCTGGTCGCGGCGGGCGGGCTGCCCGCGACGGCGCTGGTGGACGCGGCGAGCTTCGCCGTCCTGCTGCTGGTGCTGCTGCTCCTGCCGGTGTCCGACCCGCGACGGGCCCCGGCGGCCCGCAGCGGTGGCGACGCCGATGCCGGCACAGGCACAGGCACAGGTACCGGCACGGACAGGCCGGCCGGATTGCTGCGGGAAGCGGCCGCCGGCGTGCGGCTGGCGACGGGCGACCGGTTGCTGCGGGCGGCGCTGCTGCTGGCCGGCGCCGCGGCCGGCGCGGTGCTGCCGGTGGTCGCGCTGCTCGGGCCGCTGCTGGCCCGGTCCGCCGGCTGGGGCGCGGGGGCGGCCGGTCTGGTGGCGGGCGCCCAGGGCGCGGGCGTCCTGGCGGCGGCGGTCCTGCTCGCCCGGCGGGGCACGGGGGCCGGACGGCGCCCGCTCGGCGCGGGGACGGGGGCGGCGGCCGGGCTCTGCGCCGCCGCGGCGGGCATCGCGCTGCTGGCCGCGGCGCCGGTCCCGGCGGCGGCCGTGCTCGGCGGGCTGCTGACGGGAGCCGGGTCCGGGCTGTTCGCCGGCCGGCTCGGGCCGCTGGTGCTGGGAGCCGCGCCGGACACCCATCTCTCCCGGGTGCAGGCCCTGCTGACCCTGGTGCAGAGCGCCGCGCTGGTGCTCTCGACCGGGGCGCTCGGCCTGCTCGCCGACACGGCCGGACCCCGGCTGCCGATCGCCCTCTGCGCGCTGGCCACCGGGGCCGCCGGGGTGCTCACCCTGGCCTCGCCGGTGCTGCGCCGGGCCTGACCGCGGTGTACTTGCCGGGCGGGCGGACGGCGGGCAGAGTGCGAGACCGGTACGGGCGGCGGAGGGCGGAGGCGGCGATGAGTGATCTGACGGACCGGCTGGCGGAGGGCCTCCCGCCCGGGGCGATGGCCGTGGACCCGGACGTGACGGACGCCTACCGGCACGACATGGCGGACTTCTGCCCGGCCGGCACCCCCGCCGTGGTGGTTTTCCCGGAGACGGTCGAGCAGGTGCAGCACGTACTGCGCACCGCCACCGCGCTGCGCGTCCCGGTGGTCCCGCAGGGGGCCAGGACCGGTCTGTCCGGCGCGGCCAACGCGGTCGACGGCTGCATCGTGCTGTCGATGCTGCGGATGAACCGGATCCTGGAGATCGACCCGGTGAACCGGATCGCGGTGGTCGAGCCGGGGGTGGTCAACGCCGAGCTGTCCCGGGCGGCCGCCGCCTCGGGGCTCGCCTACCCGCCCGACCCGTCGAGCTGGGAGTCCTGCACCATCGGCGGCAACATCGGGACCGGCGCGGGTGGCCTCTGCTGCGTCAAGTACGGCGTGACCAGCGAGTACGTGCTCGGCCTGGACGTGGTGCTGGCCGACGGACGGCTGCTGTCCACCGGCCGCCGGACGGCCAAGGGCGTGGCCGGCTACGACCTGACCCGGCTCCTGGTCGGCTCCGAGGGCACGCTGGGGGTGGTGGTCCGCGCGGTGCTGGCGCTGCGGCCGGCCCCCGCCCCGCAGCTGGCGCTGGCGGCGGAGTTCCCGAGCACGGCCTCGGCGGGCGCGGCGGTCTGCGAGGTGATGGCCCGCGGCTTCACCCCCTCGCTGATGGAGCTGATGGACCCGGTGAGTGTGCGCGCGGTCAACGAACTGGGGCGGATGGGCCTGCCGGAGTCGACCCGGGCGCTGCTGCTGGTGGCCTTCGACGGTCCGGACCGGGTGGCCGAGCTGGCCGCGGTCGGCGAGCTGTGCCGGGCGGCCGGGGCGACCGAGGTGGTGCCGGCCGAGGACCAGGCCGAGTCCGAGCTGCTGCTGGAGGCGCGCCGGCTGGCGCTGCCCGCGCTGGACCGGCTGGGCACCACGATGATCGACGACGTGGCGGTGCCGCGGTCGCGGCTGGCCGAGATGCTGGAGGGGGTGGCGGCGATCGGTCAGCGGCACGGGCTGACCATCGGGGTGGTGAGCCACGCCGGGGACGGCAACACCCATCCGATCGTCATCTTCGACGCGGCGGACCCGGAGCAGTCGGCGCTGGCGCAGCGCTCCTTCGACGAGATCATGGCACTGGGGCTGGAGCTGGGCGGGACGATCACCGGGGAGCACGGGGTGGGGCTGCTCAAGCGGGAGTGGCTGGCGCGGGAGCTGGGGCCGGTGGCGATGGAGCTGCAGCGGCAGCTGAAGGCGGTCTTCGATCCGCTGGGGATCCTCAATCCCGGCAAGGCGGTTTGACCACCCCCTCGGGCCGGGCAACGAAGGTATTGTTCTCCGGATTTTCAGACTGTCGCAGGATGGCCGGAATTATCGACACGGTAGCGTGACCGCACCCGGCGGGGGGCGTGTTTGTTCCGCCGCACGCCAGGGTGGTGCGCCGGGTTGTCCGTGTGCCTCCTTCACGCCTCCTCCGGAGACTCGGTCGTATCCGACCGTTCGGGCGACATCGCAGGTCGGCGGCGGTGTGTCGGCGTGCTTCCAGGATCGCTCGCAGTTATGCGCGGGGCTGCTGGATATCACGCTAAAGGGCGAAAAGGGCACCGGGAGGTGGTGCTTTGTCGATTTGTTGCGGAAGTCTGTGACCCGGCGTCGCAGCCCGCAGGTGTTCGTCTGGCCGGCGAACTCCCGCACCCATTGCACGATTACCGTTTCTTGGAGGCTCCCATGGCTCGCAACCGAATCCGCCGTACCGCCGGTGTGCTGCTCGCGGCCCCGCTCGCGGCCGGACTGCTGCTCGCCGGTGCCGGCGCCGCCGCCGCCGACAACGGCGCGCTCGCCAACGACGGGTCCAACAGCGGTGTGGTGTCGAACGTCGGGACGGGCAACGTCTTCGGCTCGGTCGACGGCAACTACATCTCGAACCAGCAGACGGCGACCGGCTCCGGCGCCTCGAACCAGGCCAACACCCTCGCGGTGAAGGACAACTCGGGCACCATCCTGGCCGGTCAGTCCAACAAGAACTACAGCATCGTCTTCGCGCCGATCTTCGGCTGAGCACCCGGGCGATCGGGCACCGGGGAGCCCCGGGTGCCGGCGCCGACCGGGAGCCGTCGACGGCGGGGGCGCCGTCGACGGAGCACCGGGGCCGGCCGGGGCGGACGCGGGTGGGCTGAGCGCCCGCGACGGGTCCGGAGCGGACCGCGAAGTGGATCGGAAGAACCGCGATCGGAACGGATCGCACAGCGCGCAACCGGGCAGCGGAAAGGGTCACCGCGAACCGGTCCCGTGGGCGGCACCGAACATCGGTGCCGCCCTCGGGCGTTGTCCGGGCGTTGTCCGGGCGTGTCCGGGCGTGTCCGGACGAGCCGGGCGTGTCCGGGCGTGTCCGGGCGGGCAGGGGGGGCGGGCCGGGCGTTCCCGGGGGCGGGCACGGGCGGGCCGGTGCAGGGCCCGCGCCCTGACTCGTCACCGTGCGGCGGTACGGTTGCGCTCCGACAGTGCACCCCCGAGCCCGGCGCCCCCCGGCGGCCCTTCCGGCGAGGGGCTGCGGCGGCGGCAACCGGAAGGAAGGGCGCGATGGCAGCCGAGGACGAGGACCTGAGCGGCCCGGGCGGGACCACGCCCGTACCCGGTCCCGGGTCGGGCCCGGAGCCGCGCCCGGAAACGCGGCCCGAGCCCCGGTCGGTGCCCGAGCTGATGCTGGGCCGACCGCCGATGGCCCGCCCGCTGCCGGGCTTCGACACCGGGGCGGCCCCGGCCGAGCCCGGCCCGCTCTTCGTCGACTGGCTCGCCACCGCCGTCGACGCCGGGGTGCTGGACCCGCAGGTGTTCACCCTCTCCACGGTCGACGCCGACGGCCTGCCGGACGCCCGCGTCCTGGTGCTGCGCGACGTGGACGCGGCCGGCACCGGCTGGGTGTTCTCCGCCGCCGCCGACAGTCCCAAGGGCCGCCAGCTCGCCGACCACCCGGCGGCCGCGCTCACCGTCTACTGGCCCCGGCTCGGCCGCCAGGTGCGGGTCCGCGGCACCGTCGAACGGGCCGCCGACCTGGTCGCGGCGGCCGAGTTCGCCACCCGCTCCCCGGACGCCCGGATCGGCGCGCTGGTCGGGCGGCAGAGCGAGCCACTGGCCTCGCCGGCCGAGTACGAGGAGGCGGTGGCGGTGGCCCGGCGCCGCCTGGAGGCCACCCCGGACGCGGTCGCCGCCGGGCACGCCGTCTACACGCTGTGGGCGCACGAGGTCGAGTTCTGGCAGGGCGAGGCCGAGCGCCACCACGTCCGCCTCCGCTACACCAGAACCGGGCCGGTGCTGACCCCGGAGTGGTCGCGCACCCTGCTCTGGCCCTGAGGCACCCGAAGCACCCGAAGCACCCGAAGCACCCGAGGCACCCGAAGCACCTGAAGCGCTGGAAGTACCTGAAGCACCACGGCGGTCGGCGTCCAGGCGCCGACCGCCCGGCTCGGCGCCGCCCGGCTCAGCGCCGCCCGGTCAGGGTGGCCCCGACGCTCGCCGCCACCACACAGCCGATCCCCGCCAGCTGGGCCGCGCCCAGCAGCTGCCCGAGCACCACCAGCCCGACCAGCGCGCTGACCGCCGGCTCCAGGCTCACCAGCACGCTGAACACCCGCTGCGGCATCCGCCGCAGCGCGGTCATCTCCAGCGCGTAGGGGATCACCGGCAGCAGCAGGGACACCCCGGCGACCGCGAGCAGCAGCATCAGCGGCGAGGCGTCCGGCGCGGACAGTCCGTCCCAGGCCTCGCCGAGCCCGAACGGCGCCACCACCAGCGCGCCGACCGTCATCGACACGGCCAGCCCCTGGAAGCCCTGGAACGCCGCCCCGACCTTGTCCGTGAACAGGATGTACGCGGCGTAGCAGGCCGCCGCCCCGAAGGCGCAGAGCAGGCCGACCGGGTCGAGTCCGGCGCCGCCCTCCCCGCCCTCGCCGAGCAGCGTCAGCAGCGCCACCCCGCCGGCCGCGAGCAGCGCCCAGAGCAGATGGCTGGCACGGCGGGCGAAGAACAGTGCCACCGCGAGCGGGCCGAGGAACTCGATGGTGGCGGCGGTGCCCATCGGCAGCCGGTCGATCGCCCCGGCGAACAGCAGGGTCATCCCGGCCGAGGCCATGCCGAGCAGGCCCGCGGCGGCCAGGTCGCGCGGCCGGAGCCCGCGCAGCCGGGGCCTGGTGACGGCGAGCAGGATGACCGCCGCGAAGCTCAGCCGGAGGAAGGTGGTGCCGCTGACCCCGAGCGGGCCGAACAGCGGCTTGGAGAACGCGATCCCGGTCTGCACCAGGAACATCGCCGTCAGACACAGCAGCGGCGCCGGGATGCTCTCCGGGCGCCGCAGGAAGTTCGGGAACCGTCGGCCGGACGGTCGGCCGGTTCGCGGGCCCGGTGGCAGCCCCTCCGCGGGCGCCCCGCCTCGTCGCCAGCCGCCCCGCTCGCCGGCGGGCTCGCCCTTGGGGGCGGGCGGCATGACAAGCGCCTCGGCGACGGCGGCGGCCGTCGTCGGGGCAGAGGTTTCGCTGAGGTGGGGCGTGGGCATGGAGGCGAGTTTGCCGTAAGGAGCCACCGGGCAGCAAGCTCGTTACAAATATCGGGACGGATACGGACGGGTGCGTCCGAAAGGGTGGGCTTTTCCGGCGTACGCGGCGCGGCTGCCGCGGTTGTCCGACGTTCCGTCAGTATCAAGGCGGCGTGCGCTATCTCCGCCCCGCGGCCATCGCCGCCGCCTCCTTCGTCCTGCTGCTGGCCGCCGGCGGTCCGGGCGCGAGCGCCGACGAGACCGCGCCGGTGGTCGCCGCCGCCCCCCGGATCCGGGCCACCGTCCTGCCCGACCGGATCGGCCCGCCGACCGCCCGGGCCCGGGACCTCTTCACCGGCGCGGCCTTCGACGCCTGCACCGCGCCACCGCTGGAGACCATGCGGGCCTGGCGCGACGCCTCGCCGTACGGGGCGGTCGGCATCTACACCAGCGGCAGCCAGCGCGGCTGCGCCCAGCCGAGGCTCAGCGCGGACTGGGTGCGGCAGGCCAGGGCGATGGGCTGGCGCTTCCTGCCCGTCCACGTCGGCCTCCAGGCGCCGTGCAGCGAGCTGAGCCGCAAGCCGAAGCGGATCGACCCCGCGCGGGCCGTCCAGCAGGGCCGCGAGGAGGCGGTCGAGGCGGTCCGCGGTCTCAAGGCGGTCGGGCTCGGCAAGGGCAGCCCGGTCTTCCTGGACATCGAGGCCTACCCCCTGCGCGACCCGGCCTGCGGGCAGGCCGTGGTCGACTTCACCCTCGGTTGGACCCAGGCCCTGCACCTGGCGGGCTACGGTTCCGGCTTCTACTCCAGCCTCGACTCCGGCATCGCCGACCTCGCCGCGGCCGCCCGGGCCGGCAGCACGCCGCTGCCCGACACCCTCTGGTACGCCCGCTGGGACGACCGGGCCGACACGGTGGGCGGCGGGGCGCTCGGCCCGGACCTCTGGGCCGGGCGCCAGCGCGTCCACCAGTACCGCGGCAATGTCGAGGAGACCTACGGCGGCGCGACGCTCACCGTCGACCGCAACCAGGTCGACGCCCCGCTGGCCGGCTGAGGCGGCCTCACTCCCGCAGGGCGAGCCCCAGGAAGCCCAGGCCGCCGCAGTGGCGGCAGGTCTGCGGGATGTGCCCGGTGCCGGTCCGGCCCGCGCGCAGGCCCATCCGCGCCTCCGTCCGCACACCCTCCGCGCAGCACGGGCACGGCATCCGGAGCCCGCTCGGCAGCGGCCCCGCCCGTCGGTCGTCACGCCCGTCACCCATGCCCCCAGTATCCCGCCCGTCCCGGCGGCCGTGATCGGGGCAACTGTGCCGGAATGCTGACAGCGGGGGTGCGGCGCGGCACAATCGGGCTCTACTGCCCCGTATTACCGCCCAGTAGCCGGTCTCCGGCCGGGCCAGGGGGCAGCACCGCCGCAGTGCAGCCCAGGTCGAGGAGGACCCGTGTTCAGCACGATGCAGGACGTTCCGCTCACCGTCGCCAGAATCCTTGAGCACGGGGCGACCGTCCACGCCCGCTCGACCGTCACCACCTGGGACGGCACCGGACCGGTGGTCCGGACCTACGCGGAGGTCGGGGCGCGGGCCGCCCGGCTGGCCTGGGCCCTGCGGGACGAGCTCGGCGTCACGGCGGACGACCGGGTGGCCACCCTGATGTGGAACAACGCCGAGCACCTGGAGGCCTACCTCGCCGTGCCGGCGATGGGTGCGGTGCTGCACACCCTCAACCTGCGGCTCCCCGCGAACCAGCTGTCCTTCATCGTCGACCACGCCGCCGACCGCGTGATCATCGTCAACGGCACCGTGCTCCCGCTGCTGGCCGCCGTCCTGCCGCGGCTCGCCCCGACGCTCAAGCACATCGTGGTCAGCGGCCCGGGCGACCGCTCGGTGCTGGCCGGCTTCGAGGGCGGGGTGCACGACTACGAGGAGCTGATCGCCGACCGGCCGACCGAGTACCCCTGGCTCACCGACATCGACGAGCGCCGGGCCGCCGTGCTCTGCTACACCTCCGGCACCACCGGCGACCCCAAGGGCGTCCTCTACAGCCACCGCTCGGTCTACCTGCACTGCCTCCAGGTCAACACCGGCGACAACTTCGCCTTCACCCCGCGCGACACCGCCCTGCCGGTGGTGCCGATGTTCCACGTCAACGCCTGGGGCATCCCGCACGCCGCCTTCATGTCCGGCGCCAACCTGCTGATGCCGGACCGCTTCCTCCAGCCCAAGCCGATGGCCGAGATGATCGCCGCCGTGCGGCCCACCGTCAGCGCGGCCGTGCCGACGATCTGGAGCGGGCTGCTGGACGAGCTGGACGCCGGCGACTACGACACCTCCAGCCTGCGGATGGTCGTCATCGGCGGGTCGGCCTGTCCGCCCTCGCTGATGAAGGGGTACGAGGAGCGCCACGGCATCCGGGTCATCCACGCCTGGGGCATGACCGAGACCTCGCCGCTCGGCTCCTTCGCCCAGCCGCCGGGCGGCCTGACCCCGGAGGAGGAGTGGCCCTACCGGGTCAGCCAGGGCATCTTCCCGGCCTCCGTCGAGGCCAGGCTGATCGGCCCGGGCGGCGAGCGGATGCCCCACGACGGGGTGTCGGCGGGCGAGCTGGAGGTGCGCGGCCCGTGGATCGCGGGGGCGTACTACGGCGGCGCCGGGCAGGACCCGGAGCGCCCGGACGACAAGTTCTCCGAGGACGGCTGGCTGCGCACCGGCGACGTCGGCACCATCACCGCGGACGGCTATCTGACGCTCACCGACCGGGCCAAGGACGTGATCAAGTCCGGCGGCGAGTGGATCTCCTCGGTGGACCTGGAGAACCACCTGATGGCGCACCCGGAGGTGGCCGAGGCCGCCGTGGTGGCCGTGCCGGACGAGAAGTGGGGCGAGCGCCCGCTGGCGACCGTCGTGCTGCGGCCGGGCGCCACCGTCGGGCTGCCGGAACTGCGGACCTTCCTGGCCGGGCGGATCGCGTCCTGGCAGCTGCCCGAGCGCTGGGCGATCGTCGAGGCGGTGCCGAAGACCTCGGTCGGGAAGTTCGACAAGAAGGTGATCCGCGCCGACTACGCGGAGCAGAAGCTGGACGTCACGCTGCTCGGCAAGGAGTAACACCCGGCGGGCCACCCCCGCCGGAACGACCTGGGCCGGCCACCCCCGCAGAGGGGGTGGCCGGCCCAGGTCGTTCCGTACCGCGTGCTCAGCCGGCCGCGGCGACGCCCGCCTCGCCCATGGCGCCGATCCGCCCGAGCAGGTCGACGATCCGGGACTGGACGTCCTCGCTGGTCGAGCGCTCGGCGAGGAAGAGGATCGTCTCGCCGGTGCGCAGCCGGGGCAGCTCGCGCGGGTCGAGGTCCACCGAGGTGTAGACGACCAGCGGGGTGCGGTGCAGTCGGTCGTTGGCGCGCAGCCAGTCCAGCAGGCCGACCCGGCGGCGGCGGATCTGGAGCAGGTCCATCACCACCAGGTTGGGCTGCACGCTGCTGGCCCGGGCGACGGCGTCGTTCTCGTCCACCGCGTGCTCGACGTGCATGCCGCGCCGCTCCAGGCTGCCGATCATCGCGACGGCGATGTCCGGATCGCTCTCGACCAGCAGCACGCGCGGGGCGTGGTTCTCGCCGTCGCGCGGGGCGAGGGCGCGCAGCAGCACGGCCGGGTCGGCGCCGTACGCGGCGTCCCGGGTGGCCTGGCCGAGACCGGCGGTGACCACCACCGGGACCCGGCTGTTCAGCGCGGCGGTGCGCAGCGACTGCAGCGCGGTGCGGGTGATCGGGCCGGTCAGCGGGTCGACGAAGAGCGCGGCGGGGAATCCGGAGACCTGTGCGTCCACCTCCTCGCGGGAGCGGACGATCACCGGGCGGTAGCCGCGGTCCTGCAGCGCCTGGCTGGTGGCCGGGTCGGGCTCGGGCCAGACCAGCAGCCGGCGCGGTCCGCCGTCGGGGGCGGGCGCGGGCACCGGCCGCTCGCCGGACTCGAGACCGCCGCTCGCCGGGGCGATCGCCAGGGCCGCCGGGGCGGCCGGCGTGGGCGCGGCGGGCAGCTCGGCCATCGGTCTCGGCGCGGGCCGGGCCTCGGCGGGGGCGGGCACGACGGCGGCGCCCGGGCCCACCTGGGCGCCCGGTCCCGATCCGCCGGGCACACCGGGCAGGCCGGTGCCGCCGAGCGGCCGCGGCGGGGCCAGCTCGCCCAGACCGGTGCCGACCGGCTGCGGTCCGTCCCCGCCCTCGCGGCGGTCGCCGCCGGGGGTACCGGGCACGGCGCCGTCCGGCAGGGCCGGGGCCGCCGACGGCAGCGCGGGCAGTGCGGCGGGCGCACCCGCCGCGGCGCCGTCGGGCGCGGCCGGGCCGCCGTTCTCGCCGCCGGGACCGGGCGGGACGGCCAGCCGGCGGCGGCGGCCGGTCGGCGTGGGACCGGCGGGCTCGGCCGGAGCCGGGGCCGGACCCGCCGGCAGGGCGTGCTCCAGCCCGGGGTACACGGGGGTCTCGGGAACGCCGGGCAGCGCGAAGCCGCCGGAGGAGTCCTCGTTGCCGGGCAGCGCGCGGCGGCGCCGGGACGGCCGGGGCTCGGAGCCGGACTCGTCCGGACTTCCCGCGCCGTCCTGACCGCCCCGGCCGGCCGCCGGCTCCTCCGGGGAGGGGCCGGGGCCGAGGGCGATCGGTGTGCGCGGGCCGGCCGGAGCGTCGGCGGTCCGGCTCTCGCCGTCCGGGCCGGCGGCTCCGTCACCCGAGGTCGGGGCCGAGGTCGGGGCCGGGGTCGGGTGTCCGGCGTCGACCGGGACGGCGTAGGCGGTGCCGGAGCGGCCGTCGTCCTTGCCCCAGGGGTCGCTCTGCGGGTCGTTCGGGCCGCCGAGGCCCTGCCGCCCGTAGGCGGGGTCGTTGCCGGTGCCGTTCCACTGCTCGGGGACGGCGCGCTCGATCCGGGCCGGGGCGTTCGGCCACTGGTCGGCCGGGATGTCCGGGCGGCCGCCGGTGCCGGGGGCGTCCTGGGCGGTCCCGCGGTCGGCGGTCGGCTGCTCGACGGCGGGGCGCCCGCGCCGGCCCCGGCGCTCGACGACCGGCGCCGGGTCGGTGCCGGGCTCGGCGGCCGGGTCGGCCGGCGCAGCGTCGGGGGCGGCGGTCGCGGAGTCACCGCGCCCGCCCTCCCGGGCGGTGCCGTCCGCCGGGGTGGCGGAGGAGCCGCGATCGGCCTCGGGGCCCGCCGGACGGGGACCGGAGGGCGAGCCGCCCCCGGCCGCCGGCTCCTCGGCGCGCGCGGTGGGCAGCTGCGGGATGCCCGGCAGGTCGGGCAGGACGGCGCTGTCGCTCTCCTTCGGCCGGTCCGAGCGGCCCTCGGCGCCCGCGCGCTCGGCGGCGGCCTTCGCGGCGACCGGGTCCAGCGGCAGTTCGACGACATAGGTGGTGCCGGCGCGACCCGGCAGCTCGTGCGGCTGGAGCACCCCGCCGTGGCGCTCGACCACCGCCCGGGCTATCGGCAGGTGGACGGGGCTGCCGCCGCGCCCGGGGCCGCGGATCTCCACCCTGGCGACCTCGCCGCGCTGGGCGGCGGCCAGCACCACGGCCGGGGTGTCGCCCCCGCCCGGCGGCAGGGCCGGGGTGCCGGGGGCGGCGAGCCCGGGGGAGGGCAGCTCGGGCTCGGCGTCCAGCGACAGACCGACGCCGCTGACGTCCGCGACCAGGTGGGCCAGCGCCTGGGCGAGCCGCTGCTCGTCGGCGATCACCTCGACGGCGGCCGCGTGCACGGAGAACCGCACCCGACCGGCGCCGACCAGCTCGCCCGCGTGCTCGACGGCCCGGCGGACCACCTTGTCCAGGGCGACCGGGACCCGCTCGACGGGCTTCGGCCCGCCGCCCTTGCCGTCCGCGGCCGCCGCGGCGGCGGCGCTCTCGCCGGCCTCGGAGCGCTGGTGGGCCAGCACACCGTCGATCAGCTTGCCGAACCGGCGGCACTCGTCGGCGAGCCGGCGCAGCGTCCAGTTGGCCTCCGGCCAGAGCTGCCCGGCCGGGTCGGCGGCGAGGGTGTCGATCCGTCGGTGCAGCGCGGTCAGCGCGCCGCCGAGCTCGCTCTCCAGGACGGCGGTGAGGTGCTCGTTGCGGGCGACCAGCGCGAGTTCGCGGCTGCGGTCGGTGAAGGTCATGACCGCGCCGACCAACTGGTCGCCGTCCCGGACCGGGGCGGTGGTGAGGTCGACGGTGACCGGCCGGCCGTCCTTGCGCCACAGCACGGTGCCGCGCACCCGGTGCTTGCGGCCGGAGGTCAGGGTGTCCAGCAGCGCGGACTCCTCCAGCGACAGCGGGGTGCCGTCGGCCCGGGAGTGCTGGATCAGCGGGTGCAGCTCACGGCCGCCCAGCTCGCTGGCCCGGTACTCCAGGATGTGCGCGGCGGCCGGGTTGACCAGCACGCAGCGGCCTTCGAGGTCGACGCCGAGCACGCCCTCGGCGGCGGCCCGCAGGATCATCTCGGTCTGCTTGTGCTGACGGCGCAGCTCGGCCTCGACGCCGAGCCGGCCGGTCAGGTCGCGGACCAGCAGCAGGAGCAGGTCGGAGGAGCGGGAACCCTCGCGGTACGGGTCGTAGGGGACCAGCGAGGAGACCGCGTAGCCCCGGCCCTCGCCCGCGCCGGAGCCGTCGTCGTCGAAGTCGTTGCCGGACACCTCGACCGGGAAGGTACTGCCGTCGGTGCGCCGGGCCGTCATCCGGACCGGGCGGTCGAGCGCCTCGTCCTCGCGGGTGGCGGGTCGCATCGAACCGGGGATCCGGCTCGGGTCGAACTCCGGCAGGAGGTCGAGCACACCCATGCCGACCAGTGAGGTGCCGGGCGCCTGGAGCGCCTGTACGGCCGCGGTGTTGGCATCGACGACCGTGCCGTTGCTGTTGACCAGCAACAACGCATCGGGCAGGGCGTCGAGTATGGCGGCGAGGCGAGCAGCGCCTCGGATCGGCCTGCTGCTCACGTCGACAGGTCTCCTCGGCTTCAGGGCAGCTCTCTCCGGAGAGGGCAGTATCTCATTCTTCTTTGCGGCGAGGACGACCCGCCTAGTAACGTTGTCGGCGGTTGGTGCCGGGCCCCCGGGTTGTGGCATCATCACAGGCACAGGGAACGGCTCCGCGCACGCGGGGTTGGTCCATGTGGAGGAGGCTTCGCCTAGTCCGGTCTATGGCGCCGCACTGCTAATGCGGTTTCGGGGTTATTCCTGATCGAGGGTTCAAATCCCTCAGCCTCCGCAGCCGGAAGAGCCCCGTCGACGATCTTGTCGGCGGGGCTCTTCCCATGTCCGCGGCCTGCCGCCGCGGGCCGCCCGAGGTGCCCGGATCAATCGATTTCGCCCCTCGCCGCAGGTCATGTAATGTTGTCCCCGCACCGCCCCGCTGGAACGTTCACCGGGGCGAGCGCTCATAGCTCAACGGATAGAGCACTTGACTACGGATCAAGAGGTTGCAGGTTCGAATCCTGCTGAGCGCACCAAACCCCGCAAGACCGGATCCGTCCGGCACTTGCGCTCATAGCTCAACGGATAGAGCACTTGACTACGGATCAAGAGGTTGCAGGTTCGAATCCTGCTGAGCGCACCAGAAGAGAACCCCCGGCCCTGGTGGCCGGGGGTTCTTTCGTTTCCGGGGCTCCCCGTCGTGCTCCGGGCGGGCGCGGGCGGTCCGGCCCCGCGCGGGGGCAATGGGTGGAATGCGTACCTTTCGGGTACATCCCGTCCTGCCGGGGGCCTGAGGCTGCCAATCGGGTGTCATACGGCCAATAGTGCAAGTGTCGCGGTATGACCGGACCAGGATCGTGATTCCGTTTTGTCACATCTTGTGTCCAGACTGCCCGGTCACCCAGGCCGCCCGGCAGCCGATGTGAAGGAGAGCCGGATGAACCGACAGTTCCCGGCTGCGGCCGGTGCCGCCGCGGTCCTGGTGGCCGGGCTGCTGATCGGTTGGAACCCGCCGCCCTCGGCCGCCCAGCAGTCCCCCGGGAGCTGGAACGCCGAACGCGGCGCGGTGCTGCCCTCCGGGCTCTCCGTCCGACTGGACTTCTCCGCCGACCCCGGGATGTCGGTCACCGCCGGCCCGGGGAAATTGGCGGACCGCGCCGGCGGCGGCCGTTCCCGCGCGCTCTACGCCGACGGACTCCGGCCCGGGGATCCCGCTCAGTCCTTCCGGATCTCCGAGGACCGTCCGCAGACGGACGGTTCCTGGCGCACCGTCGGAACGCTCCGGCTGACATTCTCCCGGGCCGTCCGCAATCCCCGGCTGCACCTCAGCGGACTCGCCGGAATCACCACCGCGAAATCCGGTTCCACCGGCACCGCGACCAGGCTCACCCTGACCGGCGGCTCCCCGGCCGCGCCCACCCTGGTCAACCGCACCGACTGGCCCGGCTGGACGGTCGACGGCAACACGCTCGCCCCCGCCCGGGCCGACGGCGGCGCCGACGGCGACCCCGGGTCCGCCGCCGAGGGCAGCCTGGAGCTGGCCGGCACCTTCCGCACGGCGGTCTTCCGGGTCGAGCGGCGCTCGACCGCCCGGGCCGGATCCACCACCGCCCCGGCCCCGCTCACCCAGGCCTACACGGTCACCCTCGACGAGGGGGTCGGCACCGCGCCGCAGGGCTACGGCAACGCCTCCCACCTGCTCTCCGACCTCTACCTGGGCGGTGACGCCGCCACCCAGGGCGCCAAGGCCGACGGGCGGCCCGGCTGGCTGTTCCGGCGCGCCGACGCCGGGCGGGCGGACGGCGGCGGGGAAGGGTCCGCGGACGGCGGCACCGGCGGCGGGGACGGATCCACGGGCGGCGGCAGTGGTGGGGACGGCGGGGCCAACCCGCCACCGCCGCAGCTCCAGCCCGGCCGGGGCGAGTACCAGGGCGCCGACCCGGCCGTCAGTTACCCCGCCGAGGCGGCGATCGGCCACGACTACCGGCTCACCGTCCCGGTCGCGGTCGGCGACTCCTCCGCCACCCTGGCCGGCTGGGTCGACTTCAACCGCAACGGCCGCTTCGACGCCACCGAGCGGGTGCAGACCGACGTCGCCCCCGGCGGGCACAGCGTCTCGCTGGAGTGGACCGTCCCCGCCGACGCGGCCTCCGGCGAGACCTGGGCCCGGCTGCGGATCGGCCGGGACGCCGCCCAGCTGGTGCCGGCCGGCGGCTTCGCCGACTCCGGGCAGGTCTCGGACCAGCGGATCCGGCTGACCGTCGGGGCCGCCCGCCCGGAGATCTCCGAGCCGGTCGACGGCACCACCCTCGCCGAGGCCCGCCCCCGGATCTCCGGCGAGGGCGCGGTGGCCGGTGCCACCGTCGAGATCCGCGAGGGCGACACCGCGCTCTGCCGGACCCGGGTCGCCCGGGGTGGCGACTGGTCCTGCCGCCCGGACACGGCGCTGGCCGCGGGCCGGCACAGCCTCACCCCGGTGGAGACCACCGGCGGTGGCGT
Source organism: Kitasatospora purpeofusca (assembly GCF_000718025.1). Lineage (GTDB taxonomy): Bacteria > Actinomycetota > Actinomycetes > Streptomycetales > Streptomycetaceae > Kitasatospora > Kitasatospora purpeofusca. Next base: position 403,538 of record NZ_JODS01000003.1, read on the forward strand.
GGTGCTGCGCGGCGAGCCGGTGCGGATCACCGTCAAGACCGCGCCCCCCGGCGCGCCGGTGCTCACCCTGCCCGAGTTCACCAACGACCCGGGCCTGCAGCTGGCCGGCACCGGCGAGCCGGGCAGCACCGTGACCGTGGTCGACCGGTCGGCCGGAACGCGCGAGGCGGCCGCCGGGGGCGGCGGCTCCGGCGGCCAGGGGACCGACCTGTGCAGCACGGGGGTCCGGCCCGACGGCGGCTGGTCCTGCCTGCCGGTGGAGAACCTGGCGGACGGCCGGCACCGGCTCACCCCGACCGCCGCCGACCTCGCCGGGAACCGGACCCCCGGTCAGGCGGTCGAGCTGGTGGTCGACACCGTGCCGCCGGACCGTCCGGTGCTCACGGCGCCGACCGCCGGGGAGACCCTCCGGGTCGCCCGGCCCCGGCTCGCCGGGAGGGCCGAACCGGGGGCCCAGGTGCTGGTCACCGCGCGGCCGGAGCGCGCCGCCGAGGCCGCGCGGATCGTCGCCTGCGGGACGACGGCCGCCGTCGACGGCAGCTGGGCCTGCACGGCGAACCGTGATCTGCCGGAAGGGGAGCAGTGGCTGGTCGTCACCGCGACCGACCTGGCGGGGAACGGGACGGCGGCGGAGGCCGTGGCGGTCACCGTCGCTCCGGCGGGCGGGGCGGTCGCGCCGACGCCCGCGCCGACGCCGACGCCGGACGTGATTCCCACGGTGGTGCCGTCAATGACTCCATCGGTGACTCCTTCGGTGGTTCCTTCAGTGACTCCGGCTCCGACGGCGAGCGTTGCCCCGACGCCGGTACCGACGCCCACGGTGACGTCCACGGGGGCGCCCACGGGGGCGCCCACGGCGGTGACGGTCGTGCCGTCGTCGTCGCCCACGCCTGCGCTCTCCCCGTCCCCGACGGCGGCGGTCCCGTCCCCGACGGTCTCGCCCTCGGTGCCGGTGCCGCCGACCCCGTCGACCCCGTCGGTGCCGTCCGCTCCGTCCGCTCCGTCCGCTCCGTCGGTGCCGTCTCCGACCGTTGCCGAGCCGGTCCTCGATCCGGTCCCGTCGGGGCTGCTGCCGATCGTCGTCCCGCCGGTCGGTGGGGCGGCGGGGGCTCCGGTGGTGGCCTCGCCTTCGCCGAGTGCGGCCCCGGTGGCGGTGGCTTCGGCCACCGGCAGTCCGTCCCCGGTCGTCCCCTCGACCGCTTCCGCCACGGCTCGGCCCAGCTCGTCCCCGACGGTCTCGCCGTCGGTGCCGGTGCCGCCGACCCCGTCGACCCCGTCGGTGCCGTCCACCCCGTCCGCTCCGTTCACCCCGTCGGTGCCGTCGACCCCGTCGACCCTGTCCACCCCGTCCGCTCCGTCGACCCCGGCGGTGCCGTCCCCGACCGTTACCGAGCCGGTCCTCGATCCGGTCCCGTCGGGGCTGCTGCCGATCGCCGTACCGCCTGTAGTGGCCTCGCCCTCGCCGAGCGCGGCCCCGGTGGCGGTGGCTTCGGCCACCGGCAGTCCGTCCCCGGCCGTCCCCCCGACCGCTTCCGCCACGACGTCCCCGAGCCCGAGTCCGACCGTGACCGCGTCCGCGTCCGCGATCCCTGCCCACACTGCCACTCCGACCCCCACCCCCACCCCCACGCCCACTTCCACCGCCACCCCGAGCCCGACGGCGGCGGCCGCCACCCCGACCGGGGCCGACCCGGATCCGGCGGACGTCTCCGCCCCGGACCGGGACCGGTCCGACCGGGTCCGGGGCCCGGCTGCCCCGCCTGAGCGCGGGCAGCAGCGGGCGGCCGGGCCGGTGGACCCCTCGTCGCCGGTGGCTGCCGACCGGCAGCGGTCGGACGCCTGGCGCGGCGCGTTCGCCGGGCTCCTGCTGGTGCTCGCCGGGATCGGGCTGATCACCCGTCGGGTGCTCGCCAGGGGAACCGGGACCCGGAGGCGCTGAACCGCTCCCACCATCCGCTCATGTGCCTGCGCGTCAACTCCGGCTTCGGATGATTCGTCAGGAAATGTCGACACACATAAGCTCAAATGTCGCATTTGATGACGTATGAACTTAGCCTGACTCTGGCACTGCCCGTCAGATCCGGGCCGCCCGTTGCGCGACACACTGAACCTGAGGATCCGTGCATGGACGTCACCCGCGACTCTTCGCAGCGACCCGACCACCTGCCCAAAGCACTTCCCCCGGCGCTGCCGGAACGTTCCGCCTCCGGCTCCAGCCCGCTCGCCAAGGTGTTGCGGACATCCGGGTCGGCCGCCGGACCGGCCGACAGCGGTCCGCCGACCACTCCGCTCACGGTCCTCCCCGGACCCGCCGGCTCCTCCGCCGATCCGCGCGATCCGCTGGAAGTGGCGGAGCCGGCCGCCCGGACGGTCCAGGTGGCCCCGCCGCCGTTCCCGGTCGCGGACCCGTTCCCGGTCGTGGAGCCGGAGGCGGTCCCGGTCGGGATGCCGGCGGCCGCCACCTCGCGCCGGCCGCCGCGCGCCGACCAGGCGCTCCGCGAGCGGAACGCGGCCGGTCTGCCGGGCTGGGTCGCGCTGCTGGCGCTGCTGCTCGGCACGGCCGCGGTCCTGCTGGTGCTGGTGCGCGACGGAGTCGTCCCGCACTGGGACGCGCTGCCCGATCTGCGCGCGGACGCCGCCCGGGCCAGTGGCCGGGCCGAGGTGACCGCCCGTTCGGTAGCCGCCGTGACCGCCGCCGGGCTGCTCGTCGTGCTCGCGCTCGCCGGACTGCTGGCCAACGCCGGCGGCGAGACCCGGGTGCTCACCCGCTGGGGCCGCTACCGGGGCACCGTCCGCCGTACCGGCCTGGTCTGGGTGAACCCGCTGCTGCGCCGTCGCCGGGTGGACGTCCGGCTGCGGCACTGGCGCAGCGAGCCGGCCAAGGTGGTCGACCGCACCGGGACGCCGATCGTGGTCCGGCTGCTGATCGTGTGGCGGGTCAAGGACACCGCGCGAGCGGTGCTGGCGATCGAGGACCACGAGAGCTATCTGCGCGAGCAGGTCCAGGCGGTGCTCACCAGGACCGCCTCCACCCTGCCCTGCGACAGCAACGCGGCACCCGGCCCGGCTCTGCGCGACGGCCAGTGGTTCGCCGACGAGCTGACCCGGGCGCTGGCCGCCGAGGTCGCCCCGGCCGGGCTGGAGGTCTACTCGGCGCAGCCGCTGGCGCTGGACTACGCGCCGGAGGTGGCCGAGTCGATGCGCCGGCGCCGACTGGCCGATCTGGACGCGGGCCTGCGCACGGTGCTGGTGGACGACGCGGTGGAGGCGGCGGCGCTCGCCGTGCGCCGACTGGAGCGCGCCACCGCGCACGAGTTGGACGAGGCCGCCCGGAGTGCGCTGATGGAGCACCTGCTGGTCGCCTTCGTCGCCCCGGCCGGAGTGGCCGCCTCGGTACCGCCCCCGGCCGCCCGGGCCGGGCGGAAGGAAGGACGACCGGCATGAGGATAGCCAGCGGCACGGACGTCGGCCTCGCGTTCGTGGACGGGACCGCCGACGGGTTCGACGCGCGCGACGGCTTCGACGGCTTCGACGCCCACCGGGGCTTCGAGGGCATCGAGGGCCCGGACGGTTTCGAGGGCCTCGACACCCCGGACGGTTTCGAGGAACGCCTCGGCGGCGCGGGCTGCGGCTGCCCGCACTGCGCGGCCCGGCCGCGCACCCCCCGAACGGCTCGGCCGTCCGGGGGCGGCCGAATACACCGGGCGGTGCGCACTGCCTGCCTGGCCACCACCGTGCTGGCCGGCGCCGGGGTGGTCGGACTGACCGCCGGTGCCGGGGCCGCGCAGGCGGCGCCGGGCAAGCAGGGCTGGGACGGTTCCAAGTACTGGTTCAAGAACGCCCGGGGCGAGTGGCGCTGGACCGGCCACTACAGCGTGTACGTGAAGGCCGTGGGCGGCTCCGGTTCCTCGTCCTCCGCCGGCTCCTCGACCACCGCCGGTGGCTCGTCCACAGCCGTTGCCCCGACCGGCTCGACCGGCTCGACCGGCTCGACCGCCCCGACCGGCTCCACCGCGCAGCCGGTCGCTCCCGAAGCGGCCGTCCGCTCCGCCGGACCGCGCCAGGGCTGGGACGGTTCCAGGTACTGGTTCAAGAACGCCCGGGGCGAGTGGCGCTGGACCAGCCACTACGACATCTACCTCGACCGCACCGGCCGGTCGGGCGGCGGGACGTCGGCCGAGGACCAGGCACCCTCCTCGGACCGGGCGGAGTCGGTGATCGGCTACGCGCTGGCCCAGCTCGGCAAGCCCTATGTGTGGGGCGGCGACGGTCCCACCGGTTACGACTGCTCGGGGCTGGTGCAGCAGGCCTTCCGGCGGGCGGGCGTCGCGCTGCCGAGGGTGGCCGACGACCAGTACGCGGCGACCACCCCGATCGCGCAGGACCGGCTGCGCCGGGGTGACCTGCTGTTCTGGTCGGACAGTGGCCGGGCCTCGGGGATCCACCATGTGGGGATCTACCTGGGCGGCGGGAAGTTCGTCGAGGCGCCCCGGCCGGGGAAGACCGTCCGGGTGTCGGTGATCAGCAGCGGCTTCCGGCCGACCCACTTCGGCCGGCCGTGACGGCGGCGGCCCGCGTTGTCCACAGCCTGTGGACGACGCGGGCCGCGCGGCGACGGTGCCGGGGTCAGGCGGAGGCGTCGTCCAGCAGCGCGGTCTGCGCCGGGGTGAGCTCCAGTGCGGCGGCGGCCAGCAGCGGCGGGAGCTGGTCGACGGTGCGGGCGCTGGCGATCGGGGCGGCGACGGTCGGCCGGGCGGCGAGCCAGGCCAGGGCGACGGTGGCGAGCTCGACCTCCTGCTCGGCGGCCACGGTGTCGAGCGCCTCCAGGACCTTGGGGCCGCGCGGGCCGTCCAGGTAGCGGCCGGCCCCCTCGGCGCGGGCGCTGGTCACCGAGGTGCCGCCCGGGCGGTACTTGCCGGTGAGGAAGCCCGAGGCCAGCGCGTAGTAGGGGACGGTGGCGAGGCCGTGCGCGGCGACCACCTCGGCCAGCGGGCCCTCGAAGGTGCCGCGGGAGACCAGGTTGTAGTGCGGCTGGACGGCCACGTACTTCGCCAGGCCCTCGCGCTCGGCGAAGGCCAGGGACTCGGCGAGCCGGTCGGCGCCGATGTTGGAGGCGGCGACGGCGCGCACCTTGCCCTCGCGCACCAGCGCGTCCAGGGCGGTGACGAACTCCTCCACCGGGGTGTCGTCGTCCTGGTGGGTGTAGTAGAGGTCGATGTGTTCGACGCCGAGACGGCGCAGCGAGCCCTCGGCGGAGGACTTGATGTTGGCCGCGCGCAGCCCGCGCGCCTCGGGGTGCAGCCCGACCTTGGTGGCGACCACGACGGAGTCGCGGTTCCCCCGGCTGCGCAGCCAGTTCCCGATGATCGTCTCGGACTCGCCGCCGGTGTTGCCCGGGACCCAGGAGGAGTAGGTGTCGGCGGTGTCCACGAAGTTGCCGCCGGCCGCGGCGTAGGCGTCGAGGACGGCGAAGGACTCGGCCTCGTCGGCGGTCCAGCCGAAGACATTGCCGCCGAGGGAGAGCGGGAACACCGAGAGCTCGGAGTCACCGAGCTGCGCGTAACGGGGGGCGTCGCTGCGGGAATCGGTCATGGTCCGAGTCAACCCGATCGGTGGGACGGACATTCCGGGGTCGTGGGGTACTTCACATGCTTGTCGCACAGTCGTAGTGCGGAGACCGGGTGTCGGGGCGGTCCGCGGATTCGTTAGAGTCCCTGCCATGGCTGACAACGACTACGACCCCGCCGGCAGCACCCAGATGTTCCGGGCCTTCGTCGACGAGACCCCGGCACCCCAGGCGCCGGGCTCCGTCAACACCTACGGCGCCAGCGGCAGCCGCACGGGCATGATCGCGGCGATCGCCGTGGGTGTGCTCGTGGTGGTGGGTGCCGTCATCTGGCTGGCGGTCAAGTAACCCTCGTGGCTGATCGCCTGGCGGTCCGGCGGCCGCGCGGCCGCCGTCCCTGCGTCAGCAGGGCTTCCGCCAGGCGTCCAGTTCGAGCTTCTTCTGCATCGAGCTGAAGCCCAGGGCCTTGGTCCTGGCGCAGAACCGGTCCGTGCCGAGCTTGTACTCGACGTGGAACACCGCCTTGCCCGCCTGGATGAAGGGCGAGAGCCGGCCGCACTCGTCGAACTGCGCGCACTCCTCGTTCACCGCGAAGTCGAAGTCGCCCAGCAGGGCGGGGACCTGGTCCAGGTCGTTCTTCAGACCGATCGCCAGGCCGCGTTCGTGGGCGAGCGTGGCGAGCATGCGGTTGTAGCGGAGCTGGTCGTCCGCGGTCAGCGGGAAGCCGCTGTTCTGGTTGTACGCCTCGATGGTGTCGGGTTCGACGGCGTCGAAGCCCTTCTGCCGGCACATGTCGAAGCGGGCCGCCATCAGCGGCTTCAGCTGGTCGAGCTTGCGGATGTCGAACCACTTCTCGCCCTTCCAGCCGTTGCCCGAGCCCTGGAGGGCCTGGGCGAAGGCGGCGGCGTCGGGGCGGAAGTCCTCCCAGGAACCGGCGTTGATGTAGCAGATCACCTTGCGGCCCTTGGCGTGCAGCGCGGCGACCACGGAGGCGTCGGTCTCGAAGCCGTCGATGTCGTAGACCGGGACGTCGACGGACTGGTCCACGCCGCCGCCGAGTTGCCACTGCCAGGCGAGGCCGGGGGTGGGCTGCCAGCGGGCACCGGCCGGGGCGGCCGGCGTACCGGGAGTGCCCGGGGTGCCGGGGACGGCCGGAGTGCCGGGGGTACCGGGTCCGGTCGGGGTGCCGGGCGTGGTGGGGCGGCCCGGGGTGCCGGGAGCGCTGGGAGTGCCCGGGACGGAAGGCGTGCCCGGGGTGCCGGGCGGGACCGACGGGGTGCCGGGGGCCGGCGTCGTCGGGGTGCCCGGGTCGGCGGGGGAGGACGGGGCGTCCGGGGTGCCGGGAGTGCCCGGGACGGGGGCGGCGGTGGCCGCCGGGGGCTGCGCGCCGGTGGCGTCGGCCGAGGGGTCGTCCTCGTCCTCCGAACCCGAACTGCTGCACGAGGTCGCCAGCAGGGCGACGGCGGTGGCGAGGGCGAGGGCGGCGGCCAGGGGCCGGGTGCGGCGGGTCACGGTGCTCGAACTCCGAGTGGGGTCAGGTGGGTTCGGTGACGGGCCGACCGACGGTCAGCTCGTGCGGCAGGGTGCGCCAGGGGTTGTCCCCGGTGCCCGGCACGGCGCAGCCGACGCCGGCCCGGCGGGCGGCGATCAGCGCGGCCGCCTCCCCGGAGCGTTCGACGGGCACGTCGTAGACCAGGTGGCAGAACCGGGCGGCGGCGTGCCGGCCGGTCCACAGCGGCAGGGCCACCTCCTGGTACGCCGCCCAGTCGCCCTCGAAGGTGACCAGCAGGTCGGCCAGGCCGACCTCGGCGTACCCGGGGTCCGGGTGGTCGCCGTGGCCGAACACCACGGTGGCGCAGCCGGCGGCGCGGGCCGCGGTGGCGAGGCGCCGGTAGTGCGGCAGCGCGCCGGGCGCGGCCGACACCTGGTCCAGGTAGACGCCGGTGATGCCGTGGCGCTGACGGTAGGTCAGGATGTCGTTTACCACGGCGGCGTGCGGCCGCCGGCCGTAGTCGGTGTCGGCGTAGCCGAGCAGCGGCAGACCGGCCTTGCGGAGCTCCTCGGCGGCCTCGGTGAACACATGGTCGGGGTCGCCCGGCCCGTCGGCGAGGTTGAGCACGACGGCGGCGATCCGCTTCGGGTCGGCGGCGGCGACCGCCTGCCAGGCCGCCGGGTCCACCGCGGGGTGGACGTACAGCGGCACCAGCAGGCGGCCGTCGTGGTGGCTCGCGCCCGTCATGCGGTGACCAGCGGTTCGGTGGAGAGCCAGAGGTCGCGCAGGGTCTCGTCGAGCCCGGTCTCCGGGTGCCAGCCGAGTGCCCCGGCGGCGGCCGACACGTCGGCCTGCTGCCAGGAGACGGCGGCGGAGCGCTCGGAGCCGGCGCCGCTCTCGTCGATCCGGCCGGTGAAGCCGGCCGCCGCGACCAGGCCGTCGGCGATCGCCCGGACCGGCCGGGCCTGCCCGGAGGCCAGGTTGAGCAGCCGCGGCAGCGGACCCTCGGCGGCCACCGCAAGGGCGACCGCGCGGGCGATGTCCCGGGCGTCGACGAAGTCGCGGTGGGCCGAGAGGTCCCCGACCCGCACCACCCCGTCGGTGCCCTCCGCCGCGGCCCGGCGCAGCTCGGCGGCGAGCCGGCCGGGCAGCGAACCGGCCGGGGCGCCGGGGCCGACCGGGTTGAACACCCGGAGCACCACGGCGTCCAGCGGCGAGCCGGCCACCGCGAGGGAGCCGGCCAGCTTGGTGGCGCCGTAGACGCCGACCGGGCGGGCGTCGGCGTCCTCGGCGAGCGAGCTGCCGGGGGCGCAGACGCCGTACTCGCCGGCCGAGCCGATGTGAACCAGCCGGGCCTTCGGGGCGCCCTGTTCGAGCGCCTCGCAGAGCACGGCCGGGCCGCGGGCGTTGACCTCGGCGAGTTTGACGGCGCTGCCGGCCACCGCACCCGCGAAGTTGACCACCGCGTCCGGGGCGTGCGCGGCCAGTTCCTCGCCGAGCGGACCGGCCTGGGCGGTGGCCAGGTCGAGCCGCAGGTCGTGGTCGGGCCGCCGCCCGGCGGTCAGCACGGTGGCACCGGGCAGGGACCGCAGGGCGGTGGCGGCGTGGCGGCCGAGGAAGCCGTCGGCGCCGAGCAGCAGGATCCTCACGCGGCCCGTCCGTCGTTCTCGGGGCCGGTCGGCACCGCCGCGGCCGGCTGCCCGTCGGCGGCGTCGATCGCCGTGCGGGCGGCGGGGACCGGCCGGTCCTGGCCGTTCGGCACCGCGTACAGGCCCTCTCCCGCGGCGGGGCCGGTGATGACCGGCTCGTCCGGGAGCAGCAGCGAGCGGTTGAGCGAGAACTCGGCGTTGGCCCGGTCGTAGTCGTCCGGGCGGCCGATGTCGAGCCAGTAGCCGTCGAACTCGTAGGCGGACGGCGGCGTCCTGGCGGCGAGCAGGTCCAGCACCAGCTCGTCGAAGCCCAGCGGCAGACCCGGGGTGTACTTGGCGAGCGCGGCGCGGGAGACGCCGTACACGCCCATCGAGACCCGGTAGTCGATGCTCGGCTTCTCCTGGAAACCGGTGATGGCACCGTCCTCGGCGGTCAGCACGCCGAAGTCGATCTTCACCTGGCGGGCGTAGGTGGCGATGGTGAGCGGGGCCCCGGACGACTCGTGGTGCTTGAGCACCCCGGCGAAGTCCAGGTCGGTGAGGACGTCGCCGTTCATCACCAGGAAGTTGTCCGGCAGCCGGTCCTGCATGGTGAGCAGCGGACCGAGGGTGCCGAGCGGGCTGTCCTCGACGGCGTAGCCGACCCGCAGCCCCCACTGGGAGCCGTTGCCGACGTAGGCGCGGATGATGTGGCCGAGGTGGCCGATGGCCAGGGTGACGGTCTGGAAGCCCGCGGCGGCGAGCTGGCGCATCACGATCTCCAGGATCGCGTGCTGGTCGCCGATCGGGACGAGCGGCTTGGGAAGCGCGGTGGTGTACGGGCGGAGTCGAACGCCCTTACCGCCGGCCAGGATCACTGCGTGCATGGTGGTTCCCCCACGGAAGTCGATGCGACAAGGGACCTTCGGTGCCGGGAGCGGCCGGAAGGCGGGACCGGATCAGACGTTGTAGATGTCGGTCTTGTAGCGGGCCAGGTTCGACGGGTCGCGGAAGAACTCGATGGTCTGCTCCAGGCCCTCCTCGAGGGAGTACTGCGGGGTCCAGCCGGTGGCGGCGCGCAGCCGGGTGGCGTCGGCGACCAGGCGCATGACCTCGGAGTTGGTCGGACGGATGCGCTGCTCGTCCTCCTTCACCGTGACGTCGACGCCCATCAGCTTGCCGACCAGGGTGACCAGGTCGCCGACCGAGATCTCGCCGCCGGTGCCGGCGTTGAAGGTGCGGCCGACGACGGCCTCGGCGGGGGCGGTGCCGACCGTGCGGAAGGCCAGCGCGGTGTCCTTGACGAACATGAAGTCACGGGTCGGGCGCAGGTCGCCGAGGGTGATCTCGGTCTCGCCGGCCGCGAGCTGGGCGATCACGGTCGGGATGACGGCGCGCATCGACTGGCGCGGGCCGAAGGTGTTGAACGGGCGCAGGGTGACGACCGGGGTCTCGAAGCTGGCGTGGTAGCTGTCGGCCAGCCGGTCCCCGCCGGCCTTGGAGGCGGCGTACGGGGACTGGGTGTTGATCGGGTGGTCCTCGGAGATCGGCACGGTCTGCGCGGTGCCGTAGGTCTCGCTGGTCGAGGTGTGCACCAGGCGGGGGATGTCCAGGTGGCGCACGGCCTCCAGGACGTTCAGGGTGCCGGTGACGTTGGTCTCGATGTACGAGTGCGGGGCCTGGTAGGAGTACGGGATCGCGATCAGGGCGGCCAGGTGGTAGACCGCCTCGGTGCCCTTCACCAGGCCGTTCACGGAGCCGGGGTCGCGGACGTCGCCGAGAACGATCTCGACGGAGTCCAGCACCTCCTTGGAGAGGGTCTCCAGCCAGCCGAAGGACGAGAACGAGTTGTACTGGACCATCGCGCGGACATGGTGCCCGTCGGCGACCAGGGCCTCGACGAGGTGGGAGCCGATGAAACCCTCGGCTCCGGTGACGGCGACGCTGCTCATGGTGATTCGCTTCCTGTGTCTTTCGGGGACGTGTACTGCACGGACCGGCCGGGTGCGGTGACGGTGTGGTGACCCGGCCGGAGGTGGTTCGGTCGGTGCTGGTTCCGTGGTGCGCTGTTCAGCTGTTCAGCGGTGCCGGTTCAGCGGGCGCCGCATCAGCGGTGCTTGGTGGTGCGGCCGAGCACGGGCCCGGCGAGGGCGGTGAGGACGGCCGCTGCGGCCCCGCAGCCGATCAGCTGCAGGACGGTCGGGTCCGCACCGGTCAGCAGTCCGGCGCTTTCGGCGCCCGCGGCTGCCAGACAGATGAGGGCGGTGCTCCAGCTGAGCCCGAAGGCGTTCAGCAGCAGCGCCAGCCAGAGCGAGCCGCCCAGCAGCAGCAGCGCGCCGAGCTCCGGGACGCCCAGCGCCGGGGCGCCGGGCCAGAGCACGGTCGCGGCGGCGTCGAGGGCGGCCACGGTGGTGAGGTAGATGAAGAGGCAGCCGAGCAGCACACCGCCGGTGCGGCGGGCGAACTCGACCGGGGTGTGACTGGTGCGCAGCGCGGCCACGGCCATCGCCCGGTAGCGGAAGAGCAGCCACTCGGCGAGTCCGAGGCTCAGCGTCAGGGCGATCATGGCCGGCCCCGTCGGGCTGGTCGAGACGCCTTCGGCGCTGCCGGTGCGCACCGCCTGGTGCACGGTGACGCCGAGTCCGGCGATCAGGGTCAGGGTGCCGACGGCGAGGCCGAACAGCAGGTGCGGGACCTCCTTGGTCAGCGGCAGCCGCAGCGGGACCGGATCGGCCTCGCCGCGTCGGCAGCGCAGCAGCTCCCGGGTGGCGAGCCAGACCGCGAGTCCGAGCGAGGCCAGCAGCACCGAGGTGCGGACGACCTGCGGCACGTCGACGGCGAGCACGACCCCCGCTCCGACGGCCGACGGTGCCAGCGCCACCAGCAGGAACTTCTCCCGCCCGAGCACCAGCAGCACGGTGGCCGCCGCGAGGTAGCCGGACTGCCCGGCGGCGAAGCACAGCGCGCCCAGCGGTCCGCCGACCACATAGCCGGCGACGGCCGCGGTCAGTGCGCCGAGCGGCGCTCCGATCGCCAGACAGCCCGCGGCCGACCGCCGCCGCCCCCGGCCCAGCCAGGCGTAGGAGCGGTGGGCCAGGGCCTGGTTCCAGGACCAGCTGACCAGGGTCGCGACGGACAGCGCGAGCATGCCCGAGGGCAGCCCGAAGCGCATCCGGTCGGCGGCGAAGAGGTTGGCGCCGAGCAGGTAGCCGAGACCGGGCAGGGCGAACACCAGGCCGCGCACGACGCACCGCCAGGGATCGGCCCGCCAGGGGTTGGCGAACTCGGCACTCGGTCCGGGGTAGCGGCGCTCGACCCGTTCGAACAGCTCCTCGGCGAGGGTGAAGGAATCGGGGCGGCCGTACAGCAGGGCCGCCTGCTCGTCGGAGAGGCCGTCGGACTCGAGGATGGCCGCGATCTCGTACGGGTGGACCGCGTCCGCGCAGATGTCGCGCAGCCGCTCGGCGAGCTCGTCCAGCGGGTCGGCGGAGAGATCGAGCTGCTCCGGCACCGGCGGGCGCTGGGGCGGCAGGGTCGGGCGGCGCCGCTTGAGCGGCAGCACCCGCAGCTGGACGGTCTCGTCGACCGCCTCGCCGGGAACCAGTCGCAGGGGCCCGCTCATGCGGTCACCTCGCTGCGCTCGGCGGCCGCTTCGCGGTACACGCGCCGGTTCATGATTCGCTCGGTGCCCTCGTTCATGCGGTCACCTCGCTGCGCTCCTGCTCGGCCGCCTGCTCCCAGTCCGGGTCCGGCGGTCCGTCGGTGACGGCGACCACGCCCTCGGGGAGCCAGCGGGCGGTGCCCAGCAGCTCGGTGTAGATGCCGCGGAAGCCGTCGATGTTCTGGCGGAGCGTGAACTGGTCGATCACCCGGAGCCGGGCCTGCTCGCCGAGCCGGGCCCGGCGCTCCGCGTCGCGCAGCAGCTCGATCGCGGCCGCGGCCATCGGCTCGGGCTCGCGCGGGGGGACGACCAGGCCGGTGTCGCCGACCGCCTCGCGCACACCGCCGACGTCGGTCGAGACGGTGGCGCGGCCGCAGGACATCGCTTCGATCAGGGTGAACGGGAAGCCCTCGCTGATCGAGGAGAGCATCACCACGTTCCCGGCCGCGTACGCGTCGGTGATGTCCGCGACCCGGCCCTCGAAGACCACCGAGTCCCCGGTGCCGAGCTCGGCGGCCAGCGCCTCGCACTTCTCGCGGTAGGCCTCGCCGCCCTTGGGCGTGCCACCGAACAGCCGCAGCCGGGCGTCGGGTATCTCGCGCCGGACTATCGCGAACGCGCGTATCAGCGTCTCGAGGTCCTTGATCGGGTCGACCCGGCCGGCCCAGCTGAGCGTCGGGGTCTCCGGCTCGGGCCCGGCGGGCGGGAAGGCCGCCGGGTCGACGCCGTTGTACACGGTGCGGATGTGCGTGGAGGGCGTGCCGCCGCGCTCCTCCCAGCGCCGGTTGTACCGGTTGCCGGGGGTGACCAGCGCGGCCCGTCGGTAGCTCTCCTCGGCGAGCATCCGGTAGAAGCCGAGCAGCAGGGCCTTGACCGGCCAGCGGTACGGGCCGGTGCGGTAGCCGAGGTAGCGCTCGCGCAGGTAGATGCCGTGCTCGGTCAGCAGAAACGGTACGCCGTACTGCTGGGAGGCGATCAGGCCCGGCAGGGTGGCGAGGCCGCCGCTGGCGGCGTGCGCCACGCCGTCGCGCGGCGGCTCGACCGAGAGCGGCCGCAGGGCGTGCTCCAGCAGGTCGGTGGCGTTCAGCGCGTCGTGCATGGTGGGCCGGGAGACCGCGGTGGTGAGGTACTCGCGGGTCCACACGTGCTGCAGGGTGCGCAGGGCGCGCTCGCTGCGCAGCGCCGGGCTGAGCAGCCCGCGCCGGGCGAGGTCGGCGAAGCCGTACAGCTCGGTGCCGAAGTGGGTGGTGTAGACCGGGTCCAGGATGGAGTGCAGAAAGCGCTCGTAGGCGTTCAGGAAGCGGCGCATCTCCTTGCCGCGCGGTGCCTTGCCCTCCGAGGCCGGGCCCCACAGCGGGGCCGTGGTGACCGACCGCACGTTGGCGGGCAGCTCCCAGGCCAGTGCCTCGTGTCCGGTACCGGTGACGGCGATGATGTCGAACTCGACGTCCGGCATGCCCTGTACGAGTTGGTCGCACCAGACACTCACACCGCCGTGCTGGTGCGGGTACGTCCCCTCGGTGAGCAGGGTGACGCGCATTCCTGTCCCCCCTCCTGTTCTTGCCTCAAGCGCCCGGCCGCATCGGCCGGTGGGTGGTGCCGGTGGCGGGCCGGGGGAGCCGACCCGCCACCGGGTTCACCTGTCTAGCGGGTGCCGGACGTACCGGCGGTCTTCTTGACGGGTTCGGCCTTCCCCCCGGAGGCCTTGCCGTGCTGTGCGGTGTCGCCCTTGCCGGCGGCCTTCCCGGTGGTACCGGTCGCCTTACCAGCAGTGGTACCAGCAGCGACGTTCTTGCCCGCCACCGGGGCCCCGCTACCGGGGACCAGGGTCGGCGCGTCGGTGCGGTCGGTGTCGCCCGGACCGGCCGGGACTGCGTCCGCGGTGCCCTGCGGGACGACCTTGGTGTCGGCCGGCGCCGGGGCCGCGACGGACTTGGCCGCGACCGACGGGCTGACGGCCGCCGGTGCGGCCGGCGCGGCCGGCAGCTGCAGCTGGACCGCGCTCTGCAGCTGGCCGGGCTTGACCCAGCCGGACAGCGAGCCCGCGTAGGCGGTGCCGAAGGCGGCGGTGCCGATGGCGAGCTGCTGGACCGTGCCGGTCGGCATGGTGGCCTGGACCTGGACGCCGGACGGGGCGCTGACCCGGACCGCGTTGCCGATGCGGTAGCCGGTGACCTGGCCGTTGCTGACGGCGTTGCTCCAGGCCGCGCGGCGCTGGAACTCCAGACCGAGGTCCTTCTGCGCCAGGTTCACGACCGGGGTGTTGTCGGCGTGCAGCGAGCGGTAGGTCGAGAGGACCTTCTCCAGCACCGGGTAGACGATCCGGTCCTCGGACAGGTTCGACTGGTGGATGAAGTGCGGCCGCGGGTCGTTGTTCAGCACGTGGCCGAGGTCGATCCGGGCCTCCAGCGGCACGATGTACGACTGGTAGCCGGTGTTGACGTCGAGCGGCGTCGGCAGGCAGGTGGAGTTGGCGTTGTTCTCGCAGACGCCGCTGCCACCGTTGGCCGCGCTGGTGTAGATCCAGTTGTACTCGTCGGTCTCCTCCTTCGCCGTGGCGGCGTTGTAGAAGACGTTCATCGGGTAGCGCGGGACGGTCAGCGCCGCGCCGACGGCCCGCTGGGCGGGCTCGCGGGAGGCGTCGCTGGCGGTCCACTTGACCCCGTTGGCGGCCAGCGACGGGGCCAGGTACGGGTTGTCGCTGGTCTCCTGCGGCGCGGTCAGCAGACCGGAGTGCTCACCGGTGACGAGCTCGCTCTTGTCCAGGGTCAGACCCCGGGCGGCCGCCCAGTCGAGGTTGTTCTTGATCTGGGAGGTGATGGTCGCCTGGTCGACCCAGACGGTGCTGCCCGAGGCGTTCTTGGTGCACTTCCACGGGACCACCGAGACGTCCTGGAGGCAGCCCAGGTACGGGTGGGTGTAGGTGTGGTTGACCCACCGGTAGCTGCTCTGGTCGGCGATCATCTGGTCGACCACCGGGTCGGCGGTCGTCTCGTGGTCGGCCTTCCAGTCCTCGCTGCCACCACCGTTGAACACCATGTCCATGGTGAAGTTGTGGTCCAGCTGCCACTGCTTGGCGAACTGCGCGTCGGCGACCGTCATCCGGATCGGGTTGGCCGTCTCCGGGGTGCCGGGCGGGCAGGTGACGTCACCGGGGGTGCACTTCAGCACGGTGTCCCAGCGGTCGTCGGCCAGGAAGACGTCGTCGACGTGGGCCGCGAAGTAGTTGCGGTCGTAGCCGAGGTGGACACCCTGGGTGATCCAGTCGACGATGCCGCGGGCCAGCAGCCGGTACTGCTGCTGGTACTGGTTGTAGACGAAGGTGACGACCAGTTCCTTGCGGCCGTCGTGGGCGTACTCGCCGACCAGCGAGCCCTTGGCGGTGCTGCCGGGGATCGGCACCTCGACCAGCGGGGTGAAGCTGGAGCCGGCGGGCAGGTCGGTCCTCGGAGTGGAGAGGTAGCCGTAGCTCTCCGAGATGGCCGGGTCGTTGTCCTCGAAGGGTATGGTGCCCTTGAGGTACCCGAACGATCCGCCCAGGCCCGAGGCGGTGACCTGGCCCTGGAAGCCGTCCAGGGTGCCCATGTAGCCCGGGTTGACGGCCCAGTTCAGGCCGACGTCGGGACGGGCGTAGGTGTAGGCGTCGACCTGACGGACACCGAACGCCGCCTCGTACGCGGCGATCGCGGCCATCTCGGCGGAGCCGGCCGTGAACGGGTTGTCGTTGGGCAGGACGATGCCCTGGTACTTGCCGCGCGGCTGGCCGTTCAGCGTGTCGCTGAGGAAGGCCGTGTCGATCACCGGGCGGGCGGCGTCGTTGAGGTCGACGAGCTTGTACGGGGTGCCCTGGCTCTTGAGCTCGGCCGCGATCGCGGCCGTGGCCGGACCGCCGTCGCTGATCACGAGCACGGTGAGGTCGATCCGGGGCGTAGTGGTGGCGGCGTGCGCGAGGGACGACTGCAGGCCACCGGCCAGCAGAACGGCTGCCGCGCAGGCGGCAACTCTTCGGGTCGCTCGACCCATGTTGTCTTTCCTCCCCTGGGCAGGGCGCTCCGCTGCTCGCGTTCACCTGCCCTGTAGCTGTTCGAGGGCAGCAGGCTGCCCGGCGCCCATCCTGGTGGAACTTGCGTTCCTGGCGGGACCGAATGGGCAGGAGTGCAGCGAATCTGTTACCAACGTTCATGGTCGGGCCATGAGGGCGCTGATTGTGGCCGAAACCGTACCGGCTGCGCAAATAATCAATTAAAAATTAAAGCCTGGAACCGAGCGTTACCGCTGATCACCCATCGTGTGACCAGACGGATGAACCGGACCCTACACTGGCCGCGTTGCCCGTGACACTCTCGCACATCCTGCCGTTTTGATGGGCAGGTTCATGCAATATCGCTCACGGTTGTGCCATGTCACCGTCCGAATATCCAATGGGGGGCGCAGCGTGACCGATCAGCCGACCGGAGCCGCCGATTTCCCGGCCGCCCGCAGCCTGGGTCTGTTCGGTGCGGTCAACGCCCGCGACCTCGGCGGCTACCGCACGGCCGAGGGGCTGGTGCTCCGGGCCGGCGTCGCGCTGCGCAGCGACGGCCTCAACCGGCTCACCGACGAGGACCTCGGGCGGCTGGCCGGGCTGGGCCTGCGCCGGATCGTCGACCTGCGCAGTCGGGACGAGGTCCGCGAGGCCGGGGCGGACCGGACGGCCGACGGCATGACCCTGCATCACCTGCCGGTGTTCGCGGTGGACTTCGACATTCACGCGACCCTGCGCTCGGCGCTGGCCGAGCGGGATCCGGCCGGACAGCGCGCCCTGCTCGGGGACGGCCGCGCCGGGGCGATGATGACCGGCCTCTACCGGTGGTTCGTCACCGATTCCATTGCCCGCGAACAATTCGCCCGGGTGCTGCGGCTCCTGGCCGAACCGGGTGCCTCGCCGCTGCTGTTCCACTGCTCGGCCGGAAAGGACCGGACGGGGTGGGCGGCGGCGGTACTGCTGACCGCTCTGGGGGTGGACCGGGAAACGGTGTTCACGGATTATCTGCTCACCAACGAGCGTTCCGCCGCCGTGGTCGGGGCCGTCCTGGAGAGCCTGCGGGTCCGCGGTCTGATGAGCGAGCCGGAGCTGCTGCTTCCGGTCCTCCGGGCCGAGCGGCACTACCTGGAGGCGGCCTTCGAGGAGGTCGCGGCCGGCTGGCCGGACTTCGACGCGTTCTGGGCGGACGGCCTCGGACTGGACGGGGGTGTGCTGGCCGGCCTGCGGGCCAATCTGCTGGAGTCCGGGGACCGGTCGGACCTCGCGGCCCCGGTGGGTGCGACGGCCCCGGGTGCGGCAGCGGAGCCGCCCCCGGGCGCCGGCTCGCCGGCGGCCTGAGCCGTCCGGCCCGCCGCCCGGCTCAGCCCTCGGTGGTCAGGCCCTCGCGCAGCTGGGTGAGGGTCTTGGTGAGCAGCCGGGAGACGTGCATCTGCGAGATGCCGATCTCCTCGCCGATCTGGGACTGCGTCAGATTGCCGAAGAAGCGCAGCATGATGATCCGGCGCTCGCGCGGCGGCAGCTTGGCCAGCAGCGGCTTGAGCGACTCCCGGTACTCCACGCCCTCCAGCGCGAGGTCCTCGTAGCCGAGCCGGTCGGCCAGCGGGCCCTCGCCGTCCTCGTCGCTCGGGCTGGAGTCCAGCGAGCTCGCGGTGTAGGCGTTCCCGACCGCCAGGCCCTCCACCACGTCCTCCTCGCTGACGCCGAGGCAGGCGGCCAGCTCGGCGACGGTCGGGGAGCGGTCGAGCCGCTGGGCGAGCTCGTCGCCGGCCTTGGTGAGCGCCAGCCGCAGCTCCTGGAGCCGCCGGGGCACCCGCACCGACCAGCTGGTGTCGCGGAAGAAGCGCTTGATCTCGCCGACCACCGTCGGCATCGCGAAGGTCGGGAACTCGACCCCGCGCTCCGGGTCGAAGCGGTCGATCGCCTTGATCAGGCCGATCGTGCCGACCTGGACGATGTCCTCCATCGGCTCGTTGCGGCTGCGGAACCGCGCCGAGGCGTAGCGGACCAGCGGCAGGTTGAGCTCGATGAGGGTGTCACGGACGTAGGTGTGCTCGGTGCTGCCCGGTTCGAGGGCGCCCAGCCGCAGGAACAGCGAGCGGGAGAGCGTCCGGGTGTCGAGCCCGGATCCCGGCGCGGCCGCGGCTTCCGGCGCG
Source organism: Kitasatospora purpeofusca (assembly GCF_000718025.1). Classification (GTDB taxonomy): domain Bacteria; phylum Actinomycetota; class Actinomycetes; order Streptomycetales; family Streptomycetaceae; genus Kitasatospora; species Kitasatospora purpeofusca. The sequence continues at coordinate 422,062 of NZ_JODS01000003.1, forward strand.
GCTCCGGGGCCGGGCGCCGGCCCGGAGTCCGGCGCCGCCGCGGAGTCCGGTGCGGTCCCGGCCCGCTGGAGCGGGATCTGCGCGGCGGAGGCCGCTTCAGCGTGGATCTCCGCAGTGCCCAGCTCTCCGGACATGCACCCACCCCCTCGTGACTGACGGTCCAACGGGTGCCGCCGGGGGAACGTTCCCGTGCTCCCGGCCGGCCCTCTTCCCCCCTCCATACCGGCTCACGATCCCCGGCAAACCCGAACGTCGCAAGATGTCACGCGGCGGTGACGCCCCGTTGTCGGGCCGTGACGCGGCGGCCCGGTCAGTCGTCCCAGGAGTTGCCGGTCCTGAGCCTGGTCAGGATCCGGGACAGCAGCCGGGAGACGTGCATCTGGGACATCCCCAGCTCGGTGCTGATCTGCGACTGCGTCAGATTGGCGAAGAAGCGCAGCATGACGATCCGTCGCTCCCGCTCGGGCAGCTGGACCAGCAGGTGGCGGACCATGTCCCGGTGCTCGACCTCGGCCAGCGCGGAGTCCTCGTAGCCGAGCCGGTCGAGCAGCGCCAGGCCGCCCTCGTGCTCCTGGGCGGCCTCCAGGGAGGCCGCGTTGTAGGCCCGCCCGGCGTCCAGGCAGGCCCGGACGTCCTCCTCGGGGATGCGAAGGCTGGCGGCGATCTCCGGCACCTTGGGAGTCCGCCCGTGGACCACGGTGAGCTCCTCCATCGCCCCGCTGACCTGCACCCAGAGCTCCTGGAGCCGGCGCGGGACGTGCATGGTGCGGACGTTGTCGCGGAAGTAGCGCTTGATCTCGCCGAGGATGGTCGGCAGCGCGTAGGTCGGGAACTGCACGCCGCGGCCGGGGTCGAAGCGGTCGATGGCGTTGATCAGGCCGATCGTGCCGACCTGGACGACGTCCTCCATCGGCTCGCTGCGGCTGCGGAAGCGGGTGGCGGCGTACCGGACCAGCGGGATGTTGACCTCGATCAGCGCGGCCCGGACCCGTTCCCGTTCCGGGGCGTCGGGGGGCAGCTCGGCCAGCCGCTCGAAGAGCACCCGGGTGAGGGTCCGGACGTCGACGGTGGGCCGTCCGCCGGGCCCGCGCAGGCCGTCCGGGCGGAGCTCTCCGGCCGGGCTGATCACGGTGGCGAGCACCTCGTCGTCCGGTGCGCTCCCTGGTGTCCGCACGGACACGTCACCCCTCCCAATGTTGACAACGGTGGGACCTGCGGACCGGGTGCCCTGTTTCGTTCCTCACCTCACCATGTCCGGCAAAACCGGTCATAGCATCACAAGGCGGGCGCATGTCGGGCAAGTACCGCGTGGAGGTGTGTTGGTGCGGCGCCCGGTGATCGGCGGTCCCGGCGGAGGGGTGGGCCGGGGATCGTTCCGGGACAGAGCAAGGCGCCCCGCCCGGGTGCCGGGCGGGGCGCCGCGGGCCGTCCGGGGGACGCGCCGGCCGGGGCCGGGGCGTCCGCAGGAGGGTCCGCCGGGGTCAGACCTCGATGTCGGCGATCACCCAGGTGGCGAACTCGCGCCACTGGGCGGCCGCGGCCTGGTGGGCCGGGTGGGTGAGGTAGGCCTGGAGGGCCTCACGGTCCTCGACCAGGCTGTTGATGGCGTAGTCGTGGGCGATGTCGCGGTCGGTGGTGTTCCAGCCGCACTCCCACTCGCGCAGCTCGGGGACGACCGGGCCGAGCTCGGCGAAGGCCTCGGCGCCGGCGAGCGCGCGCTCGTCGTCCTTGCTGACGCCTTCGTTGAGCTTGAACAGGACCAGGTGGCGGATCACGGTGCCGCTCCTCGCGGACGGGGTCGGATGTCGGGCCCACCGTAGCCGGTGGGTCCCGGACTACTTCACCAGGCCGGTCATGAACGTGCCGATCGCCTTGGCGGCGTTGGAGATGCCCTCGAAGCCCAACTGCACCAGCTCGGCCGCGCGGGTCGGCGAGGTGATGATCGTGTAGAGCACGAAGATGAGCAGGAGGACCATTCCGATCTTCTTCGCCTGCGCCATCCGGTGACCTTCCTCCCTGCTGTGGGCCGCCGCCGTTCGGTCCCCGAGCGGCCCGTGCAACGGGCAGCTTATCCACCCGGACGGTCTATCAAGTGTGCGACGCGTTCACCCGGCGGGACGAAGGTCCCCGCGACAGGGGCCTTTCTCCGGGTGCCGGGGCCCGGCGCGGACGGCAGGATGGTTGACGTACCGAGGATCTGGCAGGAATCACCGGTACATGGATCCGGAGCCCCCGCTGTGGGACCGGGCGCCGCGACTTCCCCCCGACGCGGCTCCCGGTTGTGGGACTCCGTCCGGGGGAGCGGTCAGTCCCCCCGAGCCGCTCCCCCCTTCCAGGCTCCGTACTCGACAGGCGTTGGTGGTCATCGGCCGACGGGTACGGAGCCTTTTTTCGTGCCCGGATCCGGGTTCGCCCGGGTGCCGGGTGCGTGCCCGCGTACGCGTCCGCGCTCGGGCCGGCCCGCCGCCCGTGTGCGGGAACGCCGAGAGCCCGTCCGGGTCTCCGGACGGGCTCTCGGTCTGGCTGGCGGTAGCGGTGGGATTCGAACCCACGGTGAAGTTGCCCCCACACACGCTTTCGAGGCGTGCTCCTTTGGCCGCTCGGACACGCTACCGAGGGGAACTCTACCGGACGGGTGGCGCGGGAACGAAATCCGTGTCCGGGGGCGCCTGCGGGGGCCGGTCAGCGCTGGGTGTCGAAGAAGGCGCGGAGCTGCGCGCCGCATTCCTCGGCCAGGACACCCGGGATCACCTCGGGGCGGTGGTTGAGCCGCCGGTCGCGCATCACGTCGAAGAGCGAGCCGGCCGCGCCGGCCTTCTCGTCGAGGGCGCCGTAGACCACGCGGTCGATCCGGGAGAGCACGATGGCGCCCGCGCACATGGTGCAGGGCTCCAGGGTGACGACGAGGGTGCAGCCGCTCAGCCGCCATTCGCCGACCCTGCGCGCGGCCTCGCGGACCGCGACCACCTCGGCGTGGCCGGTCGGGTCGCCGACGGCCTCGCGCACGTTGTGGCCCCGGCCGATGATCCCGCCGTCGGGGCCGAGGACGAGCGCCCCGACCGGGACGTCCCCGGTGGCCGGCGCCAGAGCGGCCTCGGCGATGGCGAGGCGCATCGGCGCCGCCCAGCGGTCGCGGACCGGATCGGGGCGGACGGGAGCGGGCAGCGGCGGGATCGGGCGGGCGGACTGCATGGCATCCAGTGTCGGGCATGGTGAGGGCCCGGCTGTCCGGGCGGTGGACACGGGGTGTTACCGGACGGCCTCCAGGACCTCGCCGCAGCCGAGCGCCTCGGCGATCTCCTCCAGGGCGTCACCGGGCACCGCGCCCTCGCCGCTGAGGGAGAGCAGGGCGTCCGCGGCGAGTCCGAACTCGGTCAGCAGGTGGGCGTCGCCGAGCGGGCCGACCGGGACCCCGTTGTGGCCCTCGCCCTCCTCGTCGTCCTGCTCCTCGGCCTCGGCCTCCTCCTCCAGCTCGGCGACCAGGTTGTCGAGGTCGCCGAACTCGCTCTCGCCGGCCTGGTCCACCAGTTCGTCGGTGAGCACCGAGCCGTAGGAGCTGCGGGCGGCGGCGGCGCCGTCCGACACGAAGATGCGCGGGTCCTCCTCGCCGTCCACCCGGACGATGGCGAACCAGGCGTCCTCCTGTTCGATGAAGACCAGGACGCTGTCGTCGTCCTGGGCCGCCCCGCGGGCCAGATCGGCCAGGTCGGCAAGGGTTTCGACGGAGTCGAGCTCCGTCTCGCTCACGTCCCACCCGTCCTCGGAGCGAGCAAGCACTGCAGCGAAGTACGCCACCAGGGACACTCCCAAGATCTCGTCTCGGCTGTCGGCGCGCTCGGGCGACGCGGAACTGGCCGCCCCCGCGCCAGAGGCGGCCCGCTGTTCGGACCGTCCCATCGGAATCGTGACAGAAAGCCAGGCTCTGCGGGGGGTGTTCTGCAGCGCGTCTTTGCAGGTCGTGTCGGAAGGGTTGGCCGCCGGACGGTGTACGGCGACCGGGCGGCAGCGGGACTGTGGAGAACCCGTGGAGAGCCCGTCAGATCCGGAAGGTTCGCATCCGCATCGCCTCGCGCATCCGGCGTTCCTTGGTGCGGCGGGGCTGGACCCGCTCGCGGAGTTCGCGGGCCTCGGTGAGTTCGCGCAGGAAGACGGCGCGGCGCCTGCGGCGCTCCGCCTCGGTCTCCGGACGGTCCGGGGGCGGGCCCGAGAGGCCGCCCGACGAGGTCGGGGCCTCGTCCGCCGAGCCGTTCCCGTGGTGCGGGTTGCTCGTCATAGGACCTGACTTTCCCAGATCGGCCGGGTTGATACCACAGGAAGCCGTTCCGTCCGGACATTCGCGGTGCGTCACCGCGCGTCACGGCAGAGTGAGCACCGGCCCGGGACGGCGCGCGGCGCGGCCTGGCACGGCGTGTCGTACGGGCGTCCGGGCGCGGGCTAACCTCGACGCATGCGGATCCACGTCGTCGACCACCCCCTGGTCGCCCACAAGCTCTCCACCCTGCGCGACGAGCGCACCGACTCGCCGACCTTCCGTCGCCTGACCGACGAGCTGGTGACCCTCCTCGCGTACGAGGCCACCCGGGACGTCCGCACCGAGGAGGTGGAGATCACCACCCCGGTGGCCGTCACCACCGGTACCCGGCTGTCCTACCCGCGCCCGCTGGTGGTGCCGATCCTGCGCGCCGGCCTCGGCATGCTGGACGGCATGACCCGGCTGCTGCCGACCGCCGAGGTCGGCTTCCTGGGCATGGTGCGCAACGAGGAGACCCTCGAGGCCTCCACCTACGCCACCCGGATGCCGGACGACCTGTCCGGCCGCCAGGTGTACGTGCTCGACCCGATGCTGGCCACCGGCGGCACGCTGGTCGCGGCGATCCGGATGCTGATCGAGCGCGGCGCCACCGATGTCACCGCCGTGGTGCTGCTGGCCGCCCCGGAGGGCGTCGCGGTGATGGAGCGCGAGCTGTCCGGCCTGCCGGTCACCGTGGTCACCGCGGCCGTCGACGAGCGGCTGAACGAGAACGGCTACATCGTCCCGGGCCTCGGCGACGCCGGCGACCGGCTGTACGGCACGGCCGGCTGAACCGGTCCGGACACGGACGCGACGGAGCCCCCCGGTGCTGAACCGGGGGGCTCCGTCGTGCGTGCTCGGGTCCTTGTCCGTATCCGTGTCCGGATCCGGGGCGGGTCAGCAGCTGCCGGTGCTGCTCGGGGCGGGGACCGGCCGGGTGGCCAGGGCCAGCGCGGCGGCGGCCTGGGTGTCGTCGAGCAGCGTGTTGTAGCTGTCGCCGATGACGAAGTCCACGGTGCCGTCGGTCCGGGCGTCGGCGGTGCTGGTGGCACCGGCGATCACGGAGCCGACCAGGGTGGACGCCCCGGCGCCGGCCGGGCCGGCGACCACCTGGGCGGTGCCGGGCACCTTCTTGTCGAGCTCCGCCGGGGCGTTGCCGACCTTGCCGATGGTGAAGCCGCGCTTCTTCAGCTCCTCGGCGGTGCGGGCGGCCAGGCCCGCCTTGGAGGTCGCGTTGTAGACGTTCACGGTGACGGCCGCGGGCTGCGGGACCGCCGCGGGGTCGATCGGGGCGGCGGCCGTACCGGGCACGGTCGGCGCCTCCGGGGTCGGGGCGGCCAGCGGTTTGCCGGAGGGGCCGGCGCAGGCCTGGGCGGAGGCGTTCTTGCCCTTGCCGCTGAAGATGTCCCAGAGCTGGACGCCGCCGAGGCCGATCAGCGCCAGCGCGAGCAGCGCGCCGAGCAGCGCGAACACCTTGCGGCTCTTCTTCGGTGGCCGGCCCAGCCGCGGATAGGCGTTGCCGGTGATCCGGTACTGCTTCCCCTTCAGACCTTGGGGAGTCAACATGCTCACGGTTTGTCTCCCCCTCGTGCCGGGGCGGGGATCGGGTGAAGGTGGGTCGCGGCGTCGCGGGAAGGCGATCGCGGCCGTAGTCAGCAGATTAGTGCCGTACAGCCGCGAAGGTACTAAACGATCATCATCCGGAGTACTCCGGGACCCGAATGGCGGCACCCCGGTACGAACGGACCGCCCCCCGGTACTGACCGGGAGGCGGTCCGACACGTGCGGCCGGGTGAACCGGCCGGGTGGTCATTCCATTTCGAGGACACGGGCGTGCAGCACCTGGCGCTGCTGGAGCGCGGCGCGGACCGCGCGGTGCAGTCCGTCCTCCAGGTACAGGTCTCCGTGCCACTTCACGACATGCGCGAAGAGGTCCCCGTAGAAGGTGGAGTCCTCCGCCAGGAGGGTCTCCAGATCCAGTTGTCCCTTGGTGGTCACCAGCTGGTCGAGTCGCACCGGGCGCGGGGCGACGTCCGCCCACTGGCGGGTGCTGGTACGGCCGTGATCCGGGTACGGCCGACCATTGCCGATGCGCTTGAAGATCACACGGAAAGCCTACCGTTTGGGCGGCGGATGGCCCAGCAGCCGTGGCGTCGCCACGCGCACCGGTGCGAGCTGCGGGCGGGGGATTGCGGCTGTTTTATGGGAAATGTCGTGTAGATCCCTCGGGATCGATGCCCGTTCCTCCGGCCCTCGGGGCCGCCGCACCGCCCGGGAGGGTGCCCGATGTCCGCTCTCGTTCCGTCCGCCGTCCGGGAGATCGCCGACGGGTACGCCTTCACCGGGCCCGCGCTGGACCTCGGCGCGGTGCTGCTGGACGGCACCGCGTACGCCGACGCCCCGGTGCGGCTGCCGCTCGCGGTGCTCAACCGGCACGGGCTGGTGGCCGGGGCCACCGGCACCGGCAAGACCAAGACCCTCCAGCTGATCGCCGAGCAGCTGTCCGCCCAGGGCGTGCCGGTGTTCCTCGCCGACATCAAGGGCGACGTCTCCGGGGTGGCCGCGCCCGGCGAGCCGGGGGAGCGGACCGCCGCCCGGGCCGCCGAGGTGGGCCAGGACTGGCGGCCGCAGGGCTGCCCGGCCGAGTTCTACGCGCTCGGCGGCCTGGGCAGCGGCATCCCGCTGCGGGCGACCGTGACCAGCTTCGGCCCGCTGCTGCTGTCCAAGGTGCTGGACCTGAACGAGACCCAGGAGTCCTCGCTCGGCCTGGTCTTCCACTACGCCGACCGCAACGGCCTGGAGCTGTACGACCTGAAGGACCTCACGGCGGTCATCACCTTCCTCACCTCGCCCGAGGGCAAGGAGGAGCTGAAGGGCATCGGCGGGATCTCCGCCGCCACCGCCGGGGTGATCCTGCGCTCGCTCACGCTGCTGGAGAACGAGGGGGCGGGCGCGTTCTTCGGCGAGCCGGAGTTCGACACCGCCGAGCTGCTGCGGACGGCGGACGGCGGCGCGGGCGTGGTCTCGGTGCTGGAGCTGCCGGCGGTGCAGGACCGGCCGCGGCTGTTCTCCACCTTCCTGATGTGGCTGCTCGCCGACCTCTACCAGGAGCTGCCGGAGGTCGGGGACCTCGACCGGCCGAAGCTGGTGTTCTTCTTCGACGAGGCGCACCTGCTGTTCAAGGGCGCCTCCAAGGCCTTCCTGGAGGCGATCACCCAGACCGTCCGGCTGATCCGTTCGAAGGGGGTCGGGATCTTCTTCGTCACCCAGACGCCGAAGGACGTGCCGGCGGACGTGCTGGCGCAGCTGGGCAACCGGGTGCAGCACGCGCTGCGGGCGTTCACCCCGGACGACGCCAAGGCGCTGAAGGCGACCGTCTCGACCTTCCCGAAGTCGCCCGCCTACGACCTGGCGGAGGTGCTGACCTCGCTCGGGACCGGGGAGGCGGTGGTCACGGTGCTGTCCGAGAAGGGCGCGCCGACGCCGGTGGCGGCGACCAGGCTGCGGGCTCCGCAGTCGCTGATGGGGCCGATCGGGCCGGCGGTGCTGCAGGCCGCGGTGGACGGGTCGGCGCTGGCCGGGAAGTACCGGGACGCGATCGACCGGGAGTCGGCGTACGAGAAGCTGGCGGCGCGGGCGGCCCGGCCGGAGGCGGAGCCGGTGCCGGCCCCGGTGCCCGCGGGCGGTGCGGAGCCGGCGCCGGAGCGGTCGTCGGAGCGGGCCCGGGAGCGGTCGCCGGAACGGGCGCAGGAGGGCGGCGGGCTGCTGGGGTCGCTGATGAGCAACCCGGCGCTCAAGTCCTTCGCCCGGTCCGCCGGGACGCAGCTCGGGCGGGAGATCTCCCGGAGCCTGTTCGGGACCTCCCGGCGGCGCCGGTAGCGGGCCGGTCGGGGTGGCCGGGCCGGCCGGTGAAGGTCGGGGCCGGCCGGGGCCTCAGGCCAGCGCGGCGCCGATCCGGTCCAGCGAGGACAGCCGCATCAGGCCGTAGTGGTAGAACTCGACCTCCGGCACCCCCAGGTCGCGCAGCACGGCGATCTTGGCGGCGAGGTCGGCCGCGCCGTCGCAGTCCGAGGCCATCGGCCGCAGGATCACCGCCATGTCCTGCGGGCGCACCCCGTGCAGGGCGAAGGCGGCGACCTTCTCGCGGACCGCCTCGGGCGTGCGGGCGTAGCCGAGGGTCTCGATCTGGTGGGCGGCCTTCGCCAGCCCCGGCAGGTCGATCCCGGACAGCCAGCCGGTGCCCGGGCCGCCGCCGTCCATGAAGCTCAGCCGCATGCCGTGGCGGGCCGCCTCCTCGGCGAGTTCGGCGGCCAGCGAGGTCACCGTCGCGGCCGAGGCGTCCACGTAGGCGGCGACCGCGCCGTCCGCCAGCTCGTCCAGTGCGGCCGGCTCGGCGGCCGCCGCCTCGTCGGCCAGCCGGCGGCGGACCTCGGCGCGGACGGTCGCGGCCACCTCCTCGGCGGGGACGCCCGCCCGGACGGCGGCGGCCCGGCAGTGCGCGCAGAAGCAGAGCCCGAGCAGCGCCTCGGCGGCCGGGCCCAGCTCCTCGAAGTAGCGCTCGTGGTGGTAGCCGTGGCGCAGGCCGTGGAAGTGCAGCGACTCCGCCCGGATCGCGTCCACGCCGTACCGGGCCAGCTCGGTGACCAGGGTGCGGGCGTACTCGCGGACCTCCGGGTGGGCCGGGCACAGCTCGGTGAAGTGGCGGTCGCCGAAGGCGTTGGCAGGGGCGCAGTCCGGGTGCTCGAAGCCGAGCCGGTCGTTGTGGCAGAAGACCGTCCACGCGTGCAGCTTCAGGTCGCGCCGGCGGGCCTCCGCGGCGGCCTCGGTGAAGGGGTCGCGGTCGCCGATCGCGGTGGACGGCGTGGGCCGCAGCCGGCGGCCGGACCAGCGGGCCGGGTCGGGGCGGAAGTACGCCGCGCCCGGCTCCAGGTAGCGGATCACCCGGCGGGGGTTGTGCGGGAAGACGTCGCGGGCCTCGTGGTAGACCGAGGCGAGGGTGACACCGCCGACCCCGGCCCGGTCGGTGAGGTTGCCGAAGAAGGTGTCGGCGCCCTCGTCGAGGAGGTCGGTGGCGAAGGCGAGGACGGACGACTCCACGGTGCGGCTCCGGAGCAGGGGGCGGGTGCCCGCCCACGCTAACCGGCGGGGTGCGCAATGGTCTATACCTGGCCGGGGTGGCGCGCCGGGGGTGCGGTGCCGGGCGCGGGGGCTCAGATGCCCAGGTCGTCGAGTTCCTTGAGCAGGGCGGAGGCCGGGCTGCCGGGTGCCGTGCCGGGGCCGGCCGCGGCCGCAGCGGGGGTGTCCGGGGCCCGCCGGGGGCGGCGGTCGCGCAGCAGCCAGGCGCCGAGGAGCCCGCCGGCCAGTCCGCCGAGGTGGCCCAGCCAGCTGACCCCCTGGGCGCCCGGGAGCACGCCCAGCAGGAGGTAGGAGTAGAGCGCGGCGACCACCACGCCGATCACCGTGTCCGCCAGGTTGCGGTCGAAGACCCCGCGCAGCACCACGTAGCCGAAGTACCCGTAGACCACGCCGCTGGCGCCCGCCGTGACGGCGTCGGGGCGCTCGAACCACCAGACCGTCAGACCGCTGGACACCACGATCAGCGCGGTCGCGAGCAGGAAGCGCTTCATGCCCCGGTACGCGGCCAGGAAGCCGAACGCGAACAGCGGCCAGGAGTTGGCCTCGATGTGGTCCCAACCGAAGTGCAGGAAGGGCATGGTGAGCAGGTCGGGCAGTTCGTCGAGCCGCCCCGAGCTCATGCCGTACTCGTAGGAGAGCCGGTAGTCGTCCAGCCAGTTCGCCACCTGGACCGCCCAGATGACGGTCAGCACGCCGAGCATCGTGAGGAGCGCGGCGCGGGAGTCACGGAGCAGTCGGGCGAATCGCGGAGCCATGTCCCGACTGTAGAGCCGGGCCGGGCGGTTGGTCACCCTACTAAGGTGAATCCTGTCCGACGGCCCGCGTCCGGGCCCGGGCCTCCCCTTTTCCCGCCGTGCCGAGAGGTGACCCTCCATGAGTGTGCGTCCGCCGCTGCCGTACGAATTCCTGCCGCAGGTGCCGTCCTTCGAGCTGACCAGCGAGGACATCGCCGAAGGCGGCACGCTGGCCCAGGAGTTCGTCCACGCCGGGGGCAACCTGTCGCCGCAGCTGGCCTGGTCGGGCCTGCCGGAGGGCACCCGCTCGATCGCCGTCACCTGCTACGACCCGGACGCGCCGACCGGCTCCGGCTGGTGGCACTGGCTGGCGCTGAACCTGCCCGCCGACACCGCCGGTCTGGCGCGCGGCGCCGGGGCCTCCGACGGCGACCTGCCGGGCGAGCGCTCCTTCCACGCGCGCAACGACTTCCCGGGCCACCAGTACGACGGCGCGGCCCCGCCGCCCGGGCCCGCGCACCGCTACGCCTTCGCCGTGCACGCCCTCGACGTGGACGCGCTGGACGTCACGGCCGAGACCCCGGCGGCCCAGATCGGCTTCCACATCACCTTCCACACCCTGGCGCGGGCCGTGCTCACCGCCGAGTTCGGGGTCTGAGGACCGCTTCCGACGGCGGCGCCGTCGCCCGTGCGACCTGCGGGCGGTGGCGCCGTCCGTTCTCCCGGGTCGCTTTCCGGCCCTCCTCGGGCCGGGTCGGCCTCAGGTCGGCTCGGCGGCGCGGCCGGCGCGGTCGGCGAGGGCGCGCAGGTGGGTGCGCAGCTCGGGCGGCGAGTGCACCTCGAACTCGCAGCCGGCCATCAGCAGGCGCATCGCCAGCCATTCCAGGGAGTCGGTGCGGGAGCGCAGCCGGCAGGTGTGCTCGTCGACCGGCTCCACCTCGGTGTCGCCGTAGCCGCCCACGCGGTGCCGGGCCTCCTCGGCGGAGAGGTGCAGGGTGGCGTCCAGGGTGTAGGCGGAGGACTCCCGGCGGAGCTTGCTCGCGACGTACGCGGCGGCGTCCTCGGCCGGGAGCGGGCGCGGGGTGAAGCGGGCGCCGGTGGCGAAGGGGTCGCTGACCCGGTCCACCCGGAACAGCCGCCAGTCGTCCCGGTCGAGGTCGAAGCCGACCAGGTACCAGCGGCGGCCGGCCGACACCAGGCGTTCCGGCTCGACCAGGCGGTGGGTCTCGGCGCCGTTGCCGGCCCGGTAGCCGAAGCGCAGGCGCTCGTGGTTGGCGACGGCGTTGGCCATCACGGTGAGGTCCTCCGGGTCGACGGTCGGGCCGTCGCCGCCGAGCAGCGGGAGGGTGGCCCGGTCGAGGGTGGAGACCCGGTGGCGCAGCCGGGAGGGCAGCACCTGGAGCAGCTTGCCGAGGGCGCGCACCGAGGCCTCCTCGATGCCGACCACGGCGTGTCCGGCGGCGGCGCGCAGGCCGACCGCGATCGCCACCGCCTCCTCGTCGTCCAGCAGCAGCGGCGGCATCGCGGTGCCCGCGACCAGCCGGTAGCCGCCGACCGGGCCCATCGAGGCCTCGACCGGGTAGCCGAGCTCGCGGAGGCGGTCGATGTCGCGGCGGATGGTGCGGGGACTGACCCGAAGCCGTTCGGCGAGCTCGCTGCCGGGCCACTCGCGCGGGGTCTGGAGCAGGGAGAGCAGGCTGAGGAGTCGTGCCGGGGTATCGGTCATGAGGTCCAGGGTGCCCGAAGTGGCGGACAGGATCTGACCTACATGCTTCCTAATGTGGTCCACGTGCTGATGACGGACGGCGACGAGGAGCGTGTGGTGCAGAAGGATTCGGGTTCGGGCGCGGGTTCGGGAGTGGGGGCCGGACCGGTGACAGTGTCGGACCGGCGGAGGTGGATCGCGCTGGCGATCGTGATGACCGCCTCCTTCATGGACCTGGTGGACGTCACGATCGTGAACATCGCGATCCCGAGCATCCAGGAGTCCACGGGGGCGTCCTTCTCCGCCGTCCAGTGGGTGACCGGCGGCTACGCGCTGGCCTTCGCGATCGGGCTGATCACCGGTGGTCGGCTGGGCGACATCCACGGCCGGAAGCGGCTCTTCCTGATCGGCATGGCCGGCTTCACCCTCGCCTCCGCGCTCTGCGGTCTCGCGAGCGGCCCCGAGGTCCTGGTCGCGATGCGGATCCTCCAGGGCGGGACGGCGGCGCTGATGGTGCCGCAGGTGCTGTCCATCGTCCACGCGACCTTCCCGGCGGAGGAGCGCGGCAAGGTGTTCGGCCTGTTCGGCGCGGTGGTCGGGCTGGGCGCGGTCAGCGGACCGCTGATCGGCGCGCTGCTGACGGAGTGGGACCTGCTCGGGCTCGGCTGGCGGCCGATCTTCCTGATCAACCTGCCGGTGGGGATCGCCGGTCTGGTGCTCGGCCGGATCTACATCGGTGAGTCCAAGGCCGAGCGGGCGCTCCGGCTGGACCTGCCGGGCGTGCTGCTGGCCAGTACCGGACTGCTGATGCTGATCTACCCGCTGACCCACGGCCGGGAGGCCGGCTGGCCGCTCTGGGGCTACCTGGTGATGGCCGGGAGCCTGCCGGTGTTCGCGCTGTTCGTCGCGTACGAGCGGGTCAAGACCCGGCGGGACGGCTCGCCGCTGGTGGAGCTGTCGCTGTTCCGGGTGAAGTCCTTCGCGGCGGGCATCGGCGTCCAGCTGACCTTCGGTGTGGTGTCCGGGATCTTCTTCCTGGTCTGGACCCTCTACATGCAGCTCGGCCTGGGTTGGAGCCCGTTGAAGGCCGGCGCGACCGGTATCCCGTTCTCGCTCGCGGTGTCGGTGGCGGCCGGGGTGTCGGTGCAGCAGCTGGTGCCGCGCTTCGGGCGCAAGGTGCTCCAGGCGGGGGCCCTGGTGATGGCCGTCGGCGTGCTCGTCTACATCGCGGAGGCGCACCGGTACGGCACCGGTATCGCGCCCTGGCAGATGGCGCTGCCGCTGGTGGTGATGGGTGCCGGGATGGGTCTGATCGTCGCGCCGATCACCAACGCGGTGCTGGCGGAGGTCCCGCAGGAGCACGCCGGCTCGGCCTCCGGGCTGATCAACACGGTGAACCAGGTGGGCCTGGCGCTCGGCCTGGGGCTGGTCTCGGTGGCGTTCTTCGACGCGGTGCCGGCCGGGGCGGCCGGGGGCCCGGCGTTCGTGGGCGCGTTCCAGCACGCGATGTGGTGGGTGCTCGGGGTGCTCGCGGTGGTGTTCCTGCTGATGTTCGCGCTGCCCGGGAAGCAGCGGGCGCAGGCCGCTCCGGCCGCCGCCGAGGAGACCGAGCGGGACCTCGCCCTGGTCTAGGGCGTCACGTCTTCGTCGTGTGCCGAGGGGCCGGGGAGAACACTCCCCCCGGCCCCTTTTTGCACATCCGGCGCCCGTCGGGAGCGGCCGGAGGCTCAGGCGCGGACCTTGGTCCTCGCCCGGGCGTCCTTCGCCGCCTTCTCCTCCTTGGCGGCGAGCTTCAGTTCCTGCTTGGTGGCGCGCACCCGCTCCAGCGACTCGGGGCCGGTGATGTCCGCGACCGAGCGGAACGCCCCGTCCTCGCCGTACGCCCCGGCCGCCTCGCGCCAGCCCTCCGGCCGCACGCCGTACTGCTTGCCGAGCAGGGCGAGGAAGATCTGCGACTTCTGCTTCCCGAACCCCGGAAGGGCGTTGAGCCGGCTGAGCAGTTCCCGCCCGGTCGCCACGTCCTTCCAGAGCGCGGCGGCGTCCCCGTCGTACTGGGCGACCAGGAACTGGCAGAGCTGCTGCACCCGTTTGGCCATCGCCGCCGGGTAGCGGTGCACCGCGGGCTTCTCGCAGAGCAGGGCGACGAACTCCTCCGGGTTGTAGGTGGCGATCTCGTGGGCGTCCAGGTCCTCGTGCCCCAGCCGCCCGGCGATCGTGAGCGGTCCGGTGAACGCCCATTCCATGGGCACCTGCTGGTCCAGCAGCATCCCGACGAGCGCGGCGAGCGGGCTCCGCCCGAGCAGTTCGTCGGCCTCGGGCTGCTGCGCGAGCCGCACGGTGACGTTCATGGGCTGACCTCCTCGGAGCGTGGATTCGGGTCGCGCCCAGTCTGCCGGGCGGGCGCCGAGGGGGCCGCGTCAACACGCCATGACCAGCCGATTCCTTGGAACGGCCGGTTGGTTCGTCGGCGGACTTCCGTGCGCCGGCGGTGCCGTCACTCCAGACCGAGGGTCAGATGGGGGTAGCCGAGGCGGATCCGCTCACCGAGTCCGGCACCCGGCGCGAGGCCGAGACCGCCGATGAACGCCTCCAGCCGGGCGGTCGCCTCGGCGACGGTGTCCGCCTCTCCCTTGAACTCGAACTCGACGAACTCGCCCAGCCCGGCGACCCGGTCGAAGGCCACCGCGATCCCGTCGACGTGCCACTCCTCGCGGGTCTTGTCCACGACCGTCAGCTCGGTGAAGTCGAGCGAGGCGAGCAGCCGCCGCACCGCCTCCGGGTCGGCCACCGTGCTCTCGTACTCGTCGCAGTGCGTCTTCACCGGCGAGGCGATCGGATGGAACCGCTTGAAGTTGACCGACGCCGCCCCGTCCTCGACCCGCACCCGCAGCCACTCGGAGACCACCTCCGGCTCGAGGAAGTCCCGGTGCGGCGCGTTGTAGTACGTGTCGACCTGCCGGGACGGCGTCCCCGGCCGCGCCCCGAGCGCGGCCAGCCGCTCCTTCAACCCGTCGGCCGGGCCGACGAGTCGGAACTTCTGCTCGACCTCGGTGTACTCCACGGCGGTGCGCCCCTGTCGGTCGGGATCTCGGATGTCGGATGTCGAACTCGCCGGTGCGGGCGGCGTGGTGAGGCCCCGGGCCGGCGCGGTCCGAGCGTAGTGGACCGGCGGGAGCCGGAAGGGTGGGGTGGGGCCGATCAGTCGCACTGGTGATCCAGTGGCATGAGGTGAGTTGATCAGGTGTTCGATCGAACTGGGCTATCTCATATGACTGTTCCGGTTCTCCGGCTGGGAGTGCCGTCGTCGGGTAATGCTGTGTCGGCCTTGTCGACGCGTCCAGAAAGGCTCGCCCGGTGTCCCAGCCGTTCGAACTGCCCTCCTTCTACGTGCCGCACCCGGCGCGGCTCAATCCGCACCTCGACGAGGCCCGGGCCCATTCCTCGGTGTGGGCCCGGGAGATGGGCATGCTGGAGGGGTCGGGGATCTGGACCACGGCCGACCTGGACGCCCACGACTACGGGCTGCTCTGCGCCTACACCCACCCCGACGCGTCGGCCGAGGTGTTGTCGCTGGTCACCGACTGGTATGTGTGGGTGTTCTTCTTCGACGACCACTTCCTGGACGTCTTCAAGCGGACCAACGACCGGGTGGGCGGCAAGGCGTACCTGGACCGGCTGCCGCTGTTCATGCCGGCGGACCCGGCGGCGGAGATGCCCGAGCCCACCAATCCGGTCGAGGCCGGGCTGGCGGACCTCTGGCGGCGGACGGTGCCGGCGATGGGGGAGGACTGGCGGGTGCGGTTCGCCGAGAGCACCCGGAACCTGCTCAACGAGTCGCTCTGGGAGCTCGCGAACATCAACGCGGGCCGGGTCGCCAACCCGGTCGAGTACATCGAGATGCGCCGCAAGGTGGGCGGGGCGCCCTGGTCCGCCGGGCTGATCGAGTACGCGGCCGGGGCCGAGGTGCCGGCCGGGGTGTCGGGGTCGCGGCCGCTGCGGGTGCTGATGGATGCCTTCTCGGACGGCGTCCACCTGCGCAACGACCTGTTCTCCTACCAGCGCGAGGTCGAGGACGAGGGCGAGCTCAGCAACGGTGTGCTGGTGCTGGAGAAGTTCCTGGAGTGCACGACGCAGGAGGCCGCGGAGGCCGTCAACGGCCTGCTCACCTCGCGCCTCCAGCAGTTCGAGAACACCGTGGTGACGGAGCTGCCGCAGCTGTTCGCCGACGCCGGGCTGGACGCGCAGGAGCAGGCCCGGGTGCTGGCGTACGTCAAGGGGCTGCAGGACTGGCAGGCCGGCGGGCACGAGTGGCACATGCGGTCCAGCCGGTACATGAACGGCGGTGGCGCGGCGGCGGACGCGACCACCTGGTGGGACCCGTTCGCGATCGGCGGGGTCGGGACGTCGGCGCTGGACGTCCTGCGGTCCGGCGGGGCGCTGGGCGATCTGGCCGAGGAGCTCGGCTCGTTGAGCCGGACCGGGCCGGTGACGCGGGACTGGACGCCGACGGTCGGGGAGTCGCCGGTGGCGGCCCTGCTCGGCGCGCTGCGGGGGGCCGGTGCCTCGCTGGAGTCGCCCGGGACGGGGCTGATCGGCGGCTCGCGCGGGGACGTCGAGCCGGGGGTGCGGCGGGCGCGGACGCACGCGCACGTGCCGTTCCAGGCCGTCGGGCCCTCCCGGCTGCCGGAGTTCCGGCTGCCGTTCACGGTCGAGCTGAACCCCTGCCTGGACGCCTCGCGGCTGCACACGGTCGAGTGGGCGGACCGGATGGGCCTGCTGGAGGCCCGGCCGGGGGACCCGACCGCGGGCGTCTGGAGCACGGCGGACGCGGCCGACTACGACCTCGCGCTCTGCGCGGCCGGTATCCACCCCGACGCCAGTGCCGACCAACTCGACCTCACCACCGACTGGTTGCTGTGGGGGACGTACGCCGACGACTGGTTCCCGCGGGCGTTCGGCCGGACCGGCGACCTGGCCGGGGCCAAGGCGGTGCGCGAGCGGTACCTGCTGCTGATGCCGGTCGACGGGGAGCCGGGCGCGGAGCCGCTGAACGCGCTGGAGCGCGCGCTGGCCGACCTCTGGGCACGGACCGCCGGCCCGATGGCGCCCGAAGCGCGGGGGAAGTTCCGCACGGCCGTCGACACGATGGTGGAGAGCTGGATCTGGGAGCTCAACAACCAGGTCCAGAACCGGATCCCGGACCCGGTCGACTACCTGGAGATGCGCCGCGCCACCTTCGGCTCCGACCTCACCATGGCGCTGTCCCGGCTGGCGCACGGGAAGGTCGTGCCGGACGGCGTCTACGCCAGCGGTCCGATGCGGTCGCTGGAGAACGCGTCCGCCGACTACGCGGCGCTGATGAACGACCTCCACTCGTACCAGAAGGAGGTGGAGTTCGAGGGCGAGGTGCACAACGCCGTCCTGGTGGTGCAGAACTTCTTCGACTGCGACTACCCGGCGGCGGTGCGGATCGTCGACGACCTGATGCACTCGCGGCTCGACCAGTTCCGGCACGTGGCGGTCGAGGAGTTCCCGGTGATGTTCGAGGACTTCGGGCTGGACGGGCCGGCCCGGGCGACGCTCGCCGGGTACGTGAAGGAGCTGGAGAACTGGCTCGCCGGGATCCTGATCTGGCACCGGGACTGCCGCCGGTACCGGGAGGAGGACCTGCTGCGGCACTTCGGGCAGGACGCGGCCGGGGCGGTGGCCGAGGTGGCGGTGGAGCCGGCCGGTGCCGCGGTGGGCGCGCTGCTGGTGCGGCCGACCGGGCTCGGGACCTCGGCGGCCTCGGTGGCGGGCGCCTTCGGCCGGGTCGCGGTCGGGTCCTGAGGGGCCGGAGCAGACCGGAGTCCGGGCGGACGGCGCTCGGACGGCTGCGGCGGCCCGCCGGGGGACTGGTCCTCCCGGCGGGCCGCCGGCCTTTTGGCGCGCGCGGGGGCAGGGTACTGGCTAGGGTGGCGAACCGGGACAAAACGCCACACGAGAGGCTTTGCCATGCCCGTGCTACCCGAAGGAACGCCCTGCTGGGCCGACGCGATGTTCACCGACCTGGAGGGCGCCAAGGCCTTCTACGGCGACGTACTCGGCTGGACCTTCGGTGAGTCCTCCTCCGAGTACGGCAACTACACCCAGGCCTACTCCGACGGCAAGGCGGTCGCGGCGATCGTCCCGCCGATGCCCGGCCAGGACGGGACCGCGGTGTCCGCCTGGTGCCTCTACCTCGCCTCGCCCGACGCCGCCACCAGCGCCGAGAAGATCCGCGCCGCCGGGGGCGAGGTCCTGATGGGCCCGATGGCCGTCGGCGAGTTCGGCTCGATGGTGATCGCCAAGGACCCGGCCGGGGTCGTCTTCGGCGTCTGGCAGGCCGGGACCCACGAGGGCTTCGAGAAGCAGGGCGCGTCGGGCGCGTACACCTGGGCCGAGGTCATCACCCGCGACGAGGCCGCCGCCGACCGCTTCTTCCCCGCCGTCTTCCCCTACGCCGTGAAGCGGATGGACTCGGAGCAGGTGGACTACAAGATCTTCCACGTCCGGGAGCAGCCGGTGCTCGGCCGGATGCTGGCGGGACCGACCGACCTGCCGGCCGAGGCGCCGAACTACCTCAGCGTGTACTTCGCCGTGGACGACTGCGACGCCACCGTCGCCAAGGTCACCGACCTGGGCGGCAAGCTGTACTTCGGCCCGATGGACAGCCCGTTCGGCCGGTTCGCGGCGGTCGGCGACCCGCAGGGCGCGGCGTTCGGCGTGATCGACCTCGGCCGGACGGCCGGGGACATGCCGGTCATGGTCGCCGAGTGAGCGCGCCGCAGCCGGCGGGGGCGGCCGGGCTCGGCGGCGAGCGGGCGGACCTGCTGCAGACCCTCGACAAGCACCGGGGGTTCCTGCGCTACACGGTCCGCGACCTCACCGACGAGCAGGCCGCCCGGCGCACCACCGCCAGCGCGCTGTGCCTGGGCGGGCTGATCAAGCACGTGGCCGGGACGGAGGCGGGCTGGATGCGGTTCGTGGTCGGCGGCGCGGACGCGATGGTGTCCGACCCCGGCGACTGGGAGGCGCAGTTCAGCATGGCCGAGGGGGAGACCCTGGCCGGGCTGCTCGCCGGGTACGAGCAGGTGGCCGCCGCGACGGACGCGCTGGTGGCGAGTCTGCCGGACCTGGACCTGGGGCATCCGCTGCCCGCGGCGCCGTGGTTCGAGCCCGGCGCCGTCTGGTCGGCACGGCGGGTGCTGCTGCACATCATCGCGGAGACGGCGCAGCACGCCGGGCACGCCGACATCATCCGGGAGTCGCTGGACGGGGCGAGGACGATGGGCTGAGGGGCGGCGGCGGGCGGCGACCGGGTGAGGGCGGGGCGGAGCGGGGCCGGGTCAGGCGGGCAGGGGCTCCACGCCGAGCAGTTCGCGCAGGGCCCGCTCGCCGTCCGGGGTGACCCGCAGCGCGCGGCCGGAGCCGATCCGCTCCACCCAGTTCCGGTCCAGCGCCGTCCGGCAGAGCAGCGCGCCGAAGGCTCCGCCCAGGTGGTTGCGCCGTTCCGTCCAGTCCAGGCAGGTGCGGACCACCGGGCGGGCGCCGGGGCGTCCGGCCCGGGGCGGCAGCTCGGCGCCCAGGTCGGTCAGCCAGGCCCGGCCGAGGGCGGTCAGGGCCGGGCCGTCCTCCTCCGTCACCAGGCCGCGGGCCAGCACGGCGTCGCCGACCGTCACGCCCAGCCGGCCGGCGAGGTGGTCGTAGCAGGTCCGGGCGCGGGCCTCGGCGCTCAGCCGGGTGCTCTCGCGCAGGGAGCGCGGGGCGGGGGAACCGGCGGCCGGCGTCCGGCCCGGCGTTCGGCCCGGAGTTCGGCCCGGAGTTCCGTCCGGCGTTCCGCTCAGGGGTGTGAAGGCGGACAGGTCCTCGATCAGCGTGGCGACCTCCGGTCCGGCCAGCCGGACGTAGCGGTGCCGGCCCTGCCGCTCCTCGGCCAGCAGACCGCCGTCGATCAGCCGGGAGAGGTGCTCGCTGGCGGTGGACGGTGCCACGCCCGCGTGCCGGGCGAGTTCACCGGCGGTCCAGGCGCGGCCGTCGAGCAGGGCCGTGCAGAACGCGGCTCGGGTGGGATCGGCGAGCAGGGCGGCCAGTCGGGCGAGGGACATGGCTCCATGGTGCCCCCGGGACGGTTCGGCGGGCGCCGAAACGTCGCGGTCCTACCGTGGGGGCGGCGCCCGGGGCACCGCTTCCGACGCCCGAGCCGCCGGGGACCCGACCCGACCCGACCCGACCCGACCGACCCGATCCCCGTCCGTACGAGAGGACCGTCCGATGAGCACCGCCCCGCTGGATACCCCGTTCGCCGCCCTCCACCGCCGCCCGGGCGAGCCGCTGCTGCTCCCCAACGCCTGGGACCACGCCTCCGCCGCCGTCCTCGCCGAGCAGGGCTTCGCCGCGATCGGCACCACCAGCCTCGGCGTCGCGGCGGCGGCCGGGCTGCCCGACGGTGCCGCCGCCACCCGGGACGAGACGCTCCGGCTGGCCCGGCGCCTCGGCCGGTCCGGGCGCTATCTGCTCTCCGTCGACGTGGAGAACGGGTTCAGCGACGACCCGGCCGAAGTCGCCGACCTGGCCGTCGAGTTGGCGGAGTACGGGGTGGTCGGCGTCAATCTGGAGGACGGCCGCCCGGACGGCACACTCACCCCCGCGACCGTGCACACCGCCAAGATCGCCGCGATCAAGGCCGCGGTGCCGGCGCTGTTCGTCAACGCCCGCACCGACACCCGCTGGCTCGCGGTGCCGGATCCCGCCGAGGAGACCGGCCGCCGACTCGCCGCCTACGAACAGGCGGGCGCGGACGGCCTGTTCGTGCCCGGGCTGACCGACCCGGCCGCCGTCGCGCGGATCCGCGGCACCGTCACCGCCCCGCTGAACATCCTCTGGTCCCCGACCGGCCCCACCCTGGCCGAACTCGCGGCGCTCGGGGTCGCCCGGGTCAGTCTCGGCTCGCTGCTCTACCGGACCGCCCTCGGGGCCGCCGTCTCGACCGCCCTCGCCGTCCGCGACGGCGCCCCGGCGGCCGCAGCCGGCACTCCCGGGTACGCCGCGGTGCAGTCCCTGTACGCCGACGGGCGGTGAGGGCGGGGCCCGGCCGGTGACGAGACGGCGGGGGCCGGACGTCAGCCGTCGTTCGTGAGGTACCGGCGGCCGGGGATCTGCTCGAAGATCAGGTTGGTCCGGGTCTGCGCCACCGCCGGGTGGGTGGTGAGGTGGTCCACCACGAAGTCGCGCAGCTCCTCCGGTCCGGCCACGCCCACATGCAGCAGGTAGTCGTCGGACCCGGCCATGTGGAACACCGCCAGGACGCCGGGCAGGTCGGGCGCGCTGCTGCGGAAGCTCTCGTTCTGCTCACGGGTGTGCGCCCGCAACCGGACCGAGATCATCGCCTGCAGCGGCAGTCCGATCGCCGCCGGGTCGATCTCGGTCCGGAAGGCGCGGATGATGCCGCGTTCGCGCAGGGTGCGCACCCGCGCCAGGCAGGTCGAGGGGGCGATGCCCACGGCCTCGGCGAGCGCGTTGTTCGGCGTGCGGGCGTTCTCGGCGAGGACGCGCAGAATCGCGCGGTCGATGTCGTCGACGGGCGCCCGGTGGGCCTGCGGAAAATTCGGCACGTCGCCCAGAGTCGCCGACCCGGCCGCACATTGGCAAGGCAAACATGATCGATTTCGAATCTTGTTCGGAAGGCTGTCGCCGGGGTGCGGAGAAGTTCCATTCTGGCGGGTGAGCGGCCCCGGCCGACCCCGCCCAGCGAACCCGGAGTGCCGCGCCCATGAGCCCCACCACCGTCCCCGCCCCACTGCTCCCGGCACAGGCCCCGGCCCCCGCTGCTCTCGACCTCGCCGGCACCGCCGATCTCGACGCGGAGCCGGAGCGCGGTGACTTCGCGATACCCGCCGAGGGCCTCACCGACGGCGAGCGGCTGCGCGCGCTCGACCGGATGGACGGCTACCTCACCCGCAAGCGCCGGCACCTGGTCGGCTACCAGGCCACCCAGGAGCTCGCGGGCAGCGCGCTCGACCTCGCCCGCTTCATGCTCAGCAACATCAACAACCTCGGCGACCCGTTCCAGAGCGGTGGCTACAAGCCCAACACCAAGGTCGTCGAGCGCGCGGTGCTCGACTACTACGCGCGGCTCTGGCACGCCGGGCCGTCGTACGACCCGGCCGACCCGGAGTCGTACTGGGGCTACATGCTGTCCATGGGCTCGACCGAGGGCAACATGTACGCGCTCTGGAACGCGCGCGACTACCTGACCCGGCCCGGCGCGCCCCGGCCGGTGGCCTTCTACTCCGAGGACACCCACTACTCCTTCGCCAAGGCCGTCCGGGTGCTCGGCGTCGACACCTTCGCCGCCGTGGGCGCGGCGGACTACCCCGGTGAGTGCCCGCTCGGCGGCGACTGGCCCGCCGAGGTGCCCTCGATGCCCGGCCCGTCCGGCCGCTCCTGGGACGGATCCGGGGCGGTGGACGCCGAAGCGCTCGCCGTCCTGGTGGAGTTCTTCGCGGCGAAGGGGCACCCGATCTTCGTCAACTTCAACCTCGGCAGCACCTTCAAGGGCGCCCACGACGACGTCCGGGGCGCGTGCGAGCTGCTGCTGCCGGTCTTCGAGCGGCACGGGCTGCTGCCCGGCGCCGGGGACGACGCCCGCCGGGGCTTCTGGATCCACGTGGACGGCGCGCTCGGCGCCGGCTACGCGCCGTTCCTGCGGATGGCCGCGGCGGACCCGGCGTTCGGCTGGACGCCGGAGGCCGAGCTGTCGGAGTTCGACTTCGGCCTCACCCTGCCGACCGGGGAGGCGGGGGAGGCCCGGGAGGTCGACATGGTCGCGTCGATCGCGATGAGCGGGCACAAGTGGGCCGGTGTGCCGTGGCCCTGCGGCGTCTTCATGACCAGGACCAAGTACCAGCTCGAACCGCCGACCCAGCCCGAGTACATCGGCGCCCCGGACAGCACCTTCGCCGGCTCCCGCAACGGGTTCTCGCCGCTGGTGCTGTGGGACCACCTGTCCCGGCTCTCCTACCGCGACCAGGTCGACCGGATCCGCCGCTCCCAGGAGCTGGCCGAGTACCTGGAGAGCGGGCTGCGCGAACTGGAGCGGGAGACCGGCGCCGAGCTCTGGCCCGCCCGCACCCCGGGCGCGATCACAGTGCGCTTCCGCAAGCCCAGCCCCGCGCTGGTGGCCAAGTGGTCGCTCTCCTCCGAGAACGTCCTGACCACCCCCGGCGACCCGGCCGGCCTGCGCGGCTACGTGCACGTCTTCCTGATGCCCTCGGTCGACCGCTCCAAGCTGGACGCCCTGCTGGCCGACCTCGCCCGGGACCCGGTGATCCTCGGCGCCGAGTGACGTCCGGGGCGCCCCGGACCCGCTCCTAGGCCTGGTCGCCGCCGCCCGTGCGGGCGGTGATCAGGCCGGACTCGTAGGCGGCGATGACCGCCTGGGCGCGGTCGCGGACGTCCAGCTTGCCGAAGATGCTGGTGATGTGGTTCTTCACCGTGGAGTGACTGATGTCCATGGAGCGGGCGATCCCGGTGTTGTCGAGGCCGGTGGCCATCAGCCGCCAGACCTCCACCTCGCGCGGTGTGAGCTCGCCCGTCACGGCGGCGGGCGGCGGCGGGGTGTCGAGGGGCGCCCGGACGTAGGTGGAGATCAGCCGGGAGAGCAGCCGCGGCGCGACCACCGCCTCTCCGGCGTGGACGGTGCGGATCGCCGCGCCGAGGTCCTCCGGCGAGACGTCCTTGGGGAGGAAGCCGTGGGCGCCGGCCCGCAGCGCGGCCACCACGTACTCGTCCATGTCGAAGGTGCTGAGCGCCAGGACCTTGCAGTCGGGCAGGGTGCGGGACAGCTCCTCGGTGGCGCCGACGCCGTCCAGGACGGGCATCCGGATGTCCATCACCACGACGTCGGGGCGCAGCCGGTGGGCCAGGGCGACGGCCTGTTCGCCGTCCTCGGCCTCGCCCACCACCTCGACGGTCGGGTCCGGCGAGAGGATCAGCGACAGCCCGCGCCGCACCAGCGGCTGGTCGTCCACGAGGAGGACCCGGATCGGGGGCGTCGTGGTGGTCATCGGGTCACCTTCCCGTGCTGGACGGCCGCCTCTGCGGTCTCGTCGGGGGCCAGCGGCAGTTCGGCCAGGACGGCGAAGCCGCCCTCCGGCCGTGGACCGGTTGTCAGTGCGCCGCCGTGCAGGGCGACCCGTTCGCGCATGCCGATCAGGCCGTAGCCGCCCCGCTCCCCGGCGGCCGGCCCGGTGTCCGGCGGGGCGAAGCCCGCGCCGTCGTCCAGCACCTCGACGGTGATCCCGTCCGACCGGTAGCCGATCCGGACGGACGCGCGGGCCGGTCCGGCGTACTTGCGGGCGTTGGTGAGGCCCTCCTGGACGATCCGGAACACCGTCAGGCCGACGGTCGGCGGCAGCGGCTGCGGGGCGCCGCGGACGCTGAGCTCGGTGGGCAGTCCGGCCCGGCGGGACTCCTCGACCAGCCGGTCGAGGTCCTCCACCCCGGGCTGGGGCGAGGGCGGGGCGGCGTCCGGTTCGTCGCCGGCCCGCAGGACGTTCAGCAGCTGGCGCATCTCGCGCAGGGCCAGCCGGCCGGAGGACTCCAGGGTGACCAGGGCGTCCCGGACCACCTCCGGGTTGGCGAGGTTGGCCCGGGCGCCGCCCGCCATCAACTGCATGGTGGTGATGTGGTGGGCCACGATGTCGTGCAGCTCCCGTGCGATGCGGCGGCGTTCCTCGGCCACCGCGCGGTCGGCCAGCAACTGGCGGTTGGCCGCGACCTCGCGCTGCCAGCGCGAGATCGCGAGGCCGCCGGCGGCGACCAGCGCGGTGGAGGCGGTGGCGGCGATGGCTTCCGCCGAGCCCGGGACGCCGAAGCCGCTCTGGCTGATCATGGTCGCCAATGCCGTCGCCGCGCTCGCGGCGGCGGTGGCACGACCGCTGCAGTGCCGGGCGACCGAGTACACGGCCACCGTGAGGACGGCGCCGAAGTGAGCCCCCATCGGCGCGAGCACGTTGGCCAGGCTCCCCAGCACCAGGACGGCGGCGAGCGTCCCCAGCGGGCGGTGGCGCCGGGCGACCAGCGGCAGGCCCGACAGCAGCAGGACGAGGAAGCCCGGGACGCTGATGCCGCGGTCGCCCTCGACCTGGTCGAAGAGCAGGTAGGCCACCAGGTCGAGCAGGCCGGCGCCGACGGCCACCAGCCCGTCGGTGTGGCTCCACGGGGTGCCGTCCGCTGTGCCGGGCGGGCTTCCGGGCGGACCCCCGGCATCGGCCGTGCCCGCTGCGGGGCGCTGACGCCCGTCCATCTCGGTCCTCCCGGGCTGATCAGCCATGACGCCCCCATTCTGGCACCGGCCCGCCGGGCCGGGCGTGGTCCCCGCGGCCGAGAGCCGGAGGCCGGGCCCAGGACCACGGTCCCGGGTCCGGGCGGGCCGGGGGAGCAGGACCCCCGGTCCGGATCGTCCGTCGCCCCGACGCCCGACCCCCCTTCCGCCTGATGGTCTTGGAACAGGCCGGGAACCCCCGGTTCCCAAGCCGACGTTCGCGTCCAGCCACCGGAGGGCAGCGTGATCCGCGCACTGACCCGTTTCTCGACCAGGAACGCGTGGAAGGTCATCGCCCTCTGGGCGGTCCTCGGCGTCGGGCTCACCCTGCTGAGCCCGATGCTGATGTCCCGCGTCACCCAGTCGCAGAGCGGCGACTTCCTGCCCGCGAGCTACGACTCGGCGGCGGCCCTGCGGATCGCCGAGGAGAACTTCGGGATCGACCCGGACGCCACCACGGTGACGGTGCTGGTCGCCAGGACCGACGGCAAGGCCCTCACCCCCGCCGACGAGAAGCGGATCGGGGCCGAGGCGGCGAAGCTCGGCCAGCGCCGGGTGGAGATGCCCCGGATGAAGGACGAGCCGAGCTTCCTGCTGCCGGACCGCTCCCAGACCCCCAAGGTCGCCCCCGCGATGGTCGCCCCCGACCGGAGCTTCGAGTTGCTGAGCGCCGAACTGACCGGCAACGCCGGGGACGACGGGGTCCAGAAGGTCTACCGCGCCTTCCGGGACGCCACCCGCGCTCAGTTCGCCGAGGCCGGGATGCGCACCGGGTTCACCGGTGGCCTGGCGGAGGCCGCCGACTCGGCCGACGACAACCGGACCGCCACCAAGGTCGGCGGAGCCCTGGTGATGGGCCTGATCGTACTGCTCAACGTGCTGGTGTTCCGCAGCGTGCTGGCCGCCGTGCTGCCGCTGCTCGCCGTCGCCTTCATCGGTGGTGTGGCCGGCGGGGCCGTGGCCGGCGCGGCCTCCCTGACCGGGCTCAAGCTGGACGCCTCCACCCCGGGCCTGATCTCCGTGGTGCTGCTGGGCATCGGGATCGACTACCTGCTGTTCCTGCTCTTCCGGTTCCGCGAGCACCTGCGGGCCCGGCCCGAGCAGCCCGCCCGGGAGGCCGCCGCCGAGGTGGCCGGCCGGGTCGGTACGGCGATCACCTCCGCCGCGCTGACCATCGTGGCCGCCTTCGCGACCCTGGGTGTCGCCAGCTTCGGCCAGTTCCGCTCGCTCGGCCCGGCCATCGCGGTCGCCGTCCTGGTGATGCTGCTGGGCAGCCTCACCCTGATGCCCGCCCTGCTCGCCGCCTGCGGCCGCAAGATCTTCTGGCCGTCCAAGAGCCTGCGGCGGCAGCCGCGCGAGGGTGCCGCCGCCCGCTTCGGCGCGCTGGTCGCCCGTCGGCCCGCCGCGATGCTGCTGGCCTCCGTCGCGCTGCTCGGCGCCCTGGCCGCCGGGACGGTCGGCATCACGATGGACTACGGCCAGGGCGGCGGCTCCAAGACCGCTGCGGCGGCCACCGCCACCGAGATCTCCCGGGCGCTGCCGGCCGGCGTGTCCGACCCGACCAGCGTCTACGTCACCGCCGCCGGCGGCGGCCCCGTGGACCCGGGCAAGCTGGACGGCCTCTCCCGCGCCCTCGGCAAGGTCGAGGGGGTCGGCCAGGTCGGTGGCACGGTGCTGAGCCCGGACGCCCGCGCCGCCCGGATCGACCTCTACCTGACCGCCGACACCCAGAGCGCGAAGGCCCGCGAGCTGGCCTCCGGCCCGGTCCGCGCCGTCGTCGCGGCGAACACCCCGGCCGGTACCAGCGCCCATGTGGGCGGCACGGCGGCGATCTTCGCGGACATCTCGGTCGCCGTCGACCACGACCTGACCGTGGTCTTCCCGGTCGCGGCCGCCCTGATCGCCCTGATCCTTCTGCTGCTCCTGCGCAGCCTGCTGGCCCCGCTGGTGCTGATGCTCGCGGTCGGGCTCGGCTTCGCCGCCACCCTCGGCGCCTCGACCCTGGTGTTCCAGCACCTGCTGGACAAGCCCGGCGTCAGCTTCACCCTGCCGCTGGTGCTGTTCCTGTTCGTGGTGGCGCTGGGCACGGACTACAACATCCTCATCACCGACCGGATCCGGGAGGAGATGGAGCAGCCCGGCCCGGTCCGCGGCGCCGTGGCCCGCGCCGTCCGCCACACCACGCCCGCCATCGCCACCGCGGGCCTGGTCCTGGCCGGCTCCTTCGCCACCCTGGCCACCACCCCGGGCAGCGAGCAGGTCGCCTTCGCGCTGACGCTCGGCATCCTGCTCTCGGCGCTCGTGCTCTCCCTGGTCCTGGTGCCGGCCATGGCCGCGCTGCTCGGCCGCGGCCTCTGGTGGCCGCTGCGGACCGCTCCGCGCCACGCGTCCGCCGGGGCGCAGGCGGGGACGCCGGACCGGGAGCCCGTCCCCGAGCGGCTGAACGCCTGAGCACCTGAGCACCTGAGCGTCCGACTGCTCGGACGCCTCGTACCCCCCTCGGCGCCCGGCCTGCCCCCGCAGGCCGGGTACCGAGGGGTTCACGTCGTTTCCCCGTCCTCCGCCCCCGGCAGCAACCGCCGGTAGGCGACGCCGAGTTCGGCGATCGCGCGGGCCAGCCCCTCGCACCCGACGGTGGCGTAGCTGAGGACCAGGGCCGGCGGCCGGCCGGTGTCGGTGAGGGTGTGGAAGCGCCCGCCGCGGATCAGCACCGAGCGGGCGCGGGCGGCACGGATCAGGGCGTCCTCGCCCACGGCGGGCGGCAGTTCGAGGTACGCCTGCAGGCCGCCGTCGCCGCCGAGCACCCGGGTGCCGGGCAACTGCCGGGCCACCTCCCGCCGGACGACCTCCCGGCGGCCGGCGAACTCCGCGCGCAGGCGCCGCTGGTGGCGGTCGAGCCCCCCGGTGTCGATGAAGCGGGCGAAGGCGAGCTGTTCCAGGCCCGAGCAGCCGATGTCCCAGCCCGCGCGGACGTGCTCCAGCGAGGCCATCAGCTCGGACGGCGCGGCGAGCCAGCCCAGCCGCAGCGCGGGGGCGAGGACCTTGCTGGCGCTGCCCGCGTAGACGACCCGGTCCGGCGCCAGGCTCTGCAGGGCCGACGGCTGGCCTGAGCGGCTCCGGTAGGCGTTGTCGTAGTCGTCCTCGATGACGTAGCCGTCGACCGCGCGCGCCCAGGCGATCAACTGCTCCCGGCGCTCCCGGCTCAGGCACGCGCCGGTGGGGAACTGGTGGCCGGGGGTGGTCAGGACGGCTCGGGCGCCGGACTGTTCGAGCAGGTCGACGCGGATGCCCTCGGCGTCGACCGGGATGCCGACCGGCCGGATCCGGGCGCTCGCGATGAACTCCCGTTCGCCGGGGTGCCCCGGGTCCTCCACGGCCAGGGTCCGGTGGCCCCGGTCGCCGAGGACGCGGCAGAGCAGGGCGAGTCCCTGGGCGAAGCCCGAGGTGATCATGAGGTCCTCGGAGCGGGTGCGCACCCCGCGGACCCGGCCGAGGTAGCCCGCCAGGATGTGACGGGTCAACGGAACCCCGGCGGGCGGGGAGTAGCTGAGCTCGCGGTGGCCGGCGGCGCCCAGTGCGACGGTGACGCAGCGGATCCACTCCTGGCGCGGGAAGGCGAGCAGGTTGGAGGTGCCGGTCCGCAGGTCCCAGGCGGCCTCTCCGCCGTCGCCGTCCGCCGGGGCGGAGACGGAGGTGGCGGCCGCGGCGGTGAGGGCGGAGGACACCGGGGCCAGGCCGCCGCCGTCCTCGGCGACCGAGGTGCCCGAGCCGCGCCGGGTCACCAGGTAGCCCTCGGCGGTGAGTTGTTCGTACGCCTCCACCACCACACTGCGCGAGACGCCCAGGTCGGTGGCGAGCTGGCGGCTGGAGGGTAATCGGGTTCCGGCGCGGAGGGTCCCGTCCTCGACCAGGCGACGTACCGCGTCCCGCACTTGTAGTGCCAGTGGGACGCGGGAGCCGCGATCGACGTCGAGAGCCAGATGCCAGGCCAAGTGGCCTCCTGTGCAGAGGGTGAAGTGGTATGGACCGAGCATTGTCACATTTGATGGACTCGTTCCGCACAGGCAACCGCCGCGCGGGAACGCGCGAGGGGCCCGGGGCCCGTCGCGGGGGCGGCAGGGCCGTCGACCGGGCGTCACCGGGTGGCCGAGTGGACGGAAGTGGCACCAACAGATGTCCGGGAATTGGCCGCAGTCGGACGCGGCCGGCTCCCTATCGTCGGTCAGGTCATCAACCCAGCTCGGACGCGAAGGACTCACCTCATGGACCGGACCAGCGCCCTGAAGGTCATCGTCGACGAAAGTCTTCTGGCGCGGGTGCCCGGCTACGTCCTCGGACTGATCGCCGTCCCGGTGGTCGACGTCGCGGCGGCCGCACCGGAGGTCGACGACCTCCTCACCGCCGCCGAGGACGCCCTCCACGGGCTCTCCCTGGGCAAGGCGGAGGTCTCCGCCCTGCCCCCGATCGCCGCCTGGCGGGACGCGTACCGCAGCGTCGACGTCAACCCCAACCGCTTCCCCTGCGCGGCGGAATCGGTGCTGCGGCGGGTGGCCAAGGGCGACCGGCTGCCGCGGATCAACGCCCTGGTGAACCTCTGCAACGCCGTCTCGCTGGACAGCCGGCTGCCGGTCGCCTCCTGCGATGTCGGCGACATCACCGGGGAGCTGGCCGTCCGGCTGGCCCACGGCGGCGAGACCTACCTGCCGCTGGGCGCGCCGGAGGCACCGGAGCACCCGGAGCCGGGCGAGGTCGTCTACGCGGACACCCAGGACCGGGCGCACTCGCGGCGGTGGAACTGGCGACAGAGCGAGGTGATCAGGACCGACGTCGGCCGACGCCGGCTGCTGCTCACCGTCGAGGCGGTGCACGAGGGCGGGCGCGCGGACGTGGAGCGGGCGCTCGACCGCCTCGCTGCCGCGCTCGACGCGCTCGGGGCGGTGCGTCAGCGGCCCGTCGTGCTGGACGCCGCCGAGACCGGAGTCGAGTTGTTCGTGCCGGAGCAGGACGTGTCCGAGCAGTCCGTCCCGGAGCGGGACGTGCCGGAGCAGTCGGCAGCGGAGTCGGCGGCCGGGTCGTCCGTCGTCGCGGGTTGATCGTCGTGGGAGCCGGCCCCGGTGCCGGACCGACCGCTACCTCCAGGAGAACCCGATGAACCCCGCGATTCTGATCGTCTACCGCCCCGCCGCCGGCCGCTACCTCGCGCAGTTCCGCAGCGTGGTCGAGGTCGCCACCGAACTCGGCCACCACCCCGTCGTCCTGGTGCCCACCGGCGAGATCCCGCCCGAGGTCGAGGGCCTGACGGTCCGGGAGGCCGACCTGGACTCCACCCCGGCCTTCCGGGCCGCCGTGGACGGGATCGCCGCCGAGTACCGGCTGGTCCGGATCTTCCCGCTGTTCGAGGGCGACGTGCTGCCCGCCGCCCGGTCCCGCCGGGACCACGGCATCCCCGGACTGACGCCCGACCAGGCGCTCAACTTCCGCGACAAGAACGTGATGCACCGCCGCGCCGAGGAGCTGGGCGTCAAGGTCGCCCGCTCCTGCCGCCCCGACACCCTGGGCGCGGTCGAGGAGTTCGCCGCGCAGGCCGGCTACCCGCTGGTGATCAAGCCGTACGCGGGCTGGGCCTGCGGCAGCACCTACCGGGTCGACGGGCCGGAGCGGCTGGCCGAGGTGTGGGAGGAGATGGGCGACGACCGGCACGAGTACCGGGTCGAGGAGTTCGTCCGCGGCACCGAGTTCCATGTGGACGCGCTGCTCCAGGACGGCGAGGTCGTCTTCGAGCAACTGTCCCGCTACACCTACTCGGTGCTGGAGTACCGGGACGAGCCGGGCGGCACCATCTCCCGCAAGCACGACCTCAGCAAGCACGAGCAGCGGATCCTGGAGCTCAACGCCACGGTGCTGCGCGGCTTCGGCATGCGCACCGGCGTCGCGCACGTCGAGTTCTTCCTGGACGAGGACGGCGAGGCGGTGTTCGGCGAGGCGGGCGCCCGGGCCGGCGGCGGCTCGATCGTCCCGGCGATCCAGGCCGGTCGCGGCATCAACCTGGCCGGCGAGTGGGCCCGGCTCGAACTCGACCCGGAGCACCGCACCGCGGCCCGGCTCGGCCCGGAGATCGGCACCGAGTACCTGTCCTCGGGCGAGTACGGCCGGATCACCGGGATCAGCTCGCCCGCGGACCTCAACGCGCTCGACGGCGTCCTGGACGCGGACGTCTGGAAGGCCGTCGGCGACGTGCTGGCCCCGCCGGTCGCCTCCAACGACGTGCTCGGCTGGTACGTCTGCGAGGGCAGCGACTACGACGACGTGCTGGCGCGGTTCCGCACCGTCCGCCAGGCCTTCCGGGTCGAGACCGAGTCGGCGGTCTGACCGGGATGGCCACGAGTACCGGAGAAGGGGCCGCCGCCCCCAAGGCCTGGACGGCCAGGTTCAAGGAGTTACCGCTCCCGCTGCGGGTGCTGTTCCTGACGTCCTTCGTCAACCGCGCGGGCATGTTCGTCTTCCCGCTGCTCGCCGTCTACCTGGTGCGCAGCAAGGGCCTCGGCACGGCCGAGGCGGGCCTGCTGATCTCGGTCGGCTCGACCGGCCTGCTGGTGGGCTCGCTGCTCAGCGGGCCGGTGTGCGACCTGCGCGGCCGCCGGGACGCCCTGGTCGCCGCCCTGGTGCTCAACGCGGTCGGCTACCTCGGCCTGGGCACCCTGGACGGCGCGCCGTGGACGTACGCCCTGCTGCTGTTCGTCGCCCTGGTGGGGATGGGCATGTTCGGCCCGGCGGCCAACACCCTGATCGCCGACCTGGCTACCCCCGAGCAGCGGCCGTTCTCGTACACGGTCAGCTACATCGGCAACAACCTGGGCATGGGCATCGGCCCGCTGCTGGGCGGGGTCGCGGCCGCGTACTCGTACCACGTGATGTTCGCGGGCAACATCGTGGTCGGGCTGCTGTGCGCGGTCGTGATCCGGATCTGGGTGCCCCGGGACACCAAGTCCGGCACCGCCGCGCCCAAGGCGGCCGGTGGCGGCCGGCTCCGGCTCGGCGGCGTCCACGGCCATGTGCTGTGGATGGTGCTCGCCTCGTTCTTCTACGTGGCGCCGCTGATCGGTCTCGAGTACGCGCTGCCGCTGGCCGTGACCACCGAGCTGAACGCCTCGGCCGGGCTGGTCGGCGTGGTGTACACGGTGAACAGCGTCGTGGTGGTGGGCCTCGGGCTCCAGCTGGAGAAGCGGATCGCCAGCTACCCGATCCGCACCCTGCTGCTGGTGGCCGGGGTGCTGTGGGCGCTGGGCCTGGCCGTGCTCGACTTCGGCTTCTCGCTCGCGGCGGTGCTGGCGTCCACCGTGGTGTGGACGCTCGGCGAGATCATCGCCTCCGTGGTGGTGCCCACCTACATCGCGGACCACGTGGACGAGCACCGGGTCGGCCGCTTCATGGCGCTCAACGGCTTCGTGCTGGGCCTGGCCCGGCTGGTGGTGCCGTTCGGCCTCGGGCTGATCTGGCAGAACCACGGCGCGCGTCCGGTGCTGCACACCATGCTGGTCACGCCGCTGGTGGGTATCGCGGTGTTCGCGGTGCTCCGGATCCGGTCCTCGGCCGCGAGCGCGCCGGCCGCCCCGGCCGCCGGCCCCGGTCCCGCCGCAGCCTCTTCTTCTTCCTCCTCCTCAGCTTCCGTCGAAGCCGGACCCGGACCGGCCGATGCCGTCCGCTCCGGTGCCTGAACCGTGTGACCGTCCGATCGACCGCCGTATCCATGCATTCCGGGAGGGCCCGATGATCACCAAGTTCTTGCTGCCCGAGGACCGAATCCCCACCACCTGGTACAACGTGCTGGCGGATCTGCCGAAGCCGGTGCCGCCGATGCTGCACCCCGGGACGAGGGAGCCGCTCACCCCGGCCGACCTGGCGCCGCTGTTCCCCGAGTCGCTGATCGCCCAGGAGTTCAGCACCGAGGCCGAGATCGACATCCCCGGCGCGGTGATCGACGTCTACCGCCAGTGGCGGCCCAGCCCGCTGGTCCGGGCCCACCGGCTGGAGCGCTCGCTCGACACCCCGGCGCGGATCTACTTCAAGTACGAGGGCGTCAGCCCGGCCGGCAGCCACAAGCCCAACACGGCCGTGCCGCAGGCGTACTACAACAAGCAGGCCGGTGTGGAGAAGCTCACCACCGAGACCGGCGCCGGCCAGTGGGGCAGCTCGCTCGCGATGGCCTCCGCCTACTTCGGCCTCGAGTGCGAGGTCTTCATGGTCAAGGTGAGCCACCAGCAGAAGCCCTACCGCCGGGCCCTGATGGAGACCTTCGGGGCGACGGTGCACGCCAGCCCCAGTGTGCTCACCGACGCCGGACGGGCCGCGCTCGCCGCCGACCCCGACGCCAGCGGCAGCCTGGGCCTGGCCATCTCGGAGGCCGTGGAGGCCGCGGTCAAGAGCGGCGGCCGGGCCAAGTACGCGCTCGGCTCGGTGCTCAACCACGTGCTGACGCACCAGACGGTGATCGGCCAGGAGGCGCTGCTCCAGATGGAGTTGGCGGAGGACTACCCGGACATCGTGATCGGCGCGGCGGGCGGCGGCTCCAACTTCGGCGGCCTGGTCCTGCCGTTCCTGCGCGAGCAGCTGCGCGGCGGCCGCTCGGTGCGGGCACTCGCCGTCGAGCCGGCCTCGTGTCCGACCCTCACCCAGGGCCGC
This sequence comes from Kitasatospora purpeofusca, assembly GCF_000718025.1. GTDB lineage: Bacteria > Actinomycetota > Actinomycetes > Streptomycetales > Streptomycetaceae > Kitasatospora > Kitasatospora purpeofusca. Next base: position 455,952 of record NZ_JODS01000003.1, read on the forward strand.
TACGAGTACGACTTCGGCGACACCGCGGGCCTCACCCCGCTCACCATGATGCACACCCTCGGCCACGACTTCGTGCCGCCGAGCATCCACGCGGGCGGGCTGCGCTACCACGGCATGGCGCCCATCATCAGCGCCCTGAAGGACCTCGACCTGCTGGAGGCCCGGGCCGTCCCGCAGACCGCCTGCTTCGAGGCCGGCGTCCTGTTCGCCCGCAACGAGGGCATCGTCCCGGCGCCGGAGTCCACCCACGCGGTGCGGGCGGCCATCGACGAGGCGCTGGCCTGCAAGGAGAGCGGCGAGGCCCGCACCATCCTGTTCACGCTGTCCGGCCACGGGCACTTCGACATGCAGGCCTACACGGACTACTTCGCCGGCAAGCTCAAGGACTGACGTCCGAGGACCGACGTCCGACGACCGACGTCCGACGACCGACGTTCGAGGATCGGCGAGAAAGCTCAAGGACTGACGAGTACTGAGCGGTGACAGGCGGGCGAACAACCGGACGGGCCCTCGCACCACGGGGCCCGTCCGGCCGCCCGCCCCCGTAGGGGCAGACTACGAGGGGGGAACCACGTGCAAGGATCAACTCCGACTCCGATAGTGCTCGGGATCTGCGGCTCCGAGCGACCGGGCGGCAACACCGACCTCGCGTTGGAGTACGCCGGCCGCCTGGTCCGGGAACGGGGCGCCGAGTTCCGGACCGTCCACCTGCGCGAGCACCGGATCTCGCCGTGCAGCCCGTGCGGCGACTGCAACCAGCGGACCACACCCTGCGAACTCCGCGACGACATGCCCGCGATCGTCGAGCAGATGAAGCAGGCGGACGCCATCGTCTACGCGACCCCGGTGCACGGCTTCGGCCCCGCCCATCTGATGCAGATCTTCATCGAACGGGCCGGCGTCGGCTTCCTGCGCTTCGACCGCCCCCTCGCCAACAAAGTGGGCGGCATCATCGTCGTCTCGCGCCGGTACAGCGACGCCGCGGTGCACAGCCAGCTGGTCGACAACCTGCTGCTCAACCGCATGATCCTGGTCGGCAGCGGCTTTCCGGCGCTGCTGCGCAACACCTCTCCGCAGCCGCAGCTCCAGGACGCCGAGGGCCTGGAGGCACTGGAGCGGATGCTGCACCGCATGATCGACATGTCCCAGCTGCTCCGCCGCCACCAGACGGCCGACGGTCGGCCCGTGCTGCCGCTCGACGACCGCAACGAGCGGGTTTCCCGCGCCCCGCGCGTCGTCCTGCCGGGGCAGCGAACCTCCTCGGAGAAGCAGGCCAGCTGAACCGCCGATCCACCGATATCCCTTTTCCGACGTGTTGTTGAGGAGTGCCATGTCCACCGAGACCGAGACCGGCGACCAGCAGGGCGGCCAGACCGGGGACCCCGTCCTGGTCGGCGTCGACTTCGACCTGATCCCCTGGGAGAAGTGGCAGAAGCCGGGCGCCGAGGGCCGGGTGAAGATCGCCTACACCCAGGGCCTGCGGGTCCGGCTGATGGAGCTGCCCGCCGGCTTCGACGAGCACGAGTGGTGCCTCCGCGGCCACCAGGGCTACGTGCTGCAGGGCGAGTTCACCATCCACTTCGAGGACCGTTCGGTGCCGTGCCGCCCCGGCATGGGCTTTGTGATCCCGGACGACGAGAAGCACCGTTCGCAGGGCGCGCAGGGCGAGCCGACCGTCGTGTACGTCGTCGACAAGGTGGTGCCGACCGCATGAGCGCCGACCGTACGGGCGCCGACCCGTCGTCGCCCGCGATCGATCCCCGGATCGAGGAACTGCGGCTCTCCGTCGACGCGCTGGACCGGCGGATCGTCGCGCTGCTGGCGGAGCGCACCGCCGTGGTGCGGGAGCTGACCGGGTTCAAGCGGGACGAGGAGACGGTCCGCTCCCCGGGCCGGGTCGAGCAGGTCGTCGCCAAGGTCCGGGGTCTGGCGGACGAGCACGGCATGCCGCCGGGGATCGCCGAGGCCACCTACCGCACGCTGATCGACGAGCTGACCGGGATGCAGATGGTGCTCCTGGAGGAGCGCCGGGCGGTCGCTTCCGCCGCGGCCGGTTCCGCGGCCGGGGCCGCCGCCGGGGAAGGGCCATGAGCCGTCGGCACCCGGCCGACCTGCGGGCGGCGCTGGCCGCGCTGGACCTGATGCCAGGAGAACTGGTCCGGGTCCGGGAGGAGGTCCCGGCCCGGTTCGGGGTCTCCTCCCGCTACGCCCGGTGGGCCGGCGCCCCGGCGGCGCCGCCCACCGGCCCCGGCCCGGCCGTCCTGTTCGAGCAGGTCACGCCGTCGGGCGGCGCGGCCGAGGACGGCGAGGGCGGCGAGGGCGGCGAGGAGCACGATGCCAGTGCCGTGCTGATGGGCCTGTACGGGACCAGGCGCCGGGCGGCCGCCCTGCTCGGCGCCACCCCCGCCGAGCTGGCCCACCGGCTGCTGGACGCGGTGGCCGCACCGCTGCCGCCGGTGCCCGCCGCCGACCCCGACCGGTGGGCCCGCAGCGACCGGAAGCCGGACCTGACCACGCTGCCCGTCCCGGTGCTCACCGACGAGGACGCCGGCCCGTACCTCACCCTCGGCGCCGTCCTGGCCACCGACCCGGCCACCGGCGTGCGCAACCTGTCGATCCACCGGATGTGCGTCCAGGGCCCCGACCTGCTCACCATCTGGATGGTGCCGGGGCGCGACCTCGAACAGGCCCACCGCAACTCGCTCGCCGCCGGACGGCCGCTGCCGGTGGCGATCCACCTCGGCCTCGGCCCCGCCGTGCTGCTCGCCTCCTGCTGCCCCACCTCGCTCGTCCCGACCGGGACGGACGAACTGGCGGTCGCCGGGGCACTCGCGGGCGCGCCGGTGGAACTGCTGCCCTGCCGCACGGTGGACGCCGAGTACATCGCCCACGCCGAGTACGTGCTGGAGGGCGAACTGCTGCCGGACACCATGCCGGAGAACCCCAGGGGCACCGCCGCCACCCCGGAGTTCCTCGGCTACCAGGGCACCGCGCACCCGGCCCTGCCGACCGTCCGGATCACCGGGATCACCGCCCGGCGCGGCCCGATCCTCCAGGCGGTCTCCGGCCCGGGCCACGAACAGTCCGTCCTGCTCGGCTTCGGGATGGAGGCGGCCGTGCTGGCCGTGCTGCGCCGCCGCGGCGCCCCGGTCCGGGCGGTGCACTGCCACACCGCCGGCGGGGGACAGCTGATGGTCGTGCTCCAGTGGGAGGCCAAGCGCTCGGCCGAGGACGACGCGCTGGTCCGCGAGGCCTCGCAGGCCGTCCTGGAGGAGTTCCGGATGGCCAAGCTGGTGCTGTCCGTGGACGAGGACGTGGACCTGGAGTCGGACCAGGACCTGTGGTGGGCGATGGTCACCCGGTGGCAGGCGGACCGGGACCTGCTGGTCCTGCCGGACCGGGAGGGCTTCCCGCTCGACCCGACCCAGTCGGTCGCCTACTCGCCCGCCCTGTCGGCGGACGGCCGCACCGCCAAGGCGGTGTTCGACTGCACCGTCCCGTACGCGCAGCGGCGCCGCTTCCGCCGGGCCCGGTTCACCGACGCCCCCGGCTCCGGCTGACGGGCCCGGCGCCCGCGGCCTCCCGGACCGCCGTGGCCTCACGGACCGCTGTGGCCAGCAGCGCCGTGCCCTCGGCGATCCGGGCGCCGGGCAGGGCGGCGTAGCCCATCAGGAAGGTCGGCTCGGCCGGCGGCTCCCGCACGAAGTAGCCCGAGGCGGGGTAGACCCGCACCCCGAGCGCCGCGGCCCGGCGGACGATCTCGTCCTCGCCGACGCCGCGCGCCCCGGTCAGGGCGACCAGGACGTGCAGGCCGGCGGCCGCCCCGGAGATCCGCACCTCGGCGCCGAAGTGCGTGTAGAGGCCGTCCAGCAGCGAGCGGCGGCGCTCCCGGTACAGCCGGGTCATCCGGCTGACGTGCCGGGCGTAGGCGCCGGTGGCGACGAAGTGCGCCAGCGCCTCCTGGTCGACCGTCGGGGTCAGCCGGTCGGTGATCCACTTGATGCCGAGGAACGGCCGCACCAGGCGCTGCGGCACGATCGCGTAGCCGATCCGCAGCGCCGGGAAGAGCGTCTTGCTGAAGCTGCCGACGTAGACCACCGTGCCCTGGTGCCGGGCGGCGGCCAGGGCCGGCAGCCGCTCGGCGGCGAAGGTGAACTCGTTGTGGTAGTCGTCCTCCAGGACGGTCGCCCCGCGCCGCCCGGCCCAGGCCAGCAGGGCCCGCCGCCGGGCCTCGGACATGATGAACCCGGTCGGGAACTGGTGCGAGGGCGTCACATAGATCAGCCGCACCCGGTCCGGGTCCTGGCCGTGCGCCCGGACGTGGGCGTCGATGTCCGAGACCCGCAGCCCCTCCTCGTCCACCGGCACCGGCACCACGGTCCCGGCGGTGGAGCCGAAGACCTGGCGCAGCACGGTGTGGCTCGGGTCCTCGATCACCACCACGTCGCCCGGGCCGACCAGCAGCCGGGCCAGGATGTCCAGCGCCTGGGTGGCCCCGCTGGTCACCAGGATGCTGTCGGGCGAGGCGTCCAGCGCCCGGCTCTGCCGGACCAGCGTGGCGATCTCCGCCCGCAGCGCGGCGGAGCCCTCGGCCGGCCCGTACCCGAGCGCGGCGACGTCCGCCCGCGCGTACGCCTCGTGCACGGACTGCCGCCAGCGCGACACCGGGAAGTTGGCCAGCGCCGGGGTCCCGTGCCGGAAGTCCAGGGCCGCACCGGCCTGTTGCATCGGCGGCGGCTCCCACGGCTGCCACAGCGCGTCCCCGCCGTCGGTGGCGAGCGGCGGCTGCGGCGCGAGCGCCGTCCGGGCCGGACCCGGCACGGCCCCCTCCCCGGCGGCGCGCTCCGCCACCCTGGTCCCCGATCCCCGGCGGGCCGTCAACAGCCCGTTGGCGGTCAGCAGTTCGTACGCCCGCAGGATCACCGTGCGCGACACCCCGAGCTGCGCCGCCAGCTCCCGCGAGGCCGGCACCGCCTCCCCGGCCCGCAACCGCCCCGACCTGACCAGCCCGGCGATCCCGTCGCACACCTGCTGCTGCAGGGGCGTCGCACTGCCCCGGTCCAGCACGATCAGCAGCTCCGACGATCCCACGCCTCTCCCTCCGGCCCCGTTTTCCCGAAGTGTCGCATGCACGACACCTCGTGGGGCCGTCCGGCCACCGGCCCACCCGCCCGGCGTGCCGTTCCGGTCCTTCGGTGGCCGAAGGGGGCGGGAGCGGGGTACCGGCCGGTCCTGCGGAGGGCGACCGGGGGCGGGATGCCCCGTTGTCGGGCGTAATGGAAGGACCCGCCCCCGCGCGCGCACCGCACCGGTCGGGCCGGTGTCGAGTGCCGCGACCGGAGGAGGACGGCGGTGCAGGAGGAAGGCGGTGAACAAGGATGAGCGACGAGCGGCAGTCCGGCCCGGCGGGCCGGGACCGGTGGTCGGAGGGGCGGGGCGAACGCCTGCTGGGGGAGCTGCTCGACCGGTCCCACGAGCTGCCGCCCCAGCTGATCGTCCCGTTGGTCGCCGCCGTGGTGCACGGGCTCGGCGGCCGTGACCCGCTGCTCCTGCTGCAGGACTACGGCCAGGTGGTGCTGGCGCCGCTGCCGGGGCGGGGCGCGGTCGCGGGGGAGCCGGTGCCGATCGACGGCACCCCCGCGGGTGCCGCCTTCCTGGGCGGTGCCCCGGTCGAGGAGCCGACGGCCGACGGGGTGCGGGTGTACCTGCCGCTGCTGGACGGCGGCGACGAGGTGGGGGTCCTGGCCCTCACGCTGGACGCCGTCGAGGAGGACGACCGGCCGCTGCTGCGGCGCCTCGCCGCCCTGGTCGCCGATCTGCTGGTCACCAAGAGCGGCTACAGCGACCGGATCTTCCAGGCCCGGCGGGTCGGGGCGATGAGCCTGGCCGCCGAGATCCAGTGGTCACTGCTGCCGCCGCTGTCGATGACCGTGCCCCGGGTCGCCGTGGCGGGCATCCTCGAACCCGCCTACCAGGTGGCCGGCGACAGCTTCGACTACGCGCTCAACGACGACGTTCTGCACGTGGCCACGATCGACGCGATGGGTCACGGGCTGGACGCCGCGACCATGGCGACCGTGGCCATCGGCGCGTACCGGCACGCCCGGCGTGCCGACATCGGACTGGCCGAGATCTACGCGTTCATGGACCGGGCCATCGCCGAGCAGTTCGGGCCGGACCACTTCGTCACCGCGCAGATGATGCGCCTGGACACCGGGACCGGCCACCTGCAGTGGGTCAACGCCGGGCATCCCCAGCCGTTGCTGATCCGCGGGCACGTGGTCGTCGAGCGGCTGGAGAGCGCCACCACCCTGCCGGTCGGCTTCGGCGGGGAGGAGCCGGTGATCAGCGAGCGGGTCCTGCGGCACGGCGACCGGGTCCTGTGCTTCACCGACGGCCTGGTCGAGGAGCGCGAGGCGGGCGGGGAGCAGTTCGGGGAGGAGCAGCTCATCGACTGGGTCAACCGGGTCGAGCGCTCGCAGAGCGGGGTGCGGGCCGTGGTGCGGGCGCTCTCCCACGTCCTGAAGGAGCGGCGGGGCGGTCGGACGAGCGACGACGCCACCCTCTTCCTGATCGAGTGGCGCTGAGGCCCCTGCTCCGGCTGGGGCCCGGGCCCGGCGCCGGCTGGGCCCGGGCCCCGGCTGCGGCCTCCGTCCCGGCTGCGGCCTCCGTCCCGGCTGCGGCCTCCGTCCCGGCGGGTCGGCTCGGCGCGGGCGGAGTACGGTGGGGATGTCGGAGCGGGCCGGCTTCCTCGGGCGGAGCCCGCTTCCCCGGGCCGAGCGCTCCACCCGACGTGACGCCTGCTCGGGCGAACAGGAAAGGCGGGGCGGAGAGATGTCCGTCTACGTGAAACTCTCGTCCGAGGCCCGGGCGCCGGCGGAGCCGTCGAAGGGGCCGCTGGACCTCCAGTACGAGGACGGCGCGGACGGCGTCACCTTCGAGTACGACCTGCATCCGAGCGGTGCGCTGCGCGTCCTGCGGGTCTACGAGGACACTCCGTACCGGATCGAGGTCTGCTTCGGCCCCGGGGCGTGGCTCCAGGTCGTGGGCAGCTACCTGCGGAGCGGCGCCGAGTACTGACGGCCCCGGCGGCGGGTGGCCGACTGCGCCGACCCCCTCGACTGCCCCGGTTGCTCGACTGCCCCGACTGCCCCGACTGCTCGACTGCCCGGCGATCCCCGGTGCGGGAGGCGGAGGTACACGATGCCCCACTACCGATGGGTCCTGGAGACGCAGGACGACGGCGGCCACTGGTCCCGGCAGGACGGGACCGCGCTGCCGGATCCACTGGACTACGACGGGCCTCCCCAACGGGCGGCCAACCATCTGCGGGACGTGTTCGTACGTACGCTCTCCCGTCCCGCGCCCGGCCCCCGGGCGATCAGGATCCGGCTCTGGGACGGGATCGAACTCGCCGGCCCGCCCCAGGCCGAGGCGGAGTGGTCACGCGAGTGACACCCGGCCGCGGGCACTGTCCGGCTACGCGGTCACTGTCCGGTTGCACGGGCACCGGTCCGGCTACGCGGTCACCGGCCAGGAGGCGGCCCGGCCGCGGGCGACGTCCGCCCGCCTGGCCGCCGCACCGTCGTTGTCGGAGGGAGCGAGGGCCGACGGCAGGAAGTCGGCACGGGATCCCGGCCCCCGGCCTCCGCCGCCCGTCCCCACGGCGAGCAGATCGCTCGCGCCCGTGGTGTTCGCGGAACCGGCGGCCTCGGCCATCAGCCGGGCGGCGTCGTCGGCGTCCGTCTCCGGCGGGACGACCAGCAGGTTCAGTCGGCGCGGGGCGTACGAGAACACCGCGATCGTGTGCTCGTCCTGTTCGGTGGTGAACCAGCCCGCGTGCACGGTGTGCCCGGCGACCGGGATCCGCCGGGGGATGACGGGCCACTGCGCGGGGTTCACGGTGATCCGGGTGATCCGGCCCCACCGCGCGTCGATGTCGGCGGCCAGGGCGGGGAGTTCGAGCAGAAGGTTGCGCGAGCGGGGCCACCAGGCCCCGTCCAGGCGGCCGGGACGCACGCCGCCCGGCCGCACGCCGTCGGGTGTGAGGGAGAGCCGTGCGGTGGGATCCGGGGTGGTGGGCGTCGTCGCACGATCGAGCGTCGTGGTCATGATCGAGAACCTGTCCCCGGGCCCGGCACACGAGGCCGGGTCCGGCGTTGCCGTGCGCCGGAGACGACGCCAGTGTCCGGTGCCGGCATGCGAAGTGCCTTCGGTGATACCCAGGTTACTCCCCGTCCGGTCCGAACCCGGCATGGTTGCGGCGGCCGGTTCCGGTGCCCGGCCTCGGAACCGGCCACCGTTCGGCCGACCGTCGTTCAGCCCAGCAGGAGTTCCGCCGCCGGGGTGTGGTTCCCGGTCGCCGAGGCGCCCGCCATCGCGGCGGAGGCCGTCGCCGCGCTGGTGCCGGGCGGAACCACCAGCAGGAGGAAGTGGTCCTGGAAGCCGCGGGTGACGCTGATCGTCGCGTCGCTGCCGGTGAACCAGTTGATCCTGATCGTCAGGCCGTTCGCGGCGACGGAGCGGGGCACGCCGTCCCAGGCCGAGCTGTCGAGGCCGACCCGGACGATCCGCCCGAAGTGGGCGCCGAGCGCGGTGATCAGGTCCGGCAGTTCGGCGGCGATGTGCTTGGTACGGGGCCACCAGGCGCCGTCGAAGACCCCGTCCCGGGACATCGTCGGTTCCAGCAGCAGGCGGGGCAGCAGTGGCACACCGGGCACCACCCACGGCCCGACGGAGGCGGGGAGGGGGATCGGCATCATCGGAGGCCGCCCGTCCGGTCCACGAGGGACCCGTCATCACCCAGGGCGACGTCGACGCTGATGCCGGTGTGCGGAATGTCCTCGGTTGTCCTCCACGGTACTCCGCGGCGGTCCGCTCCGGCCGTTCCGATCCGCTCACGGCGCCCCGGTCCGCCCGCCGTCGGAGTAGGGTCGTAGACATCCAGGGCATCACGCATTCCGGTACCTGTTCCGGCTTCGTTCTGGGTGAAGGACGATCCGGCGACCCCCGGCGGGCCACCGGAGACGGGAACGGTGAACACCGTGACCATCCACACCCCGCAGACGGAACGGCCCGGCCACGGCCTCACGGTCGCCGACGCCATGGACCTCTGCGACTACCAGATAGCCCACGACAGCACCGTCGACCAGGCCAACGACATCCTCCGCGGCGCCGGCGTCGAGTACCTGCTGGTCCGCGACCACGACGGCCGGTGCGAGGGGCTGGTCACCCGCACCGGGCTCCATCCGTTCCTGGCCCGCTCCTGGTACACCGAGCGCACCGCGATCGGCGCGACCGCCCACCAGCGCGGGCCGTTCGCCTGGCCGACGATGGGACTGTCCCTGGCCGCGATCGCGATGCGGGTCAAGCACCTGGCGCTCTGGCCCGTCGTCGACGAGGACGGCTACATCCTCGGCGTCCTCGACGCCGACCGCGCCAGCGGCCTCCTCACCACCGGTCTCCTCGCCACCGCGTCGACCCCGTGAGCGGCTCCGTGAGCGGCTCCGTGAGCGGCTCCGTGATCGGCTCCGTGATCGGCTCCTTCTAGGACTGAATCTGTCCTAGAAGGTCCCTACTGTCTCTCCCGAAGGCAATGGCCGGAACGGTGACGGGGAGGGATCCGCCATGATTCTTGTGATCGGTGCGACGGCGCACTTCGGGCGGCAGACGGTGGAGGCGCTGGCGGGCGCCGGGCGGAAGGTCCGGGCCCTGTCGCGGACCCCCGAGAAGGCCGGGCTGCCCGAGGGGGTGGAGGTGGTGCGCGGGGACTTGGCCCGACCGGAGACACTCGGGGCAGCGCTGGACGGTGTCACCGAGCTGTTCCTGGTGCTGCCCTACGGCACGGACGTAAAGCCGTTGCTGGAGCGGGTGCGGCAGGCGGGAGTGCGGCAGATCGTGTTCCTGTCCTCGGGCGCCGTCGTCGACGGCGCGGACCCGCAGCCCGATGTGATCGCCGCCTACCACGCGCGGGTGGAGCAGGAGATCACGGCGACGGGCATCGACCGGACGTTCCTGCGACTGTTCTTCCCCGCGATCAACTCGCTGGCCTGGGCGATGCAGTTGCAGGGCGGCGACGTCCTCCGCGGCCCGCATGCCGCGGCCGCCGCCTCGCTCGTGCACGAGCGCGACGTCGCCGACGCGGCCGCCGCCGTGCTCGGCAGCCCCGAACACTTCGGCCGGGTGTACGAGCTGACCGGCCCGCAGTCACTCACCCAGACCGAACAGGTCGAGACGCTCGGCCAGGTCCTCGGCCGCGAGCTGCGCTTCGAGGAGGTGCCCGCGCCGGCCGTGCGACAGCAGCTCAGCCAGTTCATGGACGCCGACTTCGTGGCCGCCCTGCTGGACCTGATGGCCGACACGGCCGGCAGGCCGGCCCCGGTCAACGACGCCGTCGAGCAGCTGACCGGTCACCCGCCCCGCCCGTACACCCAGTGGGTCACGGACAACCTGGCCGCCCTCCGCTGACCACGCGCCCCGGCGGAACGCCGAGGGGCCCGACCGCGTGCGCGGTCGGGCCCCTCGCGGCGTTCACGGTCCGTCCGCTCGCTCCCGCTGCTCAGTCCGCTACTCCGTCCGCAGGACCTCCGCGACCGGCGCCTTCGCCGCGCCCCGGGACGGGAGGTATGCCCCCAGCGCGGCGATCACGGCGCCGGAGAGCGCCAGCAGCACCACCGTCGGCCAACTCCACACCTGCAGCAGCGAGTCCGGTAGATCGAGCCCGGTGCCGCGTCCGGTCAGCGGGACGACGATCCGGTGCGCGAGCATCCCGAGCGGCGCGCCGATGATCCCGCCGACCGCTCCGAGCGCCGCCACGGACGACACCGTCATCGCGATCACCTGGCGCGGCGTCATGCCGATGGACTTGAGCATCCCCAGGTCCTTGCGCCGCTCACGGGTGTTGAGGAGCACCGTGTTGAACACGCCGAGGCCGGAGACGACGACCAGCATCAGGGTGAGCGTCGACACCACACTGATGATGACCTTCTCGACGGTGTCCGAGGCGCCGTTCACCGAGGCGTTCAGCCCCGGGTCCGTGCCGGCCGCCGCGGTGGCGTAGTCCTGCGCGTCGGTGCCCTCGGTGAGCTGGACGGAGAAGCTCTGGGCACGCTGGACCGGGCTGAGCAGGACGAACCGGTCCCAGTCGAGGGTGGTCACGTCCCAGCCCTCGGTGGTCTCGCCGACGACCTTCTGCGGCTGCGGCCCGTCGCTCGTGTCCAGCGTGATCGTGTCGCCGAGGGACACCTTGTGCCGGTGCCAGAACTCGGACGAGACCACCACCTCGTTCGGCCCCTCGATCCAGCGCCCCCGGACCAGGTCCGGGTGCATTGCGGCCGTGTCGCCGCTCTCGACGCCCACCCGGACGATGTCCGGCGAGCCGGCCGTCCGGGTCTCCACCACGCTCAGCGCGGACACGTGGGCGGTGCCGGGCAGCGCGCGCAGCAGCGCGAAGAGCTGCTCGTCGGAGTGGACCGGGCCGGGCTGATTCCACTTGGGGTTGTTGAGGTCGACCCGCACCTGGACCCGGTCGGTCCGGTCCCGCAGCTTCCCGAACTCGACGACCGAGGCGGAGATGCCGAGCGCCATCGTCACCGTCATGACGCCGAGCACGACGGTCGACAGGGTGAGGGCGGTGCGACCGGGCCGGGTGAACGGCCACCCCAGGCCCAGGCTCACCGGGCGCGGCAGCCGGGACCCGCCGAGCCTGCGCTGGACCGCCAGTCCGCGCCCGGTCCGCTGGACGCCGCCCGCGCCGATGGCGACGGCGGCGGGGAGGCGGCGGGCGCGCAGCGCCGGGACGAGCGCGGACACCGCGACGAGCACCGGCATCCCGAGCAGCACGACCGGGTGGACCCAGGTCGGGACGGCCGCCCGGTCGATGACGAGATCGTTGCCGAAGATGCCGAAGAACGCCTGGTGCACCAGCTTCTTGCCGACGAGGCCGCCGATCACCGAGCCGAGCGCGCTGCCGATCACCGCCGGAACGGTGACCATGACGAGGTAGACCGCCGTCACCTGGTTCGGCGTGAATCCGAGCGCCTTGAGGACTCCGATGTGCCGGAAGCCCGAGACGACCGCGCCGCTGACGACGTTGCCGACGATCAGGACCGAGACGATCAGGCCGAGGACGCCGAAGACCGTCAGGAACGGCACATAGGTGTTGGGCCCCTTGGCGAGCTCCGCCTTGATGGCCAGGTAGGAGCCGGTGCCGGTCAGGGCGTCCGACGGCAGGCCCGCGGTGGCGGCGGCCGTGCCGGCCTTGAGCGCCGAGTCGGACCCGGCGTCCTCGAAGCGGTACATCATCTGGAACGAGGCCGGGTTCAGGGCCCGGGCCTGGTCCGGTGTGACCCAGCCGCCCGCGGACCGGCTCGCCGAGGCGGCGTAGCCGACGACCTCGAGCCGCACGCCGTCCGGGGTGACGACCTGGTGCTCGGACCGGATCTCCGTCCGGCCGAGGGACGCGGGCGCGTTCAGGACGATCTCGCCGGGGCCGGAGGGCCAGCGGCCGGCGCTGAGTTCGAGGGTGTCCACCGGGGTGTCCGGCCGGTCGCGGCCGACGACGGTGAACGAGCCGGACATCCCGATCGGGTGGTCGCCGGTCTCCGAGGGCGAGTGGAGGACGGCCATGGGATACGGGCCGGCGACGGCCTCGACGCCGGGGGCCTTCGCGGCCCGGTCGATCTGCGCCGCGGTGACCTTGGAGCTGTCGAACTCGGCGACGACGTGCGCCCCGTTCGCGGCGTCGTAGGCCCGGTCGAAGGGGCCGGACACGGCCGCCAGCAGGCCCAGGGTGGCGATGGCCATGGCGCTGGAGACCATGACGACGACGCCGAGGACGAAGGTCTGGAACCTGCGCCGGTTCACGGCTGCCCGGGCGGCCCGCCGGACGGCGCTCATCGGGCGACCTCGGCGACCCCGGTGATTGCCGCGTCCGCCGCGCTGTTCGTGGCGCTGTCCCGGGCGATGCGCCCGTCCGCGACCTCGACGACCCGGCGCGCGCACCGCGCGGCGAGCCGCGGGTCGTGGGTGACGACCAGGAGCGTCTGGCCGAGCCGGTTCAGGTCCATGAGCAGTTGCATCACCTGGTCACCGGAGCGGCTGTCCAGGGCACCCGTCGGCTCGTCGGCCAGCAGCAGCGCCGGCCGGTTCATCAGGGCTCGCGCGGTGGCGACCCGTTGCCGCTCGCCGCCGGACAAGGAGGCGGGATAGACGTTCCTCCGGTCGGCGATCCCGAGTTCGCCCATGAGCTCCAGGGCGCGCTTGCGGGCCACCGGGGCCTTCAGGCCGACCAGTTGTCCGGACAGGGCGATGTTGTCCAGGGCCGGCAGGTCGTCCAGCAGGTTGAAGAACTGGAAGATCATGCCGACCCGGCGGCGGCGGAACAGCGCCAGACCCTTCTCGTCCAGCCCGACCAGGTCCTCCCCGCCGACGACGACCGATCCGCCGGACGGCCGGTCCAGCCCGGACACCATGTTCAGCAGGGTCGACTTCCCGGAGCCCGAGGGCCCCATCACGGCGACCGACTCGCCCGCGCCGATCGTCAGCGAGACGCCGTCCAGGGCCGCGTAGTCGCCGAAGTCCTTGCGCACGTCCGTGAGTCGGACGACGACGTCCCGTTCCTCGTAACCGCCACTGTTGCTCATGGCGAGAACACTGCCGATCGCCCTGGTCGAGGGGCATCGGACCGCCGTCCACACCCCGGGGCCGGGATACCGACCCAGGGTGTACACCCTCGGTCCGATGCCCCCCGGACGATCACGCCGTTACGATCGCGCCATGCCCACGACCCCGCCCGCGACGCTGCTCCACCGTGTGACACCCGGCGCGTGGACGGCGCTCGTCTGGTGCGTGTCCACGCTGTACTCGTTCGTTGTCCAGATCCGTTGGCCGGGTGAACAACTGCAGCCCTGGGGCGAGAAGAGCCACCGCATCGAGCCGTTCGCGATGCGCCCCGGCGAGCAGGCGATGCTGCTGCTCGCCGCCGCCCTGCTGGTCGGTGCCTGCCTGCTGCTGACCCGCCGGGCGCTCGTCTCGACGACGCTGCTGGTGCTCAGCGCGCTGGTCCTGACCAACGGCCCGCTGCACACGACCAGCATCGCGCCGCAGCAGTACCTGCCGGTCTGCGTGGCCCTCTGCTTCGCCGCCGCCATCGAGACGCGGCGGACGTCGCTCTGCTGCGCGGGGCTGGCCCTGGCCGGGCTCCTCGGCTACGTCGGCACCCGCCTGGCGCTGGGATTCCGGGTGGGCACCTCGGTCGAGGCCGTGGTCCTGATGACGGTAGTGGTCGCCTGGGTGGTCGGGAACTCGCGACGTCAGGAACGCGAGCACACCGAGCAGATGCGCGCCCGGGTCGCGGAGCAGGCGGTGACGGCCGAACGGCTGCGGATCGCCCGCGAGCTGCACGACATGGTCGCGCACAGCATCGGCGTCGTCGCGATCCAGGCCGGGGCCGCCAAACGCGTCATCGACACCCAGCCGGAGGGCGCCCGCAGGGCCCTCGGTGTCATCGAGGACACCAGCCGGGAGACGCTCGCCGGGCTCCGGCGCATGCTCGGCGCCCTCCATGACGCCGAGTCGGGCGACGCCGGGAAGCCGCTCGCCGGGCTGGCGGACGTCGACCGGCTGGTGGAGAACGTCCGCGACGCCGGCATCCGGGTGGACGTCGAGTGGCGCGGGGAGCGGCGCCCGCTGCCGCCCGAGGTCGACCTGTCCGCGTTCCGCATCATCCAGGAGTCCGTCACCAACGTGGTGAAGCACTCCCGGACGCAGCAGTGCCGGGTCTCCGTGGTCTTCCGGCCGGGCGACCTGTCCGTGGTGGTCGTCGACAGCGGCACCGGAACCGGCCGGGGCGAGGGCACCGGCTACGGTACCGCCGGAATGCGAGACCGGGTGAAGCTGCTGAACGGCGACTTCACCGCCGGTCCGCGCCCCGAGGGCGGCTACCGCGTGACCGCCCGTCTTCCCGTCCCGATGGAGGTCTGATGCCGGTCCGCGTCGTGCTCGCCGACGACCAGCCGCTGATCCGCGCCGGCCTGGTCATGGTGATCACCGACATCCCGGACATCGAGGTCGTGGGCGAGGCCGGGAACGGCGCCGAGGCCGTGCGACTGGTCCGGGAACTGGCCCCCGACGTCGTCGTCATGGACATCCGCATGCCCGGCATGGACGGCATCGAGGCCACCCGGATGATCACGAAGGAGGCCGGCGCCCCGCACGTCCTCGTCCTGACGACCTTCGACGACGACGACAACGTCTACAACGCCCTGCGGGCCGGGGCCTCGGGGTTCCTCGTCAAGGACATGGCCCTGGACGACATCATCACCGCGGTCCGGGTCGTCGCTGCCGGGGACGCCCTGATCGCGCCGAAGGTGACCCGCCGCCTGATCGAGGAGTTCGCCGCCCGCCCCCAGCACCCCACCGCCCCGCGGCCCAAGGAGATCCAGGGCATCACCGACCGCGAACTCGAGGTGCTGACCCTGATCGGCCGAGGCCTGTCGAACGCCCGCATCGCCGAGACGATGTTCATCAGCGCCGCCACCGTCAAGGCCTACGTCACCCGCCTGCTCGCGAAACTCGACGCCCGCGACCGCGTCCACCTCGTCATCCTCGCCTACGAACACGGCCTGGTCTCCCCGACCGGCTGACCCCGCCACCATCGGCACTTCCCCCGGGCCCGGGAATCCCGCGACCGGACGGGGCCGGTGGAACGACGAAGGCCCGCACCGCTGAACGGTCCGGGCCTTCTGCCGGCGGAGGATACGAGATTCGAACTCGTGAGGGGTTGCCCCCAACACGCTTTCCAAATCTCCCGAACCCCGTCCGCCGGGGTCCATGCCCGTCCTGAACTGCGGCGGAACGATCCGCCGGCGTGGCTCTGAACCGCGCCGGACGAGGGCGAACGAGACCAAAACGGAGACCAGGCCCGCCAGAGGCCGTGTGGGCGGTGATGCCCAGAGGGTGCCGTTTCGTGTCCGGGGCGCGGCCCCGCTCCCGGGTGGTGGGGCTGGTTGCGACGGATGAGTCGGTCGACAGCGGGTGCGTGCCACGACGGGCCCGCGCCAGGGTGCCGAACGCGGCCTGAGGCAATCCGTCACATCACACCCACGCTGCACCCGGGGCTGCCTGCCAGGGATTCTCGGGTGCCGGGGGTTCGGCGGTGGGGCGGCGGCAGATTTCGTGATGCTGCAGATGGGCGATCAGCGCCGCCTCCAGTCGGGAGGCGACACGGAGCTTGCCGAGCAGTGCGGTGACGTGCTTCTTGACGGTTCTTTCGGTGATGCCCAGCCGCCGGGCTATCGGCGCGTTGCCCATGCCCAGGGCCACGAGCAGCAGGACGGAACGTTCCCGAGCGGTCAGGGTCTTCAGGTCGCGCGGGGCGCGAAGAGTGCTCGCCGCACACAAGCAGGCGCTGGTGTGCGGCGGGGCGGAGAGCATGGGCACGGGGAGTTCCGTTCGTTCGTGAGGGGCGAAGGCACGGGGGTGGGGTCTCGGGGGCGGTCAGGGCAGGCGCACGTCGTGCATGTGGTCCAGGGCTCGGCCGATGGCCGGTTCGTGCCGGTGGGGTGCGAGTCTGCGGCGGTACTCCCCGGCCAGTCCCGTGGGGAGCGCACCGGTGAGGTCGACGGCCTGGTGGGCCGCCTGGGCGGCGACGTCGAGCTGGCCCAGGGCGAGATGGGTGTCGACGGCGTACAGCAGCCACACCGCGGTACGGGGCAGGGGCGCGGTGGCGCGCGGGGCGAGGAGGAACTCGGTGACGGGCCGGAAGAGTTGCTCGGCCTTGCGCGGCTCGTTCAGGTACCACCACATCGCGCCCGCGCTGGCGTTCAGATAGAGCTCGTAGCCGATCCGCCGGTTGTCCCAGAGGGATCGCGCGGTGGCGGTGGCGGCGTCGGCCAGGCATCGGCCGGCGCTGTCGAGCGAGGCTTCGGCGTCGCGTGCGCGGGCGAGCCGGGCCAGGATGACGGCCTCGAAGTTGTGCAGCGACACCGTGGGCGCCTCGGCGGTACACGGTTCTGCCTCGCGCGCCGCGCGGACGAGGAACAGGGCGTCGTGCGCTTCGCCCGTGACCAGGTGGTGGCGTGCCAGCAGGGCCATGGCCCGGGCGACGAGCGGAGCGTGGCCGGCCGCCGCGGCCGCCCGAACTGCGGCGAGCAGGTGGCGCTCCGCCCGCCTGGCCTCGCCCAGCGCCCCGCCGAGCCAGCCGCACACCAGCCCGGTGCGGGCGGCCAGCGCGAACAGCCGCGCCGCCGCCGGGTGCCCGTGCCCCAGCCGTGCCAGCAGGAACACCACAAGACGCTGTTCCGCGTGCGCCGCCGCGTACAGGCCCACCGGTGACAGCAGAGTGCCGTGCTCGTGGGCTTCCAACGCCTCCACCCGCGCCTCGATGCCCGCCAGGCGCCCGGCCATCTCTGCGGGCACCGGCCCCGGTACCAACGGGGACACGGCGGCCAGACGGGCCAGGGCCTCGCGCATCTGGCGCTCGAGCGGAGCACCGCACAGCACCAGGCCCGGAGGCCGGCCGTCGTCGTCCGGTTGCGCGGTGGCACTCAGGACGCTCGTCGCCCCCTGAGCGGTGTAGGGCTGGCTGAGCAGGGCAGCGTCCCGGGTGGCCAGATGGGTCCAGTACGGCCAGCCCAGACGGCACACCTCGGCAGCCGGGATCCCGTGCAGGTGGGCCATGGCCACCTGAGTGGTGAAGTCGGGGACGATGCGTCCCGACTCCCAGCGGGACACCTTTTCCCGGCGGGCGGCGAGCGTTCCCAGGCCGAGGTCACGGTGCGTGCGCGCCACCAGGAGGGCGTACTCGGGCTGCGACAGCCCCAGCATTGCCCGGAGCAGGGTGAGGGTATGTGCCATGGAGATCGCCTGGTTCTTTCGTGCCCGGTACGCTCATTCGATCGTAGGAAGACCGTCCGGCACATGCCAAGTGGCGGGGCACCCCCGGAGCACCCCCGGGGTCCCGTGCTCCTGCCCGCCCGGACGGTCGGACGAGCAGCACGGTCGTCCGGTGGCCCGCCGCAGGGTGACGGTCCTCGGGACCGCGGCGTCCGCGCCACCCGGTCCGTCCCGGCGGGCGCCCCTGGATGGGAGTGGTGCCCTTCGGGACACCGGCCCCAAGGTGCCCTGTCGCCGTTCCTGTGTGCCGGAGAGACTTCCGCTGTTGCCGGACGAACCGCCACAGGCACCGGCGGAACCGGAACAGTCGGTCGATCGTCTGCTCGGTCGGCATTCCACCTGGAAGGAACCAAAAAACGCTATGCGTACCCGTACGCGGATTGCCGCCGCAGCTCTCGTCGCCACCGCTTCGCTGATGGCCGTCGCCCCGCTCGCCACCGCCTCACCCTCCGGCCTCCCCGCTGCGGGTCCCGCCGTCACCGTCGACAGCGGGACCACCCGGCTCACCCCCGCGGAGGCCGCCGAGCTCGACCGGCTCATCGCCGAGGTCCAGCGCGAATTCGCCCAGACCGGCACCCACAAGGCCGACGTCACCACGTTCGGTGCCAAGGAGGAGGCAGGCAAGAAGGTCATCGCGGCACTCAAGAAGGCGGGACCCAAGGTCTACCGCGCCGCGATCGACGCGGCCAAGGGCGGTACCGCCTCCTTCAACAAGTGGGTCGGGGGCCTCGCTTGGTACCACCCTGTGCGCATGCTCATCAGCGCCGGTGGCGGTGAGCTCGTCGACTGGCTCGTCGGCCAGCTCATGGGCGGCTAGGACCAGGCCCCGTGACTCCGGACAACCCGTCCTCTCCAGGAGTCAAGGCGGAGCGCCAGCTCTGGGGATCGGCCCTGGTGTTCACCGCTGTGTGTCTCGCCGCTCATCTCGGGCTGACTTCCGACAGTGGCGCCCTGGCTCGCCTTGGCGAACGTTACGAGCACAGCACATCGTTCCTCTATGCCGTCGGTTGGCTCGGGCCTGTTGGCGCCCTCCTGCTCTGCGTATGGCACCGCAGAGCGCCTTGGGGCGGAGCGATCGTCCCGATTGCCGTCCACGGTGCCCTGGGCCTGTACCTGGCATTCGGGTGAGCCGTCCCGGTCGGGCCGGTCGGCGGACCGGCCCAGCATTTGTTCATCTCTCCGGTCGGCGCGTGCAGGCGCCCGAAGGTCACGTGCTGCCATCTGCGCGCCGCGCTCGTGCCCTTCCCGTCGTTGTCTCCCACGCCTTCGGCGTCTTCGACAAGACTCTTTGCGGGATGCAGGAAATCGGCATGTCGCCATCGGACAACTGGTGGTCGTCCTCGAAACGGGGAGCGCCTGTGGTGCCTGCCGGGCGGAGGCGAGTGCCATCGACGCCCGCTGGCCGCAGGCAATGAGGGGCGAAAGCGCGCGGGTCAGTGTGGCCCGTCGCCATGATTCCTTCCCGTTCGACGTCGACTCGCGGGTGATCCGGAAGATCATCAGCTCGATCATCCCGAAACGGCCCATGGCTTCGGAACGATGCAGACGGGTTCCGTAATGTCGACACCGCTAGGGCGCTTGCGAGCCTAAGTGCCGGACTCATGCGATCGCTCGGCTGGAAATTCCCAGCCGAGCGATCGCATGAAGGAGCTGGCTAGATCGGTGACCCTCCGTGCGGGGCGGAATCTCTCCGGAGCCCTAAGGGTCGGGAGGTGCCGGGCGCCTGGAGTGCCTGCCCGGCTGCGGGGTCGACTGCGACAGCAAGCCCGGCTGCTGCAAGCAGCTGCTGCGCAGGAACGAGGACACCACAGACGCCAAGTCGAACGCGGCTCCCGAACCGGGGCGTTGAGACTACGGATGAGACTGTGAACGACGAAGGCCCCGACCGGTTTCCCGGTCGGGGCCTTCGTGCTGCCATGGCTGGCAGAGGCGGAGGATACGAGATTCGAACTCGTGAGGGGTTGCCCCCAACACGCTTTCCAATTCTCCTCGGCGCTGTCCGCTGGGATTCACGCCTGTCCTGACCTGTGGCGGAGCCAGCGGCTGGGAAGCGGCTGAACCTCGTTGAATGGGGGTGAATGAGACCAGAACTGAGACCACACCGCTTGGCGTCCACGGCCGGATCGACCCGCTCCGTTGCTGGTCAGCTGTCCGTGTCCTTGGGGTGCCGGGAGGAGGCGTAGACGAGGTGGACGGTCCGGCCCGGCTCGTCGACGAGGTAGCGCACGCGCCCGCCGGCGGTCACCTCGTACTCCCACTGCGGTAGTTCGTCCCCGCCGAGAACACGCGTCGAAAGGCGGCCTCGTAGCCGGTGCTGCCGATCGGGGTCACTGGCGGACAGGGGGTCGGTGCGGAGGGCTTCGAAGCATCGTCGGGTGTTCCCCGGCGCCTCCGCGCAGAGGTCGCCCCATCCCTTGGCAGCTTCGTTGGTGGCGAACCGCAGCCGCCACTCGTCGCCGACCGGTGGCGGCGGGACGTCGTCTCCGCGTTTGGGGCTCACGGGGCGAGCACCTCGCCGTGGTCATCGCCGGGGAGCGGCTCGGTGAGCCGGTCGCTCAGGTCGGGGTCTGCCAGGATTCTCGCGGTTGCCCTCCACTCGACGATAACCCGGTGCAGGTTGGCGTGGACGTCCAGCTCCACCACGTCACGGGTGGCATTCACGAGGTCGACGACGAACTCGCGCACCTCCTCGGCTGACAGGTGCCGGGTCCAGGGGAAGACCTCGGGGAGGGCGAGGAGGACCGCGCGCGCACCCTCGTCGCTGGTGATCAGCGCCGCGAACAGCCGCGCGGTGACATCGGCGGTCTCCTCGCGCTGGCGGTCGTGACGCTCGGTGGTGAGGTACAGGTCCTCCCCGTCACGTCGGGTGACGTGGACGCGCTGCGCCTGCTCGACGGTGTCCGCGACGCGCTTCGAGTTCTTCGACAGGTCGGAGAACGACACAGTGAGAGTGGACATGGCTCGACGGTACTTCGGAACGTGTTCCGAAGTCAATCGAAATTGAACGGCAGTGGGTGCGGCCGGGGCCGTGCCTCCGCCCTGCGGCGGAAGCTACGGAGAGTATCCAAGATCATCATGCCCTTCAGGGGGAGTCGGATTCCCAGAGAGCCCTGAAGGCTTCTCGTGGCATGCCCTCCCAGAAAATGTGAAGTTCACGATTTTCTTCATGTGTCGGCCGACTGTAGGGATGAGTTCGCGGCTCGTCTGTAAAAGAGCAGTTCAAGGCCCACCAACTTGCGTGGCGACCTGCGCTTCCCTCGAAGGTTGCCACAGTAGCGTTCTTGCGCACTTCAGTGCGCAGTTGATGGCCTGGTGGCCGGCCATCTAGCTTTGCCTCAACGGGGAGCCGACTGATGAGGGGGAGAGTGACTGCGTTGAGTGAGAAGAGTAGGGACAGAGGACTCGTCTCGCGAGCCGAGATCGCAGAGCTGGCCGGCGTCGGGGCCTCTGCGGTCACGAACTGGCGGAACCGCCATCCGGACTTTCCGCAGGAGCTGCGGCGCGGTCCCGATCGGCTCTTCCGGCTCGCCGACATCGTGCGATGGCTTGACGCCCGGTCCGTGCCCAAGTCGGCGCGGAGGGAGGAGGAGCCCGCAGGGGTCACTTACGGCGACAGGGCCCGAGCTTGGTTCGGGCAGTCCGAGGGAGTGCCCGTGGCCGGCCGGGCTACTGGGTTCGTCGTGCCTTCGCCGAGTGCCGAGCAGCAGCGGTCGCGGTCTCGGCAGGTTCTGGCGGAGTTGCTGAAGCCCCGGATGGTGAAAAGTTGGGGCGCGCCGTCGCTGACGGCTTATCTTCCCCTGCCGACGTGTCTGATCTTCTTGAGATGGGGAGCACCCGAAGACTGGGCAATCCTGCAGGAGCGGGTCGACGCACACCTGACGATTACTCCCAAGGGCTTCCTCGGCGAGGTGGGGGAGCGAACCGATCGGTTGCTGAAGACCTGTGGGGTGGCGCCGGCCATGCGGCTCGCGCTGCAGGGTTTTGAGCCCCTCCCCGTTGCTGACGTACCGCAGTTGATGTCCTCAGCGGCCGAACTCGACCGGGATGCCTTCCGGGATCTGCTCGACGCGCATGCCGACGTCGTGCGCATGGACAGTCGTAGTGCCTTCACGCCCAGAACGGTGGTGGCCCTGCTGAGCGAACTGGTTGCTCCGGCGGGTGTGTCGGGCCGGATCCACGATCCCTATCCGCGTGGCGGTGAACTGCTGTCGGCCATGGTGGCGGCCGATGGCGGCGGCTCGGTGTCGGCGGTGACGGTCGGAAAGCCGGACGAGGCGACGCTGCGCCTGACCGCGATGAACTTGATGCTCCACGGTGTGACTCCACGGGTGGGCACCCATGACCTCGCACCATGGCCCGAGCCGTCGGAGCGACGGCAGGAACCGGTGGACCTGATTCTGACCAATCCGCCGTTCAACGCCGAATCGGGCCGGGGCGTGGCCGGAGGGTGGCGATATGGGGCCCCGCCTCCGTCCAATGCCAACTTCGCCTGGATCCAGCACGTCCTCTCCACTCTCGGGCCCGGCGGGCGAGCTGCGGTGATCATGGCGGACAACGCTGCCGTATCCGACCAGCCGAGGGAGCGTGCGATCCGGCAGGCCCTGGTCGAGGACGGGGTCGTCGACGGCATCCTCGCCCTTCCTCCGCACCTCTTCACCGGGACCGCGGTGTCGGCCTGCATCTGGTTTCTGTCGGCACCGTCGCAGCGCGCCAAGGTGCACTTCATCAATGCCCGCGAGTTGGGTGAGTTGGTCACTCGGACCCGCCGAGAGCTGAGCGCCGACGATGTGCGGCTCCTGGGGCAGATTCACCGATCGCTGCGTGCTGGGGACCCGATGCCCGACGAAGCGCGTGCGCTCGGTCGATCGGTCTCCGTGGAGGAGATCGAGCAGCGTGGTTACTCGCTCAGCCCTGTCGACTACGTCAGCCTCGGTGCGTACGAAGCGGCGACACCCGCCCAGGTGGAATCCGCTCGTCGAAAACTCGACGGTGCCTTGGATCTGGCGGGATCCCTGGACGAGGAAGCGCGGCGGTGCTGGGAGCGGGCCGCGCCCGGCCGCAGTCCGGAACCCAGTGCGGGTGGCCGACGGAACGTGCTCCTGCAGGATCTGTGCAAGGTGCAGCCCGGACCGTCACCCTCCTTGCTGAAGCCCGGGATGTACTCCAAGGACGGCCCTGTTCGAGTGGTGCTGCCCAAGCACCTGCGAAACCGGCGGATCCACGGCAGCGAGGACACCAGGATCTCGGCACGCGACGCGCAGCAGCTCGAACGATTCCTGTTGAGCGAGGGCGACATCCTTTGCACGCGTACCGGGACGGTCGGACCCGTGGCACTGGTGGGAGCGGAGGGGGCCGGCAGCCTCTACAACGGAAATCTCCTTCGGCTGCACGGCTTCGAGCCCGGCGTGGACCCGCGTTTCGTTCTGGCATACCTCTCCCTTCCGGGAACCCAGGCGTGGATCAAGGACCGGGCGGCGATGTCGACCGTTGACTCGATCAAGACCAGCGCGATGAGGCAGCTCCCGGTATCGCTGCCGCCGTACGAGGAGCAGCACCGCATCGGAGAGCTTCTGCGCGTGTTCGACGACCAGGTCGCAGCCCACCAGCAAGTGGCTGCCGCAGCCGATGCCGCCAGGGGCGAGCTCGCGACGCTCTTGATGGACACCGCGGCGATGCCGACCGCCCACCAGCCCGATACCGGACTCGTCCCCCCTTACATCGACCACACCGCAGAAGAGGAAGCCGAAGATGAGTAGCCTGCCCGTCGTCACGCGAGTTCCGTGGCTGATCGTCTCCGCGCTTACTTCCGTGATCATCGCCCTGCTGGCCTTCATGCTGAAGCGGAGCGCCGGCACGGACCGGCACAGTGCTGTCATCACGGCCGGCGCGGCCTTCGCCAGCTGCATGCTGCTCTGCCTCGCGGTTCTCTCCGCAGCCATGAGCGGTTGAACCGGAACACCGAAAACGACGAAGGCCCGGACCGCTGAGCGGTCCGGGCCTTCTGCCGGCGGAGGATACGAGATTCGAACTCGTGAGGGGTTGCCCCCAACACGCTTTCCAAGCGTGCGCCCTAGGCCTCTAGGCGAATCCTCCGTGGGAGAGCTTAGTACATGTTTTGGGGTGGTCGCGACCACGTATCTCGCAGGTAGGGGGTGGGGGTGGCCTGCGGATGGTGGGACGGGGTGGTGGTGGAGGGGTGGGCCCGGGATCCGGTAGTGTTGGGGCCAGCCCCTCGTGTGGCGCTATCTCTCTGAACTCCCCCAGGGCCGGAAGGCAGCAAGGGTAGGAGGGCTCTGGTGGGTGCACGGGGGGTCTTTGCGTTCCCGGGGGCCGGTGGGGCGCGGGGGGTCGAGGGGCGACGCGTTTGTCGGTCCGTCCCGATATCGTCGGGGGTGTGTCCCTAGCCCTGTACCGCCGCTACCGCCCGGAGACCTTCGCGGAGGTCATCGGGCAGGATCACGTGACCGCTCCGCTCCAGCAGGCCCTGCGCAACAACAGGGTCAATCACGCGTACTTGTTCAGCGGCCCTCGCGGCTGCGGCAAGACGACGAGCGCTCGCATCCTGGCCCGCTGTCTGAACTGCGAGCAGGGGCCGACGCCCACGCCGTGCGGTGAGTGCCAGTCCTGCACGGACCTCGCCACGGGCGGGCCCGGGTCGATCGACGTGATCGAGATCGACGCGGCCTCGCACGGTGGTGTGGACGACGCGCGCGACCTCCGCGAGCGGGCGTTCTTCGCGCCGGTGCACAGCCGGTACAAGATCTTCATCCTGGACGAGGCGCACATGGTGACCTCGGCCGGCTTCAACGCGCTGCTCAAGGTGGTGGAGGAGCCGCCGGAGCACCTGAAGTTCATCTTCGCCACCACCGAGCCGGAGAAGGTGATCGGGACGATCCGGTCCCGGACCCACCACTACCCGTTCCGGCTGGTGCCGCCCGGCACGCTGCGCGACTACCTGGCGGAGGTGTGCGGCCGGGAGGGGATCCAGGTCGAGGACTCCGTGTTCCCGCTGGTGGTGCGGTCGGGCGCCGGTTCGGTGCGTGACTCGATGTCCGTGATGGACCAGCTGCTGGCCGGCGCCGCCGAGGGCGGTGTGACGTACGGGATGGCCACTTCGCTGCTCGGGTACACGGACTCGGCGCTGCTGGACGAGGTGGTGGACGCGTTCGCCGCGCACGACGGGGCGACGGTGTTCCAGGTGGTCGACCGGGTGGTCGAGGGCGGTCACGACCCGCGCCGGTTCGTCGCGGACCTGCTGGAGCGGCTGCGCGACCTGGTGATCCTCGCCACGGTGCCGGACGCGGGGGAGAAGGGGCTGATCGACGCCCCGGCCGACCGGATCGCGGTGATGCAGGCGCAGGCGGACGCGTTCGGGGCGGCGGAGCTGAGCCGGGCGGCGGACCTCGTCAACACCGGGTTGACGGAGATGCGCGGCAACGCGGCGCCCCGGCTCCAGCTGGAGCTGATCTGCGCCCGGGTGATGCTGCCGGGCGCGTACAGCGACGAGCTGTCGTTGCAGGCGCGGCTGGACAAGCTGGAGCGGCGCGCCGCGAGCGGCGGGTTCGCCGTGGCCGGCGGTGTCGCCATGGCCGGCGGCCCGGTGATGGCGGCGCCGACGATGCCGATGGCACCGGCGCCGATGGCACCGGCGGTGTCCGAGATGCCGCAGGTCGCGCCGCCGGCGCCGGTTCAGCCGGTTCAGTCGATGCCCGCGCCCGCGCCGACCCCCGCTCCCGCTCCCGCCCCCGCGCAGCCGGCCGGGCCGGCGCCCGGGGCGTGGCCGATCAAGCGGAGCTTCCCGGCCGCCGGGGAGGCGCCCGCGCCGGAGGCCCCGGCCCCCGCGCAGCCCGCTCCGGCGGCCGCTCCGGCCGCACCCGCACCCGCGCCCACCCCGGCCCCCGCCCCCGCTCCGGCGCCCGGCGGGCAGCCGTCGGCGGCGGCGCAGCAGGGCGCGGGCCAGGTCCGGCAGCTGTGGCCGCAGATCCTGGAGGCGGTGAAGAACCGGCGCCGGTTCACCTGGATCCTGCTCAGCCAGAACGGCCAGGTGGCCGGGTTCGACGGCAGCGTGCTCCAGGTCTCGTTCATCAACGCGGGTGCCCGCGACAGCTTCGTGAGCAGCAACAGCGACGACGTGCTGCGGGCCGCCCTCGCGGACGCGCTCGGCGTGGACTGGCGGATCGAGTGCATCGTCGACCCGTCCGGTGGCGCGGGTGGCCCCGGCGGCGGCTCGGGTGCTGTCGCCGCCCCGAGCGGCAGTGGTGGCGGGGGCGGCTGGGGTGCCCCACCAGCGCGTCCGGCGGCGCCCGCGCCCCAGATGGCGCCCGTCGCACCGGCTCCCGCGGCCGCGCCCGCTCCGGCGCCCCGCCCGGCCGCGGCGCCGAACCCGGCGCCGGTCGCGCCGGTGCAGCCGTCCGTCCAGGCACCGCCCCCGCCGTCCCCGGCGTACCCGGCGCAGGGGGTGGCCCCGGAGGACGACGTGCCGGAGGAGGACGACCCCGATCTGAACGAGGACGTGTTCTCCAGCCAGGAGCTGATCATCCGCGAGCTGGGTGCCACGGTGCTGGAAGAGATCCGGCACGGCGGCAACTGAGCAGCACGTAGGCTCGTCGAGGACGTAGTAGGAGCGGACCGAACGCAAGGAGTGAGCCGTGTTTCCCGGTGGTGGCCAGCCCAACATGCAGGCGCTGCTCAAGCAGGCGCAGAAGATGCAGCAGGACCTCGCCCAGGCGCAGCAGGAGCTGGCCGAGGCCAAGGTGAGCGGTTCGGCGGGCGGTGGCCTGGTCGAGGCGACGGTGACCGGTTCCGGCGAGCTGGTGGCGCTGACCATCGCGCCGGCCGCGGTCGACCCGGAGGACACCGAGACGCTGGCCGACCTCGTCCTGGCGGCCGTTCGGGACGCCAACCAGGCCGCGCAGAAGATGCAGGCCGAGCGGATGGGCCCGCTGACCCAGGGCCTCGGCGGCGGGATCCCGGGCCTGCCGTTCTGACGGCGGCCCTCCGGGGCCGAGGTTCCGGCCCCGGTCTTCCGGCCCCGGTCTTCCAGTCGTGACGGCCCGGTCGTGACGGCCCGGCCGTGACAGCGGGTACGGGCCGGGACACCGGAGCGTACGGGGCGGACGGTCGGGTCCGGAGTTCGGACAACAGACCTGTGTGATTAATGCGGGAGTCGGGCGTCGGGCGATGCGCCCGGCGTCCGATTCGTTGGATGATGGCACCGGAGCACCCCGCGCGGGTGCCACCGGTCCAACCCGAGGGAAGGCGCGACGTTGTACGAGGGCGTGGTTCAGGACCTGATCGACGAACTGGGCAGGCTGCCCGGCGTCGGGCCCAAGAGCGCGCAGCGGAT
Source organism: Kitasatospora purpeofusca (assembly GCF_000718025.1). Taxonomy (GTDB): domain Bacteria; phylum Actinomycetota; class Actinomycetes; order Streptomycetales; family Streptomycetaceae; genus Kitasatospora; species Kitasatospora purpeofusca. The sequence continues at coordinate 483,193 of NZ_JODS01000003.1, forward strand.
CGCCTTCCACGTCCTGCAGGCCGACCCGGTCGACGTCCGCCGGCTGGCGCACGCGCTGCTGGAGGTCAAGGACAAGGTCCGGTTCTGCGCCGTCTGCGGCAATGTCGCGGAGGCCGAGCAGTGCCGAGTGTGTCTGGACCCGCGCCGCGACCTCGCGGTCATCTGCGTGGTCGAGGAGCCGAAGGACGTCGTCGCCATCGAGCGCACCCGGGAGTTCCGCGGCCGCTACCACGTGCTGGGCGGCGCGATCAGCCCGATCGAGGGCGTCGGCCCGGACGATCTGCGGATCCGGGAGCTGCTGGCACGGCTCGCCGACGGCACTGTCACCGAGCTGATCCTGGCCACCGACCCCAATCTGGAGGGGGAGGCGACCGCCACCTACCTGGCCCGGCTCTGCAAGCCGATGGGCCTGAAGGTGACCCGTCTGGCGAGCGGCCTGCCCGTCGGCGGGGATCTGGAGTACGCGGACGAGGTCACACTCGGTCGCGCCTTCGAAGGGAGACGACTGCTCGATGTCTGACCGGACGATCAACCAGCAGCCCCACGCGCCCCATCAGGTCGGGCCGGAGGAGGAGCGGGACACCGCGCAGGTGCCGCGCCCCCCGCACACGCACGCCCACGGCTCGGAGCCGGACGACTTCGCGGTGCAGATCGCGGACTCGGTGGAGAGCTTCGTGCTCTCGGTGACCGAGGTCGCCAAGGGTGACGAGCCCGGCAGTGCCGTCTCCCTCCTCCTGCTGGAGGTCTCGCAGCTGCTGCTGGCCGGCGGCCGGCTGGGCGCCATCGAGGACGTCGTCCCCGAGGACCGGTTCGAGCCCGACACCGGTCCGGAGCCGGACGGCGAGCAGCTGCGGGAGCGGCTGGCCGTGCTGCTCGCGCCGATCGACGTCTACCACGAGGTCTTCGACCCGTACGGGCCGCCGGAGAAGCCGAGCGCGTTCCGGATCTCCGACGACCTGGCCGGGGTGGTGAGCGAGCTGCAGCACGGGCTCACCCACTACCGCGAGGGCCGGGTCAGCGAGGCGCTCTGGTGGTGGCAGTTCTCGTACCTGTCCAACTGGGGCACCACCTGCACGGCCGTCCTGCGGGCGCTGCAGTCGCTGATCGCGCACGTCCGGCTGGACAGCCCGATCGGGGCGGCGCCGGACGGTGCGGACACCGACAACGACGGGCTCACCGACGAGCAGCTGGAGCAGCAGGCCGGTGACCTGATGGCGGCCGAGCTCGGCCTGGGGCACTGACGCTGCCTGGGGCACTGACGCCGCCCGGGCGCGCGGGGACACCGGCCGCCCGGGGCCACCGGCGGCGGGAGTGTGACGGAAACCTCACTCCGGGCCACCGGACGGAAAACCCCGGGGCGGCCGTCCCTTCGTCCGCCGATTCTTCGGAACGGCGGACGCCCGCCCGCAGACCTGCCGGTGGCGGTATCCGCACCCCCGCTCACCTGCCGAAACGTGTGTCTCATCATATGGAAAGCGGAGGTTGGGACACCCCCGCTCGGTAGACTGGCGCCGACCGCACAGCCCCCGCCACCCGGGGGTGCGGGGGCCGAGGGCCCCCGGAAACGACACAAGTCGAGGAGCGCACGTGGGCCTTGTCGTGCAGAAGTACGGCGGCTCATCCGTTGCGGATGCCGAGGGCATCAAGCGCGTGGCCCGTCGAATCGTTGACGCCAAGAAGGCCGGCCATGAGGTCGTCGTCGTGGTGTCCGCGATGGGCGACACGACGGACGAGCTCATCGAACTCGCGGAGCAGGTGTCACCTCTCCCCGCCGGCCGCGAGTTCGACATGCTGCTGACCGCTGGAGAGCGCATCTCCATGGCACTGCTGGCCATGGCGATCAAATCCCTGGGCCACGAGGCGCAGTCGTTCACAGGAAGCCAGGCCGGCGTCATCACCGACTCCGTCCACAACAAGGCGCGCATCATCGATGTGACGCCGGGCCGCATCCGCACCGCCCTGGACGAGGGCAACATCGCGATCGTGGCCGGCTTCCAGGGCGTCTCGCAGTCGAGCAAGGACATCACCACGCTCGGCCGGGGCGGCTCGGACACCACCGCCGTCGCCCTCGCCGCCGCCCTCAAGGCCGAGGTCTGCGAGATCTACACCGACGTGGACGGCGTTTTCACCGCCGACCCGCGCGTGGTGAAGAAGGCCCGCAAGATCGACTGGATCGCCTACGAGGACATGCTGGAGCTGGCCTCGTCCGGTTCCAAGGTGCTGCTCGACCGCTGTGTGGAGTACGCGCGCCGCTACAACATCCCGATTCACGTACGCTCGTCGTTCTCGGGTCTTCCCGGGACGATCGTCAGCAACGACAACCCGCACCAGCCCGAAGGGGGCGAGATGGAGCAGGCCATCATCTCCGGAGTCGCCCATGACACGTCCGAGGCCAAGGTCACGGTCGTCGGCGTCCCCGACAAGCCGGGCGAGGCGGCGCGCATCTTCCGCGCCATCGCCGACGCCGAGGTCAACATCGACATGGTCGTGCAGAACGTCTCGGCGGCGTCGACCGGTCTGACCGACATCTCCTTCACCCTGCCGAAGGCCGAGGGCCAGAAGGCCATCGACGCGCTGGACCGGGTCCGGGAGGGCATCGGCTACGAGTCGCTCCGCTACGACGACGCGATCGGCAAGATCTCGCTGGTCGGCGCGGGCATGCGCTCCAACCCGGGCGTCACGGCGACCTTCTTCGAGGCGCTCTCCGCGGCCGGCGTCAACATCGAGCTGATCTCCACCTCGGAGATCCGGATCTCGGTGGTCACCCGCGCCGACGACGTCAACGCGGCCGTGCAGGCCGTCCACTCCGCCTTCGGGCTGGACAGCGAGACGGACGAGGCCGTGGTCTACGGGGGCACCGGGCGATGACCCGGCGGCCGAACCTCGCCGTCGTCGGCGCCACCGGCGCGGTCGGCGAGGTGCTCCTCGGCCTGCTCTCCCTCCGCCAGGACATCTGGGGCGAGATCCGCCTCGCCGCCTCCCCGCGCTCGGCCGGCCGCAAGGCGGTCGTGCGCGGGGAGGCCGTCGAGGTCCTCCCGCTGTGCGAGGAGCTCTTCGACGGGGTGGACGTCGCGCTGTTCGACGTCCCCGAGGACATCTCCGCCCGCTGGGCGCCGATCGCGGCGGCCAAGGGCGTCGTGGTGGTCGACAACTCCGGTGCGTTCCGGCTGGACGACGCCGTTCCCCTGGTGGTGCCCGAGGTCAACGCGGCCGCCGTCCGGATGCGCTCGCGCGGGATCGTGGCGAGCCCGGACTCCACCACCCTGACCATGCTCGCGGCGATCGGCGCCCTGCACGCCGAGTACGGCCTGGAGTCGCTGGTGGTCGCCTCCTACCAGGCCGCCTCCGGGCTCGGCCGGGACGGCACGGACACGCTGCGCGCCCAGCTCGCCCAGGTGGCCGGCACCGAGGTCGGCGAACAGACCGGCGACCTGCGGGCGGTGATCGCCGACAACGGACCGTTCGCCGCCCCGCTCGCGCTCAACGCGGTGCCCTGGGCCGGTGTGCTGACCGACGGCGGCTGGTCGTCGGAGGAGCGCACGGTGCGCGACGAGTCCCGCAAGATCCTCGGCCTGCCCGGGCTCAAGGTCTCGGCGACCTGTGTGCGGATCCCGGTGGTGCGCACCCACGCGCTCGCCGTGCACGCGGTGTTCGAGCGCGAGGTCACCCAGGAGCACGCCCACGAGATCCTCCGCGACGCCCCCGGGGTGCTGCTGTACGACGATCCGGCGGCGGGCGAGTTCCCGACGCCGAACGACGTGGTGGGGACGGACCCGGTCTGGGTCGGCCGGCTGCGGCGCGCCCTGGACGACCCGAACGCGCTGGACCTCTTCCTCTGCGGCGACAACCTGCGCCGTGGTGCGGCGCTGAACGCCCTTCAGATCGCCGAGCTGGTGGCGCGGGAGATCGCCGACCGGGCCGCGACGGCCGAGGACGCCGGGCCGGCCGGCGGGACGGGTGCCGGGTCGGGCGCCGGGGGTGCCGAGGGTGCCGGAACGGGCGCGGACGGTGCCGGAGCGGCCTGAATCCGCCCGTCCGCCCGGAGTCTGCGCCGTTTGTTCGCGGACTGCTTGACGAATCCTCGCCGAATTCCCTGGAGGGGCGTTCGGCCCATGCGCGAGAATGTGCGCCGGGCCGGGCAACCATGACAGGGGATCGAGTGTCAAACGGGCGTGGCGAACGTGATGGTGGGGGCAGGAGCGGGCATCTCGGCGGCAGCCGCGGTGACGTTCCCGTCGCGTGTCCAGTGGCCTGCGGATAGGCCGGAAGAAAGCCAGATGACGGCAGTTGCACCCGGTGCCGCGGGTCCTGGCGCCGGTACCGCTGCCGGTACCAGCGAGGACCTGCTCACCGAGACCTATCAGGCGCACTACCGCTCCTTGCTGCGGCTGGCCGCGCTGCTGCTCGACGATCTGTCGAGCTGCGAGGACGTGGTCCAGGAGGCCTTCATCCGGGTGCACGCGGCCAGGCGCCGGGTGCGGGAACCGGAGAAGACCCTCGCCTATCTGAGGCAGACCGTGGTCAACCTGTCCCGGTCGACGCTGCGGCGCAGGATCCTCGGGCTGCGGCTGCTGCCCAAGCCGATGCCTGACATGGCCAGTGCAGAAGAAGGCGCCTACGATGCGCTGGAGCGGGACCAGTTGAAGGTCGCGCTACGGGGTCTGCAACGCCGTCAGCGGGAGGTGCTGGTGCTGCGCTACTTCGTGGACATGACGGAGGCGCAGGTCGCCGAGACCCTCGGCATCTCGCTCGGTTCGGTGAAGGCGTACGGCTCACGGGGGCTCGCCGCGCTGAGGGTCCAGATGGAGGCCGGGCATGGCTGAGGACGGTCGGACGGTTGACGGCGGCGGCGCGGGCGTCCCGGCGTCGGCCGGTCACGAGGAGCGGCTGGTCCGGGAGCTGATGCTGCGGGCGGTCGCCGAGGTCCAGCCGGACCCCGGCGGACTGCAGCGCATCCGCCGGGCGGTGCCGCGGCGGAGGGCCGCCCGGCGCGGGGCCTGGACCGGCGCCGCCGCCGTGGCCGTGGTCGCCTCCTTCCTCCTGCCGGCCCTGCACACCACGGACCACCTCGGCCTGTCCGGCGGCCCCGGCTCCTCCGGCGTGGGCAGCGGCAGTGTCTCCCCGAGCGTCGCCGGCACCGTCCCCGGCGGAGGTTCCGGCGGCGCCCACCGGCCGCCGGTCTCCGACAGCGGGACCTCGACCGCCCCCGGCAGCCCGTCCGGCAGCGTCGACGGTGGGGCGAGCGCCGGTGCGAGCAGCACCGGTCAGCTGCCCGGCACCTTCGGCCCGAGCCCCGCCGCCACCGGCGGCGGGACCGACGCCCCGGTCCTGGACCTGTGCACCCGGGCCGACCTCGGACAGGGCACCGCGCAGCTCGGTGCCCCGGACGCGGACGGCCGGGTCTACGGCTCCTTCACGATGACCAATGTCTCCGGACGCAGCTGCCGGCTCGGCGGGCCCGGATCGGTCACGGTCACGGGCCGGACGGGAGCCGGCGGCACCACCGGCAGCACGGGGGCGGACAACGCGAGGATCCGGATCGCCTTCCACACCGCCGGAGACCCGGCGACCGGTCTGCCCGCGCCCGGGCCCTCGGCCGGCCCTGCGGCGGGGGCCGACGCCGGGAGCAACGGCCTCGTGCTCGCGCCGCGCGCGGTCTACCGGGTCGACATCGCGTGGATCCCGGACCCGGCGGGCTGTCCCGTCCCGAGTGGGACGACCTCACCGAGCGCCTCCGCCGGTTCCGGGGGAGCGGGCTCGACCGGTGGCGCCACGGCGGGCGGGGCGAGCGGCGGCGGGGCGGCCGGTGGCGGTGCCACCGGGTCCGCGGTGGGTGACGGCGGCGCGACCGGCGGCCCGGGGACGGGCGGGGGCGGCGCCCTGCCGGGGGCCGGCGGTCCCGGCGGTGCGGGCGGCCCGAGCACCACGGGCTCCGGTTCCGGTTCCGGCTCCGGGTCCAGCTCCGGTGCGGGTTCGAGCGGAGGCACCGGCTCGGGTCCCGTCGGCATCGCGGCGACCGGCGCCCGGCCGGGCGGGCCGGGCACGTCGACCGGTGCTCCCGTCGGGGCGAGCGAGCAGAGCGGGGCGACCGGGGCGACTCCGGCGGTCGGTCCCACCGGGTCGCCGAGCACGGCCCCGCAGCCGAGCGGCACGACGACCGGGGGGAGCACCGGGACCCCGAGCCCGTCCGCGACCCCGGTGCCCGGGCCGAGCAGGGCCTCGTCGAGCGTCACCCTGGCGTACACCCCGGCCCCGGGCAATCCGACCGCCGCCCGGGTCGTCCTGGCCGATGCCTGCGCGGGCACGGTCTACCGCACCGCGCCGCGGGTCGTCGCGCCGGACGCCCAGGCCCCGACGCCCGGCGCCTCGCCGTCGGCGGGGTGAGGACGGCGGGGTGAGGACGGAGGGGTGAGGGCGGCGGGGGCGACCTCCGCGACCTCCGCGACGTCCGCGACGTCCGCGACGTCCGCGGCCTTCACGACGTCCGTGACGTCCGCGGGGTGACCGCCTCGTCGGCCCCCGCCGGAGCCGCGCGGGAAGTCGGCGGGGCCGACTTTCCGGTCCGAGGTGGGGGCCTGGGGACGGGCGGAGTGTGAGGAGTGGTTACCGTGGGGGGTGTGTACCGGTTTCTCCTCACCCCGCGCTGGCTGAGCGGCACCGCGCTGGCCGTGGCGGCCGTCGCGGTGTGCGTCTGGCTCGGCTCCTGGCAGCTCGGCCGGTTCGAGGACCGCGTCTCCTCGCACGAGGAGATCAGCCGGGCCGTGAACGACGTCGGCGCGCCCCGTCCGCTCGGCGAACTGCTCGCCGCCGACCGGCCGCAGGTCACCACCGACACCGTCGGCCGCGCCGTGACGGTCACCGGCACCTTCGACCCGCAGCACCAGCTGCTGGTCCCCAACCGCGTGCTGGACGGTCGGCAGGGCTACTACGTGCTCACCCCGCTGCGCACCGACGACGGCCGGACGGTCGCGGTCGTCCGCGGCTGGGCGCCCGGGACACCGTCGGCCGGGGCGTCCGCGCCCGGGGCCCCGGTGGACACGCCCACCGGCGAGGTGACCCTCGGCGGCCGGCTCCAGGCCGGCGAGACCAGCGGCAGCAACGGCGCCGTGGCCGGCGGTCTCCCGGAGGGGCAGCTCGGCACCATCAACCGTGCCGCCCTCGTCAACAAGCTCGCCCTCGACGGCTGGTACGACGGCTGGGTGTCCGCCGACGTCGCGCCGGAGGGCCTCACCCCGGTGCCGACCGTCCAGCCGCAGGGCGGTGACGGCCTCTCCCTGCGGGCGTTCCAGAACCTCGGCTACACGCTGGAGTGGTTCGTCTTCGGCGGTTTCGTGGTGTTCATGTGGTTCCGGCTGCTGCGCCGGGAGGCGGAGGCCGAGCAGGACCGGGCCCTCGGACTGGACCCGGTCCTGGACTGACCGACGACTGCGGCGCGCCCCGGCCCAGGGGCGCGCCGCAGTCGCGTCAGCGGGTCGGCTTGGCCGGCGGTACGGCCGGTACCGCCGGGGCCGCCGACTTGGGCGGCAGCACCGGCGACGGTGCCTTGCCCGACGGCGTCGGGGCCGCCGCCGTGCCCGACGGCGTCGGTGACGGCGAGCCGGTCGGGGACGGCGAGGCCGTCGGCGGCGGGTTGTCGCACCGGCGGGCGTTGTTGTTGCCGCTGCCGTTGGAATCGTCGTCCGAGTCGTACCGGTCGGTGTGGTGACGCGTCGTGCGGCCGCTCTTCGAGCTCTTGGAGCTCTTCGACCCCTTCGAGCCCGACTTGGCGAGCAGCACCACACCGCCCTGCTCCCCGACCCCGCCACCGGCCACCGCCGTGCGGAAGGCGGCCTTCACCGCCGTGGAGGCGGCCGCCGACGGAGCGACGGCCACCGGAGGGGACGACGAGGGCGGGGACGACGGCGCGGCGGAGGACGGCGAGGAGGACGGCGGACAGGCCGCGCTCCCGCCGCCGTCACCGCCGTCCTGCCCCGAGCAGCCGGTGAGCACCAGCGCCCCGGCCACCCCCGCCCCCAGGATCGTCAGCAGGCGTCTCACCCGTGTCCCCCGTTCGCCACTACTCGATGTCCGCCCGATTCTCGCCGACCGGCAGGCCGCCGAGGTGCCGGCGGACGAAGTCGATCTCCAACCGCAACTGCTTGATCCGCTCGTCCACGACCAGCGAACCGTGCCCGGCGTCGTACCGGTACACCTCGTGCGGCTTGCCGAGCCGCTCCAGCTCCTCGACGTAGTTGTCGATCTGCTTGATCGGGCAGCGCGGGTCGTTGACCCCGGCGCTGATGTAGACCGGCACCGCGACCCGGTCGATGTACGTCAGCGGGGAGGAGGCGGTCCAGCGCTCGGGCACCTCCTCGGGCGTGCCGCCGAAGAGCGTGCGGTCGATCGCCTTCAGCGCCTCCATCTCGTCGTCGTACGCGGTCAGGTAGTCCGCGACGGGAACGGCGGCGACGCCGAGGCTCCACAGCTCGGGCTGCACGCCGAGCCCGAGCAGCGTGAGGTAGCCGCCCCAGGAACCGCCGGCCAGCACCAGCCGGTCCGGGTCGGCCAGTCCGCTCTCCACCGCCCAGCCGCGCACGGCCGCGATGTCCTCCAGCTCGATCAGGCCGACCCGCTCGCGCAGCGCGTCCGTCCAGGCCTGGCCGTAGCCGGTCGAGCCGCGGTAGTTGACCCGGACCACCGCGAAGCCGTGGTCCAGCCAGGCGGCCGGCCCGGCCGCGAAGGAGTCGCTGTCGTGGTGGGTCGGACCGCCGTGGACCTCGAACACGGTCGGGAACGGGCCCTCGCCCGCCCCGGCCGGCCGCTGGACCAGCGCGTGCACCCGGCCGCCCGGCCCGTCCACCCAGACGTCCTCGACCGGCACCGAGCCGGGCGGGACGGCACCGGGCGCGCGCAGCACGACCGTGCCGGCGGTGGAACGGACGGCGGACGGGTCGGCGGCGGAGGACCACAGGAACTCCACCGTGCCGTCGGGGCGCGGGGTGGCGCCGCCGACCGTGCCGCGCGGGGTGTCCAGCCGGGTGAGCACGCCGTCGTCCAGGGAGTAGGAGAACAGCTCGCTGCGCGCCTCGTACTCGTGCTCGATCAGCAGCGCGCGGGCGCCGGGGCGCCACTGGGCGGAGAGGTCGCCGGGCAGCTCGCGGCCCTGCTCGTCGCGGAGCGCCAGGGCGGTCTCCTTGCCGGTCGCGACGTCCCAGATCATCGGCTCCCAGCGGCCGGTGCGCTGGTGGGCGACCAGCAGCCGGGTGTCGCCGTCGACGGGCGCGAAGCCCAGGCAGGCGACCCCGCGCGGGTGCTCGTGGCCGGTGACCTCGTCCAGCTCGGCGACGGTGGGGACGGCGGAGACGCCGTCGGTGGCGGTGGCGTCGTCGCCGGAGAGGCGGACGACCCGGATCGCGCCGTGCATGGCGTCGCCGTGCTCGGTGTGGTCGATGGCCAGCAGGGTGCCGTCGTGGCTCAGGTCGCCGACACCGCCGTACTCGGCGTGCCGGTAGATCTCGACGGCCTCGGCCGCGCCCGGGCGGCGCAGGTGCAGGGTGGTGCCGTCCTCGTCGGTGGACCGGCCGACCACCACGGTGCCGTCCCGGCCCAGGGCGAGACCCGCTTCGTAGGACGGGGCCAGACCGGGGACGGCCTCCTCGTCCGGACCGGTGGCGCCCTCGGGACGGCCGGCGAACGGCTGGCGGCGCCAGACGCCGTACTCGTCGCCGTCGCTGTCGTCGAACCACCAGATCCACTCGCCGTCGGGGGACAGCTCGGCATCGGTGGTGCCGTTCGGGCGGTCGGTGGCCCGCCGGTGGGTGTCGGTGGCGCGGTCCCAGGCGTAGACCTCGTAGGTACCGCTGGAGTTGGACACGTACAGCGCCCGGTCGGGGGCGTCCTCGGCCCAGTCCGGCAGGGAGACCCGTGCCGCCCTGAACCGCTGCTCCCACGCCGGAACGGCGCTCTTCTCCTCGCTCATCCACCCACCCAACCAGATCGGGGCGAGGAAACGGAACGGGACGGGGAAACGGGGGAGGGGAGGGCCGGTGCGGCCCTCCCCTGCCCCGTTCCTCCGGGCCTCGCGCTCCTGCGGGTCCTGCCGGTCCTGTGGGTCGTTCCGGTCCTGTGGGTCGTTCCGACGGTTCCGGTCCTTCCCCGGCCCGTTCACCCCGTCCGGCGGGGCAGCAGCTGGACCAGGCCCACCAGCAGCACCTCCAGGACCGCCAGCGCTCCCAGGCTGCGCCCGAAGGCGGTGGCCGGGTCGGCGGCGCCGTAGTAGAGGATGCCGATCAGCGCGACCCCGAGCGCCCCCGCCACCTGCTGCACGGTGGCCACCAGGCCCGCGGCGGAGCCGGCCAGCCGGGGTTCGACGCCGGCCAGCACCAGCGAGGTCACCGGGGCGATCACCAGCCCCATCCCGAGCCCGTCCACGAACAGGCCCGGTGCCAGCCACCAGACGCTGCCGGTGGTGCCCGTCAGGTGCACGGCCAGCCAGAGCAGGCCCAGACCGGCGGCCATCAGCAGCCCACCCAGCGCGATCGCCTGCCGGCCGAGCCGGGCGGCCACCCGGTGCGCGGCGGTGGAGGTCAGCAGGTAGCCGAGGCCGATCGCGGTGAAGACCAGGCCCGCCCCGAGCGCGTCCAGGCCGAGGCCCGGCTGCAGGTAGAGGGCGAGCACCAGGAAGAACGAGGCCTGGCCGAGCCAGAAGACCAGTTGGGCGAGCAGACCGGTGGTGAAGGCGCGGTCCCGGAACAGCCGGGTGTCGACCAGCGGCGAGCCGCCCGACCGCCCGCGCCGGTGCTGATGAACGGTGAGGAGTACGAGCAGCGCCGCAGCCCCGGCCAGGCAGAGCCCGGTCCACAGCGGCCAGCCGCTCTCGCGGCCCTGGATCAGCGGCAGCACCAGGCCGGTCAGGGCGAGGGTGACCAGTACGACGCCCACCGGGTCGAGTCCCGGCCGGTGCGGGGCGCGGGACTCGGGCAGGCAGCGCCGCACCAGGGCCAGGGCGGCCACGCCGACCGGCAGGTTGAGCAGGAAGCAGCTGCGCCAGTCCAGGCCGAACAGGTCGGCGCGGATCAGCACGCCGCCGATCAGCTGGCCGAACACCGCTCCGAGCCCCATCGTCAGCCCGTACATCGCGAACGCCCGGGCCTGCGCCGCGCCGCTGTACGCGGTCCGCAGGATCGCCAGCACCTGCGGGCCCATCAGCGCCGCCGCCAGCCCCTGGGCGACCCGGGCGCCGACCAGGGTGCCCGCCGTCGGGGCCAGGCCGCAGGCGGCCGAGGCCAGGGTGAACAGGGCCAGGCCGAGGCCGAACGTCCGGCGGCGGCCGTACCGGTCGCCGAGCCGGCCGGCGGTGATCAGCCCGACGGCGAGGGCGAGGCCGAAGCCGGCGACCACCCATTGGACGGCGGCGGGGCCGGCTCTCAGGTCGGTCTGGAGGGAGGGGATGGCGACGTTGACGACGAAGACGTCGAGGGCGGTCATGAAGGTCGCGGTCAGCAGGACCGGCAGCAGGCCGCGCGGGGCGGGGGCGGCAGCGGCCGGGGCGGCGGTGGTGCGGGTGGTGCGCCGGTCGGTGCTTCGGTCGGTGCTTCGGTCGGTCAGGGTGCTGGACATCGTCTGCTCCGGGTCGGTACGTGGCGGGAGTGCGTGCGGCGGGACATGGCGGGCGTTCCGGGACCAGGGCCGGGGCCGGGGCGGGGCGGGCGCAGGTGTCGCCCGCCCCGGTGGGTACTGCCGGCGGTCGGAGGAGGCCGACGGCTCAGGCGCCGGGGACGCGGTCGAGGAAGCCGTGCACCGAGGCGATCCGGCCCTCCGCGTCGGCGACCAGCACGTCGAAGCCGATGACCAGCGGCTCCTCCCCGGCCGGGCCGAGGTTCCACGTGAAACGGGCGATGTCGTGGTGGGCGTCGACCGGGCCGAGGGTGAACACCAGGCCGGGGAACTGCCCCTGCGCCGCGCCGATCAGCGCGTCGACGCCCTCGCGCCCGGTGACGGCGGCCAGCGGGTCGGTGTAGCGGCCGTCCTCGGCCCACGCCTCGTCGATCAGCTTCCGGCGGGCGGCCGGGTCGGTCTCGTTCCACGCGGCGAGGTAGCGGGCGGCGAGCTGTCCGAGGTCGGTGGGCAGGTTGGCGTTCATGGTCTTCTCCCTTGTCCGGTGCGGTGGTTGGTGCGGTGCTCGGTGCGGCGGCCGGTGGGCCGTTCCCGCTGGTCGAAAACTTACGGACGCCGGCCGGCGGGCGAATCGGTCACGGATAGGTAGGGGGTACCGAGGTGGGCGCCAGTAGGGTCGAACCCGCCGGACACGGGGGTCGGCGGGGAGGGGGACCGGGGTGCTGTACGGACGGGAACGGGAGCGGGCCGCTGTCGACGCGCTGCTCGACGGGGCGCGTGGCGGTCGCAGTGGCGTCCTGCTGCTGCGCGGCGAGCCGGGGATCGGCAAGACGGCCGTGCTGGAGTACGCGGTGGCGGCGGCCGGCGACGGGTTCCGGGTGGTCCGGGCGACCGGTGTCGAGTACGAGGCCGAACTCCCCTTCGCCGGACTGAGTCTGCTGCTGTCGTCCGGCCTGGACCGGCTGGACGCCCTGCCCGGCCCGCAACGGCGTTCGCTGGAGGGCGCGTTCGGACTCGGCGAGCCGGCCGGTGGCGCCGACCGGCTGCTCACCGGGCTGGCCACGCTCGGGCTGCTCGCCGAACTCGCCTCCGAGCAGCCGCTGTTGTGCGTGGTCGACGATGTGCAGTGGCTCGACCGCTCCTCGCTGGACGCCCTGCTGATCGCGGCCCGCCGGCTCCAGGCCGAGGGCGTCGCCCTGCTGCTCGCCGCCCGGGACACGGGGGCCGGGGAGGGCGGCCCGGCCCGGCCGGGGACGGCGGTCGGACCGCTGGCCGGCCTGCCCGAGCTGCGGCTCACCGGCCTGGCCGAACCGGACGCGGTCCGCCTGCTCGACGACCGTTCGGGAGCGGCCCGCACCGGACCTGCCCTGACCGGTCCGGCCCGTCGCCGACTGCTCGCCGAAGCCGCCGGCAATCCGCTGGCCCTCGTCGAACTGCCGTCCACCGAGGCTGACTTGGCGTCGGGCGGGCTCGCCCTCACCAGTCGGCTCCGGATCGCCTTCCACGGCCAGGTCACCGGTCTGCCGCCCGCGACCCAGACCCTGCTGCTGGTCGCCGCGGCCGAGGAGAACGGCGAGCTGGACGTCGTCCTGGCTGCCGCCGCCGCGCTCGGGGCGGGCGCCGACGCGCTGGAGCCCGCCGAACGGGCCGGACTGGTCGCCGTCGGCACCGACCGCCGGTTCGCCTTCCGGCACCCGCTGCTGCGCGCGGCCGTCCTCCAGCGGGCCCCGCTCCAGCAGCGGTTGGCCGCCCACCGGGCGCTCGGCGAGGTTCTGGAGGAGGGCGACCGGCGGACCTGGCACCTCGCGCTCGCCGCCACCGCGCCGGACGCCGGACTCGCCGACGCGCTGGAGCGGACCGCCGCGCGGGCCGAGGCCCGGGGCGCCCACGGCGGCGCGGCCGCCGCGTACGAGCGCGCCGCCGGGCTCACCCCGGACCGCGACGGTGCCACCCGCCGCCTGGTGCTGGCCGCCGAAGCCGCCACCGAGGAAGGGAAGTTGGAGCTGGCCGAGGCGCTCGCCGACCGGGCCGGCGAGCGCACCGACAGCGTCTTCGCGCACGCGCTGCTGGACCAGGTCCGGGCCGTCGCGCACTTCTGGCGCGGCGCCTACCCGGCCGCGTACCGGCTGCTGCTGGACGCCGCCGCGACCGACATCGAGCCCGCGCACGCGGCCCGGATGCTGCTGCAGGCCTTCCACGCCGCCTGGTACGTCGGCGAGGAGCCGGTGGCCACCGTGCTCGACCGGCTGGCCGCCCTGCCGCTGGGCGCGGACGAACCGCTCGCCCCGCTGGCCCGGCACCTGCCGGCCGCCGTGCTGCCCGCGCTGGGGCGTCCCGCCGGCCCCCTGCCCGACGTCCGCGCCACCGCGGCGGCGGCCCGGAAGGCCGGGGCGGAGAGCCCGGTCGACCTGGTGCAGCTGTGCGGGGCGACCCTCGTTCTCGGCCGGGATCACGAGACGCTGGAGCTGGCCGCCGAACTCACCGCCGAGGCCCGCGTCAAGGGGACGGTCGGGGTGCTGCCGACGCTGCAGTTCTTCCTCGCCGAGGCCGAACTGTTCCACGGCCGGCACCGCGACGCCGAGGTGACGGCGACGGAGGGCCTGGCGCTCGCCCGGGACACCGGCCAGGCCCAGTGGACCAGCCAACTCGCCTCGCTGCTGGCCTGTGTGGCGGCCCTCGCGGGGGCCGACGAGCGGTGCGCGGAGCTCGCTGCGGCGGCGCTGGTCCCCGGTTCGGCCGCGCCCGCCGCCGGGGAGCCGTGGGCGCACTGGGCGCGCGCCCTGCTGGACCTCGGCCGGGGCCGCGCGGCGGCGGCCGCCGACCGGCTGCACACGCTCACCACCGGGCCGTACCGGCACCATGTCGGCGCCACCCGGGCCGTTCCCGACCTGGTCGAGGCGGCCGTCCGGCTGGGCGAACCGGAACGGGCGGCCGAGCCGTACGAGCGCTTCGCCCGCTGGGCGGCCGCGGCCGGGACGCCCTGGGCAGAGGCCCTGCGACTGCGCTGCCAGGCGCTGCTCGGGCCGGACGAACTCGCCGAATCCGCCTACCGGGCGGCCCTCGACCTGCACGAGGGTGCCCACCGTCCGTTCGAACGCGCCCGCACCGCGCTGCTGTACGGCGAGTGGCTGCGGCGGGAGCGCCGCCGTACGGACGCCCGCCCGCATCTGGGCGCCGCCCTGGAGGTCTTCGAGCGGCTCGGTGCCGAACCCTGGGCGGACCGCGCCCGCACCGAACTGACCGCCACCGGCACCGCCGCCCCGGCCCCGGCCGCCGCCGAGGGCGCGCTGACGGTGCTCACCCCGCAGGAGCTGCAGATCGCCCGGCTGGCGGCCCGGGGGCTGACCAACCGGGACATCGCCGCGCAGCTCTTCCTCAGCCCGCGGACCGTCGGGCACCACCTCTACAAGGCCTATCCGAAGCTGGGGATCGCCTCGCGGACGGAGCTGGCGGCGCTGTTCCGCGCCTGACCCCGCCGCTCCGATCCCATTGCAACGGTTCGTGCGGCGGGGCATTGCATTTCGACTTCGGATCCATTGCAACGAATGGAAATCTGCCCAGTATTTACGGGCTTGGCTCTTCATTTGGCGTTGACGAACCCATGAACGCAATGTAGCTTCCTCAGTGTTCAGAAGTTCACGAACACAACAGGGCGGGGAAGGTCAACATGACCAGCAGCAACGGCGGCTTCACCGACGAGGGCCTGCGCAAGGTGCGCGAGGTGCTGACGCGGCACGTCGAGTCCGGTCGGATCCCGGGCGTCGTCGCCCTGATCGGCCGGGGCGGGCAGACACACGTCGAGGCCATCGGCACCATGCGCCACGACGGCGGCGCGCCGATGGGCCGGGACACGATCTTCCGGATGGCCTCCACCTCCAAGCCGGTCACCATGGCCGCCGCCGCGGTCCTGCTCGACGAGTGCCGGCTCCGGCTGGACGACCTCGTGCAGACCTGGCTGCCGGAGCTCGCCGACCGCCGCGTCCTCAAGCGGATCGACGGCCCGCTCGACGACACCGTGCCGGCTCGGCGACCGATCACCGTCCGGGACGTGCTGACCTCGACCTTCGGCCTCGGCATGGACATCACGGCGCTGGGCAGCCCGATCATGGGCGCGATCATCGAGAACGGCCTCACGCCCGACCTGCCGCAGCCGATGCCGGAGCCGGACGAGTGGCTGCGCCGCCTCGGCACGCTCCCGCTGATGCACCAGCCCGGTGAGCGCTGGCAGTACCACATCGCCAGCGACCTGCTCGGCGTGCTCGTCGCCCGGGTCACCGGCCAGTCGTTCGAGAGCTTCCTCCGCGAGCGGGTCTTCGGTCCGCTGGGGATGACGGACACCGGCTTCCACGTGCCCGCCGAGAAGATCGACCGGCTGCCCGCCCTCTACGCCCCCGACCCGCAGACCGGCGAGTTCCACGTCTGGGACGAGCCGGCGGACGGCCGCTGGAGCAAGCCCCCGGCGTTCCCCGGCGGTGGCGGCGGCCTGGTCTCCACCGTCGACGACTACCACGCCTACTTCCGGATGCTGCTCGACGGCGGGCTGCACGGCGGCGAGCGCGTCCTCTCCCGCCCGGTGGTCGAGCTGATGACCACCAACCGCCTCACCCCGGAGCAGACCGCCCTGCGCGAGACCCTGGCCAAGGACAACGTGCACCTGTCCTACGGCCAGGGGCAGCACGGCGGCTGGGGCCTCGGCTCGGCGGTGCGGACCTATCGCGGCGACTACGCCCCCGTCGGCCAGTTCGGCTGGGACGGCGGCAGCGGCACCTCCACCTACGCCGACCCGGAGCACGGGCTCGTCGGCATCGTGCTCACCCAGGTCGGGATGACCGTCCCCGACTCGGCCCGTCTGATCCACGACTTCTGGACCACGGTCTACCAGGCCGTCGACGCCTGACCGGGCCGTGCGGTCGCGGCCCGGCGGCGAGGTGGCCGTGCGGCTAGGCGGAGTGCCGGAGGGTGCCCCCGACCCGGACGGCCAGGTCCCGGCCGAGCGCGTACGCGGCCGAGACCAGCGTCATGTGGTGGTGCCAGCCGGTGTACGAGCGGCCGGAGAAGTCCAGCAGGCCGAAGTCCGAACCGAGCCGGTCCACGGTGCTCCGGGTGGCCGAGGCGGCGTCCAGCAGCGCGAGCACGCCCGGGGCGTCCTCGGCCAGATCGGTCAGCCAGTACCGCCGCGGCCCGCCGTCGCCGTCGCACCGCGCCCACAGCCGGTGCACCGGCGCCGCCGACGCCGCCGACGCCACCGAGGCCGGTGCGGCCGCCGGGCCGGGCGGCAGCACGGGGGTGCCGCGCAGCACCGCCACCGTGCCCGCCGCCGTCCGCGACCGCCACCGGGGGAACAGCGACTCGGCGGCCACGGCACCCTGTCGCACCCGCCCGTGCCGGCCCGTGGTGGCCTGCAGCACGGGCCGGACGGCCTGGCCGCCGCGGACCTCCAGCAGGTACGGGACGGAACGGCGGGCGAGCGCGGCGGCCAGCCGGATCGGGTCGTCCGCCGCGTCCAGGCCGGCGACCAGCGGCGCCACCGGATGGTGGGCGGCGAGCCGGTCCACCATCCCGACCAGCAACTCGCCCGCCGGGAGCGGGGCGACCTCCCCGGGGATCCGGGCCCGGGCGCGCCGCTGCGGGTCGTCCGTCCAGCTCGGGTCGAGCAGCAGAGACCAGTCCACCGGGACGGCATCCCGGTCGGTGGCGACGAATAGACCGCATGCGGCCTGGCACTTGACGGTCCGGCCGGTCGCCGGGTCGAACCGCCGATGGACCCCCACCACCTGGTCGCCGCGCTTGGGGACGACCGCGAGCCCGGCGGTCCAGGCCCGCACCGGGCGCGGCCCGGCGGCCAGTTCGGCGAGCACCCGCCGGGCCGGACGCCAGTCCCAGGGGCTGCCGTTGATGAACTGCTGGAGCGAGAGCGAGACGGTGGCCGCGGCGGCCGGCCCGCTGGTCAGGCTGGCGGCCATGTTGGCCAGCGACTTGCGGCCGGGCGCCGCGAGCAGTCCCTGCAGATAGGCCCTGGCCCAGCGACGCTGGTCGGTCCGGCCCAGATGGGCGAAGACCTGCTCGGCGAACCGGGAGACGGCGGCTTCGCCGACCAGTGAGAGGGGTTGCGCGTCCATGTGATGAGCTCCCCGGGGTGGTGTGGTGCCGTGAGGTGCCGTCCTCGGGAGGATAGTGAACGATCGCTTTGTTCCGACTCCCCTCCGCGCCCCGGAACCGCTTTGGCGAATTCCGGTATCCCGGTGGCCGACGGCCGCGCAACGCACACGGTCAAATGTTCGGCACAGAAGGCCGGTTGAGCTCCACCCCCGCCCCCGGACCTCCTCCGGAGCGGCCGCCATGCAGTGCGCCGGCGTCTCCAGACCGACCTCGTCCAGCACCGGCGCCACACCCCCGGGCCCGGCCGACCGCCCACGGACAACCCCCGGATTCCCACCCCACACCCCGGCGACCACACCCCACGAGCCCGACCCCGCTCGGCCCGGCTCCGCCGGCCCACACCTCGTACGGCCCGCCCCCTGGGCTGTCCCTGGATTCCTATGTGTCACTGGGCCCGTGCCAGCCCAGCCCCGAGTAGTGCTCACGGTGATACGCGAGATGCTCCCGATCGACCTGATGGCCGGGAGCTTCGCGCAACTGCCCGATGACCGATCCCGAAGACCGGTCGGTAACGGTCAGATCGTCATCGATGATCAGCATGCCGAAATCAAAAAGGGTGTGATGGTTGGGGCAGAGGCAGAGCACGTTGTCGGCAATGTCAGGCCCGTGGTGCGGGCGCCCGAGTCCCCGAATGTGAGCGGCCTCTGCATAGGGGTAGGTCGGGGCGGTGAGACGCGTTCCGCACACCTGGCAGTGGAAGTCGTGCACCTTCTTGACGTAGTTCGCCACGGCAGTGCTCCGGACAATGCGCTGGGCCGTGGCCTCCACACGTGACGGCGTCTCGTTGCCGGCAGGCACGTCGAGTGTTGCGGCAGATCGGGCGGGCGTCGCAGGGCCGGTGAGCTGAACGAGCCGGAAGCGCCAGACGAGGTATCCGGAACGCCCCTGTTCGGACCAGTAGTCCTCGACCCGGAAGAGCCCGTCGTAGCGGTAGTGCCGTGCCGACGAGCTGCCTTTCCGCTCCTTCTCCGCGCGAATGACGCGCACCGGGGCACCTGTGGCGAGACTGGTGACCAGGGCAGCATTGCCCAGAGTGAGCTTCTGGTCGCGGACCTGCTGACCGGAGCCGGGGTCGCGCCCACCCTGCCCGGTGTAAATGAGGATGTCGCCGTAGTCTTCGTCGTCCTCGTAGCCGCCGGACACGACTATGGACTCCGCCCCACTGTCCTTCGTGCCGCAGATTCCCGCTTGAAGTGGCCGGTGGACCCGCGCCTCGGCGAGCTCCTTCCGGTTCGGGAAGGTCTGGCCGTCGCTGACACCGGGGACTGCCCCGAAGCCGTCGAAGACAGCGGTGCCCCTGTGGATCTGCTGCAGGAGATCTTCGGGCTTGGAGGATTCGAAGAAACGATCCGTCAGTCTGTCGACGACCTGCTGTCGTGCGACGGGGTCGGTCGCCATGAGGGTGTGGAACGACTCGGTGAGGCCGCCCTGCGGATTCTGTTCCAGAAGCCAGTTCTTCAACTGCGAGCCACGAGCCGTCGGGACGTCGCCGTCAACGTCCTTGAGCTCCCAGAGGCTCGATCGACTCAATGCAACGAACGGGTACTCCGGTGAGGGGTCCGAGCCGTGGCGTCCATAGCGCTTCAGCAACTGGTGGAGCTCACCCTGTACCTCGCTCCACGACGCCAATCGCGGCTGGCCGGTGGCTGCCCGCGCGACGGCCCACAGCAGGGTGATCGGTTGGTGAAGTGCCGGCTTGCCGGAGGATCGGTCGACACGGAGGGCATCTATCGCAGCGCAGAACTCGTCACCGGGACGTGCCGGCACCATGGGACTCTCCTGTCGGTAGGCGATCATCGCGTGATGAAAAGGATTGGATGATCACAGGCCGTGGGTGACCTGTTGGCTCAGAATCTTGAGGGTTGCTCACTCGGGTCGGTCATCCAGGTCGGCACTCAGAACGCCGGAGGGCCTGTCGGTCTCTCCGACAGGCCCTCCGGACCGGGTCGGGACGGCTGGCTGCAAACCCATGGCCGCTTCGTTCCGAAGCCGGTCCGGCACTGCTCAGCCGGAGCCCCTCACTGACGCCAGCGCTCGCGTTGCTGGCGCACGCAGTTGAGGTCGATCTTGTGCTGGGGGTGGGTGCGGAGGGGCCCTATCGCGATGCCTCCCTTGATGACGATGAGGTCGTCAGTCAAGACGATGGCGCCTGCGTCAAGCATGACGTGGCAGTTCGGGCAGAGGCAGAGAACGTTCGCGGCGATGTCAGGCCCGTTGTGAGGACTGCCAAGCGCTTGGATGTGGGCGCCCTCGCTGTAGCTGCCGCCGGGGACCTCGATGCGCAACGCGCAAACCTGGCACCGGTTGTCGTGCCAGGCCTTGACCTGTCGCTTCACGGCGCTGCTACGGACGATGCGCTGCACTGTACTGGTGGTCCGGTCGGGTGTTTCGTTTCCGGCGGCGGGCTGGTCGGGGTCGTCGTCGAACGGGAGTTCGTCGACCGCGGGCAGGTCTGCCTCGTCTGCAGGAGCGGGGATCGGCGTGCCCTCACAGGCTTCCAGGCGGAACTGCCAGATCAAGTGACCGTCGATGCCGAGCTTGCTGCCGTACCCCGTGACGCGAAACAGTCCGTCGTACCGGTAACCCGTCTTGGGCGCGTACTTGGAGTCCTTGTGCGCCCCGCGCAGCACTCGGACGAGAAGCCCTTCCAGGTAGCTGGTGACCAGGGCGGCGTTCCCGGGGTCGTCCAGAGTTTGGTCGGCAACCTGGTTCTTCGACGAGTCCTGTCCACCATGGCCGGTGTAGACCACTACGTCCCCGTAGTCCTCGTCGTCCTTGTAGCCACCGGAGAGGACGATCGACTCGGCGCCGGTCGCCTTCGTGCCGCAGATGCCGGCCTGTGGCGGACGGTGCACTCCCGCCTCGTGGGCCAAACGGCGGGTGCTGAACTCCTGGCC
Organism: Kitasatospora purpeofusca; assembly: GCF_000718025.1. GTDB lineage: Bacteria > Actinomycetota > Actinomycetes > Streptomycetales > Streptomycetaceae > Kitasatospora > Kitasatospora purpeofusca. Next base: position 503,844 of record NZ_JODS01000003.1, read on the forward strand.
GACGTAAGCGTCGGGCGGCTCGCCAATCATGCGTCCAGCCTCGCACAGCGTGACGACAACCTGCCGGCGATTAAATCCGCGCACGGAGGAGGGCCGTCGTCCGCCGGTCGGGCCCCTCGTGAACTGCGCCACAGCTTCGTGTCCGCGCTCTCGGACAGCGGCGTGCCCCTGGAAGAGATCTCTCGCTTGATCGGCCACTCCAGTACGGCAGTCACCGAAGAGGTCCACCGCCGCCGGATCCGCGCGATGATCCGGACCGGGGCAACGGTCATGTACGACCTGTTCTCCCAGGATCCTGAGGCTTGGTCACTCAGGTGGGTACGCAAAACGCCAGAGGGCCTATCGGATCTCTCCGATAGGCCCTCTGGACTGGGTCGGGGTGGCGGGATTTGAACCCACGGCCTCTTCGTCCCGAACGAAGCGCGCTACCAAGCTGCGCCACACCCCGGTCTTTCTGTTTGTCGCTCCGTCTCCTTCGCGACGAGTAGAACTCTACCGGACGCTCGCCGAGAGACGAAATCCGGTTTCTCGGCGAGCGGGGCGGGTGGGTCAGTGGGGGGTCGGGGTGAGGGTGAGGAGGGTGGCTTCAGGGGGGCAGGCGAAGCGGACGGGGGTGTAGCGGTTGGTGCCGCAGCCGGCCGAGACGTGGAGGTAGGAGCGGCGGCCGCCGGCCTGGTGGGTGGAGAGGCCCTTGACCCGCTTGGCGTCGAGGTCGCAGTTGGTGACCAGGGCGCCGTAGAAGGGGACGCAGAGCTGGCCGCCGTGGGTGTGGCCGGCCAGGATCAGGGGGTAGCGGTCGGCGGTGAAGGCGTCGAGGACCCGAAGGTACGGGGCGTGCACGACGGCGAGGGAGAGGTCGGCGTCGGGGGAGGGGCCGCCGGCGACCTCGCTGTAGCGGTCGCGCCGGATGTGGGGGTCGTCCAGGCCGGTGAACTCCAGGTCGAGGCCGGCGACGGTGAGGCGGCCCCGGGTGTTGGTGAGGTCGAGCCAGCCGGCGGCGTCGAAGGCGTCGCGGAGCTTCTCCCAGGGGTTGTGGACGGCGCCGGTGATGCCGCGGCGGGCGGTGCCGTCGGCGTTGTTCATGCCGTGGCTGCCGGTGCGCATGGCCTGGAGGTAGCGGGCGGGGTTCTTGCGGGCGGGGCCGTAGTAGTCGTTGGACCCGAAGACGTAGACGCCGGGGAAGTCCATCAGTGGGCCGAGCGCGTCCAGGGTGGCGGGGACGCCCTCCGGGTCGGAGAGGTTGTCGCCGGTGTTGACCACCAGGTCGGGCCGGAGGCCGGCGAGGCTCTGCAGCCAGCGCTGCTTCCTGCCCTGGCCGCTCACCATGTGGATGTCGGAGACCTGCAGTACCCGGATGGGTCGGGCGCCTCGGGGGAGGACCGGGACCTCGACCCGGCGGAGGCGGAAGGAACGGACCTCGTACCCAACGGAGTAGGCGAGGCAGGCGGCGCCGGTGGCGGCGATTCCGAGGGGAACGGAGTACAGCGGTCGCATCGGTCCATGCTCTCAGACGGCGGATCAGCAGGTGAACTGTCGGGGTGCGCCCGGGGACACGTCCGGTCACCCCTCGGGTCGTTCGCGCCGGGCGCGCAGGGCCCGGACCTTGTGGCGGTTGCCGCAGCGCTCCATCGAGCACCAGCGCCGTCGGCCCGGTCGCGAGGTGTCGACGAAGAGCAGCTGGCAGTCGTCGGCGCCGCATTCGCGGATCCGGTCCGCGTACGGGCCGGTGAACAGGGCGATGGCGTCGCGGGCGAGGGTGGAGGCGAGCTGGTCGCCGTCGCCGGGCAGGGGCGGCGCCGCGGTGCCGTCGGGGGCGATCTGCGGGGCGAGCGGCGGCCGGGCGGCGGCGCGGTTGAGCACCGTGTGGTCGGCGGGATCGGCGGGGGCGCGGCCACCGCTCGCGCGGGCCGCGGTGAGGCGCCGGAGGGCGTCCCGCAGGGTGCGGACGGCGGCCAGTTGGTCGTCGCTGATCCGGACGGCGTCCGCCGGCAGGCCGAGCCGGGACTGTCCGAGCCACTCCAGCAGGCCGGACGGCCGGTGCAGGATCTCGTACCGGGCGTAGGGGCCGGGGCCGCCGGTGGGCAGCAGTTCCAGGCAGAGCGCGCCCGGGTCGAAGTGGAAGCGTGCTCCGCCGGGGTAGTGCAGGACCAGACCGGGGCTTCGCTCGTCCGTCATGTAACCAGTTTAAGAGGTTATCGATGGTGAGGGAAGGGCGCAGGGGAGGGGGAGCGGACGGGCGGCGTTAATGGTGGGCACCGGAACGTGGCAGGTGGGAGACTCGGGGCCATGACGACGCTCAAGGAGCAGCTGCACCAGGACCTGACGGCTGCCATCAGGGACCGGGACGAGCTGCGCTCGTCCACCATCCGGCTCACGCTGTCGGCCGTCACCAGCGAGGAGGTGGCGGGGAAGACGAAGCGCGAGCTCTCCGACGCCGAGGTGCTCAAGGTGATCGGCCGGGAGGCGAAGAAGCGCCGGGAGGCCGCGGAGGCGTTCGACAACGCCGGCCGGGTCGAGCAGGCCGCCCGTGAGGTGGCCGAGGGCGAGGTGCTGGCGGGTTACCTGCCGAAGCAGCTTTCCGACGACGAGCTGACGGCCATCGTGGCCGCCGCCGTCGCCGAGAGCGGCGCGGTCGGTCCGCAGGGCATGGGCGCCGTGATGAAGCTGGTGCGGCCGAAGGTCGACGGCCTGGCCGAGGGCGGCCGGGTGGCCGCCGCGGTGAAGTCCGCCCTCGCCGGCTGACCGGTCCGCTGAGCGGCGCCAGGGCAAGGGCAAAGCGGAGAACGAAGAAAAGAGGGGCGCCCCCCGAGCGAGATGCTCGGGGGGCGCCCCTCTTTTCTTCGTCCTGCCGGAGGCCGCGAGGGCCGGCCGCTCAGTGGTGGCCGCGCCCGTTCCCGCCGCCGTCGTTCCCGCCGATGACCCCCGGCGGGAAGGTGAACCCGCCGCCGATCAGGCCGCCGGCGTTGGTGCCGGGGGCGCCGGGGTTGCCGGCCGGGGGCGGCGGGTTGCCGCCCGCGTTCGGGTCGCCGCCCGCGGGGGGCGTGGCCGGGGCGGTCGCGCCCGGGGTGGCGTTCGGGTCCGGCTTGGGGGCCGGGTCCGGGATGTCGATGGTCTGGAAGGTCTCCTTCGGGGAGCCCTTCAGCGCCGCGTCCATGGCCATCTTCCAGATCGGGCCGGGGCCGGTGGCACCGAAGACGCCGTCGGCACCGTAGTAGGTCTCGCCGATCTTCATGTTCTTCATCTCGACGCCGCCGGTGGGGCCGCCGATCCAGACCGCGGTGGCGAGCTGCGGGGTGTAGCCGCTGAACCAGGCGGCCTTCTTCTTGTCGGTGGTACCGGTCTTGCCGGCGATCTGGCGACCGTCCTCCAGGCCGAGGGTGGCGCCGGTGCCCTTCTCGGTCACATTGAGCAGGACGGTGTTCAGCGCGTCGGCGGTCTGCTCGGAGAAGGCCTGGGTGCAGGCGGTCTGCGGGACCTTGATGTCCTTGCCGTCGACCGTGCTGATCTTGTTGATCGCGATCGGCGTGCAGTGCTTGCCGCGGGCGGCGAAGGTCGCGTAGACGTTCGCCATGGTCAGCGGCGACATCTCCTTGGTGCCCAGGGTGATCGAGGGCACCACGTCCAGCTTGGCGCCGGAGGCGGTGGTGGTGATGTTGAGCTTGTCGAGCATCTGCTTGACGGGGCAGAGCCCCATGTCCTGCTCCATCTGAACGAAGTAGGTGTTGACCGAGAGGGCCATCGCCTGCTTCAGCTCGTAGGGGCCGACCTCGCTCTTGCTCTCGTTCGGGACGTATCGCTCGTTGCCCTTGTAGGTGTTCTTCCAGGTGCCTTCGCAGGTCTTCATCGTCGGCCACTCGATGCGGTTCTCGGACGGGTACGGCTTGGTGGGCGCCATCCCGTTCTCGAGCGCGGCCGCGGCGATGATCGGCTTGAAGGTCGAGCCGGGCTGGAATCCGTTGCCGCCGCCCATCGCCGCGTCGACGTTGAGGTTGACGACGGTCTGGTTCTTGGACGGCTCCAGGCCGTACGAGCGGGTCTGGGCCATCGCCAGGATCTTGCCGGTGCCCGGCTCCATCATGGTGGCGGCGGCCGACACCGGGTCGGTGACCTTGACCTTGCCGGTGACCGCGGCCTGGGCGGCGGCCTGCTTGTCCGGGTCGAGGGTGGTGTAGATGTTCAGACCGCCCTGGTCCCAGAACTTCTTCCGCTCGGCGGCGTTCTTGCCGAAGGCCGGGTCCTGCTTGACCACGTGCCGGACGTAGTCGCAGAAGAAGCCCATGCCCGCCTGGGCGGTGATGCAGCCGTTCTGCGGGTCCTTGTACTTCAGGCCCAGCGGGGCGGCCTTGGCCTCCTTGGCCTGGTCCGCGGTGACGTGCTTGTTCTCGACCATCTTGTCGATCACGGTGTTGCGCCGCTTCACCGCGTTGTCCGGGAAGCGCACCGGGTCGTACTGGGACGGGTTCTGCACCAGGCCGGCCAGGGTCGCGGCCTCGGCGATGGTGAGGTCCTTGTTGCTCTTGCTGAAGTACCGCTGGGAGGCGGCTTCGATCCCGTAGGCCTGGTGACCGTAGAAGGTGATGTTCAGGTAGTTGGTGAGGATCTGGTCCTTGGTCAGATCCTCCTCCAGCTTGATCGCGACCTTCAGCTCCTGGATCTTGCGGCCCAGGGTCTTGCGCTGGGCCTCCAGGACGGCGGCCTGGTCGTCGCCGGCCTTCTCGACGTTGACGTTCTTCACGTACTGCTGGGTCAGCGTCGAGGCGCCCTGGGAGGCGGTGCCGCTCTCCGCGTTCTTGCTGATCGCGCGGAGCACGCCCTTGAGGTCGACGGCGCCGTGGTCGTAGAAGCGGGCGTCCTCGATGTCGACCTGCGCCTGGCGCATGTAAGGGGACATCTGGTCGGCGGTGAGGACGGTGCGGTCGCGCTCGTAGACCTTGGCGATCAGCCCGCCCTTGGCGTCGAAGATCTGGGTCGCCTGGGTGAGCGGCGGCGTCTTGAAGTCGTCCGGGATGTTGGAGAAGCCCTCCGCCGTGTTCTTGGCGGTCAGGCCGAGCGCGCCGACGGCGGGCAGGGCCATGCCTGCCAGCAGTACTCCGGACAGCACGCTGACCCCCAGGAACTTCACTCCGTGTCCCGCGTAGTCGAGCGGTGACCCGCGGCGCTTGCCGCGCGGAGCTCCGGTGTTGCCTGGGGGCTGGGGTGCCTGGGGGCGCTTCGGTGCCATGGGGAGAACCCTACGTTGCCGAATGCCGCACACCGGGGCAGGTGTTCGCCTAGGCTTGTCACAAGCTTGCGACAGCTTCGCTGCGTCAGCATCGATCACTCTTGTGAGTGATGAGAATTGCCCGAATTATCTACCTTCAGGGCGTTTTTGAGGCAGCTGATGGCGGCTGCACCCCTGTGTCCGGTAGCGCTGTGTAGTGGTCCGCGTGGCGAGAGTGGTGAACGCGGACCTGGCAATGCTTGCGACCTGCGATCACTCCAACGAGTGAGCTGATCGCCACCCATAGTCCAATCGGGTCATTCGAGATTGAGCCCGAAGGGGCTGTTGCAAGCTGTCGTTCTTCCGTAACGTCCTCAACTGGCAACGGTGAATATGCCGTTGCCGCCGTGGGGGAGCCTCGATTCGGGAGAGGACGGCGCCGGCATGGGCTGGGTAGACGACTGGAGTGCGCAGGCCGCCTGCCGCACGAGTGATCCGGACGAACTGTTCGTCCAGGGGGCGGCGCAGAATCGCGCCAAGGCGGTGTGCAGCGGGTGCCCGGTGCGCACGGAATGCCTGGCGGACGCCCTGGACAACCGGGTGGAGTTCGGGGTCTGGGGCGGGATGACCGAGCGCGAGCGCCGGGCGCTGCTGCGCCGTCGGCCGACCGTGATCTCGTGGCGGCGGCTGCTGGAGACAGCCCGCACCGAGTACGAGACCTCGCTGGCCACCGGCGTGATACTGACGGACTACGCCCAGGCGGGCTGAGTCACCGCCGCACGGGCTTCGGCCGCACGGGCTTCGGCCGCACGGGCTTCGGCCGTGCGGAGCACGGTCGGCGCGCACCAACCCGGGTCGGGGGGCTCGGGTCCGGAGGTCCGGGTCGACGGCCCGGACCGGTGCGACAACCCGGGCCGGTCCGAGAACCTGGACCGGCCCCGCCGAGTGTCAGTCCGCGGACCCGCTGAGCCGCTCCCCGATCGTCCGCAGTCCTTCCAGGTCGTGGACGTCCCCGGGCAGCGCGGCGACCTCGACGATCGGCACGTCCGGGTACACCGAGACGAAGCGGTCACGGGTCCGCCGCTCGCGCACCATCACCTGCATCCGCTCGGCGTGCAGCCGCAGCAGCCCGGCCGCCAGCAGCTCGGCGTCCGGCGAGACCTGCTCCGAACCGTTCTCCTCCAGCGCCTCGGCCGCGGCCAGCGCCCGTTCGGCGGTGAGCTGCGGGGCGCCGGTCCCGTGCACCCGGTTGAGCACCAGTCCGGCCAGCGGCATCCGGTCGGCGGCCAGCCGGTCCACGAAGTACGCCGCCTCGCGCAGTGCGTCCCGCTCCGGGGCGGCCACCACCAGGAACGCCGTGCCCGGCGCCTGGAGCAGCTGGTAGGTGCGGTCCGCCCGCTCCCGGAAGCCGCCGAACATCGAGTCCGTCGCGCTGACGAAGGTCTGGACGTCTGTCAGCAGCTGGGCGCCGAAGATCTTCCCGAGGGTGCCGGTGAGCAGGCCCATCCCGGCGTTCAGGAACTTCATCGCGGACCGCCCGCCGACCTTGGCCGGGGCGGTCAGGATCCGGATCACCTTGCCGTCGAGGAAGGACCCGAGCCGGTTCGGCGCGTCCAGGAAGTCCAGCGCGGACCGGGACGGCGGTGTGTCGACGACGATGAGGTCCCACTCCTCGGCCGCCCGCAGCTGGCCGAGCTTCTCCATCGCCATGTACTCCTGCGTGCCCGCGAAGCCGGCCGACAGGGACTGGTAGAAGGGGTTCTCCATGATCGCGCGGGCCCGCTCGGGGTCGGCGTGCGCCAGCACGACCTCGTCGAAGGTCCGCTTCATGTCGAGCATCATGGCCTGGAGCTCGCCGTCGCCGGTCACGCCCTTGACGATCCGAGGGGTGTTGTCGAGCTCGGTCAGCCCCATCGACTGCGCCAGCCGCCGGGCCGGGTCGATGGTCAGGACGACGACCTTGCGGCCGCGCTCGGCGGCCCGCAGGCCGATCGCCGCCGCGGTGGTGGTCTTGCCGACGCCGCCGGACCCGCAGCACACGATGATCCGGGTCTTCGGGTTGTCGATCAGCTCGTCCACGGCGAGCCGGCTGCCGCCGGCGCCCGCGCCGCTCTGTCCGGTGGTGCCGGTCCGCCCGCTCACGCTGCCCCCTGACGCTTCAGTTCGCCCGCCAGCCGGTAGAGCGTGCCGAGGTCCACACCCTCACCCAGCAGTGGAAGTTCGTACGTCGGGAGCTTCAGGTGCTGCAGGTCGGCGCGCCGGGCGCGCTCCAGTTCCACCCGCTCGGCGTGCTCCCTGGCCTGTGCCAGCAGTGGATCGAGCAGCGGTTCGACCGCTGCCCGGACGGTCTCCGGCTTGCGCGAGCGGCCCCCGAGGCCCGCCTCGCCGAGGGCCAGCGCGACCTCCTCGCGGTGGTCGCCGTCGACCGCGGCCACCGCGGCCGCGTCCAGCAGCGGCGGCCGGACCATGTTGACCAGCACCCCGCCCACCGGCAGACCGGCCTCGCGCAGCTCGGCGATGCCGTCGACGGTCTCCTGGACCGGCATCTCCTCCAGCAGGGTGACCAGGTGCACGGCGGTCTCCGGCGACTTCAGCACCCGCATCACGGCCTGCGCCTGGCTGTGGATCGGCCCTATCCGGGCCAGCCCGGCCACCTCGGAGTTGACGTTCAGGAACCGGGTGATCCGGCCGGTCGGCGGTGCGTCCATCACCACCGCGTCATAGGTCCGCCGTCCGTCCGGGCCCTTGCGGCGGGCGGCCTCGCAGGCCTTGCCGGTCAGCAGCACGTCCCGGACGCCGGGGGCGATGGTGGTCGCGAAGTCGACGAACCCGACCTTCTGCAGCGCCTTCCCGGCCCGGCCGAGCTTGTAGAACATGTCGAGGTACTCGAGCAGGGCCTGCTCGGTGTCGATGGCGAGCGCGTGCAGCTCACCGCTCACCGAGCCGCCCGGCGTGCCACTTGCCGAGCCGCCCGCCGAGCCGCTCGCCGGCAGGCCCAGCTGGGCCGGGGTGACCGTGGCGATCCGGCGCTCCTCGTAGGGGAGTGCCGCTATGCCGAACAGCTCCGCGATGCCCTGACGGCCCTCCACCTCGATCAGCAGGGTCCGGCGTCCCTCCGCGGCGAGCGCCAGTGCCAGCGCCGCGGCCACGGTGGTCTTCCCGGTCCCGCCCTTGCCGCTGACCACGTGCAGCCGTACGCCCTCCCAGTCGGGATCGCGCCGGGCCGCCTGGCCGGGGGTGCGTGCCACGCTCCGTCTCCGTCCGTCTCCGAGGGCCGGCACCACGCAGGTGCCCTCCCGCGAGGGTAACCAGGGACCGCACCGGATGCCGGGACTACCCGGGGCGCCGGACCCGAATCATGCCCGCTTTGTGGGCCACCTCACACGCAGGAGCGCGCCCGGACGCGGACCGGGGCCGATCGCCGGGACGGAACGTCTAGAGTCTGGCCATGACCAAGTGGGAATACATGACGGCACCTCTGCTGGTGCACGCCACCAAGCAGATCCTGGACAACTTCGGCCACGACGGCTGGGAGCTGGTCCAGGTCGTACCGGGTCCGAACCCGGAGCAGCTGGTGGCCTACTTCAAGCGGGAGAAGCAGGCATGAGCAAGGTCGAGGAGAAGCTGGCCGAGCTGGGTCTGACCCTGCCGCCGGTGGCCGCCCCGGTCGCCGCCTACGTGCCCGCGCTGCGTACCGGTGACTTCGTCTTCACCTCCGGCCAGCTGCCGATGGTGGCGGGCAAGCTCCCGAGCACCGGCAAGGTCGGCGCCGAGGTCACCCCGGAGGAGGCCAAGGAGCTCGCGCAGATCTGCGCGCTGAACGCCCTGGCCGCGGTCAAGTCGGTGATCGGTGACCTCGACCTGGTCGAGCAGGTCGTCAAGGTCGTCGGCTTCGTCGCCTCCGCCCCCGACTTCACCGGCCAGCCCGGCGTGATCAACGGCACGAGCGAGCTGCTCGGCAAGGTGCTCGGCGACGCGGGCGTGCACGCCCGCAGCGCGGTGGGCGTCACCGTGCTGCCGCTGGACGCCCCGGTCGAGGTCGAGATCCAGGTCCGCGTCCGCGCCGGAGCCTGACCGACCGACCGCACCCGCGGCCGGACACCCCCGACGCGCTCGACACCCTCAACACGCTCTGCACCCTCGAGCGCGCCGGACACCCTCACGTCGGAGACCCTCGCGCCGGAGACCCTCGACGCGACGGACACCCTCGACGCCCCGACCGCCCCGGACCCGCACGGAGTCCGGGGCGGACGTGTGTCCGGGCGAGGACGCCCCGGCCCGCGAAGGGACGGTCCGCACAACGGATCACCCCTGTCCAAGCCCGCCCCCGGGCGCTTAGCATCCGGGCATGGACCAGCGAGCAACGACGCTCCCGATGCCCCCCGGCTGGCCCGCCCGGATCAGGGCGGCCGAGGCCGGGGAGCTGACCCCGCCCGTGCCCAGGCAGTCCGCCACCGTGGTGCTGCTCCGGGACACCGGGACGGACGCCGGCCCGGAGGCGTACCTGCTGCGGCGGCGCACGTCGATGGCCTTCGCCGCCGGGATGTACGCCTACCCGGGCGGCGGGGTCGACCCGCGGGACGCGGAGGCCGAGCTCGGCTGGGCCGGTCCCGGCCCGCAGGAGTGGGCCGAACGGCTCGGCGTGGACGCCCGGACCGCGCAGGCCGTGGTCTGCGCCGCCGTCCGCGAGACCTTCGAGGAGGCCGGCGTCCTGCTGGCCGGTCCGGACGCCGACAGCGTCGCCGAGCCCCGGGACTGGACCGCCGAGCGTGCCGCCCTGGAGGCCCACGAGCTCTCCTTCGCCGACTTCCTGCGCGACCACGGGCTGCTGCTCCGCAGCGACCTGCTGGCCGGCTGGGCCCGGTGGATCACCCCGGCCTTCGAGGAGCGCCGGTACGACACCTGGTTCTTCGTCGCCGCCCTGCCGACCGGGCAGCGTGCCGCCCGCGAGGTCGGCGAGGCGGACCGGGTCGCCTGGCTCACCCCGGCCGAGGCCGTCCGGGGCTACGAGGACGGCCGGTTCGGGATGCTGCCGCCGACCGTCACCGTGCTGCGCGAGCTGACGCCGGTGCGCAGCGCGGCCGAGGCGCTGGGCGCGGCGGCGGACCGTTCGCTGGAGCCGGTGCTCGGCCGGGCCGAGGTGCGCGGGGAGCGACTGACCGTCCGCTGGCCGGGGTACGACGAACTGACGATCGACGGTACGTTCCCCGAGGAACGCGTCGGCTGACCGCGCCCCACCCGTTCCTGCACCGCCCGTTCCTGCACTGCCCGTCCCTGCACCGCCCTTGCAGTACCCCCGCTCCACCCCCGAGTGATCCGTACGAGAAAGGACCGACGCCCGATGACCCACAACGATGTGGCTCGCCGGACGGCACCCGAGATGCCCGCCCGCCGCCTGATCCCGCGCCGCCCGGCCTGCGACTCCGTCAGCTTCACCGAGGTGGCGCAGCGCGCCCTCACCCGGGCGCTGCCGCTCCGGGCGCTGCACCGCGTCACCGAGGACCGCAGGTGAGCGGACTGCTGCCGGGTGACCCCGCCGCCGGGATCGGCGGCGAGGCCACCCCCCGTGCGCTCTGCGTGCTGGCGCCGAACCCGTCGCCGATGACGCTGGACGGCACCAACACCTGGCTGCTCTCCGAGCCGGGCTCGGACCTCGCGGTGGTGATCGACCCGGGCCCGCTGCACGAGGGCCATCTGCGCCGGGTGATCGAGACCGCCGAGCAGCAGGGCAAGCGGGTGGCGCTCACCCTGCTCACCCACGGGCACGCCGACCACTCCGAGGGAGCGGCCCGGTTCGCCGAACTGACCGGCAGCGAGGTCCGCGCACTGGACCCGGCGCACCGGCTCGGTTCGGAGGGGCTCACGGACGGCCAGCGCCTGGACGTCGGCGGCCTCGACCTGCGGGTGATCGGCACCCCCGGCCACACCTCGGACTCGCTCACCTTCCACCTGCCCGCGGACGGCGCGATCCTGACCGGCGACACCGTCCTCGGGCGGGGCACCACGATGGTCGCCCACCCGGACGGCAGGCTCGGCGACTACCTGGACTCGCTGCGGCACCTGCACGGCATGGCCGCCGAGCACGGCGTCCGGACGGTGCTGCCGGGGCACGGGCCGGTGCTCGCGGACGCGCTCGGCGCGGTGGACTACTACCTGGCCCACCGGGCCGGCCGGCTGGCCCAGGTCGAGACTGCGGTCGAGGCCGGCTGCCGGACGGCGGCCGAGGTGGTGGCGCGGGTGTACGCGGACGTGGACCGCGCGCTGTGGCCGGCGGCCGAGCTGTCGGTCCTCGCGCAGCTCCAGTACCTCAGGGACCACGGGCTAATCCCGGACTGACCGGACTGACCGGACTGACCGGACTGACGGGACTGACGGGACTGACCGGGCGCCGCCTGCTGCCCGCCGGACGCGCGAAGGACCGGCGAAGGGCCCGTACGCCGGAGCGTACGGGCCCTTCGCACAGGTGCTCGGGGAGCGCGGACTACCGCGAGCGGCGGGAGAGCCGCTCGACGTCCATCAGCACGACCGCCCGGGCCTCCAGCTTCAGCCAGCCGCGGCCGGCGAAGTCGGCGAGCGCCTTGTTGACCGTCTCGCGGGAGGCGCCGACCAGCTGGGCCAGCTCCTCCTGGGTGAGGTCGTGGGCGACGTGGATGCCCTCGTCGGACTGCACGCCGAAGCGGCGGGAGAGGTCCAGCAGGGCCTTGGCGACGCGCCCGGGCACGTCGGAGAAGACCAGGTCGGACATCACGTCGTTGGTGCGGCGCAGGCGGCGGGCGATGGCGCGCAGCAGTGCGATCGAGACCTCGGGGCGCGCGTGCAGCCAGGGCTGGAGGTCGCCGTGGCCGAGGCCCAGCAGCTTGACCTCGGTCAGCGCGCTCGCGGTGGCGGTGCGCGGGCCCGGGTCGAACAGCGACAGCTCGCCGATCATCTCGCTGGGGCCGAGGACGGCGAGCATGTTCTCGCGGCCGTCCGGCGAGGCCCGGTGCAGCTTGACCTTGCCCTCGGCGACGACGTACAGCCGGTCGCCGGGGTCGCCCTCGTGGAACAGCGACTCGCCGCGGGCGAGCGTCACCTCGGTCATGGAAGCGCGCAGCTCGCCGGCCTGTTCGTCGTCGAGTGCCGCGAAGAGTGCGGCGCGCCGCAGAACGTCGTCCACGTGCTTCCTCCTTCTCGGCCGGCCGGCCGTCAAGCCCTCCGGCACAAGTTCGTACAGTGCTCTGCATCACCAAGCATGGCGCATGTCGCTCCGATCATATGAGGAGGGGGTGTGCCGAGGTGTGCTGCGCGGGGCCATTCGTACCGCCGGAACCGCTCCGGACCCGGGCTCCGAGCGGCTCGGGGACGGGCTGGGGGAGCGGTTCGGGACCAGCTCGGCACCGGCTCGGAGACCGGTTCACGACCGGCCCGGGAGCCGTCCGGCGGTCGCCGCGGGTTCACCCGGCCGGATCCGCCGCCCGGCCGTCCGCGTCCGCCGCGAGCAGGGCGTCGGCGACGGCGGTGCGCGTGTGCAGGACGGCGTGTCCGGCCCGCTGCGCGCTGGTCAGCCCGGCCGCGCGCAGGGCGGTGAGGTGCTGGGAGGTCCCGGCGGTGGAGAGCCCGGTCCGCCGGGCCAGCTCGGTGGTGGAGGCCGGCGCGTCCAGTTCGGCGAGGAGCCGGGCCCGGGAGCGCCCGAGGACGGCGGCGAGCGCCTCGGCCGGGTCCGCGACCGGCCCGGACTCCCACAGGGTGGCGACGCCGCGCGCGGGGTAGGCGAGCTGCGGCGGATCCGGCGGCAGTGTCCGGGTCAGCACCCGGGGCCAGGCGAACACCGAGGGCACCAGGACCAGCCCGGCCCCGGCGTCCAGCCGCTGGACCGCGCAGTGCCGCTGCTCCAGCCGCAGCGCGCCGCCGTCCCAGCGGACCGATTCGTGGAGGTCGTCCAGGACCTGGGCGCTGCCGCGTCCGGCGGCCTGCCGGGCGCGGTGCAGCACGTCCGCCTCCAGCAGCGCGCGGATCCGGGCCCAGTGCGGTCGCAGCGCGAACTCCCAGTACTCCTCGATGTCGGCCACCAGCAGGGGCAGCAGGCCGGACGGGTCGCGGTGCAGGGGTTCGAGGACGGCGGGCAGCCGTCCGCCGCGCTCGCCGGCCAGGATGTCGAGATCGGCCCGCACCCGGTCGGGCGGGGTCGCGGCGATCGCGGCGAGCTCCTCGGCGAGTGCGGGAGAGGCGCCGGCGGGGACCGGGGTGAGGAAGTCCGGCAGGTGGCCGGCGGCCGGGACCAGCGCGGCCAGCCGCCGCACGGCGGGTCCGGTGGCCTCCGCCGCCCGGCGGACCTGTGCGGCCCAGGGCCGGTGCAGGGCGGGGACGGCCCGTTGGGCCAGCACCCGGAGGCTGGTCACCACCTCCCACATGGGGGAGACGGCGAACCTGGTCCGGGCCAGGTCGTCCGTCGAGAACGCGAGTTCGGTCCGCATCGGTGCCCGCCCACTCTCCCGCTCCGGCCCAGGATTCAGCCTCAGCTTAATCACTGGAGGGCGCCCGAAGACCGGCCGCAGGATGTCGACGGCGCGCAACCGCCACTCCCGCCCCGGCGGCTCCCGGAACCCCTCCCGCGATCCCTCCCGAACCGAAAGCCGGTGACCCCTCATGCCCACCTCCTCCCCGCTCCCGCCGTCCACCCTCCGCACGCGGGCCGAGCGGCTGAGGGCGCTGGTCGCGGACGGAGTGCTCGTCCTGCCGAACGCCTGGGACGCCGGGAGCGCCGCAGTGATCGCCTCGGCCGGGGCGGCCGCGATCGCCACCACCAGCGGCGGCGTCTCCTGGTCACTGGGCCGGGGCGACGGCCAGCGCCTCGACCGCGCGACGGCCGTCGAGGCCGCCCGCCGGGTCGCCGCCGCCGTCGACGTGCCGGTCACGGTGGACGCCGAAGGCGGCTACGGGCCCGCGCCGGAGGATGTCGCCGAGACGGTCCGGGCCCTGGTGGGGGCGGGCGCGGCCGGGGTCAACCTGGAGGACTCGGCGGCGCCCGGCGGCCCGCTGTTCACGGTGGACGAGCAGGTCGGACGGCTGCGCGCCGCACGGTCGGCGGCGGAGGCGGCCGGCCTGCCGGAGCTGCTGGTGAACGCCCGGACGGACGTCTTCCTGTTCGGGCTGGGCGGGCTCGACGACGTGCTCGTCCGCGCCGAGGCGTACGCGGCGGCGGGTGCGGACGGCCTCTTCGTCCCCGGTCTGCTGGACCTCGACGCGCTGGCCGCGCTCTGCGCCCGCTCGCCGCTGCCGGTCAACGCGATGGCCGTGGCCGGCGGGCCGGGCGTCGCGGAACTCGCCGCCGCCGGGGTGCGCCGGATCAGCGTGGGCACCGCGCTGGCCCAGTTCGCCTACACCGCCGCCCACCGGGCGGCCGCCGAACTGCTCGGCCCCGGCACCCTGACGGAGCCGGCCGGCGCGCTCGGCTACGGCGAGGTCGACGCGCTCTTCCGGGGCTGACCGGCCCGTCAGCTCCCTGCCCTCGCCCCTCCTTCCCCGCCCGGTCCTGGCCGATCCGCCGCAGGAGCACGGCCGTCCGGCGTAGCCTTCACGCATGGCAGAGAGCAAGGTCCGGACGACCGCGTCTGCGGGGAAGCCGGTGGGGAAGGCAGGCGGGGCGCCCAAGCCCGAATCGCGGCTGGCGATGGTGCGGCGGGCGCGGAGGATCAACCGGGAGCTGGCGGAGCTGTACCCGTACGCGCACCCGGAGCTGGACTTCGACAACCCGTTCCAACTGCTGGTGGCCACCGTGCTGTCGGCGCAGACCACCGATCTGCGGGTGAACCAGACGACGCCGGCGCTGTTCGCCAAGTACCCCTCGCCGGAGGACATGGCGGCGGCGAACCCGGCGGAGCTGGAGGAGATCATCCGGCCGACCGGGTTCTTCCGGAACAAGGCGAAGTCCCTGATCGGCCTCTCGATCGCGCTGCGCGACGAGTTCGGCGGCGAGGTCCCCGGCCGGCTGGCGGACCTGGTCACCCTCCCCGGGGTCGGTCGCAAGACCGCCAACGTCGTCCTCGGCAATGCCTTCGGCGTCCCCGGGATCACCGTGGACACCCACTTCGGCCGCCTCGCCCGCCGGTTCGGGTGGACCACCGACGAGGACCCGGTGAAGGTCGAGGCGGCGGTCGCGGAGATCTTCCCGAAGTCCGAGTGGACGATGCTCTCGCACCGCGTGGTCTTCCACGGCCGGCGGATCTGCCACTCCCGGAAGCCGGCCTGCGGAGCCTGCCCGATCGCACCGCTCTGCCCCTCCTACGGCGAGGGCGAGACCGATCCCGAGAAGGCGAAGAAGCTGCTCAAGTACGAGATGGGCGGACAGCCGGGCCAGCGGCTGCGCCCGCCCGCGGACTTCCCCGGCGAGGCCGGCGCCCGCGCGGACGCCGCCGCCCACCACGGCGAGGTCGCCGACCTGGCGGTGGCCGAGTGAGCGACCGGGGGATGGTGCGGGGGGTCGAGCGGGACGGGCTGCCGACCTGGCTGGAGCCGGTCAGGGACGCCGCGGAGCGGGTGCTGCCGGAGCAGCTCAGCCGCTTCCTGCCGCCGGAGGACGGCGGCCGCGCCGCCGCCGTGCTGATGCTCTTCGGCGAGGGTGCGTCCGGCCCGGACCTGCTGCTGATCGAACGGGCCCGCTCGCTGCGCTCGCACGCCGGCCAGCCCTCCTTCCCCGGCGGCGCGCTGGACCCGGAGGACGGCGACCCGGCCGGCCCCGGCCCGGTGGCGGCGGCGCTGCGCGAGGCCTGGGAGGAGACCGGCCTGGACCCGGACGGGGTGCAGGTGTTCGCGACGCTGCCCGCGCTGTACATCCCGGTCAGCCGGTTCGTGGTGACGCCGGTGCTCGGCTGGTGGCGCCAGGAGTCGCCGGTCCGGCCGGTGGACCTCGGGGAGACCGGCGCGGTGTTCCGGGTGCCGATCGACGAGCTGACCGACCCGGCGAACCGGGCCAGGCTGCGGCACCCGTCCGGCCACATGGGACCGGCCTTCGCGGTCGGCGGCCGACTGGTCTGGGGCTTCACCGCCGGGGTGATCGACCGGGTGCTGCACCACAGCGGGCTGGAGCGGCCGTGGGACGCGGGCCGGGTTGTCGAGCTCTCGGACGAGGCGCTGGAGCTGGTGCAGGGCGACCGGGAGCGTTCCCGGGCGGTGCTCGGCCACGACGCCGGGGCGCAGTGAACCGGACGGCGGGCGGATTCGACCATCGCCCGCCCGGCGGGGTGGTCCGTCGTGGGAGGGTGTCCGGGTGAATGTCCTGGATGTGCTGTTGATCGCCGCCGCGATCGGATTCGCCGTGTCGGGCTACCGGCAGGGCTTCGTGGTCGGCGTGCTGTCGGTCCTCGGCTTCCTGGGCGGCGGACTGCTCGCCGTCCAGTTGCTGCCGCTGCTGCTCGACCACCTCAGCCCCGGGACGACCGCCTCGGTGATCGCGGTGGTGGTGGTGATCGTGCTGGCGGCGATCGGCCAGGCGATCACCACGCACTTCGGCTGGAAGCTGCGCGGCCACATCGACCGCCGCCCGGCCCGGGCGCTGGACGCCGCCGGCGGCGCCGTGGTCAATGTGATCTCGATGCTGCTGGTGGCCTGGCTGATCGGCTCCGCGCTGGCCGGGACGTCCCTGCCGACCGTCTCCAAGCAGGTCCGCACCTCGGCGATCCTGGGCGGGGTCCAGGACACCCTGCCCTCCGACGCCCCCAACTGGTTCTCGGACTTCTCCAAGGTGCTCGCCCGCAACGGCTTCCCGCAGGTGTTCAACCCCTTCGAGCACGAGCCGATCACCCAGGTCGACATTCCCGATCCGACGCTGGCCGGCAGTCCCGCGGTGGCGAAGGCCCGGCAGAGCCTGGTCAAGGTCGTCGGCACCGCCACCTCCTGCGGCAAGACGCTGGAGGGCAGCGGCTTCGTCTACGCCCCGCACCGGGTGATGACCAACGCCCACGTGGTCGGCGGGGTCAACGAGCCGACCGTGCAGATCGGCGGGGTCGGCCAGCTGTACGACGCCACGGTGGTCCGCTACGACTGGCAGCGCGACATCGCCATCCTCGACGTGCCGAAGCTGAACGCGCCGGCCCTCACCTTCGCCGGCGAGGCGAAGACCAATGACAACGCGATCGTGGCGGGCTTCCCGGAGAACGGCGCCTTCAACGTCCAGCCGGCCCGTATCCGCGGCCGGATCCAGGCGAACGGACCGGACATCTACCACCGCGGCCAGGTGGTCCGCGACGTCTACTCGGTGCGCTCGCTGGTGCGCCAGGGCAACAGCGGCGGGCCGCTGCTCACCCCGGACGGCCAGGTGTACGGGATGGTGTTCGCCAAGTCGCTGGACAGCGCGGACACCGGGTACGTGCTGACCGCGGCCGAGGTGCGCGAGGACGCCGAGCAGGGCAGCGTGGCCTCGGGCCGGGCGGACACCCAGGGCTGCGCGCTCTGACCCACCGGGCCGCCGTCGGCCCGCCACCGGGCCGGCTCGTGGGGCCGGCGGCGGGTCGAGGGGGCTGTGGCGGGTCGAGGGGGCTGCGGGGCTGCGGGTCCCTGGCTCTGCGGGGCTGTGAGTCCGCGGGGTTGCGGGTCCGCGGGGCTGCGGGTCCGTGGACGTGGGTCCGCGGACGGGGGTCGATCAGGTGTCGCGGCGGAGCCGGGCACCCACCCAGCGGGCGCGCCGGCCGAGGATGCGCGGGATACCGAGCCGGTCCTGCGCCGCGCGGGGGTGGCCGTCCGGGCCGTCGAAGCCGCCGTCGTACCCACTGTCGTAGCCGTTGTCGTAACGGCGGTCGTAACCGCGGTCGTGACCGCGGCCCTCCGTCCACTCGGAACGGTGGGCGGAACGCTGCGAGCTGTCGCTGTGCTGTCGGCCGCGCGGGGCGCTGCCGCGATCGGGCATCCAGGTCATACCGCAATGGATGCCCCTGGGCCGACGGGGGTAACCGCCCGTCCGGCCATCAACGTGGCCTATGCGCTTGTCATATGTGCGTCACCTGAAGGGAGTTGGGACCTACGGCCTGGTTCCCCCGATCGGGTGTCGGGACCTTCTGCCCCGATCCGGGGCCCCTACGCCGCCGGGCCCCGCACCGGTTCAGTCCTTGTGCCGGCCGATCCAGTCCAGCAGCTCGGCCGTGAACTGCTCCGGCGCCTCCTCGTGCGGGAAGTGCCCGATCCCCGGCAGCAGCCGCCAGCGGTACGGCGCGGCCACGTACTCGCCGCCGCCCAGCGCGGTGTGCGACAGCAGCACCGGGTCCGCCGCCCCCTGGATGTGCAGGGTGGGCGCGGTGATGGGCTTCTTCATCCGGCGCGCGAACTGGATGCCGTCCGGCCGGGCCATCGAGCGCAGCAGCCACCGGTAGGGCTCGATCGAGCAGTGCGCGGTGCTGGGGATCCGGATCGCCTCCCGGTACGCGGCCACCGCCGCGCGGTCCAGCTGGTTGCGTCCGGTCCAGGCGTCCAGGTAGCGGCCGACCAGCGCGGCGTCGTCGGCGACCAGGCGGCGCTCCGGTATCCACGGCCGCTGGAAGCCCAGGATGTGCTCGAAGGCGGCCATCTGCCGCCGGTCGGTCAGCAGGGCCCGGCGGAGGTCCCGGGGGTGCGCGGCGGAGACCACGGTGAGGCTCTGGATCACCGAGGGCCGCATCACGGCGGCCACCCAGGACAGCGTGCCGCCGGAGGCGTGGCCGACCAGGTGCGCCCGGTTCTCGCCGAGGGAGCGGATCACCCCGGTGATGTCCAGCGCGAGGTTGCCCGGGTCGTAGCCGCGGGGGGTGCGGTCGCTGCCGCCGATGCCGCGCAGGTCCAGGGCGACGGCCCGGTAGCCGGCCTCGGCGAGTGCGGTCAGCTGGTGGCGCCAGGCCCACCAGTACTGCGGCCAGCCGTGGACCAGCAGGACCAGCGGGCCCTCGCCGAGTTCGGCGATGTGGAAGCGGGCGCCGTTGGCGGCGAGGTCGCGGTGGGTCCACGGTCCGGCCTGCCGGACGTCCCAGGGGGCCGGAGGCGTGCCCTGGACGTCGCCGCCGTCACCGGGGGAGGTGCCGACGGACCCGGAGGCGGTGTCGCCGGAACCGGCGGACGGCTGTGCGGGCACGGGCTTCTGGTCGAGCGACATACCGAGAGCGTGTCACATCCGCGCGCCGGACACGCGCCCGGCACTCGCACTCGGGCCGTTCGGGCCCGCCGAGCACCGGCCGCGCGTCCACGACGCGGTCGCCGGGCCTACGGGATGCGGCCCAGGGCGCGGTCGATCTCCTCCTTGGTGGCGGGACGCGGCCGCGCGTTCTTCAGGACGTCGGCGGTCTTCTGCGCGCCCTCGATGGTGCGGACCGGCTTCTCGATCTTCTTGAACGAACGCAGCGCCAGCAGGCCCAGCAGCACGGCCAGCAGCAGGTACGCGCCGGCCACGACCAGGAACGACCAGCCGAGCGAGAGGCCCAGCGCGTGGATGCCGAACGCCGCGGCGGCGCTGAGCATCGGGACGGCGGCCAGGGCCACCACACCGGCGACAGCCAGCGAGACGCCGCCGGAGACACCGCGCTTGACGTCGGCGCGGATCTCGGCCTTGGCGAGCGCGATCTCGTCGTGGACCAGGGCGGACAGGTCGGCGGTGGCCGCGGCGAACAGCTGCCCCACCGAACGCTCGCCCTCATAGGGCGCCCGGCCGTTGCTGGACGGGTCTGCGGCTCCTGCGGGCATCAGCGGTTCTCCTCTTCGGCCGTGCGGCGAGTGACGCCGCCGCACGGTGCGGCTCCCCGGTGGTTCCGGGTACCGGGGCGGGCCCGGTGGCGTCGGTGGACTGTCGACAGTTCAGAATCATGCCCCTACCGGACGAGCGGACACCACTCCGGGGGGCCCGGCGAGGGACGTGTTCCGGGCAGGTCCGGCCCGGGCCCGGCTCAATGCGGGTGGTGCGGGCCCTCGTCGGCCGGGTGCGCGCCCGGTTGCGGACGGTCCGGTCGGCCCCGCAGTCCGGCCGTGCGCGCCTGCCAGGCCGGGTCGTCCAACTGGTAGACGTCGGGGATGCCGTCGCCGTCGAGGTCGCGGTCCTCCTCCTCGCACAGCTCGCGGTAGTGCCGGTTGCGCAGCTTCAGCAGCACGGTGGCGATCAGCGCGCAGAGCAGCGAACCCACCAGAACGGCCGCCTTGGCCCGGTCGGCGAGGGCCGGGTCGTCGGGGAAGGCCAGTTCGCTGATCAGGAGCGAGACCGTGAAGCCGATGCCGGCCAGCACCGAGACGGCGAACATGTCCGCCCACTTGAGCTGCGGGTTCAGTTCCGCGCGGGTGAAGCGGGCGGCCAGTCGGGTGCCGCCGAAGATGCCCACGGTCTTGCCGACCAGCAGGCCGAGCACGATGCCGAGCGGGGCCGCCTGGGTGAACACCTCGCGCAGGGCCGGCCCGGAGATCGTCACCCCGGCGGCGAACAGCGCGAAGACCGGCACGGCGAACCCGGCCGAGATCGGGCGGACCAGGTGTTCGATGTGCTCGCCGGGGGAGGACTTCTCGTCGCCCTCCCGGTGGCAGCGGAGCAGCAGGCCCATCGCGACGCCCGCCACCGTGGCGTGCACGCCGCTCTCGTGCATCAGCGCCCAGATCACGAAGGCGAGCGGTACGAACAGGTACCAGCCGTGGACCCCGCGCCGGTGCAGGAACCAGAACAGCACCAGTCCGGCGAAGGCCAGTCCGAGCGCCCAGAACTTGATGCCGGAGCTGTAGAAGATCGCGATGATCAGGATCGCGATCAGGTCGTCCACCACCGCGAGGGTGAGCAGAAAGGCGCGCAGCGCCGAGGGCAGGTGGCTGCCGACCACGGCGAGCACGCCGAGCGCGAAGGCGATGTCGGTGGCGGTCGGGATGGCCCAGCCGTTCGGATGCCCGCCGGGGCCGGCGTTGGCCACCGCGAACACGATCGCGGGCAGCGCGACGCCGCAGACGGCGGCTATGACGGGGAGGATCGCCGCGCTGGGGCTGCGCAGCTCACCTGCCACGAACTCGCGCTTGAGCTCGATCCCGGCCACGAAGAAGAAGATCGTCAGCAGTCCGTCCTTCGCCCACGCGTCCAGACTGAGGTCCAGGTGGAGCGGGGCGGAGGGGCCGACGGTGTAGTCCAGGACGGACTCGTAGGCGGCCGGCCAGACATTGGCCCAGATCAGTGCGACGACCGAGGCGAGCAGCAGCAGTACGCCGCCGACGGTCTCGGTGCGCAGCGCGTCCGTGATGTAGGTGCGCTCGGGAAGGGACAGCCTGCCGAGGAGCTGGCGGCGTCGGGTCGTCGGCTCGTTGACGGGCGGCTGGCTGGCCACGGACGGCCTCCTGGGGGCGGGGACGGTGTACGGAGATGCACCGGTGGTGCATTGCCGACCAGACTTCCCGGCTCGCCCTGTGACGCGAATCTTGATGCGTCGTTGACAGTATAACGGGAACGACAAGGCGAGATCCGGATTGTCATACTTCAGGACCTAAGCCTGGGTGGCCTGTTGTGCACCCGTCCGTACGGCCGATCGGCACCCGAACGGAGTCGGCGGCGTGCAGACGGGTGAACGGCTCTCTATCGTCGACCGCAGGGCCCGGCCGAGGTCGGAGCCCCGGTCCAGGGGATTTCCCCGGGTCCCTCACCTTCGCGCTGTGGAGGCGCCGCCATGCCCAGACCGCCCCTCTTATCCTTCCGTTCGTATACGTCTCGTGGGTCCTGTCCGTGCTGCGGGCGTCGTTCGTCCTGCGGGTCCCGTGCGTTCTGCGCGCCGCTTTCGTCCTGCGCACCGCGTTCGTCCTGCGCGCCTCGCACGTCCCGGCCCGGCCGCCGGAGCGCCCTCCGATGAATGCCCCGCTGTACGGCCCGCCCGACCCCGAACTCGACCGCCTGCTCCGCCCGCTGTTCCGCGCCGCCGCACCGGCCGGTGGCGCCGCCGTCGTGGTGATCCGCGGCGACGAGCGGACCGTCGCCTGCCGAGGCCACGCCGTCCGCTCCACCGAACGCCCGGTCCGCGCCGACACCCGCTTCGAACTCGGCTCCGTCACCAAGACGTTCACCGGCCTGCTGCTGGCCGAGATGGCCGCCCGGGGCGAGGTCGGCTACGACGATCCGATCGACCGCTACCTGCCCGCGGACGCCGCCCCCGGCTACCCGCAGGAGCGCCCGATCACCCTGCTCCACCTGGCCACCCACACCTCCGGCCTGCCCCGGCTGCCGGACGGGGTGCTGCCCGGACAGGTCCCGCGCTGGTTCACCCGTCCCTACGCCACCTTCGGGCCGGCGCACCTGCTGCGGGCGCTGCCCCGGACGGCGGTGCGCGGCACGCCGGGCACCCAGGTCCGGTACTCCAACCTCGGCTGCGGGCTGCTCGGCCTGCTGCTCGCCAACGCGGCCGGGCAGCGGTACGACGATCTGCTCGCCGCCCGGGTCTGCGGGCCGCTCGGTCTGATGGACACCTCCTGCGGCCCCGGCCGGGAGGAGGACGCCGGATACCGGCGCGGGCGCAGGGTGCCGTCCTTCCGGCTGCCCGCCCTGCCGGGCGCCGCCGCGCTCCGCTCCACCGCGGACGACATGCTCCGCTACCTCCAGGCCCACCTCGCGCTGGACGCCGTTCCGCTCCCCGAGCGGGCCGACGCGGCGGCGCTGCGGACGGCGCTGAACGAGGTGCGGCGCCCGCGCACCGACGGGCGGCGCGGCGGGCCGCGGATCTGCCTGGGGTGGAACCACCGCGCCCTTCCGGCGGGGGTGGCGGAACCGCGGGCGGCCGGGAAGCCGGTGCTGCCGGTGCCCGCGGCGTCCGACGGGGCAGCGTCCGACGGGGCGGGACCCGACGGGGCGGGGTCGGTCGAGACCGGTGAGGTGGTCTACCACGTGGGTGCCGCCCGGCGGTCCACCGCCTTCGTCGGGTTCAGCCCCCGGGCCCAGGTGGGCCTGGCGGTCCTGGCCGGCGGACAGCCGCTGCGCAGCCGCGCCCTGGTGCAGAGCGCGCACGAGACCCTGCGCGTGCTGATCGCCGAATTCGGCGAGAGCTGACCGCCGGACCTGTTCCGGAGCCGACGGTGCCCCGGGCGGTAGCTACCGCCCGGGGCACCGTCGTGCCTGCTGCACCGCGCCGCCTTCAGGGAGTGGCGCGGAGCAGCGGCCGAGGTCGGACCTCCTGGATCAGCCCTCGGAACCGGCCGGCGGGAGCTGGGCCTGGATGAGGTTCATCACGGTGGAGTCGGCGAGGGTGGTGGTGTCACCGATCTCGCGGCCCTCGGCGATGTCGCGCAGCAGGCGGCGCATGATCTTGCCGGAGCGGGTCTTCGGCAGCTCGCCGACGACCTTGATCTGCTTCGGCTTGGCGATCGGGCCGAGGGTGCGGCCGACGTGCGCCCGCAGCTCCTCGACCAGCTCCGGGCTGTCGGTGGCGGTGCCGCGCAGGATGACGAAGGCGACGATCGCCTGGCCGGTGGTGGCGTCGGTGGCGCCGACGACCGCCGACTCGGCCACCGAGGGGTGCCCGACCAGCGCCGACTCGACCTCGGTGGTCGAGATGTTGTGGCCGGAGACCAGCATGACGTCGTCGACCCGGCCGAGCAGCCAGATGTCGCCGTCCTCGTCCTTCTTGGCACCGTCGCCGGCGAAGTAGCGGCCCTCGAAGCGCGACCAGTAGGTGTCGATGTAGCGCTGGTCGTCGCCCCAGATGGTGCGCAGCATGGAGGGCCACGGCTCGGTGAGCACGAGGTAGCCGCCGGAGCCGTTGGCGACCTCGGTGCCGTTGTCGTCGACCACGGTGGCCGCGATGCCGGGCAGCGCGCGCTGGGCGGAGCCGGGCTTGGTCTCGGTGACACCGGGCAGCGGGCTGATCATGATGGCGCCGGTCTCGGTCTGCCACCAGGTGTCCACGATCGGGGCGGTGGAGGCGCCGATGTGCTCGCGGTACCAGATCCAGGCCTCGGGGTTGATCGGCTCGCCGACGCTGCCCAGCACCCGCAGGGAGGACAGGTCGAACTTGGCGGGGATGTCGTCGCCCCACTTCATGAAGGTGCGGATCGCGGTGGGCGCCGTGTAGAGGATGGTGACGCCGTACTTCTGCACGATCTCCCAGAACCGGCCCTGGTGGGGAGTGTCGGGGGTGCCCTCGTAGATGACCTGGGTGGCGCCGTTGGAGAGCGGGCCGTAGACGATGTACGAGTGCCCGGTGACCCAGCCGATGTCGGCGGTGCACCAGTAGACGTCGCTCTCCGGCTTGAGGTCGAAGACGGCGTGGTGGGTGTAGCTGGCCTGGGTGAGGTAGCCGCCGGTGGTGTGCAGGATGCCCTTGGGCTTCCCGGTGGTGCCGGAGGTGTAGAGGATGAACAGCGGGTGCTCGGCCTCGTGTGCCTCGGGGGTGTGCTCGGTGGACTGGCGGGCGGTGAGCTCGTGCCACCACACGTCCCGGCCCTCGGTCCAGGCGGTGTCCTGGCCGGTGCGGCGCACGACCAGGACGTGCTCGACGCCCTCGGCCTTGGTGAGGGCCTCGTCGATGGCGGGCTTGAGGGCGGAGGGCTTGCCGCGCCGGTAGCCGCCGTCGGCGGTGATGACGAGCTTGGCCCGGGCGTCCTGGATGCGGGAGGCGACGGCGTCGGCCGAGAAGCCGCCGAAGACCACGGAGTGCGTGGCACCGATGCGGGCGCAGGCGAGCATCGAGACGACGGCCTCGGGGATCATCGGCAGGTAGATCGCGACGCGGTCGCCCTTGGTGACGCCGAGTTCGAGCAGGGCGTTGGCGGCCTGGGAGACCTCGTCCTTGAGCTGGGCGTAGGTGATGGAGCGGCCGTCGCCGGGCTCGCCCTCGAAGTGGATGGCGACGCGGTCGCCGTGACCGGCCTCGACGTGGCGGTCCACGCAGTTGTAGGCGATGTTGAGCTTGCCGTCGGCGAACCACTTCGCGAAGGGCGGGTTGGACCAGTCGAGCGTCTGCGTGGGCTCGACGGCCCAGGTGAGGCGGCGGGCCTGCTCGGCCCAGAAGCCGAGGCGGTCCTCGGATGCCTGGGCGTACGCGGCCGCGGTGACGTTGGCGGCTGCGGCGAGCTCTGCCGGCGGGGCGAAACGCCGCTCCTCCTTGAGCAGGTTGGCCAGGCTCTCGTTGCTCAACGCGCACTCCTCATGAGTCATGATCGGGGTCGTTTCCCGTGCGTGGGGATTGTCCCGTGTGTCCCAGCGCACAGCTCACCAGGCGAAGAGGTCAGTTGACAAGAGGCTCTGGCTAATTGGTGTAGACCTTTGATCGCTCGTCGAACGGCCGCCCGAGGTCGGAGGCGTCTCGGGCGGCCCGAGGAGGTGGGCCCGCGTCCTTGGCCCGCCCGGCTGGACGCGGGCCCGGCTCTCAGGCGGCCAGGCCGGGGCCTCCCCCGTCCCTGGCCGGATCCGCGGCGACGGTACCGGTGGTCGGAACCTGTTCGAATTCATTCACTCGTTCGGGCGTGTCGTGCTCCCCGCGCGGGGTGGACGGCAGTGCCGAGGGGGCGGGCAGCGGTGCGGGCGCGGGTGCGGCGACCGCCACGGGCGCGGGTGCGGCGGCCGGTGCGGGCGTGGGCGTGCATACGGCGGCCGGCGTCGACGCCAGTGCCTCGACCGGGCCGAACCGGCCGCTCTCCGGGTCGAGCACATAGGCCTGTGCGGTGGCGAAGTCGAAGTACATGCCGACCAGTCGCAGGGTGCCCTCGGCGACCCGCCGCTCGACGGCCGGGTTGGCCATCAGCTGGTCCAGCTGCTGGACGACATTGGTGACGCAGAGCTGCTCGGTCACATCGACCACCGGGCGGTCGGTGAACTCCGCCGGGACCCGGCGCAGCCGGTCCAGCGAGCCCCGGCCGTTGCGCAGCCAGCGGGCGAGCGGAGTGGGCCGGCCGGGCTGCTCGTGCACCCCGTCCAGCAGGGCCTTCATCGCCCCGCAGCCGGAGTGCCCGCAGACGGTGATCGACCGCACCTCCAGTACCTCGACCGCGTACTGCACCGCCGCCGCCACCGAGTCGTCGGCCGCGCCCGGCTCGTGCGGCGCCGGCACCAGATTGCCGACATTGCGCACGGTGAAGAGGTCGCCCGGGCCGCTGTTGGTGATCATGCTGGTGACCATCCGGGAGTCGGCGCAGGTCAGGAACAGCTGGGAGGGTGTCTGTCCCTCCCGGGCGAGCCGGGCCAGTTCGGGCCGGACCAGCGGGGCGGTGTGCAGCTGGAACACCCGAACCCCGTCGAGCAGCCGGACGTGCGGGTCCTCCTGCTGTTCGATGCAGTGGTGGCCGACCCAGGGCGTCCACGCGCGGCAGCGGTGCGGGCCGGGGGAGCTGCCGGTGCGGACGGTGCCGTCCGGGTCGAGCACCTCGTCGTCCTGGCGGCGGGTCACCATCGACACCCGTCCGCCGCCGGCCTGGTGGCCGTTGCGCCAGCTGTGCAGCGTCTCGTAGGCGGCGTGGTCCAGGAAGGAGCCGTCGTGCACGACGGTGACCTCGGCGCCGGCCGGCACACCGGCGAGTGCCCGGCTCAGCCGGGGCACGGCGGCGAAGGTCAGCGGGCCGTGCGTCTCCACGGTGAACGCGCCGTCGGGGCCGGTCAGCACGTCCACGTGCGCGCGGGTCAGGCGGTAGAGCGCGAGCAGCACGGCCGTCGCGGCGCCCAGCGCCACACCCGGCAGCACGCCGAACAGCACCACCGAGACCACGGTGACCAGGTAGACCGGGAACTCCCGGTGCCGGTGGACCTTCCGGATGTGCGCGAAGCTCACCATCTGCAGGCCGACGACCAGTACCAGGGCGGCGAGCGCGGCGAGCGGGATCCGGCGCAGCCCGCCGGTGAGGGCCAGCGCGGCCGCCAGTACCCACACCCCGTGCAGCACCGAGGACCAACGGCTGCGGGCCCCGGCCCGGACGTTGGCGGTGCTGCGCACCGCGCCGCCGGCGATCGGCAGTCCGCCGACCAGCCCGCTGATCATGTTGGCCAGTCCCTGGCCGCGCAGCTCGCGGTCGAGGTCCCCGGTGCGGTGCGACATCCGGTCGACCGCGACGGCGGAGAGCAGCGATTCGACGCTCGCCACGGCGGTGACGGTCAGCACGGCGGCGAGGACGGCGAGGGGCGGGCCGTGCGGCAGGTCGGGGACCAGGTCGTGCGGCTGCCAGGCGGGCAGGTCGACCCGGGCGAGCCGCAGGTCCAGCGTGATCGCGAGCGTGGTGGCGGCCGCGACGGCGGCCAGCGGGCCGGGGACCTTGGTCAGCCGGGCGCCGAACTCGCCGTACCGGCCGGGGAGTCGGCCCAGCCGGGGCCAGCCGAGCAGCACCGCGGCGGTGACCGCGCCGACCACCAGGGCGGACGGGTGCGGGGCCGCCAGCTGGCTCGGCAGGGCGAGCAGATTGGCCAGGGACGAGCTCTGCGGGGAGCCGCCGAGGACGACGTGCAACTGCGCGATCGCGATGGCGAGGCCGACGCCGGCCAGCATGCCGTGCACGATGGCGGGCGAGACGGCCAGCGCCGTCCGGGCCACCCGCCTGACGCCCAGCAGGAGTTGGAGCAGGCCGGCGGCGAGCGTGATGGCGCAGGTCGCCTGCCAGCCGTACTGGGTGATGAGACCGGCCGTGATCACGGTGAGCGCGGCGGAGGGGCCGCTGACCTGCAGCGGGGTGCCGCCGAACAGTCCGACCACGATGCCGCCGACGGCCGCGGCGGCGAGGCCCGCGGTGAGCGGGGCGCCGGTGGCCAGGGCGATGCCGAGGGAGAACGGCACGGCGATGAGGAAGACCACCAGGGAGGCCGAGAGGTCCTGCGCCCAGGAGGCGCGGGGGCGACGCCCCGGCGGGGCGTGGTCGGTGGTGTCGGAGGCGATGGGTGCGCTGGAGATGTCGAGGGTCATGGGTCTTCCCGTCTGTCCGGGGGAACGAACGCAGTCAGGTCCGGCGGTGAGTCCGGTCATGGGCTCGGTGGAGCGGATCGGCTGTCGTGGGTCGCGACGGTGTGGCGGGATGGCGTGGACGGGCCGGGAGTGCGGGTGTCACCGGCCGGGCCTTGGACCATCGGGGGCCCCGGCGGTCGCTCGGCGGGGCGCTGGGAGGAGCCAGGCCACGGCGAGGAGCACCGGAACGGATGCGGATCATCAAGACTCGGTAAACCGAGGGTAATGAGAGCTTTGCACAGCGTCATCCGGAGCGACAGGCAATATCCGCCTCATTCACCCCATTGGGTGGTGGTCGAACGGACGTGAATCTGCTGGTGGCGGCGCTGCGGCCGCGGCGGGGGCGGCGCGGGGGCGGACGCGCGGGGGCCGCGGCCCCGTTCTGGGACCGCGGCCCGTGGTCGCTGCGGTGGTTCTGCGCGGTGGTGCCGCGTCGGCGCTGGGCGCCGCCGGTCCGGTCAGACGGCCGCGCCGGCCGCCGCGGGCTCGTCGCCGAGCACGAAGTCCGGGTCGACCTGGGTGGCGAGGTCGATGCCCACCTTGGCGTTCGCCCAGCTCTCGGCGTTGCGCAAGTGGAACAGGACCGCCTGCTCGGTGTAGCGGCGCGGGTCCCGCAGGTCGTACGCGGCGTCCGCCGCCGCCCTCAGCTCGTCCAGCACCGCGCGGTTGACGGCTTCGAGGGCGCGCAGCGGCGGCTGCGCGCCCTGCTCCAGTCGGCGCACCCAGTCGGAGTGCCCGAAGGAGGTCAGCAGGTCCTCGCCGACCTCCCGGCGGAGGAAGTCCAGGTCGTCCTGGCTCTGCACCTTGTTGCCGACCACTCGCAGCCGGACGCCGAAGTCCTGCGCGTAGTCGCGGTACTGGCGGTACACCGAGATGCCCTTGCGGGTGGGCTCGGCCACCAGGAAGGTGAGGTCGAAGCGGGTGAACAGGCCCGAGGCGAATGAGTCGGAGCCGGCGGTCATGTCGGTCACCACGTACTCGTCCCGGCCGTCGACCAGGTGGTTCAGCAGCAGCTCGACCGCGCCGACCTTGGAGTGGTAGCAGGCGACGCCGAGGTCCTCCTCGGTGAACGCGCCGGTCGCCAGCAGCCGCACCGAGCCCTCGTCGAGCGCGATCGGGCGGGCACAGGCCGCGTAGACCGGGTTCTCCTCGACGATTCGGAGCAGCCGCGAACCGCGCCCGGGCGGGGTGGTCTTGATCATCTCCTCGGCGGAGCGGATCAGCGGGTTGCCGCCGCGCAGGTACTCCTTGATGCCGGGCAGGTGGGCCCCGAGCGAGGGCAGGGCGGCGGACTGGTCGTCCGTCAGCCCGAGGGCCGGGCCGAGGTGCTGGTTGATGTCGGCGTCGACGGCGAGGACCGGGCGGCCCGCGGCGGCCAGGTGGCGGATGAACAGTGCGGACAGCGTGGTCTTGCCGCTGCCACCCTTGCCGACGAAGGCGATCTTCATCTTGGGACTCCGGCTCTCGCTCCAGGACCCGCCGCGTCCGCGGTCCGCGCCGCGACGAGGTCGACGATCTCCCGAGTTGGAAATCGTTATCGTCTTCGACAGCCATGCTATCCGGGGTTTCGGGCCGTTTGCGGGAGGGAAGTGAGGATTGCCTCGAACGGGTGATGCGTGGTTGCTGTTCCGGCCGGGGCCCCCGGGTCATTACTCTCGGGTAGGTGAGCACTGGAACAGATCCCCTCGCCCCGCTGGCCCAGCTCCCCGGGGTGCCCGACGCGGTGGCCGAGGTGCGCAAGGCCGTCGACCGCCTCTACGGCCACCGGGTGATGCGCCGCCGCGCGGCCGAGGTCACCTCCGAGTCGGCCCTGCGCGGCGCCCGCGCCTCCGCCGCGCTGGCGGGCTCGGACTGGCCGCTGGAGGAGGTCCGCCGTCGCAGCGACTTCGGCGCCGACCCCGAGACCCGGACGGTGGGTGCCTCCCTGCGGATCGCCGCCGAGGCGGGGCAGCTGCTGAGCATCTGGCGGCACTCGCCGCTCCAGGTGCTGGCCCGGCTGCACCTGCTGGCGGTCGGCGACGCCGACCCCGTGGCGGGCCGGCCGAGGCAGGCCGGGGAGGGCGTCGAGGACCTGTTCCCGCTGGAGCTGAAGCCGGCCGAAGGGGTCGCGGCGGACGTCGCCCCGGCCGTCGTGCCGCCCGCTCCGGCGGGGCCCGTGCCGGCCCTGCCGGCGGCGCCCGGCCCGGAGGAGGTCGCCGCCCGGCTGGACCAGCTGTCCCGGCTGCTGGTGGCCCGCGCCGAGGGCCAGGGCGTCGGGACGCCGGCCCTGGTGGTCTCCTCGGTCGTGCACGGCGAGCTGCTGGCGCTGCGGCCGTTCGGCTCGTACAACGGTCTGATCGCCCGCGCCGCCGCGCGGATCGTGCTGATCGCGGAGGGCCTCGACCCGAAGTCGATCTGCCCGGCCGAGGTGGGGCTGGTGGAGCTGGGGACGGACGCCTACCGGTGGGCCCTGGCCGGCTACCTGGCGGGGACGCCGGAGGGACTGGCGGCCTGGATCGGCCACTGCGGGCGGGCGCTGCGGCTCGGGGTGCGGGAGAGCACGGCGGTCTGCGAGGCGATGCAGCGCGGCATGGTCTGAGCGGGCGGCGTGCGGGCGGGGCCCGCTCGGGCGGGCTCCGGTCCGGCCGGCATGCGGCCGGGCCGGGGGAGGCCCCGGGCGGGCTCAGGACGGGCTCCGGACGGGCTCCGGAGACAAGGATGCGGCGGCACCTGAACTTGCCGGGTGCCGCCGCTGGCACAGATGCCGGGTGACCATGCATGCACCGGAAAGTGCCGATCAGACGGGGATCCTGCCCGTTCGTCTGGTGCGGCGGCCCGACAGCGGGTCGGCTGCATGTGGGTGCTCGGTTATCTGTGCACACGGTCCGTGGGGCCTGAACTGCGTTGTCGGTTTGACCTCTTAGGTCCTGACCGGGTCTCGCGGGCCGTGATTCCTTTGTATCGCGTTTCGGGCGAAAGGGGAACCCGAAATGAGAAGTCTTCGACTTTTGCCCGTTTTGTCCAAGGGGTGTCGGGCCGGTGCCGCCTCGGTCGGGGCCCCGCCGGGTCAGGCCGGCAGGCGGCGGCGCCGGCGGGTCGCGTACCAGACCGCGCCGGCCGTCAGGACCGCCGCGCCGACCGCCACCGCCGTCAGCACCGAGCGGCTCGGCGCCGAGAACTCCGGGAGCCGCCGCCGGAGTTCCACCGGCCGGTCGAAGACCAGCACCGGCCACTCCCGCGCCAGCGCCTCCTTGCGCAGCGCCCGGTCGGGGTTGACCGCCGACGGGTGGCCGACGGCCTCCAGCAGGGGCAGATCCGTCGACGAGTCGCTGTAGGCGTAGCACTCCGCCAGGTCGTAGCCCTCGACCTCGGCCAACTCCCGGATGGCGGCGGCCTTGTTCTCGGCGTAGGCGTAGTACTCGATCTCGCCGGTGTAGCAGCCGTCCTCGATCTGCAGCCGGGTGGCGATCACGTGGTCCGCGCCGAGCAGCGCGCCGATCGGCTCGACCACCTCGGATCCGGAGCTGCTGACGATGACCACGTCCCGCCCGGCCGCGTGGTGCTGCTCGATGAGCGAGGCGGCCTCGTCGTAGATGATCGGATCGATCAGGTTGTGCAGCGTCTCGGCGACGATCTCGCGGACCTGCTGGACGTTCCAGCCCCGGGTCAGCGCGGAGAGGTACTGCCGCATCTTCTCCATCTGGTCGTGGTCGGCGCCGCCCACCAGAAAGACGAACTGGGCGTACGCACTTCGCAGGACGGCCCGACGGTTGATCAGGCCGCCCTGGTAGAACGGACGGCTGAACGCCAGGGCGCTCGACTTGGCGATGATCGTCTTGTCCAGGTCGAAGAAGGCGGCGGTCCGCGGACCGGCCGGGCGCGGGCGCGCGGCCGCCGGACGGGGCGCGGACGGGCCGGAGCCGGTCCCTCCGGGCCGCGCGCCGGTCACGGCCGTCCCGTCGGCCCCGGGGGCCCCGTCGGTTCCGGCGGAGGCTGCGGCGGTGGAGTCCGGGGACTCGTCGGCGTACTCGTCGGCGTTCTCGGTGGTGTCCACGGGAACCGAGGATAGAGGGCTCCGCAAAACTGCCCGCCATTCGGCGTACTCGCGGGCGTGCGGGTTTGTGTTTCTGGCCGCTCGGGTACACCATGGAAGTCACGGATCGTTCGCGACCGTGCTAACCCGGTCCGGCTCCTCCCCCCCGAGTCGGGCCGTGGATAGACGACCCCCGCTCTCCCCCCCGGCGGGGGTCGTCGCACGTCCGGAGCCATTTTCGGGGCTCGGGCGGCCGGCCCGGCGGATCCGCCGGTTGATCCGGGCGATCTCTACAGGGGGTGTCGGCCCGCCCGACTGTCTCGACGTTTTCGTCACTCTCCGTAGAGCTTTGGTCATGTCACGCTCCGGAGCCGCCACCCCTGGAATGAGGCTCGGACCTGCTCCGGGGAGTACCCGGTGCGTGCGTCGCTATCCCGCCCCGCCAGCTATGGCGGTTCATCTCGGTGAGCCCGATTAGTCAATTCTTTGTCCAATAGCCCCCCGTCCGGGTGAACGTTTTCCTCCACAGCCCCCGAGTTGTCCACAGGGAATCGGAACCCGGAGGACGGAATCGGGATCACCGTCCAACGTGAGGCCCGGCAGCGGTTGCCGGGCCCGATCCCTCGGGCCCCCGGCCGGCTGCCGGACCTTTCGTAGGTGTGCCCGGCCGCTGTGCGCGGCCGGGCACCGGGACAGGGGAGCCGCCATGTCGAAGCCCATCACCGACCACGCCGCCACCGGCGGGCCCGAGCCCGCCCGGCCGCTCGTTCTCACCGGGAACGACGCCCTGGCCGAGCACCTGCTGCGGATCTGCGCGGCGGCCGGCACCGATCCGAGGCTGATCCGGGGCGCGCCGCCGCGCGAGCTCTGGGAGGAGGCCTCGCTGGTCCTGGTCGGCGACGACCGGGCCGGGCACTGCGCCGCGATGCCCCGCCGACCGGGGGTGCTGCTGCTCGGGCTGGACCTCGACGACGCGGGCGTCTGGGTCAGGGCCGTCCAACTCGGCGCGGAGCACGTGCTGTTCCTGCCGGACGCGGAGACCTGGCTGCTCGACCGGATCGCCGACGCCGTCGAGGGCGTCGGCCCGCCCGCCCGCACCGTCGCCGTCCTCGGCGGCCGGGGCGGCGCGGGTGCCTCCACCCTGGCCTGCGCGCTCGCGGTCACCGCCGCGCGCCGCGGCCTGCGCACCGTCCTCGTCGACGGCGACCCGCTCGGCGGCGGGCTCGACATCCTGCTCGGCGGCGAGACGGCGGCGGGGCTGCGCTGGCCGGACCTCGCCGGCTCCCGGGGCCGGGTCAGCGGCGCCGAGCTGGCCCGGGCGCTGCCCGCGCTCAAGCGGCTCGGCACGCTGGCCTGCCTGTCCTGGGACCGCGGCGACACCCCGGCAGTGCCGCCCGAGGCCATGCGCAGCGTCCTCGCCGCCGCGCGCCGGGGCGGCGGCCTGGTGGTGGTCGACGTGCCCCGGCGGTTGGACCCGGCGGCCGGGCAGGCGCTGGAGCAGTCCGACACGGCGCTGCTGGTGGTGCCGGCGGAGCTGAGGGCGGTGGCGGCCGCCGACCGGGTGGCCGCGTCCGTGCGGATGCGGCTCGACGACGTGCGGGCGGTGGTGCGTCCGCCGGGGCCGTTCGGGCTCCCCGCGCACCGGATCGCCCGGGGGCTGCGGATGCAGCTCGCCGGGGTGCTGGATCCGGAGCCGGGCCTGGCCGTCGACCTCGAGCAGGGGGTGCCGCCCGGCATCCGCGAGGGCGGGCCGCTCGCCAGGTTCTGCGGGGCCTTCCTCGACGAGGTGCTGCCGACGGTGCCGGCGGTCGAAGGGGGCGTGTACTGATGGTGCGACTGCGGAGGGCCGGCGGGGCCGGGGAACCCGGCGGCGGACGGCCGGGCACCGGCGGGGCCGGTGGAGCGGCCCCGTCGGGCGGGTACCGGTCGGGGCACGGGGGTGACGGACCGGGTGAGCGGCGGGTACTGCGGGGCCTGCCCGGCCCCGGGAGCGGCCCGGCGGCGCGGCCGGGGCCGGAACCGAACCCCTACGGGCGGACGGCGCGGGAGGAGCGCGCCGCCGCGCTGGTGGACGCCGTCCGCCTGCGGCTGGCCGAGTCCGGGGCCGTGCCGACCGCCGGTTCGGTGGCGACCGCCCTGCGGGCCGCCCGGCCGCCGCTCGGCGGTGACGACGTCCTCGACACCGTGCGCTCGCTGTGCGCCGAACTGGTGGGCGCGGGCCCGCTGGAGCGGCTGCTGGCGGCGCCCGATGTCACGGACGTCCTGGTCAACGGGCCGGACGAGATCTGGTTCGACCGGGGCGGCGGACTGCGCCGGGCCACCGGCGTCCGGTTTGCCGACGCCGAGGCGGTGCGGCGGCTGGCCCACCGCCTCGCCACGGCGGCCGGTCGGCGGCTCGACGACGCGCGGCCCTGGGTGGACGCCCGGCTGCCGGACGGCACGCGACTGCACGCCGTCCTGCCGCCGATCGCCGCCGGATGCACCCACATCTCGCTGCGGGTGTGCCGCTCCCGGCCCTTCACCGTCGACGAGTTGGTGGCGGGCGGGGCACTCCCGCCGCGCGGCGGCGAACTGCTGGCCGCCGTCGTGCGGGCCCGGCTCTCGCTGCTGGTCAGCGGGGGCACCGGCACCGGGAAGACCACGCTCCTCGCGGCGCTGCTCGGCCTGGTCGGTCCGGAGGAGCGGATCGTCGTCGCCGAGGACTCCGCCGAGCTCCTGCCCGACCACCCGCACGTGGTGCGGCTCCAGGCCAGGCCGCCCAACCAGGAGGGGCTGGGCGAGCTGACCCTGCGGGACCTCGTCCGCCAGGCGCTGCGGATGCGGCCCGACCGGCTGGTGATCGGCGAGGTGCGCGGCGCCGAGGTGGCCGACCTGCTGGCCGCCCTCAACACCGGCCACGAGGGCGGCACCGGGACGGTCCACGCCAACACGGCGGCGGACGTACCGGTCCGGCTGGAGGCGCTCGGCTCGCTGGCCGGGATGGACCGGCCGGCCCTGCACAGCCAGCTCCGGGCGGCCCTCGACCTGGTGGTGCACCTGGTGCGGGAACCGGGCACCGGGAGGCGCCGGGTCGCCGAGATCCACACCCTGGGCGGTGACCGGCACGGGTTGGCCGTCACCACGCCCGCCGTGACGTTCACGGCGGACGGCGGCACGGTGGCGGGGCCCGGCTGGTCCCGGCTCGGGCGGCTGCTCGCCGCCCGCGGGGTCGTGCTCGTGGACGGGCCGCCGTGACGGCGGGGCCGGTGGAGGGGGTGTTCCTGCTGATGCTGTGCGGCTGCGCGGTGGGTGCGCTGCTGCTTCTCGGGCCGGGGAGCGGGTGGAGGGGCCGACGGCGGTCGGGCGGTGGTCGCGGCCGGTGTCGCGCTCGGTGTCGTGGACGGCCTGTCGGCCGGCGCGGTGCTCGTTGCGGTGGTCGGTGCGGTGGTGGATGTGGTGTTCGGGACGAGGAGGGCGGCAATGGCTTTGGAGCTGTACGGGATTGTGTTGGGGTGCTGGCTGGTGATGGCCGTCGTCGCGGTGGCGGGGTGGTGGCGGCTGCAGGGGCAGTTGGCGGGTGCTCGTCGGGCCGGTGCGGTGCTGACCGGGGCCGCGGGCGACTCCGGCGGGAGCAGAGGCAGGAGTGGGGGCGACGGCGAAGGGCGTACGGGGGCGCGAGCGGTGGGAGCGGTCGTGCGGTGGTCGGGCGGTCCCTGGCGGGCTGTTCGGCGGGCGCCGGAACTGCTGCTCGTGCCCGGCGGGTTGGCGGTGGGGTGGGCGACGGCGTCGCCCGTCCCGGTGCTGGCGGCGCTCCCCGCCGTCCTGCCGGCCCGCAGGTGGCGGTCGCGCCGCGCTGCGGCGGCCGAGGCGCGGTACCGCTCGGCCGCTGTGGTGGAGCTGTGCGCCGGACTGGCGGGCGAGTTGCGCGGCGGGGCGACACCCGAGCAGGCGCTCCACCTGGTGACCACGAGGATCGCGGCCGACCGGTCGGCGCTGGAGCGGATCGGTGCCGAGCCGGTGGCCCGCCTCGCGGCCGGCCGGTACGGCGCGGACGTCCCCGCGGCGTTCCGGCTGCTCGCCGAACGGCCGGGCGGGAGCGGGGCGGCGGCGGTGGCCGCCTGCTGGGAGGTCGCCTCCACCGGTGGTTCGGGTCTGGCGGCCGGGCTCGACGGGGTGGCCGAGGCGCTGCGCGTCGAACGGGCGCTGGCGGAGGAGATCGCCGCCGAACTCGCGGCGCCGCGCACCACGATCGCGGTCCTGGCGGCCCTGCCGCTGGCGGGGCTGCTGCTCGGCGCGGCGCTCGGTGCCCGGCCGCTGGAGGTGCTGCTCCACACACCCGCCGGGCTGGCCTCCCTGGCGGTGGGCGCGGTCCTGGAGGGGCTGGGCCTGGTCTGGACGGCCCGCATCGTCGGGGCGGCCGCCGACGGTGCGCTGGTGGCCGCCCCGGGCTGTGAGTCGGGTCATGAGTCGGGCCAGGCGTCGGGCCGGGGGCCGGGCGGGAGCGGCGGGGAGGGGCCCGAGGAGTGGCGCTGCGGGATCACCCGCACCCGGGTCCGCGCCCGGTCCGGGCCGGCGCGGCCGAGCGGGGCGTTCCAGCGGGAGGTGCTGCCGTGGTGACCCGGGTGCTGGGTCGGGCGTGCGTGGTGGCGCCGGGGCGCGTGCCGGCCCGCGAGGGCGGCCGCAGCGGTGGGCGCAGTGGTGGTCACACAGGAGGGAGTCGGGCGGGAGGAGGGACACGGATGGAGTGGGTGACCGAGCGCGCGGCACCGTTGGTGTGCGTCGTGGCGGTGCTGGCGGGAGCGACGGCCGGTGGCCGGGCCCGGCGCCGGTGGCGTGCGGGTCGGAGGGCGGCCGCCCTGCTGGACGAGGAGGAGCGGCCGCGCCGGGGGCGGGCCGCCGGGAGGACGCCGCGGCGCCGGCCGACGACCGGCGAGAGTGCGGCCCTGTCGGGGCGGGTCCGACGTGCGGCGACGGCGCTGGGCGCCGGGCTCGGAGCGGCGGCCTTCCTCGGCGGCACGGCGGGTCTGGTGACGGGCGCACTGCTGGCGGCCGGGTTGCACCGGTGGCTGCCCCGGGCGAGGTCACCGGCGGAGCGGCGGGCCGAGCTGGACGAGGCACGACTGCTGCGGCAGTTGCCGCTCACCGCCGAACTTCTGGCGGCCTGCCTCGGTTCGGCCGCCTCGCCGGCGGCGGCCGTCGCGGCGGTGGGCGGGAGCGTCGGCGCCCCGATGGGGCCCCGGCTGCTGTCCACGGCGGCCGAACTCGCCCTGGGCGCGCCCCCGGAGCTCTGCTGGCACCGGCTCGGGGAGGAGCACCCGCCGCTGGCGCCGCTGGCCCGCTGCCTGGTCCGGACGAGCCTGAGCGGAGCCCCGGCGGCAACGGCGCTGGCCGGGCTGGCCGGCGGCCAACGGGCCGAGGCCGTCCGGGCGGCGCACGCCCGGGTGAGGCGGGCGGGAGTGCTTGCGACGGCCCCGCTCGGGCTGTGCTTCCTCCCGGCGTTCGTCCTGATCGGTGTCGTCCCGGTGGTGGTTGGGCTCACCACGCGTTTTTCGCAGTCGATGTGACGCACCGTCCACGTGCGTGGGGCGGTCTGCCGATCGGTCGGCGCGGCCGCCGGTGCGGCGGTCTCTTGTCGGATTCGAAGCTTCGAAGCAAGGAGGAACTCATGAACCTGGCGATCGGTCCCGTGGCCGTGGCGGGCGCGGTGAAGGGGATGACGGGCGTGGGCGCGAGGCCGGGCGTGGGGCGCCCGCCCGGGAGGCCGGCGGTCCGGGACCGGCACTCGGCCCGCTTCCTGGTCCTGCTCCTGCTGCGGCGTGCGGTTCGGCGTCGGGGCCGGACCGGTCTCGGCGGTCCGGACGCGGGAATGACCACGTCGGAGTACGCGGTCGGCACGCTCGGGGCGTGTGCGGTGGCGGCCGCGCTCTACAAGGTGGCGACCAGTGCGGCGGTCATGGAGGCGCTGCAGGCCGCCCTGGACCGGGCGCTCCATGCGACCTGACCAGTCGTCGGGGCCGACCCCGGAGCCGTCCCCGGAGCCGAGGCTGCCGAGGCCGCCTAGGCCAGCGAGGCCGCCGAAGGGGCGACGGCGCGGCGACGCCGGGTTCGTCACCGCCGAGACCGCCGTCGTGCTGCCGGTGCTGGTGCTGCTGGTCGCGCTGCTGGTCTGGGCCGTCCTCGCGGCAGCCGCCCAACTCCGCTGTGTCGACGCGGCGCGAGTGGGAGCCAGGGCGGCCGCGCGCGGGGAGGCCGATGCCGCCGGGGTGGCCCGGGCGGCCGCGCCACCCGGGGCGGCGGTCCTGGTCGACCTGGCACCCGACACCGTCCGGGTCACCGTGGACGCGCCGTACGGGGCACCTGGGCGCTTCGCGGAGGTGCTCGCGGTGCGGGTGAGCGCCGCGGCGGTCGCGGCCAGGGAGGACACCCTGCGAGGGGCGGAGGGAGGTGGTGGTCCGTGGCCGGGGTGAGGTCTCGTCGGCGGCGGTCGGACACCGGCTCGGCGACGGTCTGGGTGCTGGCGGGCGTGCTGATCGGCTGTGTGGCGTTCACCGCCGCGCTCTCCCTGGGCGCGGTGGTCGGGGCCCGCCACCGCGCGGAGTCCGCCGCGGACCTGGCCGCGCTGGCGGCGGCCGACCGGCTGTTGGTGGACGCGGACGGAGGCTGCGCCCGGGCGAGAGCCGTGGCGGCGGCGCAGGCGGCCGCCGTGGTCTCCTGCGCGGCCGACCTCCCGGCGGACGCCGTGGAGGTGGTGGCGGAGGTGCCGGTCACGGGGCTGCCGGTGCGACTTCCGGTCGGTCCCGCCCGGGCCCGGTCCCGCGCCGGACCGCTTCGGGCTGCGGTCCTGCCGACGGACGAGGATGCGCGGGTCGCCCTGGGCGAGGCCGGTCCGACCGGAGGCAGCCCGTGAGCCCCCGGCCGGTCGGGCCGCCGGTCAGTCCGCCGGTCGGTCGGCGGGTCGGTCCTCCGGGCGGCCGGTGGATCCGTCGGCCGTCTCGGCCGTCGCGGCCTCCTCGCCTGCCTCCGCCGTCCCAACGACTTCCGGGTACACCTCCGCCACCCCCGAGTCCCCCGCCTCTGCCCCCGCCTCCGTCCCGGACGTATCGGGAGCGCCGGCGAGCAGGACGTCCAGCAGCCGGACGGCGGCCGCCTTGTCGAGCGGGTCGTTGCCGTTGCCGCACTTGGGCGACTGGACGCAGGACGGGCAGCCGCGCTCGCACTCGCAGGCGGCGATCGCCTCCCGGGTGGCGGTCAGCCACTGCACGGCCCGTCGGAAGCCCCGTTCGGCGAAGCCGGCCCCGCCGGGGTGGCCGTCGTAGACGAACACGGTGGGCAGTCCGGTGTCGGGGTGCAGCGGCACCGAGACACCGCCGATGTCCCAGCGGTCGCAGGTGGCGAAGAGCGGGAGCAGGCCGATCGAGGCGTGCTCGGCGGCATGGGCGGCGCCGGGCAGTTGGTCGGGCGGGATGTCCGCGTCGATCAGCTGGTCCTCGGTGACGGACCACCAGACGGCCCGGGTGCGCAGGGTGCGGGGCGGCAGGTCGAGCTTGCTCTCGCCCATGATCTCCCCGGTGGAGATCCGCTTGCGGAGGTAGCCGACCACCTGGTTGACGACCTCCACCGAACCGAAGCAGAGCCGGCCCTCGCCCCAGTCGACGGTGGTGTCGGTGGAGAGCACGGAGATGGAGGTGATGTCCCTGGCGGAGGTCGTGTAGGGCGGGTCGGCGGGCTCGACCAGGGCGACCGAGTTCTCCAGGTCGAAGTCCCGGACGAGATAGGTCCGGCCCCGGTGGAGGTGGACGGCCCCGGTGTGCACGGTGGTGTGGGCGGCGGAGGCGTCCACGGTGCCGAGCAGTCGGCCGGTCGGCCCCTCGACGATCTGCACCGGGCTGCCGCCGCTGCCCCGCAGGTCGACGGCGTCGGCGGCCCGCTCGCGGCGGGTCCAGTACCAGGCCTCGCCGCGCCGGCGGAGCAGCCCGCGGCGCTCCAGCACCGGCAGCAGCGGAGCGGCCGAGGGGCCGAACAGCTCCAGGTCGGTGTCGGTGAGCGGCAGCTCGGCGGCGGCGGCGCACAGGTGCGGGGCGAGGACGTGCGGGTTGTCCGGGTCGAGCACGGTGGCCTCGACCGGGGTGGCGAACAGCGCCTCCGGGTGGTGCACCAGGTAGGTGTCCAGCGGGTCGTCCCGGGCGATCAGGACGGCGAGCGCTCCCTGGGCCTCCCGCCCGGCCCGGCCGGCCTGCTGCCAGAGCGAGGCCCGGGTCCCCGGGTATCCGGCCATCAGGACGGCGTCCAGACCGGAGATGTCGACCCCGAGTTCGAGGGCGGAGGTGGAGGCGAGGCCGAGCAGCCGGCCGGACTGCAGGTCGCGCTCCAGGGTCCGGCGCTCGTCGGCGAGGTAGCCGCCACGGTAGGCGGCGACCCGGTCGGCGAGCGGGCGGCCCAACTGGTCCTGGGCCTGGAGCGCGACGAGTTCGGCGGCCCGCCGGGAGCGGACGAAGACGACGGTGCGGGTCTCCCGCTCGACCAGGTCGGTCAGCAGGTAGGCGGCCTCGGCGGTGGCGGTCCGCCGGACCGGCGCACCCTGCTCGCCGACGTTCTCGGTGAGGGGCGGCTCCCACAGCCCGAAGACCATCGGGCCGCGCGGGGAGGCGTCGTCGGTGACCGCGGCGGCGGGCAGGCCGGTCAGCCGGCGGGCGGTGACGGCCGGGTCGGCGGTGGTGGCGGAGGCGAGCAGGAAGACGGGAGAGGAGCCGTAACGGGCACAGATCCGCCGCAGCCGGCGCAGCACCTGGGCCACGTGCGAGCCGAACACGCCGCGGTAGCTGTGGCACTCGTCGACCACGACGTAGCGGAGCGTCTTGAGGAAGGAGGACCAGCGGGCGTGCGCGGGCAGGATGCCCCGGTGCAGCATGTCCGGATTGGTGAGGACGTAGGAGGCGTACTGGCGGACCCACTCGCGTTCCTCGGGCGGGGTGTCGCCGTCGTACAGGGCGGCCCGGACGCGGGGCGGGGCGAGTTCCGCGGCCCGGCGGCGCTGGTCGGCGGCGAGTGCCTTGGTGGGGGCGAGGTAGAGCGCGGTCGCGCCCCGGCCGTTGCGTGCCTCGGTGCCGTCCAGCAGGTCGGACAGCACCGGCGCCAGGTATCCGAGCGACTTGCCCGAGGCGGTTCCTGTGGCGATCACCACAGATTGACCGGATTTGGCCAGATTCATCGCCTCCGCCTGGTGGGCCCAGGGCTCCCGGACGCCCAGGTCCTGGGCGGCCGAGACGATCTCGGGCCGGATCCGGTCGGGCCACGGCGCATAACGGGCGGGCCGGGCGGGAAGGTGCTCCGTATGGGTGAGCCGGTCCGACCGCCCCCGGGCGGTGGACAGGGTCATGAGCAGTGCCTCGGGCAGGCTGTGACGCGGCGGCATGAGGACCCAGTGTGTCACCGGCGTGACGGAGAATCGTCCTAAGCCATCGTGCGGTCATGGTCGCAAGTGGTTGAATGTGGCGGTGACGGCCGTACGGCCGGGGGTCGCAGCGCCGAGGCTTGCCACGCATTCGCTGGGTGTGCCCGGGGTTCGCGACCATGCGGTGACGGCCGTCCGGCCGAGGATCGCAATGACGTAGCAAGGCAAGGTGCTGGAGGTTCCGTGGACCTGTCCCTGTCGACCCGTACAGTCGGCGACCGCACGGTCGTCGAGGTTGGCGGCGAGATCGATGTGTACACCGCCCCCAAGCTGCGCGAGCAGCTGGTCGAGCTCGTCAACGACGGCAGCTACCACCTCGTCGTCGACATGGAGGGCGTGGACTTCCTGGACTCCACCGGCCTCGGTGTGCTGGTGGGCGGGCTGAAGCGGGTGCGTGCCCACGAGGGCTCGCTGCGCCTGGTGTGCAACCAGGAGCGCATTCTGAAGATCTTCCGGATCACCGGTCTGACCAAGGTGTTCCCGATCCACACCTCGGTCGAGGACGCGGTCCAGGCGACCGACTGATCGGTCGACCCGATCGACCGGACCGGGCCGGTCCTCCGTGGCCGGCCCGTCCGTTCCTCATGCGTCCGGGCACCGGGGCCGTGTGGCCCCGGCCCGTCCGGCCGTCCCCGGGTCGGCTGTTGCCGGCCCGCAGCGACCGGGGCCGTATGTCCGGCCTCGGTCGGAACACCCCGAGGGGGAAGACATGGCAACCGTCGAACTTCGATTCAGCGCGCTCCCCGAGCACGTGCGGACGGCCCGGCTGGTGGCCGCGGCAGTGGCCAGACGGGCGGGGGTCGACGAGTCGGTGCTCGACGAGGTGCGCCTCGCCGTCGGCGAGGCGTGCTCGCGCGCGGTCGGCCTGCACCGTCGCGGCGGTGTGACCGGCGCGGTGCGCGTCGCGCTGGTCGACCAGGAGAAGCGTTTCCTCATCGAGGTCGAGGACGAAGCGGGCCTCGACACCGTCCCGGCCACGGCGGCGGACGGCGGCGACCCGGACGAGGACACCCTTGGCCTCGCCGTGCTCACCGGCCTGGTGGAGGACCTCGAGGTCACCAGTGGCGCCGGCGGCGGTCTGATCCGGATGAGCTGGCCGGTCTCGGCGGACGCGCTCGCCGTCTGAGTGCGACGGGCGGTTGCGTGACGGGCGGGGCAGGAGCGCCCGGGGTCGGGCGGAAGAGGCGGAAGAGCGGGTCCGAACGGGAATCGGGGGTCGAGCGGCGGCCGTGTAGGTTCGCAGTTCGACGACCGAAACCGAAAGGGCTCTCCCGGTGAACAAGCGACTGCTGGCCGTACCCGCGCTCGGGGCGCTGCTCGCGTTCGGCGCCGTCGGCTGCGGCGACGACAACAGCAAGCAGCTGGAGTCCTGGGCGGCGAACGTGTGCGGCGCGGCCAAGGACCCGATCGCCCAGGCGCAGACCGCCCTGGCGGACACCGGCCAGGTGAAGACCGGCGAGGCCCCGGCCGACCTCCAGAAGCGCCTCTCTGCGGACATCGGCCGACTGGCGAAGACCAACCAGGACATCGCCGCCGCCATCGACGGCGCCGGTGCGCCCAAGGTCGACGACGGCACGAGCCTGCAGAAGGACACCGTCACCGAGCTCACCAAGGCGGCCGACGGCTACCTGGAGGTCCAGAAGAAGCTGGACGCGCTCCCCAACGCCGACCAGGCGAAGTTCGCCGACGGGCTGCGGAGTGTGGCCGACCAGGTGCAGCAACTGGCCTCGCTCTCCACGCAGGCGCAGGGCAAGCTCCAGCGCGGCGACCTGGGTTCGGCGATGGCCAAGCAGGAGGGCTGCAAGCCGGGTTCGGCCGCGGCCGCTCCGACGTCCCCGGCGACCGGCGCACCGTCCGACGGGGCCACCGGAGCGCCCGCGGACGGGACGGCGGGCGGTGCGAGCCCGGCGGCGACCGATGCCCCCGGTACCCAGGCGCCGTCCGCTCCGGCCCCCTCCGCCTCGGCGAGCTGATCCCGCTTCGACCCGGGGCCGTCAGGCCCACCGGCCCTGTCACGACCGTCCGGTCCCGACGGGCCCCCGACGCGCACCCCCTCGGTCATCGGCCGAGGGGGCGGCGGTGTTGGGGACGGGACAGCCGGGCGGGCGGGGGACAATGGCGGGGTGATCAGTAGCCCCGTTCTCGACCCGACCCGCCTCGCCAAACTGCGCGAGGCGCTGCTCGCCGCCTCGTACACCGCCGACGGCTGCCTGGACCTGCTCGGGCCCACCGGGTACGCGGCGCTGGCCCGCAGCGAGGCGGTGCCCGCGCTGCGGGCGACCCGTGGCGGCAGCCCGCTGGAGACCCTGGTGCGGCTCTTCCTGCTGCAGCAGCCGGTGCCCTACCGGGCGGCCGCCGCCGCGCTGCCGGTGGAGGACTGCCTGGCCGACGGCTGGCTGCGCCCCGACGGCGACTCGGTGCGCGCCACCGTGGACGTCCGGCCCTATGCGAACGAGGTGCACGGGCTGCCGAGTTCGGACGCCTGGGTGGTCTCCGACCTGGGCTGCGCGGTCGGCGGCGCGGGCGGCATCGGCTCCGGGGAGACCGCGCACGGCGTGGCCCGCAAGGACCTCGTGCTCGGGGTGGGCGGCGCGTCCACCACGCTGGCCAACATCACGGTGCGCCGGCCGGTCCGCTCGGTGCTGGACCTCGGTTCCGGCTCGGGTGTGCAGGCGCTGCACGCCGCCCGGCACGCCCAGCGGGTGACCGCCACCGACCTCAACGAGCGGGCGCTGCGCTTCACCGAGCTGACCCTGGCGCTGTCCGGTTTCGACAACACGGAGACCGTCGCCGGCAGCCTCTTCGAGCCGGTGGGGGAGCGGCGGTTCGACCTGGTCGTCTCCAATCCGCCGTTCGTGATCTCGCCGGGTGGGCGGTTCACCTACCGGGACGGCGGGATGGCCGGCGACGACCTGTGCCGCAGCCTGGTCCGCTCGGCCGCCGACCACCTGGAGCCGGGCGGGTACTGCCAGCTGCTGGCCAACTGGCAGCACGTCAAGGGCGAGGACTGGCAGGACCGGCTGGCAGGCTGGGTGGCCGGGACCGGGCTGGACGCCTGGATCGTCCAGCGCGAGGTCCAGGACGTGGCCCAGTACGCGGAGCTGTGGCTGCGCGACGGCGGCGACCACCGCGGTGCCGGCGGCGACTACCAGGCCCGGTACGGGGAGTGGCTGGACGCCTTCGAGGCCGGCCGGGTCGAGGGCATCGGATTTGGCTGGATCACCCTGCGCGCGGGCGGCGCCGAGCGTCCGACCGTGCGGGTGGAGGAGTGGCCGCACCCGGTGGAGCAGCCGCTCGGCCCGCACATCGAGGAGTGGTTCGACCGGCAGGACTTCCTGCGGACCCACGACGACGC
Organism: Kitasatospora purpeofusca; assembly: GCF_000718025.1. GTDB lineage: Bacteria > Actinomycetota > Actinomycetes > Streptomycetales > Streptomycetaceae > Kitasatospora > Kitasatospora purpeofusca. The sequence continues at coordinate 548,694 of NZ_JODS01000003.1, forward strand.
GGGACTGCTGGCGGCGCGGTACGTACTGGCCGACGAAGTGGTCCAGGAGCAGGTGGGCGCCCCGGGGGCGGAGGACCCGGAGCACGTCGTCCTGCGCCACAACCGCGGGATGCGGCGGGCCACCAAGGTGGACACGGTGGGCGCGGGCTTCGTCGGGGTCTGCGACGGGACGCTGTCGGCGGGCGAGATCGTCGACGCGATCGCGCAACTGCTGGGCGAGGACCGGGTGGTGCTGCGTGACCGGGTGCCGGAGTCGCTGCGGCTGCTCACCGAGCAGGGGTTCATCCAGCCCGCGTCCTGACCACGTCCCCGGCCACGCCGCCGACCACGTCCCCGGCCATGGCCCTGACGTTCTGAGCAGGTCCCGACCCGTCCTGACCGCAGGCACCCGGGCCGGGCACCCGGCGTACCCCGGCGCCCGGTGGTCGGTGCCTGCCGACGGCACCCGGTTCACCCCACCGTTTCCCCTGGTTCGCCCTGCAGTCGTCGAACATCTCCCCCTTGTTGGTCCGGGACTGTGAGGCTCTGTCCACAGGCTGTGGACAGAACTGGGGGCGGCCGGGGTGGAAACGACGACGGCGACGGCGGGTGGCGTGATACTCGCCCTCTTCGGCGGCGCACTCCTGCTCTGGTGCGCCGCCGAAGCGCGCTTGCGCCACCGGATCCGGCGCCGGGGGCTGCCGGCCGTCGCCACCGTGGTCCCCGAGACCGACGTCCACGGGACGCTGGACAGCGCGCCCCTGCTCTCCTTCGCCACCCGCCCGGTCCCCGCCGGCCGGACCGGGGGCGCGCCGGGCGTCGAGGCCGGTGAGCTGGTGCTGACCCGGCCCCGGGGTCACACCCCGCTGCGCCGCCCGGCCCATCTCGTACCGGGCGGTTCGGTACGTATCGCCTACGATCCGCGTCGCCCGGGCCACGCGGTGCTGGCGGCGGAGGAGGCCGGTCCCCGGCCCCTGGTCGCCGACCTGCTGTGGACGGCGCTCGGCCTCGGCTGCCTGGCCGCCGGAGCCGTCCTGCTCCTCGCCGCGGCCTAGCCGCGAATCCCCAGCCGGCCCCTGCTCAGCCCCTGCCCAGCCCCTGCTGGTCCCCCCGACCGAGCGGCGCTGCCCACCGCCTACCATCCGCGACGCCCGGACGCACCCATATTCCGTTGACAGATTTTGAAATCCGTCATTCCATCCTTCGAAACCCGCCGAAGCCCCCTCCGCAGGGCGCGATCCGTCGTCGTCGGGTTACCGTTCGAGTGGCGTCGGTCGGCCTTGCCGGTGAAATCGCGGGAACCGTCCGTTTGACAAGGGTGGCCGGGGTACGGTCACACTCCGCTGGTGGGGTCGTCGTACAGCGGCAGCCCCGGGTCGGTGGAGGGGTCGGGCGGAGCGCAGCCCGTGCTGCCAGCGCCGACCAGCTCACATAACGACCGGGAGAGAAGAGCGAAGGTGTCCCCGAGCAGCGAGACCGCGCACGGACAGCGACTCGTCATTGTCGAGTCGCCGGCCAAGGCGAAGACGATCAAGGGCTACCTTGGCCCCGGCTACATCGTCGAGGCGAGCGTCGGGCACATTCGCGACCTCCCGAGCACGGCTGCCGAGGTCCCGGACAAGTACACCGGCGAGGTGCGCCGCCTCGGGGTGGACGTGGACCACGACTTCGCCCCGATCTATGTGGTCAACGCGGACAAGAAGTCCCAGGTCAGCAAGTTGAAGTCGCTCCTCGCGGAGTCCGACGAGCTCTTCCTCGCCACCGATGAGGACCGCGAGGGCGAGGCCATCGCGTGGCACCTCCAGCAGGTGCTCAAGCCCAAGGTGCCGGTGCACCGGATGGTGTTCCACGAGATCACCAAGGCCGCAATCCAGGAGGCCGTGGCCAACCCGCGCGAGCTGAACCAGCGCCTGGTCGACGCCCAGGAGACCCGCCGCATCCTCGACCGCCTGTACGGCTTCGAGGTCTCGCCGGTGCTGTGGAAGAAGGTCATGCCGAAGCTCTCGGCGGGCCGCGTGCAGTCCGTGGCGACCCGGCTGGTCGTCGAGCGCGAGCGGGAGCGGATGGCGTTCCGCTCGGCCTCGTACTGGGACCTGGTCGGCACCTTCGGCACCGGCCGGACCGCGGCCGACGCCGCCAACCCGGAGAACTTCGGCGCCCGGCTGTCCTCGGTCGACGGCAAGCGGATCGCCAGCGGCCGCGACTTCGGCCAGGACGGCCGGCTCAAGGCGGGCAGCGCCAGCACCCTGCACCTGGACGAGCAGGCCGCCCGCGCGCTGGCCGCCGCCCTGGAGCAGACCGCGTTCGCGGTGCGCGGCGTCGAGTCCAAGCCGTACCGCCGCTCGCCGTACGCGCCGTTCCGCACCACCACGCTCCAGCAGGAGGCCAGCCGCAAGCTGGGCTTCGGTGCCAAGCGGACCATGCAGGTGGCCCAGAAGCTGTACGAGAACGGCTTCATCACCTATATGCGTACCGACTCCACCACGCTGTCGGAGACGGCGATCAACGCCGCCCGGGCGCAGGTCACCCAGCTGTACGGCGCCGACTACCTGCCGGACGCGCCCCGCACCTACGCCTCCAAGGTGAAGAACGCCCAGGAGGCGCACGAGGCCGTCCGCCCGTCCGGCGACCGCTTCCGCACCCCGGCCGAGACCGGCCTGTCCGGCGACGACTTCCGGCTCTACGAGCTGATCTGGATGCGCACCGTCGCCTCCCAGATGAAGGACGCGGTCGGCCAGTCGGTCACCGTGAAGGTGGGCGGCCGGTCCGCCGACGGCCGGGACGTCGAGTTCTCCGCCTCCGGCAAGATCATCACCTTCCACGGCTTCCTCAAGGCCTACGTCGAGGGCGCCGACGACCCGAACGCCGAGCTGGACGACCGCGAGCGCCGGCTGCCGCAGGTCACCGAGGGCGACCCGCTGGCCGCCGAGCAGCTCACCCCCGAGGGCCACGCGACCAAGCCCCCGGCCCGCTACACCGAGGCCTCGCTGGTCAAGGAGCTGGAGGACCGGGAGATCGGCCGCCCCTCCACCTACGCCTCGATCATCGACACCATCATCGGCCGCCGGTACGTCTTCAAGAAGGGGACGGCGCTGGTGCCGTCGTTCCTCTCCTTCGCCGTGGTCAACCTGCTGGAGAAGCACTTCGGCCGGCTGGTCGACTACGACTTCACCGCGAGGATGGAGGACGACCTCGACCGGATCGCCGCCGGTGAGGCGAAGTCCGTGCCGTGGCTGAAGCGCTTCTACTTCGGTGAGGGCGCGGGTGAGGGCGCCGGCGAGGGCCTGATCGCGGGCGGCGCCGCCGAGGCCGGCAACGGCGACGGCGACCACCTCGGCGGTCTGAAGGAGCTCGTCACCGACCTCGGCGCGATCGACGCCCGGGAGATCAGCTCGTTCCGGATCAGCGACGACATCACCCTGCGGGTCGGCCGCTACGGCCCCTACGTGGAGCGCGCCTCCGAGGTCGAGGGCGAGCCCGGCCAGCGCGCCGACATCCCGGACGAGCTGCCGCCGGACGAGCTGACCGTCGAGCTCGCCGAGGAGCTGCTGGCCCGGCCCAGCGGCGACTTCGAGCTCGGCCCGGACCCGGTCTCCGGCAACATGCTGGTCGCCAAGGACGGCCGCTACGGCCCGTACGTCACCGAGATCCTGCCCGAGGGCACCCCCAAGACCGGCAAGAACGCGGTCAAGCCGCGGACCGCCTCGCTGTTCAAGACGATGTCGCCGGACACCGTCACCCTGGACGAGGCGCTGAAGCTGCTCTCGCTGCCGCGCGTGGTCGGCGTCGACCAGGAGGGCGTGGAGATCACCGCGCAGAACGGCCGCTACGGCCCGTACCTCAAGCGCGGCACCGACTCCCGCTCGCTCACCGGCGAGGAGCAGCTGTTCACGGTCACGCTGGAAGAGGCGCTGGCGATCTACGCCCAGCCCAAGCAGCGCGGCCGGGCCGCCGCCGCGCCGCCGCTCAAGGAGCTGGGCACCGACCCGGTCAGCGAGCGTCCGGTGGTGGTCAAGGACGGCCGGTTCGGCCCGTACGTGACCGACGGCGAGACCAACGCCACGCTCCGCAAGGACGACGAGGTCGAGACCATCACGCCCGAGCGCGGCTACGAGCTGCTCGCCGAGAAGCGGGCGCGCGGGCCGGTGAAGAAGACGGCGAAGAAGGCCCCGGCGAAGAAGGCGGCGGCCAAGAAGACCGCCACCAAGACCGCGGCCAAGAAGACCACCGCGGCGGCCAAGACCGCGGCGAAGAAGACCACCACCGTGAAGAAGGCCGCCACCAAGACGGCGGCGGCCAAGACGGCGGCCACGAAGACCGCGGCCGGCAAGACCGCCGCGAGCAAGTCCACCGCCACCGACGAGGGCTGATCCCCGGTCGGTGGCACCCGGGCCCGCGTCCGCTCCGGCGGCGCGGGCCCGACCCGTTCGTGGTCGCGGGCCCGGCCCGTTCGCGGGCGGGGCGTGACAGGGGCGTACGCGGTCTGTCACAACCCGGTGGCGGCGCCCGTCCGGAGCCGTGCTCCCCTCTTTTGCGCCATGCCCCGACCGCTACGCTGACCGTATGACGAGCGAGGAGCAGCCCACCCCCAGCGCCCCGGCGGCCGGACCGGGCGGTACGCCCGGCCTGCCCGAGGTCGCGCCCGCCGGGACCGCCGGCGAGCGGATCCGGGCGCTGCTGCGGCTGCGCCCCTACCGGCGCCTGTGGACCACCCAGCTGATCGGCGGCACCGCGGACCGGCTCGGCCTGCTGGTGCTGCTGATGCTCACCGTGGTCGCCGCCGTGCTCGGCCGGCAGTTCGGCGACCTGCCGCGCAGCCTCGCCTTCGCGGTCGCCGCCGTCCTCGCCACCCGGTTGGCCGCCACCGGACTGGTCGGCGCCGCCCTGCTCGGCCCGGTGCACGGGCTGCTCACCGGGAAGCTCGACCGGCGCTGGACGCTGTTCGGCGCCGACGTGCTGCGCGTCGTGCTGATCGGCATCGCCCCGTGGTGGATCGTCTGGCTGGGCTCCGGCACCGAGCCCTCCGGCGCCGCGACCTGGGTGCTGCTCGCCACCGTCTTCCTGACCGGCGCCGCCGAACGGGTCTGGGCTATCGCCAAGGCCGCGGCCGTCCCGGCCCTGCTGCCGCCGGTCGATCCCTACGCGCCGGCCGGCGAGCGGCGGCCGTCCGCCGCCAACCTGGCCACCGTCCGCACGCTGGACCACCGCACCGGGTGGGCCGCGCTGCCGCTCGGCGCCGGCGCGCTGGTCGCGCTCACCCTCCTGAACAACGTCTTCGCGGCGCTCGGCTCGGACTGGCTGCGCGCCCACCAGACCACCTTCGCCGCCCTGGGTGCGGCCGCCCTGTTCGCCGTCTCGGCCGCCCGGGTGTACGTCCAGGAGCTGCCCGGCGGTCCCGTCCGGGTGCCGCCGGCCTCGCCGCTGCGGGGCCTGCGCGCCCCGACCGACGCCACCCCCGGCCCCGCCCTGGCCAAGGGCCGCACCGGCGCCGCCCCGTACTTCACCTTCGCGGTCTCCGCCGGGTACGCGACGATGGCCGGCGTCGCCGCGCTGTCCCTGCTGACCGCCGTCGAGCACCGCGCCGGGCCGATCGGCTACGGCATGCTGGTGCTGGCCGCGACCGGCGTCCCGGCACTGGGCATCCGGATCACCCGGGCCGTGCTGCCCACGCTCTCCCGCCGCCGGCTGCTCGCCCTGGCGCTGCTCACCGAGGGCATCGCGCTGGTGCTGGCCGGCCTGGTGCTGGACTTCGTGCTCCTGCTGCTGCTCACCGCGCTGGCCGCGCTGGCCGCCGGCGTGGTGATCTCCACCGGCCGCAGCCTGCTCGCCCTGGAGGTCGAGGAGGCCCGGCTGCCCAAGGTCACCGAGCACCTCTACGCGGTGCTGCGGGTCGTGGTCGGCACCTCGCTGGTCGGCCTGCCGCTGATCGCCGCCGCCTACGGGGACGTCCAGTACGGCGCCGTCGAGCCCGGCTCGTTCACGTTCATCCACGGCGGCGCGGCCCTCGCCGTCGGCACCGCCGGACTGCTCACCCTCGTCCTGGCCGTCGTCGTGCTGCTGCGCACCGACGACCGGCGCGGCACCGTGCCGTTCGGCCGGGACCTGGTCGACTCGGTGCGCGGCGCCACCGGTCCGGCCCCGCACCGGGCGGGCACCGGCTTCTTCATCGCCCTGGAGGGCGGCGACGGCGCCGGCAAGTCCACCCAGGCCCAGGCGCTCGCCGAGTGGATCCGGGGCAAGGGCCACGAGGTCGTGCTCACCCGTGAGCCCGGCGGCAGCCCGATCGGGCAGCGGCTGCGCAGCCTCGTCCTGGACGTCGGCAACACCGGGCTCTCGCACCGGGCCGAGGCGCTGATCTACGCGGCCGACCGGGCCGAGCACGTCGAGAACGTGATCCGCCCGGCGCTGGCCCGCGGCGCCGTGGTCATCACCGACCGGTACATGGACTCCTCGATCGCCTACCAGGGCGCGGGCCGCGACCTGGCCGCCACCGAGGTGGCCCGGATCTCCCGCTGGGCGACCGGCGGGCTGATGCCCGACCTGACCGTCGTCCTGGACGTCGACCCGACCCGGGCCCGGGAGCGGTTCACCGAGGCGCTGGACCGGCTGGAGTCCGAGCCGACCGAGTTCCACCAGCGGGTGCGCTCCGGCTTCCTGGCGCTCGCCGCCGCCGACCCGGCGCGCTACCTGGTCGTCGACGGCAGCCAGGCCCCCGGACTCGTCACCACCTCCATCCGCCACCGGCTCGACCGCGAGCTGCCGCTCTCCGAGCAGGAGAAGGCCGCCCGCGCCGAGCAGGAGCGCAAGGCCGCCGAGGAGGCCCGGCGCCGGGCCGAGGAGGAGGCCCGCAAGCGCGCCGAGGAGGAGGCCGCCGAGCGCAAGCGCCAGGAGGTGCTGGCGCAGCTCAGGGCCGAGCAGGCGGAGAAGGAGCGGCTGGCCAAGGAGGAGGCCGAGCGGGTCGCCGCCGAGGCCGCGCGCAAGGCCGCCGAGGAGGCGCGCCTGCGGGCGGAGGAGGAGGCCCGCAAGCGGGCCGAGGAAGAGGCGAAGCGGCGGGCCGAGGAAGAGGCGCGCCGGGCCGTCGAGGAGGCCGAGCGCAAGCGGCTCGCCGAGGAGGCTGCCGCCCGGGCGGAGCTCCAGCGCCAGCGCGAGCTGGCCCGGGAGGAGCAGCGGCGCCGGGCGGAGGAGGCGCTGCAGCGGGCCGAGGAGGCCCGGCTGGCGCAGGCCGCCGCGCTGGCCGCGGCCGCTGCGGCCGCCGCCGAGGCGGCGGAGCGTGCGGAGCGCACGGGCCGGGGCGGGGACGTCCCGGGTGCCGCCGGGGCGGGTCCGGACGACGAGATGACCACCGAGCTGCGGGTCGTGAAGGACTCCGGGCCGTCGGACCGGCGGGACGGCAGCGACGCGACCAGGGAGCTTCCGGTGCTGGGCGGGGGCGCCGTCGGGCGGCCCGGCGAGGCGGCGGGTGGCATGGCGGACGTCGCGGAGACGGCGGTGCTGCCGGTCGTCCCGGCGGCGCCGGCCGGGACCGGTGCCACGGGTGCTCCGGCGGACGAGACGGCGGTGCTGCCGCGGATCCCGGCGGACGAGACTGCGGTGCTGCCGCGGATTCCGGCGGACGAGGCCGACCGGACCGCGGTGCTGCCGAGGGTCGAGCCGGGGCGTCCCGGGGGCCAGACGCCGTCGGGCCAGGTGCCGTCGGGTCAGGCGCGGTCGGGCCAGGTGCCGTCGGGGCCGGCTCCGCAGGGCCAGGTGCCGCAGGGCCTCTGGCGGGACGCCCGGCCGGGCAGCCCGGCCCGTCAGGCGCCGGCGGACCGTCCGGTGGACAGCACCCGCGAGCTGCCGGTGGTCGACCCGCAGCAGGAGCAGCCCGCCGCCGACCCGAGGCCCCGGCCGGACTGGGCGGAGGAGACCCCGCTCGACGATCTGCCGAGCCTCACCGACACCCTGCTCGGCACCCGCGAGGAGTGGGCCAGCTGGGGCCAGGGCGGTCAGTCCGCTCCGTCCGGTCCGACGGGCCAGGCGGGGCAGGCAGGCCCGGGCGCCGGTGACGCGCGGCGTGACGGCGGCCAGGACGACGGCAAGGGCAAGGCCCGGCGCTGGGGCCGCCGGAGCTGACCGGCCGGAACAGCCGGGACGGCAGCAACGTCCGGCCGGGCCTGCGGTAGGCCCGGCCCGGTGCCGGTGGGGCCGGTCCGGTCTCGGTGGGGCCGGTCCGGAAGCACCGGGCGACGTCGTACCGGACACGTATGCTCGACGGCGGGAAGCGGGAGACGAAGGCCGGACGGGTCCGTCCGGCGGCCTCCGGCTCCCGCCGTCGACGGTGTTGTGGGCGGGGGTGGCAGGTCCGTACCGAGCGTGGGAGCAGCAGTGGCCGTCTGGGACGACCTGGTGGGCCAGGAGCGGGTGGTCGAGCAGCTGACCGGCGCCGCCCGGGCGGCCGGGGCGATCGTCGATGCCGGGCGGGGCGCCGAGCCGGTGTCCGGTGCGAACGCCTCGCTGATGACGCACGCCTGGCTGTTCACCGGACCTCCCGGGGCCGGCCAGATCACCGCCGCGCGGGCCTTCGCCGCCGCGCTCCAGTGCACCAGCCCGGACCTCGCGCTCGGCGGCACCCCCGGCTGCGGCTTCTGCGACGGCTGCCACACCGTGCTCGCGGGCAGCCATGCCGACGTGAAGTACGTCCGCACCGACGGCCTGTCCATCGGCGTCGGCGACATGCGCGACCTCGTGCTGCGCGCCTCCAGCTACCCCACCGGCGGCCGCTGGTCGGTGATCCTGGTCGACGCCGCCCACCGGCTCACCGAGGCCGCCGCCAACGCGCTGCTCAAGGGCGTGGAGGAGCCCTCCCCGCGCACCGTCTGGCTGCTCTGCGCCCCCTCCGTGCAGGACGTGCTGCCGACCATCCGCTCCCGTTGCCGGCTGCTGGTGCTGCGCACCCCGGCCGCCGAGGCGGTCGCCGACATGCTGGTGCGGCGCGACGGGGTCGATCCGCAGACCGCCCGGCTGGCCGCGCTGGCCGGTCAGGGCGACATCGAGCGTTCGCGCCGGCTGGCCGTCGACGACCAGGCCCGGTCGCGGCGCGCCGAGGTGCTGCGGATCCCGCTGGAGGTCGGTGACATCGGCGGCTGCCTGGCCGCCGCCCAGCGCCTGGTCGACACCGCCAAGGCCGACGCCGAGGCGCTCGCCGACACCCAGGACAGCAAGGAGACCGACGACCTCAAGGCCGTGTACGGCGCGGCCGAGGGCGGCAAGGCACCGCGCGGCATGGCCGGCGCGGTCAAGGAACTCGAGAAGCGGCAGAAGAGCCGGGCCACCCGCACCCGCCGCGAGACCCTCGGCGTCGCCCTGCTGGACCTGCTCGGCTTCTACCGGGACGTGCTGGCGATCCAGCTCGGCTCGACCGGCGCGCTCGCCAACGAGGACCAGCGGCAGGCGCTCGACCGGGTCGCCCAGGCCGGTCCGCCGGAGTCCACCCTGCGCCGGATCGAGGCGATCCTCGCCTGCCGGGTGGCGCTGGACCGCAACGTCGATCCGCTGCTGGCCGTCGAGGCGATGACGGTGGCCCTGCGCGCGGGCTGACCGCCGCGCCGCGCCGGGGCCGGTACGGCTTCCCGCACCGGCCCCGGCGTGGGCTCCCGCGCCTGGCCGGTTCGGCTTCCCGCGCCAGTGCCGCGTCCCACGTTCGAGTGAACGAGCGATACGCGCCGGGCGCACCGTCGTAGGACGTCCCGCCCGACCTGCACGCTGGGGGCCGACTGCGCCCCGCCGCCGGGGCCGTCGCGTCCCGTACGGTGCCGGGCCCGACCGCCCCGTCCGGCCCTCCCCGAGGTGGTGCGTCCCATGGTCCGTTCGCTTCTGCTCGTCCCCCTGCTCGCCGTCGCCGGGGGAGGGGTCTGGTTGGCCCGTGGCGCGCTGGTGCGCTGGCGGGACCTACGGGTCGCCGAGACGTACGAACTGAGCGGGGACCAGTGGCCGATGCTGGTGCGGGCGGCCGGGGCGATGGTCTGCGGGATCTGCGTCACCGTGCTGACGCTGCTGACGGCACTGGGCGCCTTCGGGAGCCTCGACGGCGGGGTCGCCGGGCGGACCGGTTCGGCCGCCGACCGGTTCGAGGGGAGCGAGGCGGGCAACGGGTTCGGCGGTTCCGGTGGCGGGGCCGACGGGCCGGGCGCCGGTCGGCCCGCCGCCCCGCCGGTCGAGGCCGTCGACGCCGCGGCCCCCAGCACCACCGCGAGCACGCCGACGCCCTCCCCGCTGCCGGTGGTCAGCCGGTTCGACAGCGTCGGCCACCCGGGCGGCGGCGAGCTGCTCCAGTCAGCCGTCCCCGGCCCGGACGGCCACCCGCGCAACGTCCGGGTCTGGCTGCCCGCCCAGTACGCGAAGGACCCGAACGCCCGCTTCCCGGTCGTCGTGATGCACGCCGCCACCCCCCGGAAGACCGCGGACACCGAGGTCCCGGACGTGTTCGAGGGCCTCGCCTCCGCCGTGCAGAGCGCCAAGTCCAAGCCGTTCATCCTGGTCGCCCCCGAGGCGCCGAACGGCACCGCGCACCCCTGCGAGCTGGTCGCCGCCGCCCCGATGGCCGTCGCCGACGACGCGGCACTGCGCACCACCATCGCGGCCACCTTCCGCACCCTGCCGCCCGGCCCGGCCGCCTGGGGCACGCTCGGGGTCGGGGACGGCGCGCCCTGCGCGGCCGCGGCCGGCCTCGCCCGCCCCGACCTGTACGGCGCGGCGGCCGCCGTCTCCGGCCGGTACGACCCCGCCGCGCTCGCCCGGACCGGCGCCGAGGCGCCCGCCGCCGGGACCCCGAGGCTGCTGCTCGCCGCCGGGAAGGCCGACACCGCCGGGCTGGACGCCGCCCGCAAGCTCCAGTCGGCCCTGCGCGGCGGCACCGGCGCCGCCGCCCGCGCCGAGGTGCGGATCTCCGACAACGCGACCGACTACTCGGCGGACCGGATCCGGCTGCGGCTGGTCCGGCAGGCGGCCCAGTACCTGGGCGAGACGCTCGGCAAGGCGTCCTGACCAGGCCCGGTGCGGGCACTACGCTTCCGGTACCCCCGGGCGGCGGCGCGGCTGCCGACGGGTGCGGACGGCTGAAGGGATCCCATATGCGGGCCGACGGGCGGCAGGACGTGTCATCGCGGGATCGGGCATCGCAGGTTCGGGCAGCGCGGGTTCGGGCGTCGCGGGGGCGTCGTACGAGTGTGGTGGCCACGGTCGCGCTGGCGGCCGCGGCCGGTCTGGTGGCGGGCGGCTGCTCGGCCGGTGGCGCGCCTACTCCCGCTGCCCCCTCCGACAGCGCGTCGCCCGCTGCTGCCCCCTCCGGTGCGGCCCCCTCCGGTGCTGTTTCCTCCGGTGCCGCCCCGGCGGGCCTCGCGGGGGCGGCCGGCGGCGCGGCGGCCGTCACGCCGCTGGAGGCGCTGCCCGCCGAGGTACCGCCCGCGCTCGCCCCCTACTACGCGCAGCGGCTCGGCTGGACGCCCTGCGACGACGGCTTCGAATGCACCACCTTCCGGGTGCCGCTGGACTACGACCGCCCCGCGGACGGCGACCTCACCCTGGCCGCTGTCCGCGCCCCCGCCGTTCCGGCCGCTCCGGCCGGGGCCGGCGACCCGGTCGCCCCCGGCGAGCGGCTCGGCTCGCTGCTGCTCAACCCGGGTGGCCCCGGCGGCTCGGCCGTCGAGTACGTCGAGGGCGTGGCCCGCACCTACGACGCCGGCGTCCGCGCCCGCTACGACCTGGTCGGTCTCGACCCGCGCGGGGTCGGCCGCAGTTCACCCGTCACCTGCCTCGACGGGGAACGGATGGACGCCTACACCGCCGTCGACATCACCCCCGACGACCAGGCCGAGGTCGACGCCCTGGTGACCGCCGCCAAGGAGTTCGCCGAAGGCTGCCGGCAGCGGTCCGGCGACCGGCTCGGCCACCTGAGCACCGTCGAGGCCGCCCGCGACCTGGACGTGCTGCGCGCGCTGCTCGGCGACGAACGGCTCCACTACGTCGGCAAGTCCTACGGCACCTTCCTCGGCGCCACCTACGCGGGCCTGTTCCCCGGCCGCACCGGCCGGATGGTGCTCGACGGCGCGATGGACCCCTCGCTCGACTCCCTCACCGGCAACCGCACCCAGGCGGGCGGCTTCGAGACCGCCTGGGCCGCCTTCGCCCGGGACTGCGCCGCCCGCGAGGACTGCCCGCTCGGCCGGACCGAGCAGCAGGCCGGCGAGCGGCTCAGCGCTCTGTTCGCCGAGGTCGACGCCCACCCGCTGACGACCACCGACGGCGCCCGCCGGCTCAGCGAGGCACAGGCGACCACCGGCGTCATCCAGGCCATGTACGCGGACTTCCTCTGGCCCCGGCTGCGCACCGCGCTCGCCGAGGCCGCGACGGGCGACGGCACCGGCCTGCTCAGGCTCTCCGACGACTACTACGGGCGGGAGGTGGACGGCTCGTACCCCAACCTGATGTTCGCCAACATGGCGGTGAACTGCCTCGACCTGCCCGCGCCGTTCGCAGGCCCCGACGACGCCGCCCGTGCCGTCCCGGACTTCGAGCGGACCTCGCCGAGGTTCGGACGCGACATGGCCTGGATGGCGCTGACCTGCACCTACTGGCCGGTCCGGCCGACCGGCACACCGCACACCGTCCGGGCCGCCGGAGCCGCCCCGATCGTGGTCGTCGGCACCACCCGGGACCCGGCCACCCCCTACGCGTGGGCGCAGGCACTGGCCGGGCAGCTGGAGTCCGGACGCCTGCTCACCTACGACGGCGACGGCCACACCGCGTACGGCCGGCACGACACCTGCCTCGACGGCGCGGTCAACCGCTTCCTGCTGGGCGGCGAGCCGCCGGAGGACGGCAAGACCTGTGGGCGGTGAGGGAGTGCCCGTTACGATGGGCGCCCCCTCACCTCCTCGTCCCTCCCGGAGCCCACCGTGCTCGGAGTCAACGACCTGACGACCTACGTCCTCGGCGCCCTCGTCATCGTCCTCCTCCCCGGCCCCAACTCCCTCTACGTGCTCTCGGTCGCCGCCCGCAAGGGCGTCCGCACCGGGTACCGGGCCGCCGCCGGCGTCTTCGTCGGCGACTTCACCCTCATCAGCCTGACCTCGCTCGGCGCCGCCTCCCTGCTGAAGGCCAACCCGGCCGTCTTCGCCGTGGTGAAGTTCGGCGGCGCCGCCTACCTGCTCTGGATAGGCATCGGCATGCTGCGCGCCGCCCGCGGCCTGTGGCGCGAGCACCGGGCCTCCGACGAGCCGGCCGACGGCGCCGCCGAGGCCGCCGGGCCCACCGAGCGCCCGTTCCGCCGCGCCCTGGTGATCAGCCTCCTGAACCCCAAGGCGATCCTCTTCCTGCTCTCCTTCTTCACCCAGTTCGTGGACCCCTCCTACGGCAGCCCGGTGCTCTCCTTCACCCTCCTCGGCGGGATCCTGCAGGGCTTCAGCGTCCTCTACCTCTCCGTGCTGATCTTCGCGGGCACCTCGCTCGCCACCGCCTTCCGCCGCCGCAAGCGCCTCTCCGCCACCCTCACCGGCAGCGTCGCCGCCCTCTTCGCCGGCTTCGCCGCCAAGCTCGCCGTCTCCTCCGCCTGACCCGGCCCCGCCCCCACCCCCTTCCCACCGCGTTACGGATCACCCGCGAACCTGTGTAGACTGGCCCGCGTTGCCGAGCCTTCGGCAGCGGTGCCGCCTTAGCTCAGTTGGCCAGAGCAACGCACTCGTAATGCGTAGGTCGCGGGTTCGAATCCCGCAGGCGGCTCTGTAGAAGCCCCAGGACTCACTCGCCGTGACCTGGGGCTTTTGCCTTTACTGCGCCCGTCGGCGCCGTCGTGCGCGGACGGTCTTCGTGTTCGCGGTCTCAGTTTTCGGCCGGGCTGGGGGAAAGTCCGAGGAGACGCGGTCGCAGCAGATCCAGGACGTGGGTCCAGTTGTACTTGTCGCGGCCCCCGCCGGACTTGGGCTTGTGGGGGACGTAGTCGCCGATCAGGACACCCATCGACCGGAGCCTGGCCAGGCTCTCCCCGTATGCGGGGTGGGCGGCCTGGGCGGCGTTGACATAGGGCTGGACGGCGACGGGGATGCCGAGGCCGTACGCCTCGCAGAGGATGCCGAGCGCGAGGGTGTCGGAGATGCCGGCGGCCCACTTGTTGATGGTGTTGAAGGTGGCCGGGGCAACCGCGATGGCGTCGGCCGGGGGCAACGGCTGGGGGATGCTCGGCGTGCGCCAGGCTGAGCGGATCGGGTAGCCGGTCTGGGCTTCGACGGCCTCCTGGTCTATGAAGCCGAGCCCGTTCGGGGTCGCGATCACGCCGACTCCCCAGCCCTCGGCATGGGCTGCGGTGATCAGTTCGCCCACTCCGTCGGCGATGCCCGACGCGCAGACGACGACGTAGAGGAACGGCTCGCGGTGCTCGGTCAAACCTGGACTCCCAACTCCTGACAGAAACGGCGAAGCTCCGGGACGGCGCCACGCGGGTCGCGAGCGGCCATGTCACCGGCCAGCTCGAGCACGCTGGGCCGTCGGCGGATGTCCTCCGAGGCACAGCTCTCTGCGATCCTGAGCGCTTTGTATCCCTCGGCCAGTCTGCCCTGCTGGCTGTAGGCCCGTGCAGCCTCCACCCACAGGGCCGCCCGGCGTTCGGGGACCGGGATGCGCCTGCGCATCAGCGGCTGGGCGGCTTCCAGCGCCGCTCCGGCGTCGCCGAGGACGACCGAGGCGCTCACCGAGTGGAGCGCGACGTTGGTGGGACTGAAGTTTGCCCAGGCTTCGGCGCTGTCGAGGTCGACGTAGCGCGCGACCTCCTGAGCCTCGGAGAGGAATTCGGCGGTCGTGGCGCGGTCACCGCCGGCGCTTGCGGCCGTCACCCCGCGAAGGAGCATGAGCCCCAGCGCGGCGAGGTACTCGGGTGGGCGCCGGTCGTAGCTGCCGGAAAGCTGGTCGGCGGTGTGCCGGATGAGGGTGACGGCGGGCGCGGTGTGCCGGTCGCGCGCTAGGACGTGCGCCTGAACGCGGACGCTGGAGGCCATCACCACGGGGTCGGCGCTCCGTTCGGCCTCGGCCATGGCACGGTCGACCGCCAGCCAGGCGTTGCCGTGGTCGCCGAGCTTGAGCAGCAGGCTGACCGCGGTCTGGTACGCCGTCGCGAGGAGGCCGGACAGGACTTGATCGTCGCCGCGGGAGGCATCCTGGGCCTGGCGAAGGTCGGCGATCAGCGAGGGCAGAGCGCCTTCGAGTTCGGCGTACCGGCAGGTGTAGAACAGCCTCCGAACCTGGGAGAGCCGGGCCGCGAGTGCGGCCCGGGGTTGTGGCGCGTGATCGGCTGGAACAGGTCCGGGCAGCAGCGCCTGGACCAGCTCTATCCTCACGCGGGGACGGGGCGTCGGGGTCGCGAGCGCGGCGACGCTCGCGGCCAGGAAGTTGCGACGGTGCATGTCGTCCGTCCTGCTGTCCGCACTGGTATGGGAGGACAGGCCGAGGCTTTCCAGTGGGATGTCAAGCACGGCTGCGACAGCGCGCAGGACGTCGATGTCCTGCGTCCCCTTGCCGCTCTCCAACCGGCTGATCTTCGACTGGTGGTAGCCCAGTTCGGTGGCCACGTCCGCCTGCGACCGGCCGCTCAACACTCGCGCGCGGCGGATCACCTCTCCGATCCCACCCGCAGCGGAGTGTCCTGTGGCCGTCCGCGACATGGCTTCTCCTGCCAATGCTGATCCTGCCCTGGCGAGCCGAGCGTAGCCGCACCAGGACAACCCGTCATGCACGATCTGCATGGGTCATGCACGCGGAGCCCATGCCCTAACCGTGGTGCACCGAGATGGAGTTGTCTGGACGTCGGCAGCTCGACCACCCTCGCAGCTCGCGATTCCACGCTCCCGCATGACTGAGGCCCATCTGCGGTCTCTCGCATGCGCGGCTCTACCCAGTGGCTAAGACCGTGTCCTATGTGGTGAAGCGGGCCAGGTGCTTGTAGCAGCACAGGGTGGCGGCAAGGCCGAGAAAGGCCAGGTAGTTTCGGGGGTCGCGTTCGT
>NZ_JODS01000004.1 GCF_000718025.1 Kitasatospora purpeofusca
CAGCACCGAAACCCCCGTCATCACCCTCGACGCCCGACGACGCGACAGCGCCAAGAGCGCCCTCATCACCCTCGTCGAACACGCCCTCCTCGCCCGGCTGCGGTGACCCCGGGGCACCGTTCCACGACGCACGGCCGAACGGCGCGGCCCGCGGACCCTCCGGTCCCCGGGCCGCGTCGTCGTGTCACCGCGGCGGGCTGACCGGCCCTCAGTCCTGGGTCGGGTCCGGCTCCAGTCCGGCCCGCAGCAGGCCGTAGGTGTAGGCGTCCTCCAGCCCCAGCCAGGAAGCGGCCACCACGTTGTCGGCCACCCCGACCGTGGACCAGGTGGCGGTGCCGTCGGTGGTCTCGATCAGCACCCGGGTCTTGGAGCCGGTGCCGTGCTGGCCCTCCAGGATGCGGACCTTGTAGTCCACCAGCTCCAGCTTGGCCAGTTGCGGGTAGATCCGCTCCAGCGCGGTGCGCAACGCCTTGTCCAGCGCGTCGACCGGGCCGTTGCCCTCGCCGGTGGCGAGCATCCGCTCGCCCTTGGCCCACAGCTTGACCGTCGCCTCGTTGCCCGCGCTGCCGCCCGGGCCCTGCTCGCTGATGGTGCGCCAGGACTCCAGGGCGAAGTAGCGCTCGCGGCGGCCGCGGACCTCGTCGCGCAGCAGCAGCTCGAAGGAGGCGTCGGCGGACTCGTAGGTGTAGCCGAGGTTCTCCTGCTCCTTGACCCTGGCCACCACCCGGCCGGCCAGGTCCCGGTCGGTGGAGAGGTCGTAGCCGAGCTCCTTGCCCTTGAGCTCCACCGAGGCGCGGCCGGCCATGTCGGAGACCAGCATCCGCATGGTGTTGCCGACCGTCTCCGGGTCGATGTGCTGGTAGAGGTCCGGGTCGACCTTGATCGCCGAGGCGTGCAGTCCGGCCTTGTGGGCGAAGGCCGAGAAGCCGACGTAGGGCTGGTGGGTGGAGGGGGCGAGGTTGACCACCTCGGCGATCGCGTGCGAGATCCGGGTCATCTCGGCGAGGCTGCCGGGCGGCAGCACCCGGCGGTCGCACTTGAGCTCCAGCGCGCCGACGACCGGGAAGAGGTTGGCGTTGCCGACCCGCTCGCCGTATCCGTTGGCGGTGCACTGGACGTGGGTGGCGCCGGCCTCGACCGCGGCCAGGGTGTTGGCGACGGCGCAGCCGGTGTCGTCCTGGGCGTGGATGCCGAGCCGGGCGCCGGTCGCGGCGAGGACGTCGGCGACGGTGTCGCGCACGCCGGAGGGCAGCATCCCGCCGTTGGTGTCGCAGAGCACCACCACCTCGGCGCCGGCCTGGTGGGCGGTGCGGACCACGGCCAGCGCGTAGTCCCGGTTCGCCCGGTAGCCGTCGAAGAAGTGCTCGCAGTCGATGAAGACCCGGCGGCCCTGCGCCCGCAGGTGGGCGACGCTGTCCCGGACCATCTCCAGGTTCTCGTCCAGGGTGGTGCGCAGCGCCAGTTCGACGTGCCGGTCGTGGGCCTTGGCGACCAGGGTGATCACCGGTGCGCCGGAGTTGACCAGCGCGGCGAGCTGCGGGTCGTCGGCGGCGCGGCCGCCGGCCCGCCGGGTGGCGCCGAAGGCGACCAGCCGGGCGTGCCGGAGGTCCAGCTCCTCGGCGGCGCGGGCGAAGAACTCGGTGTCCCGGGGGTTGGCTCCGGGCCAGCCGCCCTCGATGAAGCCGACGCCGAACTCGTCCAGGTGCCGGGCGATGGCCAGCTTGTCGGCCACCGTGAGGTTGATGCCCTCACGCTGGGCGCCGTCGCGCAGGGTGGTGTCGAAGACGTGGAAGGCGTCGTCGGGGAGGTTGCTCGCCTGGGTCATGACCCTGGGTCTCCGTTCCGGGAGGTCGGTTTACTGCTCTGCCGGTTCTGATTCCGGCTCCACTGTCCAGCATCCCGCGCGCGCCCGGTGTCCCTCGGCCCCTTGTGGGGGCTCCGGCCGGTCCGGGGGAAACAAAAAGACCCCTCGCGGGTGCGAGAGGTCTGCGCGCGGGTCTGGACGCTGGTGGTCGCTGCTCCGCATCGGGTGGTGCGGGAGCGGTCACTGCGGACCGGCGCGCCTGCTGCTAATAATCAGCGAAAGCGAGGACACGTCGGCAGTCTGGCACATCGTCCGCGTCGCGGCCCGCCCGTCTCGGCATCCGGAACGGGCGGGCCGGGACGGGCGGGTGGAGCCGGGGCGCGCCGGGCGGGCTCGACGAGCGGCCCGCCCGGCGGGGCGGGATCAGACGATCCGGTGCAGCCAGCCGTGGGTGTCGGGGGCCTGGCCGCCCTGGATCGCGAGCAGGGCGCGGCGCAGCTCCATGGTGACCGGGCCGGGCTCGCCGGCGCCGACGGTCCAGTCGCCGCCGCGGGACTTGACCGAGCCGACCGGGGTGATCACGGCGGCGGTGCCGCAGGCGAAGACCTCGGTCAGGGTGCCGTCGGCGTTGCCCTGCTTCCACTCCTCGGTGGAGATCTTCCGCTCCTCGACCGCGTAGCCGAGGTCGGTGGCGAGCTGCAGCAGCGAGTCGCGGGTGATGCCGGGCAGCAGGGCGCCGGACAGCTCGGGGGTGACGATCCGGGCGTCCTTGCCCTCGCCGAGGACGAAGTAGAGGTTCATGCCGCCCATCTCCTCGATCCACCGGTGCTCGGCGGCGTCGAGCCAGACGACCTGGTCGCAGCCCTTGGCGGCGGCCTCGGCCTGGGCCACCAGGGAGGCGGCGTAGTTGCCGGCGCACTTGGCGGCACCGGTGCCGCCCGGGGCCGCGCGGACGTAGTCCTCGGAGAGCCAGACCGAGACCGGCTTGACGCCGCCCGGGAAGTAGGCGCCGGCCGGGGAGGCGATGATCATGAAGAGGTAGGAGTTGGCGGGCCGGACACCCAGGCCGACCTCGGTGGCGAACATGAACGGCCGCAGGTAGAGGCTCTGCTCCGGCTCGTTCGGGACCCAGGCCTGCTCCTGCTGGACCAGCAGCTCGACGGCCTCGACGAAGGCCTCGACCGGCAGCTCCGGCATCGCCAGCCGGCGGGCGGAGGCCTGGAAGCGCGCGGCGTTGGCCTCCGGGCGGAAGGTCGCGATCGAGCCGTCGGCCTGGCGGTAGGCCTTGAGGCCCTCGAAGATCGCCTGGCCGTAGTGCAGGGTCATGTTGGCCGGGTCCATCTCGATCGGCGCGTAGGGCGCCAGCTGGGCGTCGTGCCAGCCCACGCCCTCGGTCCAGCGGATGGTGACCATGTGGTCGGTGAACACGCGCCCGAAGCCCGGGTTGGCCAGCCGGGCCTCGCGCTCCGCCTGGGGCAGCGGGTGCGCGGAGGGCTTGAGGTCGAACGTGATGGGCGCCTGGGTGGGCGTGCTCATGGCTGTGTGTCCTTCACCGTGGGGTTGGTCCGGGCCGCCTCCGCCGGTGCTCGTCCCGGACTCTCGCTCCGGTACGGACGCACGACGGCACGGCCCACTGTCGATACTCGCATCCAGAGGGCCGTGCCGAACAGTCGCGGACTCCTTGGAGAACCGCAAGCTGCCGTTATGGGGTCCGGCCCTCGGGCCGGAACACCGTTTGTCGGGTCCCGGCCTCCTAGGCGGATACTCGGGCGGCGAGCGCGTCGCCGACCTGGGAAGTGGTACGGGTGCCGGTCCGCTCGGTGAGGTCCGCGGCGACCGCGGCCTCGATCCGGGCGGCCTCGGCGGCGTACCCGAGGTGGTCGAGGAGCATGGCGACCGACAGCACGGTGGCGGTCGGGTCGGCCTTGCCCTGGCCGGCGATGTCCGGGGCCGAGCCGTGCACGGGCTCGAACATCGACGGGAAGGCGCCGCTCGGGTTGATGTTGCCGCTCGCGGCCAGGCCGATCCCGCCGGTGACGGCGGCGGCCAGGTCGGTCAGGATGTCGCCGAACAGGTTGTCGGTCACGATGACGTCGAACCGCTCGGGCTGGGTGACGAAGAAGATGGTCGCCGCGTCGACGTGCAGGTAGTCGGTGGTGACCTCGGGGAACTCGGTGCCGACCTGCTCGAAGATCCGGGTCCACAGGTGGCCGGCGTGCACCAGCACGTTGTTCTTGTGCACCAGGGTCAGCTTCTTGCGCGGACGCGCCTGCGCCCGGCGGTAGGCGTCGCGCACCACGCGCTCGATGCCGAAGGCGGTGTTGAGGCTGACCTCGGTGGCCACCTCCTGCTCGGTACCGGTGCGCAGCGAGCCGCCGTTGCCGACGTACGGGCCCTCGGTGCCCTCGCGGACGACCACGAAGTCGATCTCCGGCTCGCCGGCCAGCGGCGACTTCACACCCGGGAAGAGCCGGCCCGGCCGGAGGTTGATGTGGTGGTCGAAGGCGAACCGCAGCTTCAGCAGCAGCCCCCGCTCCAGCACTCCGGACGGCACGCTCGGGTCGCCGATGGCGCCGAGCAGGATCGCGTCGTGGGCCTTGAGCTCGGCGAGCACGCTCTCCGGGAGGGTCTCACCGGTGCGGTGGTAACGCCGGGCGCCGAGGTCGAACTCGGTGCTCTCCAGCTTCACATCGGCGGGAAGTGCCGCCTCCAGCACCTTGAGGCCCTCGGCCACCACTTCCTGGCCGATACCGTCACCGGGGACGACTGCGAGACGAATCGTGCGAGACATGCTCGGAGGCTACGCCGATGTCCCAGAGCCTGACATCCGGCGTCCACCATCCGGACAGCACCCCTACTGGGAGCCGATCAGGTGAGATCGATGTCGACCGGGAAGGGCCGGTCGAGCTTCAGCTGCTTGTGGTGGATGCCGGTAAGCCCGTAGAGCCCGGTGGCCGGGTCGATCTCGTAGGTGTGGACCACGGGCCGGCCCTCGTTGCACTCGACCCGCCAGAAGTGGGGGATGCCAGCGGCGGCGTACTTGCGCGGCTTGACCTCGCGGTCGCGCTCCTGGGATTCCTGGGAAACGACCTCGACCAGGAGCAGCACGTCCTCCGGACGGCAGAAGGTCTGGTCGTCGCCGGTGTCCGCCCGCAGGTCGACCACCATCAGATCGGGCTCCGGCCGATTGCGGTCGTCCAGTACCAGCCCCATCCGACGCCAGATCTCCCAGCCGACCGGTACCTGATCGGTCAGGCACCGGTCCAGAACACCGACCGTGCGCGCGTGGAAGCGAGTCTGAGGCGCACTGAACACCAGGCTGCCGAACAGCAGCTCGGTGTGCGGCGGCAGGTCGCACATTCGATCGAGATCGTCGGCGCTGCGACCCTCGGCCGGCGGGCGAAGCCAGTCCGGGTATGGCTCAAGGAGGTCGTCCACCGTTCCACGTTCGCAAGAACGGCGTGACGGAAGCCAGTCGACCACCCGGACGAGGGAGCGCGTGGGCGCGGCCTCGCGCTCCCTCGGAGTGGCTCAGGGCAGGGTCAGGATCTGGCTGCGGCGGCCCTCCGGGTTGAGGTGGTGGAGCAGGAGGACGCGGGACCGGTCGCCGTCGGTGCGGCGGATGTCGAGCAGGGTGGCGGGGTGGACGGGGGCGGCCAGGGCGGTGGGGCCGCCGGGGCCGGTGCGGATGTCGACGGCGGGGTGCAGGACGTCGACGGCCAGGGTGGGACGGGTGCCGCGCAGACCGATCGCGGAGAAGGCGTCGGCCGGGTCCCGACCGGCGCCGGACAGGCCGGTCCACACGGCGTAGTGGACCGTGCTGTGCCCGGCGCGGACGCCCGGGAGGACGGACAGCCGGACCGGAAGGACCACCGTGTCGGAGTCCAGCAGGGCGGTGTCGGTGTCGCCCCAGCGGGCGTTCAGCGGCTGGACGTCGAGTTCGGCGCCGGTGCGGGCGTCCAGGGTGCGGGCCACCAGGACGTCGCTGCCGCGCATCCGGTCGGCCTTGACCAGCACGTCGGTGGTGCCGTCCCCGTCGGTGTCCAGCACGGCCCGGACGCCGAACAGCCCGACCGGGGTGGCGGCCGGGGCCCAGACCTGGGCACCGAGGTAGAGCCGGCCCTCGGCGAGCGGGTCCCCGGCCACGGCGGGCGCGTCGGTGGCGGCCCCCGCGGCCCGCAGGTTGGCCGCGCGGTCGCCGGGGCGCTCCACGCAGACGTCCCGCAGGTGCTCGGCCTCCTCGGTGCTGCCTTCCGGCACGAAGCCCGCGCCGGGGCCGACGGCCGCCCCGCTGTCCGGCGGGCAGTCCGCCCAGCGGGCGCCCTCCCCGCCGAGTGCGAAGGCACTGAGCAGGCCCGGCGCGTCACCGGGCGCGTCGGTGCCGGTGAGCGCGACCACGGCCCCGGAGCGGGTGGTGCGGACCGGGGCGGTGGCGGCCACGTCGGTGGCCGGGCGCGGGGCCGCGAACAGCGGCACCCGCAGGCCCGGGGCGGCCGGGTCGTCCGGGGTCAGCAGCAGCCGGCCGGAGAGCTCGCCCCGGTAGCTGCGGGCCCGGCCGCCCTGGACGGTGGCGATCGTCGGGTCCGGGGCACGGCCGAGCGCGCCGGGCACGCTCAGGGTGACCCGGACCCGCGCGGTGCCGCCGGGCGGCACCTCGATCCGGTCGGGCGCGAGCTCGAAGCGGGCGCCGGGCAGCTCGGTGGCGGCCGCGTAGCCGGTCCGGTAGGCGACCGGGGCCGCGGACAGGTTGCGGACCTCGACCTCGCGCACCAGGGCGAGCGGCCCGGTGACGGCGACCGGGCCGAAGGAGACGCCGACGGCCCCCTCCACCGCGCCCTCCCCCGCCGCGTAGGCGACGGCCGGGGTGCGGACGGCCCGGTCGACGGCGGCCCGGCCGGCGCCGGTGCGCTCGGGCCCGTAGACCGGGCCGGTGCCGCCGTCGCCGAGCCAGGTGTCCCCGGCGGTGTTCATCAGCGCGGCCTTGACCTGCTCGACGGTCCAGCCGGGGTGGGCCGCGCGGACCAGCGCGGCCAGGCCGGCGGCGTGCGGGGTGGCCATCGAGGTGCCGTCCTCGCGCTGGCCGCCGGTGCCGCTGCCGACCCGGGCCGACCAGATGGTCTCGCCGGGGGCGGCGAGGTCCGGCTTGACCACCCCGGGCACGCCGATGCCGCGGGAGGTGAAGTCGGTGAGGGTGTCGAGCCGCTGGGGCTGGTCCTGGGCGACGACGCCGTGCAGCGGGTTGCCCGGCGCGGCGAGGCGGACCCGGACCGGGCCGGCGGCGGCGCCCGCGCGAAGCCGTTCGCCGTCGGCGCGGGCGAGCAGGGCCAGCGGGACCCGGTCGTTGCCGGCGATCTCGGCGAGGTGGTCGTCGTCGGCCGCGAGCAGGGCGCCGAGCGCGCCGGCCCCGGCGACGTGGTCGGCGCGCGGGCCCGAGCCGCAGGCGCGCTCGGACTCGCGGGTGCTCCAGGCGAGCACGGCGATCCGCCCGGCGAGCCGCTGCCGGTCGGCCTCGGAGAAGGCCGTGCAGCCGTCCCGCTGGTCGGCGGGCAGGGCGAGCTCGCCGGCCACGTCGGCGGTGGACCAGTCCTGGTAGCGGGCGCTCCAGTGGGCCGGCACGACCCCGGCCAGCGGCTGCGGGTCGAGCACGGTGAGGCCGTCGGCGTCGCTGTGCGGGTCGACCGAGGCGGCGACGGCGAGCGCCCTGGCGGCGGTGCCGGGGCTGCCGCCGATGGCGTACACGTCGCCCTCGTTGCCCGCGGCGGCGACCACCACGGTGCCGAGCGCGGCGAGCCGGTCGACGGCGAGGGCGTCGGCGTCGTCGGTGGCGCCGAAGCGGCTGCCGAGCGAGAGGTTCAGGACGTCGAGCCGGTCGCTCGGGTCGCCGTCGCCGTCCGGGTCGGCGGCCAGGTCGAGGGCCTCGCCGAGCTGGTCGGTGGAGCCGTCGCAGCCGAACACCCGGATCGCGTACAACTGGGCGCCGGGCGCGGCGCCGGGGCCGACCCGGAAGCCGGCCGGGTCCAGGCCGGGCCGGTAGGGGCCCCGGTAGGGCTGTCCGTCGGTGGTGACGCCGAGGCCGGCGGCGGTGCCGGCCACATGGGTGCCGTGGCCGTTGCGGACGCAGTCGATCGGGTTCTCGTCCGGGTGCGGCTCGGGCTGGTAGTGCGGGGAGGACGGGTCGGGCTGGTAGTCGTCGCCGACCAGGTCGCGGCCGCCGGTCACCTTGGCGCTCGGGAAGAGGCCGGCCGGCGCGGGCTTCGCCCCGTCGACGGAGCGGAACGCCTCCTCGGTGCCGGGGCCGCCGAAGTCGGCGTGGGTGTAGTCGATGCCGCTGTCCGCGATGCCGATCCGCACGCCCCGGCCGGTGTCGCCGCCGTCCGGGCCGCCGTCGGAGGAGGCGCCCGTCCAGACCTCGGGCGCGCCGGTGACCGGCACCGAGTGGGCGTTGTCCCGCTGCTTGCGGACGATCGGGTGAACGGCCGCGACCCCGGGCAGGATGCGCAGCGCGGGCAGCCGGTCGGCGGGGGCGTTGACCGCGAGTCCGGTGACCAGGGTGCGGGTGCGGTAGAGCTCCCGGGCGGCGGGGACGGCCTCGTGGACGGCGTCGGCCAGGCGGTCCAGCGCCGTGGAGGCGCGGGTCCGCTGGGCGGCGCCGGCCCGGGCGGCCTCGCCCCGGACGGCCTCCGGGGAGCGCCGGTTGCGGCGGGCCTCGTCCCCGGCCCGGCGCCAGGCGGGGGCGACCGGTTCGGTGGCGAGTTCCAGCAGGACGGCGACGGGTCCGGCGGCGGAGCGGCCCGGCGGGGCCGACGGGGACGTCGGCGGGCTGCCGGTGGCCGGGGCGGCCCCGGTGAGCAGGGCCGGTCCGGCGAGCAGGGTGAGCGTCAGGCCGAGCCGGGCAAGCGGTCGGCGGACGACGGGATGGCGCATGGTCCTCTCCCCCGGCCGGGGGAACTGATCCGCATCCGGTGCCGCTGACGCCCGCCCGCGCGGCCGTCGATCACCCTTCCGGGGGCCCCAAATTAGGAATATCGCGCCGGTCCGGGCGAGTAACTTCCACCGAACGGCGGCAACTTGCACTCCTGGGAGTGACCCTCCGTCAGTCCGTCCGGCCCATTCGGCGGATGAACGCCGAACGGGCCGGAGGCGGCCCGTCGGAGCCGGCCGACCAGGGGCCGCCGGTCAGTGGCCGGTGGTCAGTGGCGGCCGGTCAGTGGCCGGTGGCGCCGCCGTTGTCGCGGCGGTCCAGCGCCCGCTGGAGCGCGGCGGCGGCGAAGGGGTTCCGCTCCACGGCCCGGCGGCGGCGGGGGGCGCGGGTCTGCGGGGCGGCGGGGGCGGAAGCGGCGTGGCGGTCGGCGGTCGGGGGCATACCGGGGCTCCTTGGTTCGATACGCGCCGTGGGAAACGGACGCGGCGGGGTGGGGAGGAGGGGGGTAGGTACACCGGGCAGGGGTCTCCCGCCCATCGGGTGCGGACGCGCGCACGGGCCGGACGCCCTGGCTACAGGGGCGGCACACCGTGCGGCTGACTCCACGGTACGACCCGCGCCCAGCCGTGTCTGCACGAATACTTGGATTTCCTACTATCTGAGACGGCCGTCACCCGGAGGAACGCGCCAGGGCCCGGACCGCCGTGCGAACGGCGGTCCGGGCCCTGGTCAGGGATGGTGCGGGGTAGTGCGGGGTAGTGCGTGGTGACGCGTGGCGGTGCGGGGCTCAGGCGCCGAGGTCGACCGAGCGGGCGAAGCGGGCGCCGATCTCGGCCGCGATCGCCGACAGCACCTCCTGCGGGATCTCGCTGTCCACGGTGAGGGAGGCGAGCGCGCCGCTGCCGTCGCGGGCGACCTGCATGCCGGCGATGTTGATGCCGGCGTCACCGAGGTGGCGGCCGAGGACGCCGACCACACCGGGCCGGTCCTCGTACTTGAAGAAGGCCATGTGGTCGGTGAGCGCCACGTCCACGTCGAAGGCGTCCACCCCGACGATCTTCTGGACCTGCTTGGGGCCGGCCAGCGTGCCGGAGATGGCGATCTCCTCGCCGTCCGCCAGGGTGCCGCGCACGGTGATGACGTTGCGGTGCTCGGGGCTCTCGCTGGAGGTGGTCAGCCGCACCTCGACGCCGCGCTCCTGGGCGAACAGCGGGGCGTTGACGTAGGACACCGTCTCCGCCACGACGTCCTCGAACACACCCTTGAGGGCGGACAGTTCGAGCACCTTGACGTCGTGCTGGGTGATCTCGCCGCGCACCTCGACGTCGAGCCGGACGGCGACCTCGCCGGCCAGCGCGGTGAAGATCCGGCCGAGCTTCTCGGCCAGCGGCAGGCCCGGCCGGACGTCCTCGGCGATCACGCCGCCCTGGACGTTGACCGCGTCCGGCACCAGCTCGCCGGCCAGCGCCAGGCGGACCGACCGGGCCACGGCGATGCCGGCCTTCTCCTGGGCCTCGTCGGTGGAGGCGCCCAGGTGCGGGGTGGCCACCACGTTGTCGAGGGCGAACAGCGGCGAGTCGGTGCACGGCTCCTTGGCGTACACGTCCAGGCCGGCGCCGGCCACCCGGCCGTCGCGCAGGGCGCTGAGCAGCGCCGCCTCGTCGACGATGCCGCCGCGGGCGGCGTTGACGATCCGGACGGTCGGCTTGACCTTGTGCAGCGCCTCGTCGCCGATCAGGCCGATGGTCTCCGGGGTCTTCGGGAGGTGGACGGTGATGAAGTCCGAGACCTCCAGCAGCTCCTCCAGCGAGACCAGCTTGACGCCCATCTGCGCGGCGCGGGCGGCCTGGATGTAGGGGTCGTACGCGACGATCTTCATGCCGAAGGCGGACATCCGCTGGGCGACCAGCACGCCGATCCGGCCGAGGCCGACGACGCCGAGGACCTTCTCGCTGAGCTCCACGCCGGTGTACTTGTTGCGCTTCCACTCGCCGCCCTTGAGCGCGGCGTTGGCCGGCGCGATGTTGCGGGCGACGGAGATCAGCAGACCGCAGGCGAGCTCGGCGGCGGTGACGATGTTGGAGGTCGGCGCGTTCACGACCATGACGCCGGCCTTGGTGGCGGCGGAGACGTCCACGTTGTCCAGGCCGACGCCGGCGCGGGCGACCACCTTGAGCTTGCGGGCCGCGGCCAGCGCCTCGGCGTCGACCTTGGTGGCGGAGCGGACCAGGATCGCGTCCACGTCCGCGATGGCGGTCAGCAGTTCGGTGCGGTCCGCACCGTTGCAGTGCCGGATCTCGAAGTCCGGGCCGAGGGCGTCGACGGTGGCGGGCGACAGCTCTTCGGCGATCAGTACTACGCCAGATTTCACAGTTGTAGCAGCGCTCACGACAGTGTGTCCTTAACTGTCCGGTTCTCCCCGGATCCGGGCACGAGGGTGGCCTTGCCGGGCGGGGGGAAGGTGGCATGCCGCGTAGCTAGACGCACGACGCTGTGGGCCTGACGCGCACTCGGAAGTGTATCGACGGGCTGGGTAACGGGCTGCTCCCGTCCGGCAAAATCACCCGGACGGGAGCCGCCTTGTTGTACAAGGGGGATACAAACCCGCGAGGGCCCTCCCCCGAGGCCTTACGCCTCTTCCTTGACCCAGCTCATGAGCTTGCGGAGCTTCTTGCCGGTGGTCTCCAGCAGGTGGTCCTCGTCGGCCTTCTTGTACTCGTGGTACTTGGGCAGACCGGCCTTGTACTCGGCGATCCAGGTGTTGGCGAAGGTGCCGTCCTGGATCTCGGTGAGGACCTTCTTCATCTCGGCCTTGGTGTCGGCGGTGATGATCCGCGGGCCGGTGACGTAGTCGCCCCACTCGGCGGTCTCGGAGACCGACCAGCGCATCTTCTCCAGGCCGCCCTCGTACATCAGGTCGACGATGAGCTTCAGCTCGTGCAGGCACTCGAAGTAGGCGATCTCCGGCTGGTAGCCGGCCTCGACCAGGGTCTCGAAGCCGGCCTTCACCAGGGCGGCGGTGCCACCGCAGAGGACGGCCTGCTCACCGAACAGGTCGGTCTCGGTCTCCTCGGTGAAGGTGGTCTTGATGACGCCGGCCTTGGTGGCGCCCAGGCCCTTGGCGTAGGACAGCGCCAGGTCGAAGGCCTTGCCGGTGGCGTCCTGCTCGACCGCGACGATCGCGGGGACGCCGCGGCCCTCCTCGTACTGGCGGCGGACCAGGTGGCCCGGGCCCTTCGGGGCGACCATGCAGACGTCGACGTCGGCCGGGGGCTTGATGAAGCCGAAGCGGATGTTCAGGCCGTGGCCGAAGAACAGGGCGTCGCCGGCCTTCAGGTGCGGGGCGATGTCCGCCTCGTAGACGTCCGCCTGGATCGGGTCCGGCACCAGGATCATGATGACGTCGGCCTCGGCCGCGGCCTCGGCGGGGGTGACCACGCGCAGGCCGGCCTCCTCGGCCTTGGCGCGGGACTTGGACTCCGGCTTCAGGCCGACCCGGACGTCCGCGCCCGAGTCGCGCAGGGACAGCGCGTGGGCGTGGCCCTGGCTGCCGTAGCCGATGACCGCGACCTTGCGGCCCTGGATGATGGACAGGTCGGCGTCGTCTTCGTAGAACAGCTCGGCCACGGGGGCACATCTCCTTGCGAGTGGATTGCCGGGTCTGCGGTGGTTCCTACCGTATGCGGATCCGGCGTCGGGGTGGGGCGGTGCTTCAGGGTTTGAGACGGCGGCGCGTCCCGGAGGGGCGAGGACCGGTCGGGTCCTAGGCGCTGCGGTCGAGGGCGCGCAGCGAGCGGTCCGTGATCGAACGGGCGCCGCGGCCGATGGCGACCAGGCCGGACTGGACCAACTCCTTGATGCCGTAGGGCTCCAGCATCCGGAGCATGGCCTCCAGCTTGTCCGAGCTGCCGGTGGCCTCGATGGTCACCGCGTCCGGGGACACGTCGACCGTCTTGGCACGGAACAGCTGGACGATCTCGACGATCTGCGACCGGGTGTCGTTGTCGGCCCGGACCTTCACCAGGACCAGTTCCCGCTGGATCGCAGCGGACTGGTCGAGTTCGACGATCTTTATCACGTTGACGAGCTTGTTGAGCTGCTTGGTGACCTGTTCCAACGGGAGGTCCTCGACGTTGACCACGATGGTCATCCGGGAGATGTCCGGGTGCTCGGTCGGGCCGACGGCGAGGGAGTCGATGTTGAAGCCCCGACGGGAGAACAGCGCGGCGATCCGGGCGAGCACGCCGGGCTTGTTCTCGACCAGGACGGAGAGGGTGTGCTTGGACATGGGTCGTGGGTTCCCTTGGTCGTTCCGGAAGGGGCTCAGTCGAGGTCGTCGCCGAAGTCGGGACGGACGCCGCGGGCGAACTGGATCTCGTCGTTGCTGGTGCCGGCCGCGACCATCGGCCAGACCATGGCGTCCTGGTGGACGATGAAGTCGATGACCACCGGGCGGTCGTTGATCTCCATCGCCTGCTTGATCACCGCGTCGAGGTCCTCGGGGCGCTCGCAGCGCAGGCCGACGCAGCCCATCGCCTCGGCCAGCAGCACGAAGTCGGGGATCCGGGTGCCCTGGGCCGGCGGCTCGATGCCGTCGTGGCCGGGACCGGCGTGCAGCACGGTGTTGGAGTAGCGCTGGTTGTAGAACAGCGTCTGCCACTGCCGGACCATGCCCAGCGAGCCGTTGTTGATGACCGCGACCTTGATCGGGATGTCGTTCAGGGCGCAGGTGACCAGCTCCTGGTTGGTCATCTGGAAGCAGCCGTCGCCGTCGATCGCCCAGACCGCGGCCTCGGGCCGGCCGGCCTTGGCGCCCATCGCGGCCGGGACCGCGTAGCCCATGGTCCCGGCACCGCCGGAGTTGAGCCAGGTGCCCGGCTTCTCGAACCGGATGAACTGCGAGCTCCACATCTGGTGCTGGCCGACGCCCGCCGCGTAGACGGCGTCCGGGCCGACCAGCCGGCCGATCCGCTCGATCACCTGCTGCGGGGAGAGCTGGCCGCCGGGCGCGGGCTCGTAGCCGACCGGGTAGGTGGTCTTCCACTCGTCGAGCCGCTCCCACCAGTCGCCGTAGTCGCCCTTGTGGCCGGCGTCGAACTCGGCCTGGACGGCGACGATCAGGTCGGCCAGCACCTCGCGGGCGTCACCGACGATCGGCACGTCCGCCGGGCGGTTCTTGCCGATCTCGGCCGGGTCGATGTCCGCGTGGACGACCTTGGCGTACGGCGCGAAGCTGTCCAGCTTGCCGGTGACCCGGTCGTCGAAGCGGGCGCCGAGGGTGAAGAGCAGGTCGGCCTTCTGGAGCGCGGTCACGGCCGGCACGGAGCCGTGCATGCCGGGCATGCCCAGGTGCTGCGGGTGGCTGTCCGGGAAGGCGCCGAGCGCCATCAGGGTGGTGACCACCGGGGCGCCGGTCAGCTCGGCCAGGATGCGCAGCTCGGCCGTGGCGCCGGCCTTCATGACGCCGCCGCCGACGTACAGGACCGGGCGCTTGGCGGTGACCAGCATCTTGGCCGCCTCGCGGATCTGCTTGGCGTGCGGCTTGGTCACCGGGCGGTAGCCGGGCAGCGAGGTCTCGACCGGCCAGCGGAAGGTGGTGGTGGCCTGCAGGGCGTCCTTGGCGATGTCGACCAGGACCGGGCCGGGGCGGCCGGTGGCGGCGATGTGGAACGCCTCGGCGATCACCCGGGGGATCTCGGCCGGGTCGGTGACCAGGTAGTTGTGCTTGGTGATCGGCATCGTGATGCCGCAGATGTCCGCCTCCTGGAAGGCGTCCGTGCCGATCGCCTTGGAGGTGACCTGGCCGGTGATGGCGACGATCGGCACCGAGTCCATGTAGGCGTCGGCGATCGGGGTGACCAGGTTGGTCGCGCCCGGACCGGAGGTCGCCATGCAGACGCCGACCCGGCCGGTGGCCTGCGCGTAGCCGGTGGCGGCGTGGCCGGCGCCCTGCTCGTGACGGACCAGGATGTGGCGCACCTTGGTGGAGTCCATCAGCGGGTCGTACGCGGGAAGGATGGCCCCGCCCGGGATGCCGAAGACGGTGTCCGCACCGACGGCCTCCAGCGAGCGGATGAGCGACTGGGCGCCGGTCATGGTCTCGACGACGTGCTGAGGAGCGGGAGCGTGGGCGGCCGGGGTGTCCCCGCGGCGGGGGGATGCGGCGTGCTCGGTCATCTGCCTGTCTCTTCTCGGTTCTGGCCGGCCCGGTGGTTTGCGGGCCCCGGGGGGTCGAGGGTGGGGTCCCGCTTGCGGGCCGATCGCCGGCTCTGCCCCAATCGTCCCTTTCGCGGGGCCTCGGGGCCAGGGGTCTTGCGGTGGTGGAACAGCGTCGGTGCAACAAAAAACCCCTCGTGCCCAAGGGCATGCGAGGGGTGGCGCGTCGGTCTGTCACGAACGGGGCAGGGCCCGCTCAGCCGACGCGCCCGCCAAGTACGAGAATTCGGGTGCGCATGGCAACGACCTTCCTCCCGCCGAGGGTCGGCTGTCAAGCAGGTGGGACGGCCGTCTCGCCATGCGGACCGGCTCCCGGACCTGCCACGGCCGGGTGTTCGGGCAGGTCGGAGCCGTTGTGGTGAGGTGCGACACGCCCCGCGGCGGCCTCGCCGCGGCCACTCGTCCGGGTGTCCGCGGCCAGGAAGGCGCGCCGCGCGGGCAGCGGGCCGAGCGGCCTCGGCACCGGATACGCGCGGCGGGCCAGCTCGCGCCGGAGCCGGATCTCGTCCAGCGGCGCGGAGAACGCCGAGCCCTGCACCTGGCGGCAGCCCAGCTCCTGCAGCACGGCCACCTGGCGCGGCAGGTCGACGCCCTCGGCGGCGGTGACCAGCCCGAGGTCCCGGCCGAGCCGCAGGGCGTGCCCGGCGAGGGTCCGGGCGAGCGCGGACTCGCCCAGGTCCTGGACCAGCGAGCGGTCCAGCTTGAGGCCGTCGAAGGGGAGCCGGACCAGTGTGCCGAGCGAGCCCCGGCCGGCCCCGAAGCCGGCCAGCGCGGTACCGACGCCGAGCCGGCGCAGCGCGTCCAGCCGGCGGCCGAGCTCGTCCGCCAGGTCGTCCGGGCCGGTCCTGGCCACCTCGACGATCAGCTGGCCGCCGGGCAGCCCGCTGTCCCGCAGGGCCGCGACCACCGCCTCGTAGAGCCCGGGCGCGCACAGCCGCTCGGCCGACAGCCGGACCGACACCGGGACCGGCGGCGGGACGGCGCGGCCCCGGACGGGCAGGCCCCGGCGCAGCGCGGCGGCGGTCACCGCCTCGCGGACCAGCCAGCGGGAGAACCGCGCGGCGGCGTCGCCCGGCTCGGTGGAGCGCAGGAACTCCGCGGGGGTGAGCAGCAGGCCCTGTGCGGAGCGCCAGCGGGCCTGGGCCTCGACGGCGGTGACCGCGCCGGTGGTGAGGTCCACCACGGGCTGGTGGAGCAGGGTGAAGCCGCCCTCGCGGACCGCCGCGCGGAGCCGTTCGTCCAGCTCGGTGCGGCGCTCCAGGTCGGCGCGCATGGCCGGGGTGTAGAGCATCACCCGGCCCTTGCCCTCGGACTTGGCGCGGTACATCGCGAGGTCGGCGTTGCGCATCAGCTCGTCGGCGGCGGCGCGCGGGTCGGCGGCCGGACCGCGTTCCGGGGTGCCGAAGGCGATCCCGATGCTGGCGGCGACGCTGAGTTCGCTGCCGCCGATCCAGTAGGGCTCGGAGAGCGCGGCGCGCAGCCGTTCGGCGAGCTCCTGGACCTGGAGCCGGCCGAGCGGGCCGCAGACCAGGGCGGCGAACTCGTCGCCGCCGAAGCGGGCGACGGTGTCCCCGCAGCGGACGGCGCCCTGGAGCCGGCGGGCGGCCTGGACCAGCAGCTCGTCGCCGACCTGGTGGCCGGCGGTGTCGTTGACCGCCTTGAAGCCGTCCAGGTCGAGGAAGAGCACGGCGACCCCGGAGCCCGCCTCGTCCTGCGGGCCGCGGGCGGCCAGGGCGGCCCGCAGCCGCTGGGTGAACAGCGCCCGGTTGGGCAGGTCGGTGAGCGGGTCGTGGAACGCGTTGTGCTGCAACTGGGCCTGCAGCATGACCCGTTCGGTGACGTCGCGGCTGTTCAGGATCAGGCCGTCGCGGTACCGGTCGACGGTCGACTCGACGTGCAGCCACTCGCCGCCGCCGGAGCCGATCCGGCACTCCACCCGGGCCGCGGGCAGCGGCTCGGCGCCCGGGTCGCGGTGGGCGGCGAGCCGCCCCCGGGCGAGGAAGCGGCGGACCTCCAGCAGCACCCGGTCGACGTCCTCGGGGTGGATGAGGTCGAGCAGGTTGCCGCCGACGAGCTCCTCCGGGTCCCGCCCGTAGACGCCGAGCGCGGCCGGGGAGACGTAGGAGAGCACGCCGTTGGCACCGGCGATCATGATGACGTCGCTGGAGCCCTGCACCAGGGAGCGGAAGTGCGCCTCCTTGTGGGCGAGTTCCTGGGCCAGCGAGAGGTTGTCGAGCAGCATGATGCCCTGGCGCAGGATCAGCGCCAGGCCGACGGTGCAGGCTGCCGAGGCCACCACCCGGTCCAGCGAGCGCCCGCCGAGGGCGTTGTAGAGGATCCCGGCGGTGCAGACGGCGGCGGCCGCGTACGGGGTGAGCGCGCTGAAGGTGGTGGCGACCCGGCGGCGGGGCAGCCCGCCGAGCGCCGGGTGCTCGCGCAGCGGGCGGCGCCAGCGCGGGGACCACGGGGCCCAGGCGAGCAGCAGGCTGCCGGCGAACCAGCCGGCGTCCAGGAGTTCCCCCGAGTGGTAGCTGCTGCGAAGCTCGGGCGAGGTGAACAGGGCGTCGCAGAGCACGGTGACGGCGAGGCCGACCATGGCGGTGTGGACGGCGGCGCGGTTGCCGTCCCGGCCGCCGAAGCGCAGGCCGACGACCAGCGAGACGAGCAGGATGTCCAGCACCGGGTAGGCCAGGTTGAGGGCCAGCCGCAGCGGGGAGCCGTCCTCGCCGGCGGCGGTGCGGCCGAGGGCGAGGCTCCAGCTGAGGGTGAACAGCGAGCCGGCCACCAGCCAGCCGTCCAGCAGCAGGCAGAGCCAGCCGGCGGCGGTGCGCGGGCGCTGGGCCAGCACCAGGACGCCGGTGATGGCCAGCGGGGCGAACAGCAGGAAGGCGTACTCGGCCAGCGAGTTGGGCGGCAGCTGGGTCCGCTCGACCAGCTCGTACCAGCCCCAGGTGCCGTTGCCGAAGGCGACCATGAGCGAGGAGAGGCCGAACAGCAGCCAGGCCGGGCGGGCGTGGCCGCCGACGGTACAGCCGTAGGCGAGACAGGAGAGCGCGGCGGCGAGGGCGGCCGCCGCCAGGCCGAAGTCGCCCATGAAGACGGCGACCTGGCGCGAGCCCCAGCCGAGTGCGGCGCCGAGGGCGTAGGCGAGGCAGAGCACGCCGAGGACGGCGCCCGGCAGCTTGCGGCTGCAGAGCGCCCGGCGGAGCGGTCCGGGTCTCGCGCCGCCGCCGGCCGGACGGTACGGGGGCGGGCCGCCCGCGCGGACGCCGCGTGGGCGCGGGCGCGGGCCCGGCCTCGGCGGGCCCGGTCTCGGCGGACCGTCCGCGGGCAGGACGGCGTCCGGCGCCTGGGGCCGTCCGGCTCCGGGCAGCACCGCGTCGGTGGAGCTCACTCGGCCTCTCCCCCTCCGGCCCGGGGCCTCGCGCCCCGGTCACGGACCACCGGCCGCGCGCCCGGTGGCCGTGCGCGGTGACCTGGCGCCCCGGCAGGGCGGTGACCCAGGGGGCGGGGGGCCTGCCGGCCGTCCCGCCACACCGATGTTCCCGTTCGGGACCCTACACCACTTCGGTCACTCAATGACACGCACACTCAACTTAGAGTAATGGCCCAGGGGTGGGGAATTGCGTCCGATTCCACCGAATCGGTCCGGTTGACGGGGGCGCGCACAAGGGGGCTCACGCAGCGCGCACGGGAGCACGCGGCAGCGCCCGCCCGGCACCGGCCACCGCGGCGGTACGCCGGGCGGGGCATCGGACGGGCGCACCCGACGGGAGCGGCCGACGGGCCGTCAGCGGGCGGCCGGGGCAAGGTCCTCGGGGAACAGCCGCAGCCGGTGGGCCAGCGCGGCCGCCTCGCCCCGGCCGGCCACCGCGAGCTTGCCGAGGATGTTGGAGACGTGCACGCTCGCGGTCTTCGGCGAGATGTACAGTTCCTCGGCGATCTGCCGGTTGGTGCACCCCCGGGCGAGCAATCGGAGCACGTCCCGCTCACGGGGGGTGAGGCCGAGGGATTCACCGGCCGGCAGTGCCGGAGCGGGCACCGGGCGGCCGGCGACGAGCGGGAGACCGGCCCGCGCGGCCAGCGCGTCGATCTCGGCCCGCAGTGCGGCGTCGGACCGGGCGGACGCCAGTTCCCGCGCCTCGCGCAGGAGTTCGGCACCGGATTCGCGGCGCCCGGCCAGCACCTCGGCCTCGCCGGCCCGCAGCAGCGCGACCGCCAGCGGGTACGGCAGCCCGGTCCGGCGCAGCGCCGCGACCGCGGTGGCCCACTGCTCGGGGGTGTCCGCCCCCTCGGCGCGGGCCAGTTCGGCCTCCAGCAGCCGGGCCCAGCCGTGGTGCAGCGGCACGGTCGGGGTCAGCCCGGCCGCCGTCGCGGCGATCCTGGCCAGCACCGCGGCCCGGCCCCGGTCGGCCTCGGGCAGGCCCCGGCTGTCGGCCTCGGCGGCGGCGCCGTCCACCAGCAGCGGGTAGAGGTCGGCGAGGTAGCCGCAGCGGAGGTCCTCGTCCAGGGCCGCGATCAGCTCGGCGCGGGCGTCCAGCGGACGGCCCGCCCCGGCGGCGACCCGCAGCGCCAGCCGCGCGATCGGGACGGAGTGCTGGAGCTGGCCGATCCGGTTGGCCGCCCTGGCCTGCGTCAGCATCGCGGCGGCGCCGGGCAGGTCGCCGCGGAGCAGGGCGATCTCGCCGCGCATCCGGTCCAGGAACTCGGCGTGGGTGCCGGTCACACCGATCAGCTGGCACTCGGCGAGCACCTGCTCGGCCTCGTCGACCCGCCCGAGGTCCATCAGCGCCTCGGCGAGGTTCCCGGTCAGGATGGCGCCGATGTTGCGCTGGAGGCCGTTGCCCCGGGCCGACTCCAGGCCCTCGCGGGCGAGCGCCGCCGCCTCCTCGGCCCGGCCGAGGCCGCGCTGCATCGAGGACAGGTTGTTGAGGCCGCGCAGCAGCACGTCGGGGGCGCCGATCCGCCGGGTGGCCTCCACCGCCGCGGTGAGCTGGGCGACCGCGGTCTCCGGGTCGGAGTCGAGGTCGTTGCGCAGCCCGCCGAGCGTCATCAGGGCGTGCTGCTCGACCGCGTCGGCGCCCACCTCGCGGGCGATCCGGACCGCCCGCTCGGCGAGTTCGACCAGCTCGGGCCGGGGGTTGGAGAGCATCCCGCTGCCCGCGGCGAGGGCGAGCACCTCGGCCTGGACGGCGGACGGCGGCAGGTGCTCGACCAGCCGCTGCGCGTACGCGATCTCCTCCTCGTCGCCGGAGCGGCGCAGGTGGCCGAGCATCCGGGCCCGGTTGATCCGGAACCAGGCGGCGCGGGCCGGGTGCTCGGTCTCGTCGACCAGCTTGAGCGCCCGCTTGGCCAGGCTCAGCCCGCGCTCGCGGTCCCCGCTGCGGCGGGCCGCGACCACCGCCTCGGCCAGCACGTCGATCAGGCAGAGCCGGTCGCAGCGCTCGTCGTGCCGGTCCACGTCGCAGGAGCAGGGCGGGTAGGTCTCGGCCCAGTCGTGCGGGCGCAGGGTGCCCGCCAGCACCTCCGCCGGGACCTCGTCCCAGAGCTCCAGGGCCCGTTCCAGCATCCGCAGCTGCTCGGCGAAGGCATTGCGCCGGCGGGCGGCCCTGGCGGCCTCCAGGGCGGTCGGCAGGGCCCGGGCCGGGTCGTGGGCGTGGTACCAGTAGTTGGCCAGCCGGGCGGGGCGGACGTCGGAGCCGACCAGGTGCGGATCGGCCTCCAGCGCGGCCGCGAAGCGCCGGTTGATCCGGTGCCGCTCGCCCGGCAGCAGGTCGTCCGAGACCGCCTCCCGGACCAGCGCGTGCCGGAACCGGTAGCCGTCGCCGTCGGTGTCCGGGCGCAGGATGTTGGCGCCGACCGCGACCCGGAGCGAGGCGATCAGCTCCTCCTCGTCCTCCAGGACGGCGGCCAGCAGGGCGTGCTCGACGTAGGAGCCGCCCTCGGCGGCGATCCGCAGCACCCGCTGGGTCTGCTCGTCCAGCGCCTCGACCCGGACCAGCAGCATGTCCCGGAGCGAGTCGGTGAGCCCGGCCGAGCAGCCCTCGCGGAAGGCGGTGGCCAGCTCCTCGACGAAGAAGGGGTTGCCCTCGGAGCGGCGGTGGATCCGGTCGACCAGCTCCCGGTCCGGGGCGGCGGTGCCGAGGATGCCGGCCAGCTGCGCGGCCACCTCGCCGGGCCCGAACCGCTCCAGCTCGGCCCGCTGCACGGTGCGCAGCCGCTCCAGCTCGGCCAGGAACGGCCGCAGCGGGTGGCGGCGGTGCAGGTCGTCGCTGCGGTAGGTGGCGACCAGCAGCACCCGGGCCCGGTGCAGGGTGCGGACCAGGTAGGCCAGCAGTTCCCGGGTGGAGCGGTCGGACCAGTGGAGGTCCTCGACGGCGAGCACGAGGGTACGGTCCGTGCCGAGCCGTTCGAACAGCCTCGCGGTGTGCTCGAACAGCCGGGCTCGTCCGTACTCGTCGTTGGGTTCGCCGTCGGCCTCGCCGAAGTCGGGCATCAGCCGGGCGAGATGACCCTCCATCCCGGCGGCGGCCGCCTCCAGCTCGGGACCCAGGCCCCGGTGCAGCCGGCGCAGCGCGGTGGCCAGCGGCGCGTAGGGCAGGCCCTCGGCGCCGATCTCCAGGCAGCCGCCGACGGTGGTGACCACGCCGTCGAGGCAGGCCTGGCGGAGGAACTCCTCCAGCAGCCGGGTCTTGCCGACGCCGGCCTCGCCGCCGATCAGCACGGTCTGCGGCTGGCCGTCCCCGGCCCTGCGCATGGCGTCCAGCAGGACGGTGAGTTCCGGATCGCGGCCGACGAAGACGGGACTCACCGATATCTGCTGCATGGAGGCGAGCATGCCACAGAGGTCGGGTGCGCTCCGAGGGGTTATCCCGCCCCCTGGACGCCCGGAAGGGGAGGCGCACCCCCGTGGCGCCTCCCCTTCCGGTCCCTGCTCGGCACCTCGGTGCCGGTCCGTCAGCATTCGCGCGGACGGACGGCGCGCCGCTGCAGGCGGAAGCCCACGTTCGGACGCCAGCCGGTGCGCTTGGCACCCTTCGCCTCGAGGACCAGGCGCTCGTGCTGGGCCTGGGCCCGGAGTTCCAGTTCCTGCTGCTTGATGAGCTCGTACTCGATCACGGTGTTTCCCCTCGTGGGTTTCGGTGTCTCTCTCGTTCTGAGGTAAAGATTCCTCTCCCAGAGGGGGGCGCCGCATCGGCAGCCTGCCGGATGTTCCGGCCCCCTTCCGCCTTAGGCAGGGGGTCCCGGGTACGGCAAAGGCCCGGTCCTACCCCTTATGCAGGGTAAGACCGGGCCTCAGGCCACTAAGTAGCCCTAAGAACGCCTTAGACGCCTTGGAACCTCAGGCAGAAACGCCCAGCTTCTCAAGGATCAGATCCTTGACCCGGGCCGCGTCGGCCTGGCCGCGGGTGGTCTTCATGACCGCGCCGACCAGGGCGCCGACCGCGGCGACCTTGCCGTCGCGGATCTTGGCGGCGATCGCCTCGTTCTCGGCGATGGCCTGGTCCACGGCGGCACCGAGCGCGGAGTCGTCCGAGACCACGGCCAGGCCGCGCTGCTCGACGACCGCGTCCGGCTCGCCCTCGCCGGCCAGCACGGCCTCGATGACCTGGCGGGCCAGCTTGTCGTTCAGCTTGCCCTCGGCGACCAGCGCGGCCACCCGGGCGACCTGCGCCGGGGTGATCGGCTGCTCGGCCAGCTCGGTGCCGGTCTCGTTGGCCCGGCGGGCCAGCTCGCCCATCCACCACTTGCGGGCCTGGTCGGCCGGGGCGCCGGCGGCGATGGTCTCCTGGATCGGCTCGACGGCGCCGGCGTTCAGCACCGACTGCATGTCCTTGTCCGTCAGGCCCCACTCGGCCTGCAGCCGGGCCCGGCGCACCCGCGGCAGCTCGGGCAGCGCGGCGCGCAGCTCCTCCACCCAGGCGCGGGCCGGGGCGATCGGCACCAGGTCCGGCTCCGGGAAGTACCGGTAGTCCTCGGCGTTGTCCTTGATCCGGCCGGCGGTGGTGCTGCCGTCCTCCTCGTGGAAGTGCCGGGTCTCCTGGACGATCGTGCCGCCGTCGGTCAGCACCGTGGCGTGCCGCTGGATCTCGAAGCGGGCGGCCCGCTCCACGCTGCGCAGCGAGTTGACGTTCTTGGTCTCCGAGCGGGTGCCGAAGGTCTCGGTGCCGTTCGGACGCAGCGACAGGTTGACGTCGCAGCGCATCTGGCCCTTGTCCATCCGGGCCTCGGAGACGCCCAGCGAGCGGATGACCTCGCGCAGCTCGGCGACGTACGCCCGGGCGACCTCGGGGGCGCGCTCGCCGGCCCCCTCGATCGGCTTGGTGACGATCTCGATCAGCGGGATGCCGGCCCGGTTGTAGTCCAGCAGCGAGTGGGTCGCGCCGTGGATCCGGCCGGTCGCGCCACCGACGTGGCTGGACTTGCCGGTGTCCTCCTCCATGTGGGCGCGCTCGATCTCCACCCGGAAGGTCGAGCCGTCCTCCAGCTGCACGTCGAGGTAGCCGTTGAAGGCGATCGGCTCGTCGTACTGCGAGGTCTGGAAGTTCTTCGGCATGTCCGGGTAGAAGTAGTTCTTCCGCGCGAACCGGCACCACTCGGCGATCTCGCAGTTCAGCGCCAGGCCGATCTTGACGGCCGACTCCACACCGATCGCGTTGACGACCGGCAGCGAGCCCGGCAGGCCCAGGCAGGTCGGGCAGACCTGGCTGTTCGGCTCGGCGCCCAGCTCGGTCGAGCAACCGCAGAACATCTTGGTCTTGGTGCCCAGCTCGACGTGGACCTCCAGGCCCATCACCGGGTCGAACGACGCGAGCGCGTCCTCGTAGGAGACCAGGTTCTTGACGCTCACAGCGTCCCCTTCACTAAAAAGTCTTCGGTGGTGCGGGCCCGGCCCGCACGCGAGGGTGCGGGCCGGGGCCTCACGGGCTGGGTCAGCCCAGCAGGACGTCGTCGTCGCCGAGGCGGCGCAGCTCACGGACCAGCAGGGCGGTGCCGGTGACCAGGGCGGCGGCGCCGACCAGGGCGTTGACCAGCTTGAGGGTGTCGCTCTCGCCGCGGGCCTTGCGCACGTCCTTGACGATGGAGACCGCGCCGAAGGCGCTGGTGCCGATGGACAGCCAGAGCCCGGGCTTGGAGTGCTTCCACCCCTTCAGCGATGCCGACTGGGCCTTGGCGTTCTCGATCTTGCTCACAGTGCCGGTGCCTCCTCCAGCAGGGTGTGCCCCCACTTGTCGTTGAGTGCGGCCTCGACGGCGCCGCCCACGCGGTACAGGCGGTCGTCCGCCATCGCGGGTGCGATGATCTGCAGGCCGACCGGGAGATTGTCCTCCGGGGCCAGGCCCACCGGCAGCGACATGGCCGCGTTGCCCGCAAGGTTGGACGGAATCGTGCAAAGGTCGGCCAGATACATCGCCATCGGGTCGTCGGCGCGCTCGCCGATCGGGAAGGCGGTGGTCGGCGTGGTCGGCGAGACCAGCACGTCCACGCCGGCGAAGGCGGCGTCGAAGTCGCGGGAGATCAGCGTCCGCACCTTCTGGGCCGAACCGTAGTAGGCGTCGTAGTAGCCCGAGGACAGCGCGTAGGTGCCCAGGATGATGCGGCGCTTCACCTCGGGACCGAAGCCGGCCTCGCGGGTCAGCGCGGTGACCTCCTCGGCCGAGCGGGAGCCGTCGTCGCCGACCCGCAGGCCGTAGCGCATAGCGTCGAAGCGGGCCAGGTTGGACGAGGCCTCGCTCGGGGCGATCAGGTAGTACGCCGGCAGCGCCAGGGTGAAGGACGGGCAGGAGACCTCGACGACCTCGGCGCCCAGCTCGCGCAGCAGCTCCACCGACTCGTCGAAGCGCTGCATCACGCCGGCCTGGTAGCCCTCGCCGGAGAACTCCTTCACCACGCCGATCCGCATGCCGCGCACGTCGCGCAGCTTCGCGGCCTCGACCACGGCCGGGACCGGCGCGTCGATCGAGGTGGAGTCCAGCGGGTCGTGGCCGGCGATCGCCTCGTGCAGCAGCGCCGCGTCCAGCACGGTGCGGGCGCACGGGCCGCCCTGGTCCAGGCTGCTGGAGAAGGCCACCAGGCCGTAGCGCGACACCGAGCCGTAGGTCGGCTTCACGCCGACGGTGCCGGTGACGGCGCCGGGCTGGCGGATCGAGCCGCCGGTGTCGGTGCCGATCGCCAGCGGCGCCTCGAAGGCGGCCAGCGCGGCGGCCGAACCGCCGCCGGAACCACCGGGGATCCGGGAGAGGTCCCAGGGGTTGCCGGTCGGGCCGTAGGCGGAGTTCTCGGTGGAGGAGCCCATCGCGAACTCGTCCATGTTGGTCTTGCCGAGGATGACCACGCCGGCGTCCTTGAGACGCGTGGTCAGGGTGGCGTCGTACGGCGGGATCCAGCCTTCGAGGATCTTCGAACCGCAGGTGGTCGGCACGCCCTTGGTGGTGAAGACGTCCTTCAGCGCGAGCGGGACGCCGGCCAGCGGGCCCAGCTCCTCGCCCTTGGCGCGCTTCTCGTCGACGGCCCGGGCGGCGCTCAGCGCGCCCTCGGTGTCGACGTGCAGGAAGGCGTTGACCTTCTTGTCGACGGCGCCGATGCGGTCCAGGTGCGCCTGGGCCACCTCGACGGCGGACACCTCGCCCTTGGCGACGGCGGCGGCGGTCTCGGCCGCGGTGTAACGGATGAGCTCGGTCATCGGTCAGTCCTCCCCGAGGATCTGGGGCACACGGAAACGCTGCTCCTCGGCGGCCGGGGCCCCGGCCAGCGCCTGGTCCGGGGTGAGCGACGGCCGGACCTCGTCCGCGCGCATGACGTTGGTCAGCGGCAGCGGGTGGGAGGTGGGCGGGACGTCCTGTCCGGCGACCTCGGAAACGCGGGCGACCGCGCCGATGATCACGTCGAGCTGCTCGGCGAAGTGGTCCAACTCTTCGGCCTGCAACTCAAGACGCGACAGCCGAGCGAGGTGGGCGACCTCCTCGCGCGTGATGCCAGGCATGCAGCGATCCTCAGGGTGAGTTCTGGTGAGGCCCGGATCCGCCTTCCGGCGGCGCCGGGCCCGGGCCGGGAACCGCCTGTGCGGCGCTCCCGTCCTCGTGGTCTGTGGTCCCCATCCTATGGGGCACGGCCCGGCCACCGGCCAACGACCGGCGGTGGGACCCGGTCACCCTCGCCGCGCGGCACCCTCACTGCGGGCGGGTCGGCGCCCAACTCTGCTGCTTGGGCGCCTGGATCTCCAGCTTCGCCGCCTGCGCCGCCTGGATCACCGGCGGCAGCACGGGCTGGATCGCGGGCGGCAGCCGGTCCGCGGCGGAGGAGAGCCGCTCCACCGGCGGGGCGCCGGTGCGGTGCACCCGCAGCCAGGCGGTGGCCTGCTCGGCCGGCAGCGCCGCCGACACCAGCCAGCCCTGCACCGCGTCCACGCCCATGCAGTTCAGCCGTTCCCAGGTCTCGTCGTCCTCGACGCCCTCGGCGACCACGGTCAGGCCGAGCGAGTGGGCCAGCTCTACCGAGCAGCGGACCACCGCCGCGTCGTGGTCGTCGGTCGCCATCCGGGAGACGAAGGAGCGGTCGATCTTCAGCTCGCCGACCGGCAGGCTGCGCAGCCGCACCAGCGAGGAGTGGCCGGTCCCGAAGTCGTCCAGGGACATCCCGACCCCGTAGCCGCGCAGCTCCGCCAGGGTGTCGGCGGCGCGGCGGGAGTCGTCCAGCAGCAGCCGCTCGGTGATCTCCAGCTGGAGCGCGTGGGCCGGCACCTGGTGGCGGACGAGGTGGCCGGCGACCCGCTGGGCGAAGCCGGGGTTGAGCACGTCGCGCGGCGAGACGTTCACCGCGACCTGCACCTGGAGGCCCTGCTCGCGCCAGCTGGCGAGCTGGCCGACGGCGGCCTCCAGCACGTAGTCGGTCAGCCGGGGCATCAGCCCGCTGGACTCGGCGAGGCCCACGAACTCGTCCGGGGAGACCCGGCCCTGCCCGGGGCGCTCCCAGCGCAGCAGCGCCTCCAGGCCGACC
The DNA here is from genome assembly GCF_000718025.1 of Kitasatospora purpeofusca. GTDB lineage: Bacteria > Actinomycetota > Actinomycetes > Streptomycetales > Streptomycetaceae > Kitasatospora > Kitasatospora purpeofusca. The sequence continues at coordinate 26,940 of NZ_JODS01000004.1, forward strand.
ACCCGGCCGTCGAAGGCCACCTTGGGCTGGTAGTGCAGCTGGACCTCGCCGGTCTCCAGGGCCCGCCGCAGGTCGCCCAGCAGCCCGATCCGGTACGGGGTGTCGGCGTCCTGCGCCTCGTCGTACTGCTCGACCGAGGTGCGGCCGCGCTGCGCGTGCCCCATCGCCACGTCGGCGCGGCGCAGCAGCGACTCGGCGTCCTGGGCGTGCTGGGGGAAGACGCAGACGCCCGCGCTGGCCTCCAGCACCAGCAGCAGTCCGTCCAGGCGGATCGGGGCGGCCAGTTCGGCGATCAGCGCCTTGGCCACCTTCTCCAGCGAGTCGGGGCAGCCGATGCCGGGCAGCAGGACGGCGAACTCGTCGCCGCCCATCCGGGCCACCATCGGGCGGCCGCGGTAGTGCCGGGGCAGTCCGGCGAAGACGTCGTCGATGGACTCGCGGGTGGCGCTGCCGGAGGCTCCGCCGGAGCGCAGCGCCCGGTGCAGCCGGCGGGCGATGTGGACGAGCAGCCGGTCGCCGGCGGTATGGCCGAGGGTGTCGTTGAGCGACCGGAAGCGATCGAGGTCGAGCAGGATCAGACCGACGCTGTAGCCCTCGGTGTGCTCGGCGATCGCCTCCTGGGCGGCGAGGAGTAACGCCTGGCGGTTGGGCAGATCGGTCAGCGGGTCGGTGAGCTGGTCGCGCGCCCGGTCGCGGGCGATCCGCCAGGCCGCGACCAGGACGGCGAGCGGCACCGCGAACAGTGGCAGCAGCTCCGCCTCGTAGCGGTAGACCAGCACGGCCAGCGGGATGAGCGGCGCGGCGCCGGCCAGCAGCACGCCGAGCAGCAGGACCGCTCCCGCCACCCCCTGCGGCGGGCGTGTGGGCGCACCGCCGGTCGTACGATCCATAAGCCCAGTCCTCCGTCGGGCCCGCCCCGTCAGGCCGCCTAGCGGTGAGGCACCGTACCGGCGCCGGCAGCCTGCCGGGCATGGAGCGGCCCCGCGGAGTCCGGCTCGGCCGGTACCCCCACCCCTGCTGACACTCTGTTGCGCTCCAGGGTATGCGCGGCTTCACCCGACGGGCAGACTTTCGGACAACCGGACATACGCCACCGCGCGGGTGCCGCACAGTGTCACGATGCCCGCTATCACTGTGCGGCACCCGATGACGTTGCATCAGGACGATAACAAGCCGGATTCGGGGCTTCCGCGCGCGGGGTCAGCCCTCGGCGCCCTCCTCGACGGGCTCCGCGGCGGCCTCGGCGGCGGCCTCGGCGGCGTCCGGTGCCCCCACCTCGGGATCCTTCGTCCCGGCATCCCCGGTGACGTCCTCGGCGGCGTTCTTTGCGGCGGCCTTCTTCCGGGCCGGTGCCTTCTTCGCCGGCTCCTCCGGCGGCTCCGCCGGCAGCCCCAGGTGGACCCGGGCGGCGGCCGAACCCTGCTCCAGCAGGATCGTGAAGCCCGCGTCGCCGAGGACCGGCAGCCCCAGCTGAACGGCCTTGTCGTACTTCGACCCAGGATTGTCGCCCGCGACCACGAAGTGGGTCTTCTTCGACACCGAACCGGTCACCTTCGCACCCCGCGAGGTCAGCGCCTCCTTGGCGCCGTCCCGGGTGTGCCCGGCCAGCGTGCCGGTGACGACGACGGTCAGCCCCTCCAGCGGGCGCTCGCCCTCCTCCTCGGTGGCCTCCTCGGTGAAGCGGACCCCGGCCGCCCGCCACTTCTCGACGATCTCCCGGTGCCAGTCCACCTGGTACCACTCCACGATCGAGCGCGCGGTGCCCGCGCCGACCCCGTCGGTGGCGGCCAGCCGCTCCTCGCTCGCCGCGAAGATCGCGTCCAGGTCGCGGAACTCCCGGGCCAGGTCCTGGGCGGCGACCGGGCCGACGTGCCGGATCGAGAGGCCGTTGAGGAAGCGCCAGAGCGGGCGGTCCTTGGCCTTCTCGATGTTCTCCAGCATCAGTCCGGTGTTCTTCTTCGGCGCACCGGCGGTGGTGGCGAAGAAGAACACCTCCTTCTCCTCGCCGGTCTCGTCGTCCAGCTTCGGCATACCGGTCTTCTGGTCGCGCACCAGCACCCTGATCGGCAGCAGCCGCTCCACCGTCAGGCCGAAGATGTCGCCCTCGTTGCCCACCGGCGCCTCGGCCGGCGCCAGGGGCTGGGTCAGCGCGGTGGCGGCGACGTAGCCGAGGCCCTCGATGTCCAGCGCCGAGCGCCCGCCGAGGAAGGCGATCCGCTCCCGGATCTGGGCCGGGCAGAACTGGGCGTTGGGGCAGCGCAGATCGATGTCCCCCTCCGCCATCGGCCGCAGTCCGGTGCCGCACTCGGGGCAGTGCGAGGGCATCACGAACGCCTGCTCGCTGCCGTCCCGCAGGTCGTACACCGGGCCGAGGATCTCCGGGATCACGTCGCCGGCCTTGCGCAGCACCACGGTGTCGCCGAGCAGGACGTCCTTGGCCTTGACCACGTCCTGGTTGTGCAGGGTCGCGTACTGCACCATCGAACCGGCCACCTTCACCGGCTCGGCCAGCACCGCGTACGGGGTGGCCCGGCCGGTGCGGCCGATCCCGACCTTGATCGCGGCGAGCTTCCCGGTGACCTCCTCCGGCGGGTACTTCCAGGCGATCGCCCAGCGCGGGGACTTCGAGGTGGAGCCGAGCCGGCCCTGCAGGGCGATCTCGTCCACCTTGACGACCACGCCGTCGATCTCGTGCTCGACCGAGTGCCGCTGCTCGCCGAAGTGCGCGATGAACTCCCGCACCTCCGCCAGCGTGCCGACCACCCGGTTGTGCCGGGCGGTGGGCAGGCCCCAGCCGCGCAGCAGGTCGTAGGCGTGCGACTGGTTGTCGATGTCGAAGCCGACCCGGGCGCCGATGCCGTGCACCACCATCCGCAGCGGGCGGGAGGCGGTGATCAGCGGGTCCTTCTGGCGCAGCGAGCCGGCCGCGGCGTTCCTCGGGTTCATGAACAGCCGGATCATTGCCCGGGGCCGCTTGCCCTCCTTGGCGCGCTCCTCGTTCTCCAGCCGGCGGCGCTCGTTCTCCTCCGCGAAGGAGGCGTTGAGCGCCTCGAAGGCCTCGGTCGGGAAGTAGACCTCGCCGCGGATCTCGACCAGCTCGGGCACGTCCTCGCCGGTGAGCCGGTGCGGGATCTCCTCGATGGTGCGGACGTTGGCGGTGATGTCCTCGCCGACCCGGCCGTCGCCCCGGGTCGCCGCCTGCGTCAACCGGCCGTTCTCGTAGGTGAGGTTGACGGCCAGGCCGTCCACCTTCAGCTCGCACAGGTAGTGGTACTCGATCCCGGCCAGCTCGCCGGCGACCCGCTCGGCCCAGGCGGCGAGCTCCTCGTCGTCCATCGCGTTGTCCAGGCTGAGCAGCCGCTCCCGGTGCTCGACCGGGGCGAACAGCAGGGTCGGCGCGCCGCCGACCCGCTGCGTGGGCGACTCCGGGGTGACCAGGGCGGGGTGCTCCGCCTCCAGCCCCTCCAGCTCGCGCATCAGCGCGTCGAACTCGGCGTCGCTGACGACCGGCGCGTCCTGCTCGTAGTAGCGGGCCCGGTGGTCCGTGATCTCGGCGGCCAGCTCGGCGTGCCGCTTGCGCACCTCCGCCGGAACGTCCTCCCAGCCCTCGACAGCCACCACCGCAAGCCCTCCGTCAATCTCTCATTCCGGGTTGTCCACCAGGCTCCTGGCCGCGTTCACACTGAGTGACAGCGCCCGGCGCGCGTGGTCCGGGGAGGCCCCGGCCAGCCCGCAGGTCGGCGTCACCAGTACACGGCGGCCGAGAAGCTCGGGGGCGAACCCGAGCCTGCGCCACAACGCCCTGACACCCTGGACACTACCGGCCGGGTCCGACAGTGCCGTTGATTGAGCGAGCGCCCGCTCGGTGGAGGGGACGACGCCCGCGAGGATCACGGTGCCCGCGTCGACCGCCTCGCCGAACTCCTCGTCCTCACGCTCGGTCAGCAACGAGAAGTCCAGCGAGACACCGGCGACTCCCGCCCGGCGCAGCAGCGGCAGCGGCACCCCGGGGGCGCAGCAGTGCACCACCACGGGTGCGTCCAGGGCGCCGATCACGTTCCGCAGCGCCTCCTCGGCGAGCTGCCGGTCGACGGAGCGCAGCCGCTGGAACCCGCTCGCCGTCCGCACCTCGCCGGACAGCACGGCGGGCAGCGAGGGCTCGTCGAGCTGGAGCACCAGCTCCGCCCCGGGCACCCGGCGGCGGACCTCGGCGAGGTGGCGGCGCAGGCCCTCGGTGAGCGAACCGGCGATGTCCCGGCAGGCGCCGGGGTCGGCGAGCGCCTTCTCGCCGTACTTGAGCTCGATCGAGGCGGCCAGCGTCCACGGGCCCACCGCCTGCACCTTCAGCGCGCCGGTGTACCCCTGGGTGAACTCCTCCATCGCGTCGAGGTCCTCGCCCAGCCAGGAGTGCGCCCGCCGGGTGTCCCGGCCCGGACGGTCGGCGAACCGCCAGCCGCTCGGCTCGGTCTGCGCGAACAGCTCGACCAGGAGGCCGGCGGAACGGCCGATCATGTCGGCGCCCGGCCCGCGGGCGGGGAGTTCGGGGAGGAACGGCAGGTGCTCCAGCGCGCCGGTGGAGGTCCGGGCGGCCTCCCGGGCGTCGGTGCCGGGCAGCGATCCGACGCCGGTGGCGGCGCCGACCAGGTCGGGGAAGGGAAGTCCGTTGCTCACGGCCGAAGCCTATGGGGTCGGGAACGCCGACGGCCCCGGCACCGGGCGCGGGGCTCGGTGACGGGGCCGTCGGTGCCGGGTCCCGGCGGCGGGTGCCGCCGGGGCCGGGAGGTCGGTGACTCAGTAGCTCTGGGTGCCGAAGATGTCGACCACGATGTGGACCGGAGCGGCACTCGCGTTGCGGATCGTGATGTGCGCCGCGTTCACCTTCACCACCACCTGGTTGGCAACGGTCTCCCCGGCCTGGAAGTTCAGGTTGGAGACGGCCGGCATGAACTCGTCGCCCGGGTAGACGATCAGGTGGCCGTCGGTGCCGGGCTCGGTGACGGTGACGTTGAGGGTCGCCGCGGCGATGTTCGGCACATAGATCTCCACATCCAGCGCGTCGAAGGCCCCGACGGTGCCCGCCGGGCGCACGCAGCACCCGGTGCTGACATCCCGGCGGGTGTCCATGGCCCGCCAGGGGCCGACCGGGGTGAAGGTGAGCCGGCCCTCGGCGCTGTAGTAGCCCGCCAGGTCGGCGATCACGTGCACGGTGCCGCCGGAGGAGTTGTAGAAGGACACCTTGCCGTCCTTCACCGGCACGGTGACCAGGTTCGGGACGGTCCGGCCGGCCGTCCAGTTGAGGCTGGAGGTCTGCGGCAGCGCGGTGCCGTGCGGGTAGACCCGGAGGTGGCCGTCCTCGGTCGGGTCGGTCATGGTGACGTTCATCGTCACGGCCGTCACCCCGTCGAGGGGAGCCCCGGCCAGACCGGCGACCTGGAGGTCCACCGTGCCGCCCGCGGGAACGGCCTCGGTACCGGGGACGCCGACGGCCTCGCGGGTGTCCAGCAACCGGGACGGGCTCAGCGGGTGGAAGAGGTCGCCCTGGGCGCCGTAGTAGCCGGCCAGGTCGGCGATCACGTGCACGGTGCCGCCGGAGTGGTTGTAGAACGACACCTTGCCGTCCTTCACCGGGACGTTCACCTGGTTGGCGAGGGTCCGGCCGGCCGTCCAGTTGAGGTTGGAGGTGTCCGGGCGCTCCTCACCGTGCGGGTAGACCCGGAGGTGCCCGTCCTCGGTCGGGCCGGTCACCGTGACGTTCATCGTCACGGCCGTCACCCCGCTCGCCGGGATGCCGGCCACGCCCGCGACCTTGAGGTCCACCTGGCCGAAGGCCGGGACGGCCTCGGTGCCGGGGACGCCGACGGCCTCCCGGGTGTCCAGCAGCCGGACCGGGCCGGCGGGGGTGAAGACGCTGCCGAAGTCCCGGCTCTCGGTGGCGCCGCGGTCGCGGTAGCCCTTGCCGGTACCGGTGTTGCGCACCGTCGGGTCGTCGGCGGGACCGGTACCGGTCCTGTCCACCGGGAGCATCCCGGGGGCCGTCTCGTCGGCCGAGTCGACGGACGCGGACTGCGGCCCGTCCAGGCTGTGGGGTTCGTGGACCTTCGCCACGAAGTCGTGCGCGCCCTGACCGGTGGCCGCGGTGAACGCGGGCCGGCTCGGGTACTCGGTGTCGGCCCAGCGGTACGGCGCGGCTTCGCTGCGCGGATCGACCACGTTGTAGTCCACGACGGTGCCGGCGGTCGCGGTCGGAGCGACGACGATGCCGGTGGCCGCCGCGATGTCGGCGCAGCGGCCGCTCTGTGCACGCGCGGTGTCGATCACGTTGTTCTCGACCACCGCGCCGGCCGAGGCCCCGTCCAGCGCGATGCCCACGACGCACTCGGCGTAGATCGAGTTGCTGACGACGACCGTGCCCGGCGCACCGTCGACCAGGACCGACGGCCGGCCCTGGTTGCCGGTGGAGACCGAGTTGGTGGTCAGCACCGTCCCGGTGGAGCCGCCGTCGACGGTGATCGCCGGCATGCCGTAGCCACCGTTCAGGCTGCCGCGGGCGAAGGTGACCTGTCGGGAGCCGTTGGTGATCCGCAGGGCACCGTCCGCGGCGACCGCGGTGAACTTCACCTGCTTCGCGCCCTCGACCGTCACGCTCGGCGTCCGGCCGCCGTTCAGCACAACGAGGTTCTCGAACTCGACGAACTCGGCTCCCCTGACCGTGATGCCCTTCGACGGGGTTTCGATGTTGCCGATCATCGCCGCGTTCTGGGGTGCGTCGTCACGGGGCCGACCACGGAAAACGACGGGCGCGCCCTGCCGGCCGGACCGCGTGATCACGAGGTCCTCGTTGTAGGTGCCCCAGGCGATCTCCACCGTCTGGCCGGCGGAGGCGACGGCCGCGGCGGCCGCCACGGTGCAGAAGGGCTGCGCCTTGGTCCCGCTGCCGGAGTTGCTGCAGTTGGCGCCGGGCGCGTGGTCGACGTAGAGCGACCCGGCGGCGGCGGAGGCGCCGCCCGTCGTGACGGCGGGCAGCCCGACCGTCGCGACCAGCGTCAGGCCGGCGGCCAGCGCGGTACGGGTTCTGGACATGCGGGATCTGGCGATGTCTTTCGACACGGTAATTCCCCCTGTGAGTCGCGGCCGGAGGCCGCGGTTCCGGCCCTGCGCACCGAGCGGAGGTGGAGGGCGTACGGATCATTCCACAGGGTGGCCGACCCGTCATCAGGCGTCCCACCGGTACGGCCCCGTACCGAGCGGGAGGCTCGGTACGGGGCCGCCGGAGGGTGCGGACCGGGTGACGGTCAGTAGCTCTCGCTGCCGCTGGAGTCGACCACGAGGTGCACCGGCGCACCGCTGGCGTTGTGGAGCACGACCGTCCTGCTGGTCGGATCGACCGGGACCACGGCCTGGTTGGCGACGGTCTGCCCGGCCTCGAAGTTGAGCGTGGAGGTGTCCGGGACCGGGCCGACGCCGGGGTACGCCGTGAGGTGGCCCGCGGCGCCCGGCTCGGTCACGGTGACGTTCAGGGTCGCCGAGGCCGGGTAGATCCCCCCGTTCGCGAAGACGGTCAGGGAGCCCCAGGCCGGGACGGTGCCCGCCGGGCGGTAGTAGGGACGCCCCCAGTCCAGGCGGGTGTCCATGACCCGGGTCGGCCCGCCCGGGTAGAACGCGATCCGGCCCTCGGCGCTGTGGTAGCCCACCAGGTCCGCGATCAGGTGCACCGTGCCGCCGGAGCGGTTGTAGAACGACACCTTGCCGTCCTTCACCGGCACCGTCACCAGATTGGCGACGGTCCGGCCGGCGGTCCAGTTCAGGTTCGAGGTGTCCGGCGCCGCGCCACCGTGCGGGTAGACCGTCAGATGGCCGTCGTCGCCCGGGTCGGTCACGGTGACGTTGACCGTCACCGCCGTGACGCCGGTCGACGGCACCCCGGCGGTGCCGGTCAGCTGCAGCTCCAGCGTCCCGTTCGGCGCGACCGGCCGGGCCGACGGCACCCCGATCGGTGCCCTGGTGTCCAGCACCCGGGTCGGGCCCTGCGGGTGGAAGAGGTCGCCCTTCGGGCTGTAGTAGCCCGCCAGGTCCGCGATCAGGTGCACCGTGCCGCCGGAGTGGTTGAAGAACGACACCTTGCCGTCCTTCACCGGCACCGTCACCTGGTTCGGGACCGTCCGGCCCGCGACCCAGTTGAGGGTGGAGGCGCCCGGCCGGTCCTGGCCGTGCGGGTACACCGCGAGGTCGCCGTCCTGCGTCGGACCGGTGGCCGTCACGGTCATCGTCACCGCGGTGACACCGGTCGCCGGGACCCCGGCCACCCCCGTGACCGCCAGGTCGAGCGTCCCCCCGGCCGGCACCGCCTGCGCGGACGGCACCCCGATCGGCGCCCGGGTGTCCAGCAGCCGCACCGGGCCCACGGGCGTGTACGCGCTGCCCACGTCGAGGAACTCCTGCGCGCCCCGGTCCCGAGTGCCGTGGCCGGTACCGGTGTTGGGCAGCGTCGGGTCGTCCACCGGGGCCTTGCCCTGGCGGTCGGTGGCGAGCATGCCGGGGGCGTTCTCGTCGGCCGAGTCGATCAGGTGGTTGAGCGGCCGGTCCGGCCCCCGCCAGAAGGTCGTCGGCGACACGAAGTCGTGCGCGCCCTGACCGCTGGCCGCCGTGAACGACGGCTGGTCGGCGTACTCGGCACCGGCCCACTTGTACGGTGCGCCGCCGCTGCGCGGGTCGACGACGTTGTAGTCCGCCCTCGTCCCGGCGACGGCGCTCGCGGCGACCGTGATGCCGGTCGCCATGTAGCTCCAGGTGTCGCACGGCGAATCGATGTCGCGCCCCGCGTTGACCGCGTTGTTCTCGACCGTGGCCCCGCCCGAGGCGCCGGTCAGCACGATGCCCGGGGAGCAGGACCCGAGGGTGCTGTTGGCGACCACCACGGTGTTCGGGGCGCTGTCGACCAGGACGGCCGGGTGGTCCTCGCCGGTGCTGGAGACGATGTTGTTCGTGCTGACGACGGTCCCGGTCGAACCGCCGTCCACCGTGACGACCGGCCCCTGCGCGCCCCGGAGGTTGGCCCGGGCGTAACGGACCCGCTCGGAACCGCCGGTGACCCGCACGCCGGTGCCGCCGCTGCCGCTGACCCCGGTGAACGAGACGTCCCGCGCCCCGTCGGCCAGCACGACCGGCCGTCCGGCCGCCGCCTCGACCTCCAGGTACTCGAACACGACGTAGCGGGCGCCCCGGACGGTGAGGCCGCCGCCGGGGTGGGCCGAGGAGCCGATCACGGCGCTGCCGCCGTAGCCCGGTTCGTACGGCGACGGGCCGCGGAAGGTGATCGGCGCCCCGGCCGTACCGGAGCGGGTGATCGTCAGATCGGTCTCCTCGTACTCGCCCCTGGCGATCTCGACCGTCTGCCCCGGCCCGGCCACCGCCGCCGCGGCGGCGACATGGCAGTACGGGACGCTCCGGGTGCCGGGGCCGCCGTCGGCGCAGCCGGCCGCGGTGTTGTCGACGTAGAGCGTGGTGACGGCGGCCTGCGCACCGCCCGCGCCGACGGCCGGCAGGCCGACCGCCCCGAGCAGTGTCGCGCCGACGACCAGCGAGGTTCGGATTCTCGTTCGGATTCCGGTTCGGACTCTGTGCATGGCACTCCCCCTGACGGGCCCGGGGCCCGTTGCCGTGTCCCGTCCTCCGGTCCCGGTCGGCCCCGGAGGACGCACGGATGATGCCACGGGCGGCCGCCCCCGAACCGCGGAGGCCGGCACTCCACCCGCACGCCCCGGGCACGGCCGCGGCCCCGGTGCCGAGCACGGATGCTCGGCGCCGGGGCCGCGGGGTGGGGCGGGGTGGGACCGGTCAGTAGCGCTCGACGCCGTAGCGGTCGACCACGAGGTGCAGCGGCGCGCCGCTGGCGTTGTAGAAGGTGACCTGGTCGCTGCCGTTCTTCATCGGCACCACTACCTGGTTGGCGACGGTGTCGCCGGGCGCGAAGTTGAGGACGGACGTGTCGTTCGGGCTGCCCGCCGAGTACGCCTTGAGATGCCCCGCGGCGCCCGGCTCGGTCACGGTGACGTTCAGGGTCACGTCGGCCGGGTAGCTGCCCCAGGCCGGGTAGACGGTGACGGAACCCCAGGCCGGAACGACAGCCGGCAAGCGGTACTGCGGGCGGCTCCAGTACTCCCGGGTGTCCATGATCCGCGACGGGCCGGAGGGGTAGAACGCGGCCCGCCCGTCGGCGCCGTAGTGGCCGGCCAGGTCGGCGACCAGGTGCACGGTCCCGCCGGAGTGGTTGTAGAACGACACCTTGCCGTCCTTCACCGGCACCGTCACCAGGCCGGCCACGGTCCGGCCCGCCGTCCAGTTCAGGTTCGAGGTGTTCGGCGCGGCGTCACCGTGCGGGTAGACGGTCAGGTGCCCCTCCTGCTCCGGCTCGGTGACCGTCACGTTCATCGTCACGGCCGTGGCCCCGGCCGCGCCCGCGACCGGCAGCTCCAGCGTGCCGAAGGCCGGGACGGCCTGGACCTGCGGCACCCCGATCGGCTCCCGGGTGTCCAGCACCCGGACCGGGTCCTGCGGCTGGAAGAGGGCGCCCTTGGTGCTGTAGTAGCCCGCCAGGTCGGCGATCACGTGCACGGTGCCGCCGGAGTGGTTGTAGAACGACACCTTGCCGTCCTTCACCGGCACCGTCACCTGGTTCGGGACCGTCCGGCCCGCGACCCAGTTCAGGGTGGAGGTGGTCGCCCTCTCGTCGATCATCGAGGAGGGACTCGACCAGGCGTAGCCGAACGGGCGCACCGCGAGGTCGCCGTCCCGCGTCGGCTCGGTCGCGGTGACGGTCATCGTCACGGCCGTCACACCGTTGGCCGGCACCCCGGCCACGCCCGTGACCGGCAGGTTGATCGTCTCCCCCGGCGCCACGGCCCGCGCCTGCGGGACCCCGATCGCCTCCCGGGTGTCCAGCAGCCGCACCGGGCCCACCGGCGTGTACGCGCTGCCGCCGGTCCGGTCCTCGTACGCGCCCCGGTCGCGGATTCCGCTGCCGGTGCCGGTGTTGGGCACCGTCGGGTCGTCCTGCGCCGTGTTCCCCTTGAGGTCGACGGTCAGCATGCCGGGCGCGTTCTCGTCGGCCGAGTCGAACTGGTGCTTGGGCGCGTCGGGGCGGTTCCGCGCGTCCCTGGACGTGGGTTCGACGAAGTCGTGGGCGCCCTGTCCGCTGGCCGCCGTGAAGGCCGCCCGGTCCGTGTAGCCGGTGCCGGCCCAGTCGTAGGCGGGCGACCCGCTGCGCGAGTCGACCACGTTGTAGTCGAGCTTCAGACCGGCCGTGGCGCTCCGGTCGACGGTGATGCCGACGGCCGGGGTGCCGGCGTCGCACCGGTCGCCGCGCTCGTTCACGGTGTTGATGACGTTGTTCTCGACCGTGGTGCCGGCGGAGGCGCCGGTCAGGACGAGGCCCTTCGAGCAGTCCCCGAGGGTGTTGCTCACGACGACGGTGCCCGGGGCGCCGTCGACCCGGACGGAGCCGGCCGTGTTGGTGCTGAGCAGGGTCCCGGTCGAGCCGCCGTCCACCGTGACGTCGGAGAGGCCGCTGCGGACGGCACTGACCCGCTCGGAGCCGTTGGTGATCCGCAGCGCCGGGCCGCCGGCCAGGCCGACCTCCGAGAAGGACACGTCGCGCGAGCCGTCGACGACGACGGCCGCGGCCTGCGGTCCGGTCGTGACCTTCAGCAGCTCGAACCGGACGTACTGGGCCCCCTTGACGGTGAGCCCCCCGCTGGGCTTGTCGGAGGTGCCGAGGTAGGCCCAGCCCGAGTTGTACGGCGCGGGCTGTCCGGGCGTCGGGCCGCGGAAGGTGATCGGTGCCCCGGCCGTGCCCGAGTGGTCGACGGTCACCGGCTCGACGTAGTTGCCGTCGGCGATCTGGACCGTCTGACCGGGCCGGGCGGCGGCGGCCGCGGCGGCCACCGTGCAGTAGGGCTGGGCCTGGGTGCCCGCGCCGTCGTCGGCGCAGGCGGCGTTGGCCGCGTTGTTGACGTAGAGCGTGGTGGCGGCCGCCTGCGCGCCGCTCGTCGCGACGGCCGGCAGGCCGACCGTTCCGAGCAGCGTCACGCCGACCGCAAGTGTTGTGCGAATTCTGGACATGGAACCCCCCTGACAGGCCGACGGCCTGACAACATGTCAATCCTCTGCACCCGGACAGGCCGAGGACGAACGGACGAAACCGAGGACGACCTTCGCGCCTTCACGGTTCCGCCGCCGAAAAGCCGGGGCGCCGGACCTGTCGGCGCCCCGTTCGTGGACCTCCTACCGCCCCGGGCGGACGGTGATGTCGGTGATCTCCGCGTCCCGGGAGGCGTCCAGCGCCGCCAGGATCGCCTTCGCCACCGACTCCGGCTCGATCCACTGGCCGGCGTCGTACACCCGGCCCTCCTGCTGGTGCACCTTGACCTGCATCGCGGTGGCGGTGCGGCCCGGGTACACCGAGGTGACCCGCACGCCGTTGCCGTGCTCCTCCAGCCGCAGCGAGTCGGCGAGGGCGCGCAGCCCGTGCTTGCTCGCCGCGTACGCCGACCAGTCGGCGCCGGCCCGCAGCCCGGCACCGGAGTTGACGAACACCACATGGCCCTTGGCCAGCCGCACCGAGGGCAGCAGCAGCCGGGTCAGCTCGGCGGGGCCGACCAGGTTGACGTTCAGGGTCTCCTGCCAGGCCTTGACCGGCAGTTCGCCGACCGGGGCCAGCTCGACCACGCCCGCCACGTGCAGCAGCGAGTCCAGCTCGACCGGCGGCGCCTGGTGCCCGAGGGCCCAGGAGAGCTTCGCCGGGTCGGCGAGGTCGCCGACCAGGGTCCGCGCGCCGGGGAAGCGCTCGCGCAGCTCGGCGGCGCGGCGGGCGTCGCGGGCCAGCAGCCAGAGCTCGTCCCCGCGCTCGGCGAGACGGGCGGCGAGGACGGCGCCGATGCCGGAGCCGGCGCCAGTGATCAGATGAGAGGCCATGACCGTGATCCTCTCAGCCCTTGAGCTGCTCGAACACCTGGGCCGGGGTGTCGGCGAAGGTGATCAGCTCGCCCAGCGGACGGGGCAGGAAGCCCTCGGCGTCCATCCGCTCCAGCTGGGTGCGCAGCCCGGCGTAGAAGCCCTCGGTGTCGAGCACCACCACCGGCTTGTCGTGCAGCGCGTGCTTCTTCAGCTCCAGCACCTCGGTGACCTCGTCCAGGGTGCCCAGCCCGCCGACCAGGACCACCACCGCGTCCGCGCGCGCCAGCAGCTTCGCCTTCCGCTCCGCGAGGTCGGCGGTGGTGACCAGCTCGTCGGCCCCGTCGTACGCCTTGTGCTTCAGGAACTCGACGGAGATCCCGACCAGCCGCCCCCCGGCCGCCTTCACCCCGTCGGCCAGCAGCCCCATCAGCCCGGCGTTCGACCCGCCCCACACCAGGGTGTGCCCGCCCTCCCCGAGCAGCCGGGCGAAATCGGCGGCGGGGACGGAGTAGCGGTCGTCGAGCGAGTACGCGGAGCAGAAGACACAGATATTCATAGTGCCTCCCGGTCTATCACGCCCCCGCACCCCCGCTCACCGGGTTTGTTCGCCGCTCAGTCCTTGTACGGGACGAGCACCGCCAGGTCCAGCGTGAAGCCGAACGGCTCCGGAATGCCGATCCCGTCGCCGAACTTCCGGTCCGTGCGGGTGTGGTACCGGTCGTGGTCGGGCTCGGAGAACAGCGTCACCGTCCGCTCGCGCGGATCCACGATCAGGTAGAGCGGGATCCGCATCACGGCGTAGTCGTGCAGCTTGTCCATCCAGTCGTTGCCCGGATTGGAGGGCGACACGATCTCCACCGCGATCAGCGCCTCGGCCGCGGGGGCCCGGTTGCCCGGCTCGGAGAGGACCTCCACCGGCAGGTAGGTGAGGTCCGGCTCACGCCCCTTGGAGACGTCCGGGCTGACGATCTCACTTCGCTCACTGGGGAGGTACCCGTCCGGGGCGTGCCGTTCGAACTGTCGGCGCACCTGGGCGATGTTGAGCTGGTGGATGTTCGACGGCGACGCCTGCATGGTCAGCGTGTCTCCGGACCACTCGATCCGGACGCCCTCGGGGGCGATCCGCTCCAGCTCCTCGACGAAGTCGCGGTGCTGCTCGTAGAAGCTCATGCGGTCCTCTCGTCCTCAGACGTTGACGGCCGGGCGTTCCGTGGTGGCGATGGTGGCGGAGCCGACGACGCGGGTGCCGTCGTAGAGGACCACGGCCTGGCCCGGGGCGATGCCGCGGGCGGGGGTGTCGAGGTCGACGCGGAGGGTGTCGTCGGTGACCGAGGCGCTGACCGGGACCTCCTCGCCGTGGGCGCGCAGCTGGGCGGTGTAGCGGCCGTCGGCCAGGGGCTCGGTGCCGCACCAGCGGGGGCGGATCGCGGTGAGGCCGGTGACGTCGAGGCCCTCGACCGGGCCGACGGTGACGGTGTTGTTCACCGGCGAGATGTCCAGCACGTAGCGGGGCTTGCCGTCGGCGGCCGGGCGGCCGATCCGCAGGCCCTTGCGCTGGCCGATGGTGAAGCCGTAGGCGCCGTCGTGCTCGCCGAGCTTGGTGCCGTCGACGTCCAGGATGTCGCCGGTGGCGGTGCCGAGGTGGCGGGCCAGGAAGCCCTGGGTGTCGCCGTCGGCGATGAAGCAGATGTCGTGCGAGTCGGGCTTCTTGGCGACGGCCAGGCCGCGCCGCTCGGCCTCCTCGCGGATGACGTCCTTGGTGGTGTCGCCGAGCGGGAAGAGCGAGTGGGCGAGCTGGTCGGCGTCGAGCACGCCGAGCACGTAGGACTGGTCCTTGGCCGCGTCGACGGCGCGGTGCAGTTCGCGGGTGCCGTCCGGCAGGTCGACGATCCGGGCGTAGTGGCCGGTGCAGACGGCGTCGAAGCCGAGGGCGACCGCCTTGTCCAGCAGCGCCGCGAACTTGATCTTCTCGTTGCAGCGCAGGCACGGGTTGGGGGTGCGCCCGGCCGCGTACTCGGCCACGAAGTCGTCGATGACGTCCTCGCGGAAGCGCTCGGCGAGGTCCCAGACGTAGAACGGGATGCCGATCACGTCGGCGGCGCGGCGGGCGTCCCGGGAGTCCTCGATGGTGCAGCAGCCGCGCGCGCCGGTGCGGAAGGACTGCGGGTTGCTGGACAGGGCCAGGTGCACACCGGTCACCTCGTGGC
Organism: Kitasatospora purpeofusca; assembly: GCF_000718025.1. Lineage (GTDB taxonomy): Bacteria > Actinomycetota > Actinomycetes > Streptomycetales > Streptomycetaceae > Kitasatospora > Kitasatospora purpeofusca. The sequence continues at coordinate 42,098 of NZ_JODS01000004.1, forward strand.
CGGCTTCGACCGCGCGGGCCGCGGCGACGGCGGAGTCCACCCCGCCGGACATCGCCGCGAGCACACGCAGGCGGCCGGTGGTGGACGGAGCGGTCGGGGCACCCGGGAAGTCAGTCATGATGACAACAAGCGTACGTGGTGCCGCCCGGCATTCCGCCGGGGTTCCGGCGCTCGGCCGGACGGCCTTCCGGTACTCGGCCCGTCAGCCTTCCGGCTTCAGCGCCGGACGGCCGCGAGTCCGGCGTTGCGGGCCCGCTGGACGGCCGGGGCGATGGCCTCCGCGAGGGCGGTGACATCCTCGCGGGTGGACGTGTGCCCGAGCGAGAAGCGCAGCGAGGCCCGGGCGAGCAGCGGGTCGACGCCCATCGCCAGCAGCACATGGCTGGGCTGCGGGACGCCGGCCGAGCAGGCCGAGCCGGTGGAGCACTCGATGCCCCGGGCGTCGAGCAGCATCAGCAGCGCGTCGCCCTCGCAGCCGGGGAAGGAGAAGTGCGCGTTGGCGGGCAGCCGCCCCTCCCCCGCCGGGTCGCCGTTGAGCACCGCGTCGGGGACGGCGGCGAGCACGGTCGCGACCAGTTCGTCCCGCAGCGCGCCGAGGGCGAGGGCGTGCTCCTCGCGGCGTTCGACGGCGATGGCCGCGGCGGCCGCGAAGCCGGCGGCGGCGGGCGCGTCCAGGGTGCCGGAGCGGACGTCGCGCTCCTGGCCGCCGCCGTGCAGCAGCGGGACGGGCGTCGCGCCGCGCGACAGCAGCAGCGCGCCGATGCCGAACGGGCCGCCGATCTTGTGGCCGGTGACGGTGAGCGCGGTGAGTCCGGAACCGGCGAAGGAGACCGGCACCTGGCCGAGCGCCTGCACCGCGTCGGCGTGCATCGGGATGCCGTACTCGGCGGCGACGGCGGCGAGTTCGACGACCGGCTGGACGGTGCCGACCTCGTTGTTGGCCCACATGACGGTGACCAGCGCGACCGAGGCGGGGTCGCGTTCGATCGCCTCGCGCAGCGCCGCCGGGTGCACCCGGCCGAGCGCGTCCACCGGCAGGTAGTCGACGGTGGCGCCCTCGTGCTCGGCGAGCCAGTGCACGGCGTCCAGCACTGCGTGGTGCTCGACCGGGCTGCACAGCACCCGGGTGCGGGCCGGGTCGGCGCCGCGGCGGGCCCAGTACAGGCCCTTGACCGCCAGGTTGTCGGACTCGGTGCCGCCACCGGTGAGCACGATCTCGCTGGGCCGGGCGCCGAGCGACTCGGCGAGCGACTCGCGGGCCTCCTCGACCACCCGGCGGGCCCGGCGGCCGGCCGCGTGCAGGGAGGAGGCGTTGCCGACGACCCCCAGGTGTGCCGACATCGCGGCGATCGCCTCGGGCAGCATCGGCGTGGTCGCCGCATGGTCCAGGTATGGCATAACCATGCGATTGTAGTGGCCCTCCGGCCCGCACCGGACCGGCGTGCCCGGGGCGGCCGGGCGCACCGCACCGATCCGGCCACCGGACGGCGGTCACCGGGACGGTGCCCCTCGGGGCAGCCCCGCTACGGAATGCGGCCCCCGAACGGTTAGCCTGACGGCCACCACCAAGCGGCCCGACGGCCATCGCCGCGCGGCCGGACGGCCACCGCCGAGCGGCCCGACGGCCACCAGCACCCGGCGCGACGGCCCCTGCCCGCGGCCCGGTCGGAACCAGGAACGGGGAGCGCAATGTCGCAGTCGGTCGATCGGGCGCTGACCCTGCTCGGCTCGCTCGGCGACGGACCGGTGACCCTGGAGCAGGCCGCCGGCTCGATCGGGGTGCACAAGTCCACCGCCCTGCGGCTGCTGCGCACCCTGGAGGAGCACGGCTTCGTGCACCGGCTGTCCGACCGCCGCTACCGGGTCGGCGGCCGGGTGCTGTCGCTGGCCCAGCGGGCGCTCCAGGAGATCGACGTCCGGCAGGTCGCCGCCCCGTACCTGGCCGCGCTGAACGAGCGCTGCGGCTGCACCGTGCAGTTGGCCGTGCTGCAGGACGACGAGGTGCTGTACCTGGACGAGCTGGCCGGCCGCTGGAGCACCGACCCGGGGCGGCCGACCCGGATCGGGCGGCGGGCCCCGGCCGCCGGGACGGCGATCGGCCGGGTGCTGCTGGCCGGGCTGCCCCCGGCCGGCGCGACGGCCGACGACCGGGCCGCCGACGCCCTGGCCGCCGATCTGGCGGCGGTGCGCGGCCGGGGCTGGGCGGCGGAGTCGGCCGAGCACCGGGAGGCGGTCACCTGCGTGGCGGCGCCGGTGGCTGGCAGCGACGGGCGGGCGGTCGCGGCCTGCGCGATCTCGGCGCCGGCCGACCGGATGCCGTCGGCCGAGCTGCTGCGGCTGGTGCCGGAGCTGCTCTGCACCGCGGAGGCGGTCTCGCTGGCGTACGGCGGCTCGCCTACTCCTCGCTGGTGCGAGAACCGTTGCGGTGCCAGGCCCGCGGCGCGCGCCAGCCGTACTTGAGGGCGAGCATCCGCAGGATGAACGCGGTCAGCGCGGCGGCGGTGCCGGTGGCGGCGGTGAGGCTGTCGAGGGCGATCAGCACGGCGACCAGGGCGGCGCCGACGAGGGCCGGCACGGCGTAGATCTCGCGGTCCCAGCGCAGCAGCGAGGGGAGTTCGCCGGCCAGGACGTCGCGCATCACGCCGCCGCCGGCGGCGGTCACCATGCCGAGGGCGACCGAGGAGACCGCGCCGAGCCCGTAGTCGTGGGCCTTGGCGGTGCCGGTGACGCAGAACAGGCCGAGGCCGAGCGCGTCGAGGGTCTGCACGGCGCGGTTGATCCGCTCGACCTCGGGGTGCAGGAAGAAGACCACCAGGCCGGCGAGCAGCGGGGTGCTGAAGTAGCCGAGGTTGCTGAACGCGGCGACCGGGGTGGCGCCGATGACGAGATCGCGCATCACTCCGCCGCCGAGCGCGGTGACCTCGGCGAGGACGCAGATGCCGAAGATGTCCATGTTCTTGCGGACGGCGAGCAGCCCTCCGGAGAGGGCGAAGACGAAGATGCCGACGAGGTCCAGCGACTGCTGCACGTCGGAGGGGAAGATCTGCGAGGTCACCGCACCAGTGTGACCCGGCCGGCCCTCCCCTCCGACCGCACGGTCAGGCGGAGGCCCGCGCCCCGTCGCCGGTGACGGCGTTCTCCGGGAAGTGGCAGGCCACCTGGTGGCCGGCCGTCGCCGCGACGAGCGGCGGCTCCTGGGTGGCGCAGATCTCCTGGGCCTTCCAGCAGCGGGTGCGGAAGCGGCAGCCGCTGGGCGGGTTGATCGGCGAGGGCACGTCGCCCTTGAGCAGGATCCGCTCGCGCCCGCCGCTCTGGCGCCGGCGCGGGTCGGGCACCGGGACGGCCGACATCAGCGCGGTGGTGTACGGGTGCATCGGGGCGCGGTAGAGCGAGTCCCGGTCGGCGATCTCGACGATCTTGCCGAGGTACATCACGGCGACCCGGTCGGAGACGTGCCGGACCACCGAGAGGTCGTGCGCGATGATCAGGTAGGTCAGGCCGAGCTCCCGCTGGAGGTCGTCGAGCAGGTTGACCACCTGGGCCTGGATGGAGACGTCCAGGGCGGAGACCGGCTCGTCGGCGACGATCATCCGGGGTCGCAGGGCGAGCGCCCGGGCGATGCCGATGCGCTGGCGCTGGCCGCCGGAGAACTCGTGCGGGTAGCGGTTGTAGTGCTCGGGGCTGAGCCCGCACAGCTCCAGCAGCTCCTGGACGGCCTTCTTGACCCCGCCCTCGGGCTCGGCCTTCTGCAGCCGGAACGGCGCGCCGACGATGGTGCCGACGGTGTGCCGCGGGTTCAGCGAGGAGTACGGGTCCTGGAAGATCATCTGGATGTCGCGGCGCAGCGGCCGCATCGCCCCGACACCCAGGTGGGTGATGTCGGTGCCCTCGAACTCGATCTTCCCGGCGGTCGGCTCGTCGAGCCGGGTGACCAGTCGGCCCATGGTCGACTTGCCGCAGCCGGACTCGCCGACGACGCCCAGGGTCTCACCGGCGTTGACCGTGAAGTCGATGCCGTCGACCGCCCGGACGGCGCCGGTCTGGCGCCGCATCAGGCCGCTGTGGATGGGGAAGTGCCGGGTCAGGCCGGTCACCCGGAGCAGCGGCTGCCGGTCCGGGGCGGGCGCCGGCGCGGGGATGGTCGCCGCCTGGGTGTCCGTCATCGGTTCTCTCCAGAAAGGTGGTACGAGTCCGGGCTCACAGCCGGGGCGCGATCTCTTCGGTGAAGATGCGGTGCCGCTCGGAGAGCGCGAGGTGGCAGGCCGCGTGGTGGCCGGGCGCGACCTCGGTGAGCCCCGGGGTCTCCTCGGTGGAGCGCCCGCCGGTCAGCGCCGCGTACGGGCAGCGCGGGTGGAAGGCGCAGCCGGACGGCACGTTGATCAGGCTGGGCGGGGTGCCCTTGACCGGGACGAGCCGCTCCTGGAGCTCCCGGTCGAGACGCGGCATCGAGCCCAGCAGGCCCCATGTGTAGGGGTGTTCGGGCGAGTCGAAGAGGGTCTCGGCCGGGCCGCGCTCGACGCACTTGCCGCCGTACATGACCAGGATGTCGTCGGCGAGCTCGGCGACCACCCCGAGGTCGTGGGTGATGATGATGACGGCCGAGCCGAACTCCTCCTGGAGGTCCCGAATGAGGTCCAGGATCTGCGCCTGCACGGTGACGTCCAGGGCGGTGGTGGGCTCGTCGGCGATCAGCAGCGAGGGGTCGTTGACCAGGGCCATCGCGATCATGGCGCGCTGGCGCATGCCGCCGGAGAACTGGTGCGGGTAGTCGTCGACCCGGCGGTCCGGCTGCGGGATGCCGACCCGGTCGAGCATCTCGACGGCGCGGGCGCGGGCCTGCTTCTTGGTCGCCTGCGGGTGGTGCACCCGGTAGGCCTCGACGATCTGCTGCCCCACCGTGTAGTAGGGGTGCATCGCGGTCAGCGGGTCCTGGAAGATCATCGCCATCTCCCGGCCGCGCAGTTCCCTGACCCGGTCCGGGCCGGCCGCGACGAGGTCCTCGCCGTCGAGCCGGATCTCGCCGGTGATCCGGGCCCGCTTGGAGCGGTGCAGGCCCATGATGCCGAGCGAGGTGACGGACTTGCCGGAGCCGGACTCGCCGACGATGCCGAGGGTGCGGCCCTTGGCCAGGTCGAAGCTGACCCCGTCCACGGAGCGGACCAGGCCGTCGTCGGTGTCGAAGTGGATCCGCAGGTCCCGGACGGAGAGGTACGGCTCCCCTCCTCCGGCCGGGGCGGCCGCGCGGGCCGGGGTCTTCTGGAGCTCGGTCACGACAGCCTCACCCGGGGGTCGACAGCGGCGTACAGGAGGTCAACCACGAGGTTGCAGAGGACGATGAAGAAGGCGGCGAGCAGCGTGGTGCCGAGGATCTTCGGCAGGTCGTTGTCGGAGATCGCCTGGACGGCGAACTGGCCGACGCCCTGGAGCGAGAAGACCTGCTCGGTGATCAGCGCACCGCCGAGCAGCAGACCGAGGTCCATGCCGAAGATGGTGACGATCGGGGTGAGCGCGGCGCGGAGTCCGTGCCGGGTGACGACCTTGCGCTCGGCCAGGCCCTTGGCCCGGGCGGTGCGGATGTAGTCCTCGCTCATCGTCTCCAGCATTCCGGCGCGGGTGAGCCGGGCGTAGAGCGCGGAGTAGAGGAAGGCCAGCGAGATCCAGGGCAGGATCAGGTTGCGGGCCCACATCAGCGGGTCGTCGGTGAAGTTGACGTACTGCAGGTTGTCCAGGATCGGCCACTCGTAGCTGAACACCGTGAGCAGCAGCGCGCCGGTGAAGAAGACCGGCAGCGAGACGCCGGCGAGCGCGATGCCCATCGAGATCCGGTCGAAGATCGAGCGCGGCCTGAGGGCGGAGACGACGCCGGTGGCGACGCCGGAGACCAGCCAGAGCGTGGCCGCGCCGATGGCGAGCGACAGCGTGACCGGGATCCGCTTGGACAGTTCGGGCCAGACCTCCAGGTGGTTCTTGAAGGAGTAGCCGAAGCAGGGCACGTGGCAGGTGGCCGGTTCCGGGCCGAACTTGTATTCGGCGCCGCTGACCAGCCCCTTGAGGAAGTTCCAGTACTGCGTGTACAGCGGCTGGTCGAGGCCGAGGTTCTTCTTGACCGCCGCGATCGCGTCGGGAGAGGGGTTCTTCCCGATGTACTGGGTGGCCAGCTGGTCGACCGTCTCGCCGGCGAGGCGCGGGAGCAGGAAGAAGATCGCGAAGGTGACCGCGCTGACGACCAGCAGCAGCACCGCGGCGGCGAGGATCCTGCGGATGATGTAGGCAAACACAGTTGGTCGGCTCCGGCCGCCCGCCGCCGTCCGGGATCCTCCGGACGGCGGCGGGCTTTGCCGCTGCCTTCACCTGCCTTCAGGGATGCAGAGCCAGGCTCTTACTTGGTGGTGCCGATGTTCAGGTAGTCGTACTCACCCGAGAAGGCCGGCGTGGACGCGAGGTTGGTGGCGTTGTCCGGGCGGTACAGGAAGACCTTGAAGTCGGTCAGCGGGACGTAGACCGCGGCCTCCATGACCTTCTTGTCGATGTCGCCGTAGATCTTCTCGCGGGCCGCGCGGTCCGGGTTGGTGGCGGCGTCGTCGAGCAGCTTGTTGACCGCGGGGTCGTTCAGCGAGGCCAGGTTGCTGTTGCCGGAGGCCTTGATCGCGCGGCCGTCGACGATCTGCTGCAGGAAGCCGTAGCCGGTCGGCCAGTCGGCGCCCCACTGCATCATCATCAGACCGATGTTGTGCTCCTTGGCGAACTTCGGAGCGCCGGCGCTGTCGGCCAGGTACTTGCCCTGCGGGAACTGCTGGATCTCGGCGTTGATGCCGACCTTCTTCAGCGCGGCCTGGATCGAGGTGGCCGCGGCGACCTCGGTGGCGCGCTCGGTGCGGGCGGAGAGCACGGTGGTGATGCTGTCCTTGCCGCAGGCCTTCAGCGCGGCCTTGGCCTTGGCCTCGTCGCCCTTGTTGTCCTTGGTCTCCCAGACGTTGAAGTCCTGGTGACCCGGGATGTCGGGCGGGAGCACGGTGTTGGCGACCTGGCCGCGGACGGGGCCGCCGAGCGCGGTCTGCACCGAGACCTTGTCGACCGCGTACTGGACGGCCTTGCGGCACTCGATGTTGTCGAACGGCGCGACATCGGTGTTGATGGCCATGTAGACCAGACGGCCGCCGTAGGCGTTGTCGGTGTTGGCCTTCAGCTTCGGGTTCTGCAGGATCTGCGCCTGGGTCTGCGGGTCGACACCGCCGCCCACCAGGTCGACCTGGGCGTTGCCGGCCAACAGGTCCTTGTCGATGGTGGCCTGGTCGATGTTCATCCGGAGCACGATCTTGTCCGGCAGCTGCTTGCGGATCGGGTCCGTGCTCGGGTCCCAGTTGGTGTTCGGGACCAGGACGGCCTGCTTGCCGTCCTCGTAGGACTCGAACTTGAAGGAGCCGGAGGACACGATCTTCTTGACGTACTCGGCGCCGGTGTCCTTGGCCTGCGGGACCGGGACCGTCTGCGGGGCGCTGACCAGGTAGTCGAAGTCGGCGAAGGCGTGCGTCAGGTGGAAGACGATGGTGGTGTCGTCCGGGGTCTCGATCGACTTCAGGTCGCCGGTCTTGTCCTTGTACGGGCCCTCGTACGGCGTCGGGTTGTCGACCAGCAGCTCCTTGAAGTACGTCGGGCCGTTGGAGTTCACGTCCGGCGCGAAGTTGGAGCGCTCGACGGCGTACTTGACGTCCTTCGAGGTGATCGGGGTGCCGTCGTCGTACTTCAGGCCCTTGCGCAGCTTGTACGTCCAGCTCAGGCCGTCGGCGCTGACCTGGCCGAGCGACTCGGCGAGGTCCGGGACGAGCTTGTTGCCCGCCTCGCCGGCGCCCGGCTGGAAGGTGGTGAGCGGACGGCCGTACAGGCGCGAGAAGTTGTAGATGTACGCGTAGTACGTGTTGCCCGGGTCGAGCGAGTCGGGGGTGCCCTTCATCTCGAAGGTCACCGTCCCGCCCTTCTTGTCCGAGGCGTTGACGATGCCCTTGGTGGCCGCGTTGGCACCGGAGCCGCCGGCGGCCTCGGTGGCGGAGCCGGAGGCGGTGGACTTGGCGTCGGTGCTCTTCGTGCTGGACGAGCAGCCGGTGACGACCAGGACCGCGGCAGCAGCCGTGGCGGTCAGTGCGACGGTACGGGACCTACGCATGGGTGAGATCAACCCCTTGAGGAAGTGTTGGCCGAACGAGGGATCCTGACGCGGCGTCAGTTGCTCTTGGGATCGAGGGCGTCACGCAGCCCGTCGCCGAGCAGGTTGAAGGCGAGTACGGTGACGAAGATCGCCACACCGGGGACCACCATGTACTGGGGGTCCACCTGGTAGTACCGGATCGCGTCCTGGAGCATGCCGCCCCAGGAGGCCTGCGGGGGCTGGATGCCCACGCCGAGGAAGCTCAGCCCGGCCTCGAAGAGGATGTTGGTCGGGATCAGCAGGGTCGAGTAGACCAGGATCGGACCGACCAGGTTGGGCAGGAGCTCCTTGAAGAGGATGAACGGCCCGCGGGCGCCCAGGCTCCGGGCCGCGTAGACGAACTCGCGCTCGCGCAGCGAGAGGGTCTGTCCGCGCACGATCCGGCCCATGTAGGGCCAGTTGAAGAAGCCGATCACGAAGATCAGCACCATGATGTGCAGCGGGAGGCCGTGCAGGCCGAACGCGCCGCCCTGCAGCGAGGTCGAGATCGCGATCGCGAACAGCAGCAGCGGGAAGGCGAGGAAGACGTCCATCACCCGGCTGATCAGGGTGTCCACCCAGCCGCCGTAGTAGCCGGCCATGATGCCGAGCACGGTGCCGATGGTGTTGGACAGCACGGTCGCGCCGAAGGCGACCAGCAGGGAGACCCAGGAGCCCTCGATGACGCGGGTCAGCAGGTCACGGCCCTGCAGGGGGTCGACGCCGAGCGGGTGGTCCCAGCTCATGCCGCCCCAGTCGCCGAACGGCAGACCGCCGAGGTCGGCGTCCAGGAGGTCCTGGTTGAGGGCGTCGGGGTCGAGGCCGAAGGCCGATTCGATCGGCTTGGCCAGCACGGCGAGCAGGATCAGCAGGATCACCACGACGCCGCCGGCGACGGCGGCCTTGTCCCGCTTGAAGCGGGTCCAGGCGATCCGGCCGAGCGAGCGGCCCTCGATCTTCTTGGCCGGGCTCGCGGCGGCGTCTGCCTCCGGTGCGTTGCCGGCGGTCTTGATGGGTGCGGTCATGGTCAGTTCGGTCCCCTCGCCGACGGTGGCCGGCCCACGGGTGCCGGGCACCGGGATCGGCGGCGCGGCTGGTGCGGACGTGCTTGGGTGCGGACGTGCGGAAGTGCAGGAGCGGAGTGTTTCCAGCGGTACGACTGGCTCAGTACTGCTGCCACGCGGGATGGGCGTCACGTGGATCATGCGGTCCGCCAGCGCGTTCGCCCTTGTGGGACGCCAACCACGCGCGGCGGGCTGTTGCAGAACTCTCTGCCATCCGAACTGGCTTACGCCAGCCCTGACCACCGACAGATGCCCAACTGTGATCTGTGTGCATGCACCTCCACGACCATCGGCATATCCCTCTTCACACAGCTGTAACAGCCATGTCAAGATGTGTTCCATCCGATTCGGGGAGAACGTCCGAAAAAACGTCGAAACCGGCCTGACGTGACGTCAAGCCGGTTTCGTGGCACGGGACTCGGGGCTCCGCCCCGGTCAGCGACCGGGGTAGCCGGGCCACGGCTGCTGCGGCGGAGGCTGCTGCCCCGGCCAGGCCGGACCGGGCGGCTGGGTGCCGTAGCCGAAGCCCTGCCCCTGGGCCGGGCCCTGCTGCGAGGCGTACGGCGGCGGGGGCACCGGCGGGTAGGGGCCGGTCTGCGGACGGCCGTGCCCGGCCGCCTCCCGGTCGTAGAACGGGCGCGCGTGGGCCCGCATCCAGAGCGCCACCGGGTCGAACTCGTCCGCCATCGCCACCGTCGAGACCGCCAGCCCCTCCGGCGCGACCGCGATCGCCCGCTGCATCAGCGCCCGCACCGCCTCCACCGTGGGCGGCGAGCTCTCGTACAGCTCCAGACCGATGGCGAGGTACGGCTCGCCCACCGACGGCCGCACCCAGGCCCGGCGCAGCGCCCGCACCGCCCGCACCTCGGCCGCCTGCCGCTCCAGCAGCGCGAAGAACTGCTGGGCCGGCACCTGCGGCTCGCTCAGCTTCAGCGGACCGGCCGGCAGCCGGTCCAGTCCCGCCGCCACCCGGCGCAGGTCCGCCCACGGCACCCCGACCCCGCCGCCCGGGGCGTGCGGGTTCAGCCACAGCCCCCAGCGGGTCCGGTACAGCGAGGCCGCGATCTCCCGGCCGGAGATCACCTCGTGCGCCCGCGCCCAGCCGGACGCCGCCAGCTGCTCGGGCGAGGTGACGGCCGGCGCGTAGCCGTGGCCGCTGATCTCCATGTTCCCGTACTGGGCATCGGCGCTGCCCGGCGTCCCGTGCCACAGCAGCATCCAGACCCGGCCCTCGGCGAGCGCGTTCAGCATCGTCTCGTAGGCCTCGTAGCGCTCCGGCGCCACCTCGCGCAGGGCGCGTTCCAGCGCGCCCGGATCCGGGCGTCCGGTGGGCGCCTGGCCCCAGGGCCCCGGTGCACCGCCAGCTACCGATCCCGCACTCATGCGCCCACCTCGTTGCGCCTCTTCGTTCCTCGTCCGTCACCGGCGGCCCGGCGGCCGTCAGCACGCACCTTATGGGGCACCGTCGACCACCGCCACGCCGACGTGCCAGGGCCCCTGCCGCTCCCCCGCCCGCGCCCGGCCCCGACAGGTGCCGGAGGGACGGCCGGGGACCGGCTCAGCCCCGCACGTGGAAGGGCGCGACCCGGTTCACCATCCACTCGACCACCGGATCGTCCGCGAGGTCGAGCAGTACGAGGTGGACGCCGCCGGGCAGCGGCGCGGTTCCCAGCGCACGCCCCAGCGCCTCGTTCACCGCCCCCGGGTCGGCCGGGGCCGCCGGGTCGAGCTGGACGCCCACGAACATCACGGTCGGCTCGCCCTCGACGCTGGCCAGCGCCCGCCGGGCGGTCAGCACCCCGGGCAGCAGTGCCAGTTCGGCCCGGCAGGCGGCCAGGAACAGCTCCGGGTCCTCGCCCGGAACCGGCTCGCGCAGCGCCACCCGGCCCCCGGACGGCGCGTCCTGGGCGACGTCCCAGCGGTCCTCGCGCGGCCCGCGGCGCAGCTCGGCCACGCCCTCCGGCGGGACCGGGATGCCCACCGGAGCCTCGGGGTTGACGGCGATACCGACGCCCAGCGGCAGACCGCGGGCGAACTCCCACACCGGCGCGACCGCGAACGCCATCCCCGGCGCCTGCTGGAGCAGCACCTCCTGCGAGGAGAAGACCGGGACATAGGGGCCGCCGGCCAGCTCCAGGGTCGGCAGGTCCAGCGCCCGCCCCTGCGGGTCGCCGCCGGACGGCAGCGGGATCCACACCTGGCTGCGCGCCAGCACCTCGATCACCCGCGGGGTCGCGCCCGGGTCGCCGAGCGCGGCCGTGAGCACCTGCTCCAGTTCGTTGGCCGGCCAGGCACCGCCCGCCGGCGCCGACTGCGCCCCGCCCCAGCCCTGCTGCTCCACCGGGTTGCCCATCCGCCCCTGTACCGCCCTCCGCTCGCCGATTCCCGCAGCCTAGCGTCCGGGCGGGACGGAACGGGACGCGGAAGGGAGGCGGAACGCGGAAGGGAGGCGGGAAGCGGAACGGAAGGCGGGACGCGACCGGGAGCGGAGCGGGAGCTGTGAGGCAGCCCCCTCTCCCGCCATCGGTGCGGACGTGCCATGATGTGCGCGTCTGCGGTGGCATCCACCCAGGCCCTCCAACTCCATAACGGCCGCTCGAACCCGCGCGGGAGAGTCCGGAGTGCCCCGTCCTGGCGGCACAGCCGGCGCCGAAGGAGCAAGTCCTCCCCGGAATCTCTCAGGCCCCCCTACCGCACGGGTTAGGCAGATCTGGAAAGCGGTGCACGGCCCTGCCGTCCGCCCACCCACGGTGCAAGCCGCCATGCTGTCCTTTGCAGGGCAGTGGACGGTGAAGCTCTCAGGTACGACGACAGATGGGGAGACCCAGCCGCCGCATGCCCGCGCGCAGGGTCCGCCCCGTGCCCGGGCCGGTCCCGGCGTGCGCACCCCTGAGTGCCCCGACCGAGGAGTTCCTGGCCATGTCGTCCCTCCGCCTCACCGCGCTCGACGCGCTGCACCGCGCCCTCGGCGCCACCATGACCGACTTCGCCGGCTGGGACATGCCGCTGCGCTACGGCAGCGAGCGCGAGGAGCACCTCGCCGTCCGCACCAAGGCCGGTCTGTTCGACCTGTCCCACATGGGCGAGATCACCGTCACCGGCCCGCAGGCCGGCGAGATGCTGGACCACGCCCTGGTCGGCTTCGTCTCCGCGCTCGGCGTGCTGCGCGCCCGCTACACCATGATCTGCGCCGAGGACGGCGGCATCCTGGACGACCTGATCGTCTACCGCCTGCGCGAGGACGCCTTCCTGGTGGTCGCCAACGCCTCCAACGCCCAGCTGGTGCTGGACGAGCTGATCGCCCGCGCCAAGGGCTTCAACGCCGTCGTCTCCGACGACCGCGACGCCTACGCGCTGATCGCCGTCCAGGGCCCGGAGTCCACCGCGATCCTGGCCGACACCACCGAGGCCGACCTGCCCGGCCTGAAGTACTACGCGATCCTCCCGGCCCAGGTGGCCGGCCGCGACGTGCTGCTCGCCCGCACCGGCTACACCGGCGAGGACGGCTTCGAGATCTTCTGCAACCCGGGCGACGCCGAGCAGATCTGGCAGGCGCTGACCGCGGCCGGCACCGACCGGGGCCTGATCCCCTGCGGCCTGTCCTGCCGCGACACGCTGCGCCTGGAGGCCGGCATGCCGCTGTACGGCCACGAGCTGTCCACCGAGCTGACCCCGTTCGACGCCGGCCTGGGCCGGGTGGTGCGCTTCGACAAGACCACCAACGAGGGCGCCTTCGTCGGCCGCAAGGCCCTGGAGCGGGCCGCCGCCGAGGCCGAGGCCAACCCGCCGCGGGTCCTGGTCGGCCTGGTCTCCGAGGGCAAGCGGGTGCCGCGCGCCGAGTACACCGTGGTCTCCACCGAGGGTGCCCCGATCGGCCGGATCACCTCCGGCTCGCCCTCCCCCACCCTCGAGAAGCCGATCGCGATGGCCTACGTGGACGCGGCCCACGCCGCCCCGGGCACCACCGTCGCGGTGGACGTGCGCGGCAAGCACGAGCCGGTGCAGGTCGTGGCGCTGCCGTTCTACAAGCGCGCCCGCTGACCCCGCTCTCCCCCACCTTTCCCTCGCGAGGCTCGTCCGCCCGCCGGGCCGCTTCGTCGTACCCGCTTCCCATCCTGGAGAATGACGCCATGAGCAACCCCCAGCACCTGCAGTACACCGAGGAGCACGAGTGGCTGACCACCGCCGAGGCCGGTGAGGTCGCCACGGTCGGCATCACCAAGCACGCCGCCGACGCCCTCGGCGACATCGTCTACGTGCAGCTCCCCGAGGTCGGTGACACCGTGACCGCCGGTGAGACCTGTGGCGAGCTGGAGTCGACCAAGTCGGTCAGCGACCTGTACTCGCCGGTGACCGGTGAGATCACCGAGGTCAACGAGGCCGTCGCCGACGACAACAGCCTGGTCAACAGCGACCCCTTCGAGGGTGGCTGGCTGTTCAAGGTCCGCGTCGGGTCGACCGGTGCGCTGCTGAGCGCCGACGAGTACACCAAGCTCACCAACCCCTCGGCCTGAGCCACCCGGGGCGGCCGCAGCGCGGTGGCCGCCCCGCCCGCCGGCCCTCCTCCCTCTCACTTCCGGGAAGACTCCACCATGACGGTTCTGAACCAGTCCCTGCACGCCCTCGACCCGGAGATCGCCGCCGCGGTCGACGCCGAGCTGCACCGCCAGCAGACCACCCTGGAGATGATCGCCTCCGAGAACTTCGCCCCGGTGGCGGTCATGGAGGCCCAGGGCTCGGTCCTGACCAACAAGTACGCCGAGGGCTACCCCGGTCGCCGCTACTACGGCGGCTGCGAGCACGTCGACGTGGTCGAGCAGATCGCGATCGACCGGATCAAGGCCCTGTTCGGCGCCGAGCACGCCAACGTCCAGCCGCACTCGGGCGCGCAGGCCAACGCCGCCGCGATGTTCGCGCTGATCAAGCCGGGCGACACCATCCTGGGCCTGAACCTGGCCCACGGCGGTCACCTGACCCACGGCATGAAGATCAACTTCTCCGGCAAGCTCTACAACGTGGTGCCGTACCACGTCGACGAGAAGTCCGGCCAGGTCGACATGGCCGAGGTCGAGCGCCTCGCCAAGGAGCACCGCCCGCAGCTGATCATCGCCGGCTGGTCCGCCTACCCGCGCCAGCTCGACTTCGCCGAGTTCCGCCGGATCGCCGACGAGACCGGCGCACTGCTGATGGTCGACATGGCCCACTTCGCCGGCCTGGTCGCCGCGGGTCTGCACCCCAACCCGGTGCCGTACGCGGACGTGGTCACCACCACCACCCACAAGACCCTGGGCGGCCCGCGCGGCGGCGTCATCCTCTCCAAGGCCGAGCACGCCAAGAAGATCAACTCCGCGGTCTTCCCCGGCCAGCAGGGCGGCCCGCTGGAGCACGTCATCGCCGGCAAGGCCGTCGCCTTCAAGGTCGCCGCCTCCGAGGAGTTCAAGGAGCGCCAGCAGCGCACCCTGGACGGCGCCCGGATCCTGGCCGAGCGCCTGCTCCAGTCCGACGTCACCGAGGCCGGCGTCTCGGTGCTGTCCGGCGGCACCGACGTCCACCTGGTCCTGGTCGACCTGCGCAACAGCCAGCTCGACGGCCAGCAGGCCGAGGACCGGCTGCACGAGGTCGGCATCACGGTCAACCGCAACGCGATCCCGAACGACCCGCGCCCGCCGATGGTCACCTCCGGCCTGCGGATCGGCACCCCGGCGCTCGCCACCCGCGGCTTCGGCGCCGAGGACTTCCGCGAGGTCGCCGACATCATCGCCGAGGCCCTGAAGCCGGCCTTCGACGAGACCGTCGCCGCCGACCTGAAGGCCCGGGTCACCGCCCTCGCCGAGAAGTACCCGCTGTACCCGAACCTGTAGGTCCCTCCTGTTCGACCGCGGGTGACCGGGCTCACGCCGCCCGGACACCGGGGATTCCGGGGCACCGCGCACACTGGAAGGTGCGCGCGGTGCCCCGACCCGTGTCGGTCGCCCGACCCACCACCTCCGCCACTGCCGTCCCTCCCTCCCTGCCGGCACCACCCACGAGACCAGACAAGGACGTCACTCCGTGGCCATCAGCGTCTTCGACCTCTTCTCCATCGGCATCGGCCCGTCCAGTTCCCACACCGTCGGCCCGATGCGCGCCGCCCGGATGTTCGCGCGCCGCCTGAAGTCCGAGGCCCTGCTGGACGAGGTGACGGCGGTCCGGGCCGAGCTGTTCGGCTCGCTCGGCGCCACCGGCCACGGCCACGGCACCCCGAAGGCCGTCCTGCTGGGCCTCGAGGGCTACTCCCCGCGCACCGTGGACGTCGACCGGGCCGACCTCGACGTCGAGCGGATCACCGCCGAGAAGCGGCTCAACCTGCTCGGCACGCACGCCATCGACTTCGACCGCGACACCCAGCTGGTGCTGCACCGGCGGCGCTCGCTGCCGTACCACGCCAACGGCATGACCCTGTGGGCCTACCGGGCCGACGGCTCCACCGTGCTGGAGAAGACCTACTACTCGGTCGGCGGCGGCTTCGTCGTGGACGAGGACGCGATCGGCGCGGACCGGGTCAAGCCCGACGACACCTCGCTCAAGTACCCCTTCCGCACCGGCGACGAGCTGCTCCGGCTCAGCCGGGAGACCGGCCTGTCCATCTCCGGCCTGATGCTGGAGAACGAGAAGGCCTGGCGCAGCGAGGAGGAGATCCGCACCGGGCTGCTGGAGATCTGGCAGGTCATGCAGGAGTGCGTCCGGGCCGGCATGTCCCGCGAGGGCATACTCCCCGGCGGCCTCAAGGTGCGCCGCCGCGCCGCCTCGGGCGCCCGTGCGCTGCGCGCCGAGGGCATCGGCCCGGCCAACGCGATGGAGTGGGTGACCCTCTACGCGATGGCGGTCAACGAGGAGAACGCCTCCGGCCGCCGGGTGGTCACCGCCCCGACCAACGGCGCGGCCGGCATCATCCCCGCCGTCCTGCACTACTACCTGAACTTCATCCCCGGCGCGGACGAGGACGGCATCGTCCGCTTCCTGCTCGCCGCGGGCGCGATCGGCATGCTCTTCAAGGAGAACGCCTCCATCTCCGGCGCCGAGGTCGGCTGCCAGGGCGAGGTCGGCTCGGCCTGCTCGATGGCGGCCGGCGGCCTCGCCGAGGTCCTCGGCGGCTCGCCCGAGCAGGTCGAGAACGCCGCCGAGATCGGCATCGAGCACAACCTCGGCCTCACCTGCGACCCGGTCGGCGGCCTGGTGCAGATCCCCTGCATCGAGCGCAACGGCATGGCCTCGGTCAAGGCCGTCACCGCCGCCCGGATGGCCCTGCGCGGCGACGGCCGCCACCACGTCTCCCTCGACAAGGCGATCAAGACCATGAAGGAGACCGGCGCCGACATGAAGATCAAGTACAAGGAGACGTCCCGCGGCGGCCTCGCCGTCAACGTCATCGAGTGCTGACAGCGCCCCGCTCACGACCGCGCCCCCGCCCACCGGCGGGGGCGCGGTCGTTTGCTCCCCCCGGCCAGGGGCAAGAAGTGGGGCCGACGTCAGGTCACGCAGGATCGGAACCGGGAGATCGTGAATAATCTCAGGCGCTGACGTGAACCTATGCAAATTCCGAAGGTGAACTAAGTTACAAACCTTCCATTCGAAGCCACCCGGTTTGCCCACATGCTGAGATCCATGCGATAGTCGAAGCGTTCGAGGGTGAACGTCAGCGACTGACGGAGCCCCGGGCAATGACTTCGGCCCGCCCGACCCGGCACGGCCGACACCCATCGCACGGCACGCACCCCCTTGGCCGCGCGGTGACTTGCAAGGGCCCCCAGCCGCCGACCACGGCGATATCGGGGGCCCTGCGTGTTTTCCGGGCCCGGCTCGCACCGGACGGGCCCGGTTCAGACCCGCTCGCGGACCTTCAGCTCGAACCAGACGCCCTTGCCGCGCGGCAGCAGGTCGGCGCCCCAGCGGTCCGCGAGGTCGTCGACCACCTGGAGCCCGCGCCCGCGCTCGGTGACCGGCAGCGGCTCCGCCAGGATCATGCAGGGCAGCGCCCGCGAGGAGTCCCGCACCTCGACCCGGAGCCAGCCCGGTTTCCGCACCACCTGGAGCCCGATCGTCCGCCCCGCGGCATGCCGCACGGCATTGGCGACCAGCTCACTGGTGAGTAACTCGCACACCTCCAGGTGCTGGTGCAGCTCCCAGGCACCCAGGACCGCGAGCACCAGTCGGCGCGCCACCGGTCCGGTCTCCGGCCGGGACGGGAGCCGCACCTCACCCGGCGTCGTCCGGTCGCACAGCCTGCCGGCGTACAGCCGCTCCAGCTCGTCGCAGCTGAGCCGTTCCAGCGCCGCCAGGGAGTCCTGGAACGACCCCCACGACGCTTCGGCGACCAAGCTGGAACCCGGAATCGATGACTGATCTGTTTCGCCCCAACCCGCCATGCGCCCCATCATTGCGGAACGCAAGCGGCCGCGTACGGACAATGAACAAACGATCACTACTCTTTCGGCATATGCCGGGTGCAACCCGAACCCGCGTTCGTACGGGCCGGGCCGCCCCCGTGCCGATGTGCTACCAAGCGCTCCAGTCCATGTTCCAGCCGCTGAGGCCGTTGTCCGGCTTGACCTGTCCGCGCGTGGAGTTCAGCACCGTGACGATGTCCCCGATCAGCGAACCGTCGTAGAACTTGCCCGCCTCGGTGCCCGGTGCGCCACCCTCGACGTCCTTGAGGGCCACGCAGCCGTGGCTGGTGTTCTGGGTGCCGAACACCGACGCGGGGCGCCACCAGTTGCCGTGCACGTAGGTGCCGCTGTCGGTCAGCCGCATCGAGTGCGGAACCTGCTTGTCGTAGGGGTCGCCGGTCATGCCGGGCAGGGTGCTGGACTGCATCCGCACCACGCCCTCCTTGGACATCACGACCATGGTGCCGTTCCAGGTCGGGAACTCCGACGAGCCGGAAGTGATGTCCAGGACCGAGCTCTGGCCGTCCCGGACCACCGTCATCCTGTGCGTCTTGGCGTCAACGGTCGAAACCTGGGATCGCCCGATAGTGAAGGGCTCGTCCCGGTCCACTCCCCCGTAGACGCCCGGCGCGATCTCCACGCTCTTCAGCCGGTACTTGACGGTCACCTTGGTGCCGGGGGTCCAGTGCTTCTCGGGACGGAAGTCCAGCCGGCGGTCGCCGAACCAGTGACCCTTGAGCACGGTGCCGTTGTCGGTCTCGAAGGTGATGCCCCGGGCCACCGCCTCCTTGTTCTTCACGTCCTTGTCGAAGTCGACCGAGACGATCATGCCGACGCCGTAGGTGGCGTTGTCCTGGACGTTGTCGCTCACCTTCGACTCCCGCTCGGGCGCCAGCGTGGTGAAGCCGCTCTCCGCCTCGGCGACCACGCCGCCGGCGTCCGCCGCCAGCGCGTTCACCTGGTACGCGGTGCCGACCGCCAGCGGGCCGGACGGCGTCCAGCTCGACCCGTCGGCGGCGAGGGTGCCGGCCACCTCCTTGCCGGCCTTGTCGCTCACCTTGACCGTGGTGAGCTTCCCGCCCGTCACCGCGACCTTGAGCGCGCCGTTCGGGGCGACGTCCACCGCGCCGCTCTTCGGCTGGATGTCCACCACGGCCTGGGAGACCTTGGGCGCGGCGGGGGCGGTGGTGGCGGCGCCGGCGGGGGCGCCCGTGGCGGCCGGAGCGCCGGTGGCCTGACCGTCGGCCGGGGCGGCGGACGACGGGGCCCCCGCGGTCCCGCCGGCCCCCAGCTCGGCCTTGGCCGCCGTCCCGCTCCCCGCCCCGCCGCTCCCGCCGCAGGCGCTGGTCAGCACCAGCGCCCCGCCGACCAGCCCCGCGGCCACCACCCTGCGTATCGACTTCACCGTCGTCCCCCTCGTTCGTGTCACGGTGTTCGACATTTACACGCGCCGTGCACCGGAAAGGTTGCGCCGTTCGGGGGGCATCGGCACCGAAAACACGACCGGCCCGACCCCAACGAGTGAGGATCGGGCCGGTCGTGGCGGTTCCGCGACTGGCGGGTGCTACTGGCGGGTACGACTACCAGTTCGCCCAGCCGATGTTCCAGCCGCTCAGGCCGTTGTCGGGGGCGACGACCTTCTCCTTGGAGTTCTTGATCGTGATGACGTCACCGATCATCGAATCGTTGAAGAACTTGCCGGCCACCGAGGCGTCGCTGCCGCCCTTCTCGTCCTGCATCGAGATGCAGCCGTGGCTGGCGTTGCTCTTGCCGAACGGGTTGGCCCAGTAGTTGCCGTGCACGAAGGTGCCCGAGTTGGTCAGCCGCATCGCGTGCGGGACGTCCGGGATGTCGTACTCGCCGCCGAGGCCGACGGTCTGCGAGTTCATCCGGGTGACCTTCTCCTTGGACATCACCACCATGGTGCCGTTCCAGGAGGGGTTCTTCTCGTCGCCCAGGGTCACCGGGATCGTGCGGCTGTCGCCGCCCCGGGTCACCGTCATCTGGTGGGTGGCCGAGTCGGCGACCGAGACCTGGGAGCGGCCGATGGTGAACGGCTCGTCCTTGTCGATGTCGCCGTAGACGCCCGGGGAGACCTCGACGTTCTTCAGGCGGTACTTGATGAGCACCTTGGTGCCCGGGTTCCAGTACTTCTCCGGGCGGAAGTCCAGCCGCTTGGTGCCGAACCAGTGGCCCTTCACGGTGGTGCCGTCGCTGGCCTCGAAGGTGATGCCCTGGACGACCGCGTCCTTGTTCTTGACGTCCTTGTTGAAGACCACCGAGACGATCATGCCGACGCCGTAGGTGGCGTTGTCGGCGATGTTGTCGTTGGTGGAGATCTTCTTCGCCGGGGTCAGCGTGGTGAACGAGGTGGTCGACGCGGCCACCAGGCCCTCGGCGTCGGTGGCCTGGGCGTTCACCTTGTACGCCATGCCGACGGCCAGCGGGGCGCTGGGCTTCCAGCCGCTGCCGTCCGCGGCGATGGCGCCCGCGACCGGCTTGCCCTCCTTGTCGGTCACCTCGACCGTGGTGAGCTTGCCGCCGGTCACCCCGACCTTGAGCGCGCCGTCCGGGGCGACGTCCTGGGAGCCGTCCTTGGGCTCGACGTTCAGCACGGCGGCCGAGGTCTTCGGCGCGGCGGAGCTCGGGCCGGGCGTCGGCGTCCCGCCGTTGACCGCGGCTCCGGCGTCGGCGGCCCCCGCGCTGGCGGTCGCGTCACCCCCGCCGGCCGCCTTGTCGTCACCCCCGCTGTTGCAGGCCGCGGTGAGCAGCAGCACCCCACCCATCGCCAACGCCACCGCGCTCTGGCGCAGACGGCGGCTGGTGACGGTGGTACGTATCGCGGCGTCGGCCGCCCTAACCGGCTTCACGGTCTCTCCCCTCCCGGTGTCCATCACTGTGGACGCGCTGGTGCCCGAACGGGTTGCACCGGACCGGCGATCATCCGCGCCGGGCTTCGGCGCGGCAAGCAGGATAGCTGGGCCGATCGGGTGAATCCTGGGAGGGCTGCCGGTGAACGGGGGTGAAGATCGTCCGCACCCGGCGGTCACGCCGCCGTCAGGGCCTGGAGCCGGGGGACGGCGCCGGGGCGACGGCCGGGGGAACACCCGCCGGGAGGCCCGGGGCGGGGCTCGGCACCGGACTCGGGGACGCCCCGGGCGGCGCACTCGGGGACGCAGTCGGCGGCGCACTCGGGGACCCGCCGACCGGCGCACTCGGGAGCGGACCGGCGCCCGGCCCGGCGGCCGGGGCGCCGGAGGGGCTCGCGCCCGACTGGAGGGCGCTCCCGGCCACCCACTGCGCCCAGGGCAGGTTCCAGCCGTTCAGCCCGTTGCTCGGCGGCACCGCGTCCCCCGTCGAGGCCCGGACCTCCAGCACGTCCCCCGGGATCGTGTGCTCGAACAGCCAGCCCGCCGGCGTCTCCCCGCTCGCCCCGCCCTTGGCGTCGGCCAGCCCGATGCAGCCGTGGCTGGTGTTGGCGGTGCCGAACACCGACGGGTTGGCCCAGTAGTTGCCGTGCACGAAGGTGCCGGAGTTGGTCAGCCGCATCGCGTGCGGCACGTCCTTGATGTCGTACTCGTCGCCCATCCCGACGGTCTGCGAGTTCATCCTGGTCACCCGGTACTTCTCGGACACCACGAGCACGCCCCGGTAGGTCGTGTGCTTGGCGTCCCCGCCGGACACCTTGAGGGTGCGCACCACCCGGCCGCCCTGGCCGGCCCGGACGGTGAGGGTGTGGGCGTCCAGGTCGACGGTGGAGACCTGGGGCCGGCCGACGGTGAACCGGACGTCCTTGTTCTGGGTGCCGAACTCGCCCGGGGCGCCCTGGACGTCCTTGAGCCGCAGCGCGACCGCCACCTTGGTGCCCGGCGCCCAGTACGCCCGGGGGCGGAAGTCCAGCCGCTGGCCGCCGAACCAGTGCGCGGCCACCTCCACCGGCGGGTCGGCGGTCACCGCGATCGCCCGCTCCACCGCCGCCCGGTCGGTGACCGGGCGGCTGAACCGCAGCGAGACCGGCATCCCGACCCCGACCGTGGAGCCGTCCTCGGGGGTGAAGAAGGCGACGAAGGTGTGCGCCCGGGCCATGGTCGAGAAGTCGGCGTGCTGGACCGCCCGCTGCCCCTGGTCGTCCTCGGCCACCGCGTCCAGGGTGAACCTGGTGCCCAGCGGCAGCGGGCCGTCCGGCGCCCAGCCGGTGCCGTCCGCGGAGAGCGTCCCCGGCACCTCGCCGCCCCGGTTGTCGGCCAGCCGCACCGACACCAGCCGGCCCTGGGCGACGCTCACCCGGACCGGGCCCTCGGGCGGCAGGTTCTGGGTGTCGTCGGCCGGCAGCGCGGTGATCGACGCCCTGGAGGCCGGCGGCGGACCGGACGGCTCCGCCCGGACGGCGTCCGCGCTCGTGCTCCCCGGCCCGCCGCCACCGCCGGAGCACCCGGCCAGCACGGCCAGGGAGCAGCCCACCGCCGCCAGCCGCCGTGCCCACATCCGTCCTCGGGGCCGCATCCCGGGACCTCCCGCCGTAGCCGTCCGATACCCCGCACAACGAGGACGGCCCCGGCAGGACACGCCGACACGCCGGAAGCACCCACTCCGACGGCCCAGCACCGCGGCCGTACCCGGGCGCCATCCGCCGGTAACACGGTGTTAAGCCGCTTCCGTCCGGTGCGATCAGGGAATGAGACACCGCACGGGGTCCGGGACACCCCGTCAGGGAGGGCACCGCCATGGCGTCAGGGCAGGAGTCGGCGGCCGCCGTGCGCGCGCACGCCCCCACGGCCGTCAACGGGCACCGCGCGTACGGGCATCCCGGCGAGCGGCCGGACGGCGAACCGCCCTGGCCGGGCAGCCGGCTGCCGCTCGGCGCGCGCTTCCACCCCGGTCCGGACGGCCGCCCCGGCACCAACTTCGCGCTCTGGGCCGGCGGCGCCGAGGCCGTCGACCTCTGCCTCTTCGACGAGGACGGCCGGGAGAGCCGGCTGCGCCTCACCGAGCAGGACGCCCACACCTGGCACGGCTTCGTCCCCGGGGTCCTGCCCGGCACCCGGTACGGCTACCGGGTGCACGGCCGCTGGGACCCGTGGACCGGCGCCCGGTGGAACCCGGCCAAACTGCTGCTCGACCCCTACGCCCGGGCGATCGACGGCGGCTACACCGCGCACGACGCGGTCTGCTCCGCGGCCCGCAACTGGCCCGAGGCCGAGGTCGCCGACACCGTCCGGGACAACCGCGACTCGGCCCCCTACGTGCCCAGAGCCGTGGTCGTCCGGGACGACGACGACTGGTCCGACGACCACCGGCCGAAGACGCCATGGGCCGAGACCGTGCTCTACGAGCTGCACGTGCGCGGCTTCACCCGCCGCCACCCCGACGTCCCGCCCGAGCTGCGCGGCACCTACGCCGGACTCGCCCACCCCGCGGCGATCGCCCACCTCACCGGCCTGGGCGTCACCGCGGTCGAGCTGCTCCCGGTCCACCACCACGTCAGCGAGGACCACCTCCAGGCCCGCGGCCTCGTCAACTACTGGGGCTACAACACGGTCGGCTACTTCGCCCCGCACGCCGGCTACTCCGCCGCCGGCTCGCGCGGCGGCCAGGTCGGCGAGTTCAAGCGGATGGTCCGCGCCCTGCACGCCGCCGGCATCGAGGTGATCCTCGACGTCGTCTACAACCACACCGCCGACGGCGCCGAGCTCGGCCCCGCACTGCTGCTGCGCGGCATCGACAACGCCGGCTACTACCGGCTGCCGCCCAACCGCCCGCGCGGCTACGCCGACTACACCGGCTGCGGCAACAGCCTCGACACCCGCCGCCCCCAGGTGGTCCGGCTGATCACCGACTCGCTGCGCTACTGGGTGCACGAGATGGGCGTGGACGGCTTCCGCTTCGACCTCGCCGCCACCCTCGCCCGCGGCGCCGACGGCGGCGTCACGATGGAGCACCCGCTGCTCTCCGCCGTCTCCCAGGACCCGCTGCTCAGCCGGGTGAAGCTGATCGCCGAGCCCTGGGACGTCGGCCCGGGCGGCTACCAGGTGGGCGGGTTCCCGCCACCCTGGGCCGAGTGGAACGACCGCTACCGCGACACCGTGCGGGACTTCTGGCGCGGCGCCCGCCCGGACGTCCGGGAGCTCGGCTACCGGCTCTCCGGCTCCTCCGACCTCTACCAGCGGGACGGCCGGCGCCCGTACGCCTCCGTCAACTACGTGACCGCGCACGACGGCTTCACCCTGCGCGACCTCGTCTCCTACGACCGCAAGCACAACGAGGCCAACGGCGAGGCCAACCGGGACGGCACCGACGACAACCGCTCCTGGAACCACGGCGCCGAGGGGGAGAGCGCCGACCCCGCCGTCACCGCCCTGCGCCGCCGCCAGCTGCGCAACCTCACCGCCACCCTGCTGCTCTCCGCCGGGGTCCCGATGATCACCGCGGGGGACGAGTTCGGCCGCACCCAGGGCGGCAACAACAACGCCTACTGCCAGGACAACGAGGTGAGCTGGCTGGACTGGTCGCTGCTCGACGACCCGGCCTGGCGGAGCCTGTACGAGTTCACCGCCCGGCTGGTCCGGCTCCGCCGCGACCACCCGGTGCTGCGGCAGCGGGCGTTCTTCTCCGGCCGCGCCACCGCCCCCGGCGGCCTGCCGGACCTGGCCTGGTTCACCCCGCTCGGCAAGGAGATGACCGAGGCCGACTGGTTCGCGCCGACCGCCGCCGTGGGCATGCTGCTGGCCGGCACCGCGATGTCGGAACGGGACGCGCGCGGCCGGCCGCTGCTCGACGACAGCTTCCTGCTGCTGCTCAACGCCGGCCCCGAACCGGTCCCCTTCGTCCTGCCCGGCACGCCCCGGGCGGGCGACGGCACCGGCTACGAGACCGTGGTCGACACGGCGGCGGCGGACGGCGGCCCGGCGGGGCGGCACCTCCCCGGCGACCCGGTCCCGCTCGGCGCCCGCGCCCTGCGCCTGCTCCGGACCGTGCCCTGACCGCGCCGGCCGGCCGCCCCCGGCCGACGGCTCCCAGCTGGCCGGTTCTCGACGACAGGTCCGAAAAACCGGATGAGAAATGACGCGTACTCGGCCTACCCTCACCGCGATGGCCGAGAACCAAGCCCCCGACACCGCCCCCGACTCCGAGACCGGCTCCGACCCCGAGCCCGGCAGCGAGCCGCCCGCCCCCCGCCGGTCGACGGTGCGCTCGCTGCTGCGCCTGTGGCCCTACGTCCGCCCGATCCGCGCCCGGCTGGCCGTCTCGGTCACCGCCGCGATGCTCGCCTCGCTCAGCGCCCTGCTGGTCCCGACCGTGCTCGGCCGGATCGTGGACGGCCCGATCGCCGAGCGCGACCTCGACGGCCTCTGGGCCCCGGCGGCGCTGCTGCTCCTGCTCGGCCTCGCCGAGGCCGCCCTGTTCTACACCCGCCGGGTGGTGCTGGCCCGGCCGCTGTCCGGCGTCGAGACGGCGATGCGCGGCGACCTCTTCGCCAAACTCCAGCGGCTGCCGGTGTCCTTCCACGACCGCTGGGGCTCCGGCCAGCTGCTC
This sequence comes from Kitasatospora purpeofusca, assembly GCF_000718025.1. Taxonomy (GTDB): domain Bacteria; phylum Actinomycetota; class Actinomycetes; order Streptomycetales; family Streptomycetaceae; genus Kitasatospora; species Kitasatospora purpeofusca. Next base: position 67,303 of record NZ_JODS01000004.1, read on the forward strand.
TCCCGGGCCACCTCCGACATGTACACCATGCGGCTGTTCCTGGCCTTCCCGCTGGTCTTCCTGATCGTCAACACGGTGACCTTCCTGGTCGGCACCACGCTGATGTTCACCCAGGACTGGCGACTGGCGCTGATCGTGCTGGGCCCGGCCGTCCCGCTGCTGATCCTCACCCGCCGCTTCGAGGCCGGCTACTCGGGCGCCGCCCGCCGCGCCCAGGACCAGAACGGCGACCTCGCCACCGTGGTCGAGGAGTCCGTGCTCGGCATCCGGATCCTCAAGGCCTTCGGCCGCCACCGCTCGATGGCGGAACGTTTCCGCGAGCACTCCCGGCAGCTGCGCCGCACCGAACTGCGGAAGGCCGGACTGCTCGCCAACCTGTGGTCGGTCATCGTCGGCCTGCCCGAGCTGGCCCTCGGCTGCGCCCTCGCGGTCGGCGTCCACCTGGTCGCCCAGGACCAGTTGTCCGCCGGCACCCTGGTCGCCTTCCTGTCCACCGCGCTCTCGCTGCGCTGGCCGGTCGAGTCGCTGGGCTGGCTGCTCGCCTACGCCAACGAGGCCGCCACCGCCACCGACCGCTTCTTCGAGGTGCTGGACGAGCCCGAGGCGGAGGCCGCCGAGGCCCCCGCGGGCGGCTCCGCCGACTCCACCGACGTCCAGGACGGCATCCGGCTCACCGGCGTCCGCTTCCGCTACCCCGACGCCCCGGCCGACACCCCGGACCTGCTCCGCGGCGTCGACCTGCACATCCGCAGCGGCGAGACGATGGCCCTGGTCGGCGCCACCGGCAGCGGCAAGACCACCCTCACCGCCCTGCTCCCCCGCCTCTACGAGGCCACCGGCGGCAGCATCACCCTCGACGGCCGGGACATCCGCGAGTTCGACCGCACCCGGCTGCGGGAGCTGGTCGCGGTCGCCTTCGAGGAGCCCACCCTGTTCTCCGCCACCGTCCGGGAGAACGTGCTGATGGGCGCCCCCGGCGCGGACGAGGAGCGGCTGCTCACCGCGCTCGCCACCGCCCAGGCCGGCTTCGTCGAGAAGCTGCCGGAGGGCGTCGCCACCGAGGTCGGCGAGCAGGGCCTCAGCCTGTCCGGCGGCCAGCGCCAGCGGCTCGCGCTGGCCCGCGCCGTGGTCGGCGACCCGGCCTTCCTGGTGCTCGACGACCCGCTGTCGGCCCTGGACGTGCACACCGAGGCGCTGGTCGAACGCGCCCTGCGCCAGGTCCTCGCCGCCACCACCGCCCTGGTGGTCGCGCACCGGCCGAGCACCGTCCTGCTCGCCGACCGGGTCGCCGTGCTCGCCGACGGCCGGATCGAGGCCGTCGGCACCCACCAGGAGCTGCTGCGCGACTCGGCCCGCTACCGCGAACTGATGTCGGGCGAGGCCGCCCTCGTCCCCGAGGGGAGCACCGCCCGATGACCACCACCGTCGAACCCGCCGCCGCGCGCACCGACCCGGCCGCGCCGGACGAGGAGGAGCTGCCGGCCCCGCCCGCCGACGAGGAGGACATCCCCGTCCCGGCGGGCGCGCCGCGCGCCCTGCTGCGCTCGCTGCTCGGCCCGCACCGGGGCCGGATCGCCACCGCCATGGCGGTGATCCTGCTCCAGCAGGCCGCGCTGCAGGCCGGACCGCTGCTGGTCGCCTTCGCGATGGACCGGGGAATCCCCGCCCTGCGCGAGCACGACTCCGGACCGCTGGTCGCGGTGGTGGTCGCCTACCTGGGCTGCGCGCTGCTCGGCACCCTGCTCCAGTGGGCGTTCATCAAGATCAGCGCCCGGGTCAACCAGGACATCCTGCTGGACCTGCGCGGGCGGATCTTCCGGCACGCCCAGCGGCTCAGCCTGGACTTCCACGAGCGCTACACCTCGGGCCGGATCATCTCCCGCGCCACCAGCGACGTGGACGCTCTGCGCGAGCTGCTCTCCGAGGGCCTCCAGGAGCTGCTGACGGTCTTCCTCTCGGTCTGCTCGATCTCGGTCATCCTGCTGGTGCTGGACTGGCGGCTCGGTCTGGCCTCGCTGGCCTCCTTCCTGCCGCTGTGGCTGATCGCCCGCTCGTTCCGGCGCCGCTCGCGCCGGGTCTACCGGCGTTCGCGCACCGCCGCCGCCTCGCTGATCGTCCGCTTCACCGAGACCATGAACGGCATCCGCCCGGTCAAGGCCTTCCGCCGCGAGCGGGCCAACGACGCGGCGTTCGGCGTGGTGAACCGGCAGTCGGCCACCGCCACCGCGGACGGCCTGCTGGAGATCGCCCGGTACGTCGGTCTGTCCCGGGGCACGGCCAATGTGTGGAGCACCGGCGTGCTGGTGCTGGGCGCCTGGCTGGTCACCGACGGCGCCGTCGAACTGGGCGTGCTGACCGCCTTCGTGCTCTATCTGCGCCGGCTGTTCGACCCGATCGACCAGCTGGCGATGTTCCTCAACAGCTACCAGTCGGCCGCCGCGGCGCTGGAGAAGATCGCCGGCCTGCTGGCCCACGAGCCGACCGTCGCCGAGCCGACGGAGCCCGAGGAGCTGCCGGCCACGTCCGTGACGGGCCGGGAGGTGCGCTTCGAGAGGACGCGGTTCGCGTACCGCACCGGCAAGGAGGTGCTGCCGCCGTTCGACCTGGTGCTGCCGGCCGGGCAGACCGTCGCCGTGGTCGGCGCGACCGGGGCCGGCAAGTCGACGGTGGCCAAGCTGCTGGCCCGGTTCTACGACCCGACCGAGGGCCGGATCACCCTGGACGGGGTGGACCTGCGCGACCTCGCCGGTCCCGAGCTGCGGCGCGGGGTGGTGATGGTGACCCAGGAGTCCTTCCTGTTCTCCGGCACCGTCGCCGAGAACATCGCGATCGGCCGGCCCGGCGCCACCCGGGCCGAGGTCGAGGAGGCGGCCCGGGCGATCGGGGCGCACGCCTTCATCGCCGAGCTGCCGGACGGCTACGACACGGACGTACGCAAGCGCGGCGGGCGGATCTCGGCCGGCCAGCGGCAGCTGGTGGCCTTCGCCCGCGCGCTGCTCGCCGACCCGGCGGTGCTGATCCTCGACGAGGCCACCAGCTCGCTGGACGTGCCGGGCGAGCAGGCGGTGCAGCGGGCGATGCGCACGGTGCTGGCCGGGCGGACGGCCGTGATCATCGCCCACCGCCTCTCCACCGTGGAGATCGCGGACCGGGTGCTGGTGATGGAGCAGGGCCGGATCGTGGAGGACGGCAGCCCGCGCGAGCTGGTCGACGGCGCCGGGCGCTTCGCCCGGCTGCACCGGGCCTGGCGGGACAGCCTGGTCTGACACCCGCTCACGGCCCTCCCGCACCCTTCGCGAGTAATAGTCCATAGACCCTTTCGTCCATTACCGAAAGGGTCTATGGTCGTTCCCGGGGCCTACCGCCTCCGGGTTCGCGAAGGGGAACGAGCATGGTCGACCGTCAGCACTGGGAGCAGTGGCAGCGCAGCTGGGACCGGCAGCAGGAGTGGTACCTGCCCGACCGCGAGGAGCGGTTCCGGGTGATGATCGACCTCGTCGGCGCCGTGGCCGGCCCGGCCCCGCGGGTGCTCGACCTCGCCTGCGGCACCGGCAGCATCACCGAGCGGCTGCTCGCCCGGCTGCCCGGCGCCACCAGTGTGGGCGTGGACCAGGACCCGGCGCTGATGACCATCGCCCGGGGCGTGCTCGGCGAGGACGAGCGGTTCACCCTGGTGACCGCCGACCTCAAGGACCCGCAGTGGGCCCGCGCCCTGCCGCCGGGACCGTTCGACGCGGTGGTGACCGCCACCGCCCTGCACTGGCTGCCCGCCACCCATCTGGCCCGGCTCTACGCCGACCTGGCCGGACTGCTCCGCCCCGGCGGAGTGTTCCTCAACGCCGACCACATGCCGGACCCGGAGGTCCCGCTGCTCAACGCCGCCGAGCGGGCCCAGCGGCACGGGCGGCAGGAGCGGGAGAAGGCCGAGGGTGTCCTGGACTGGGAGGCCTGGTGGCTCGCCGCCGCGGCCGACCCGCTGCTCGCCGACCAGGTGGCCGCCCGCAACGTGCTGTACGGCTCGCACGCCGACGGCGAGTCCCACCCGGCCGGCTGGCACACCGAGCGACTGGTGGCGTCCGGCTTCGCCGAGGCCGGGGTAGCCTGGCGCTCGGTCACCGACGCCATGGTGGCGGCCGTCCGCTGAGCAGGCCGCCCACCGAGCGGGGCGGTCCGTCGAACGGAGCGGTCCGTCGGGTGGAGCGATCCACCGGGTGGGGCGCCGGTCCGGCCGGCGCCCCGCCCGGTGCGCTCAGCGCAGCAGCACCGCGTCCATGCCCGGCACCTCCGGCGGCAGCGCCACCAGCCCCAGCTCGGCGGGCGAGGCCAGCCGGGGGTGCGAGGGCAGCACCCGCACCGTGTAGCCGAACGGCCCGGTGCGGCCGAGCTCCAGTGAGCCCTCGTACCTGGTCCGCCCGTCCAGGTCGGGCCCGCCGACCGGCTTGAGCGCGAGCAGAGTGGCGTCCGAGATCCGGTCGGACTCGTCCACCCGGCCGGAGACCACCTGGACCTCGACGTCGGTCGGCTCCAGCGGGCCCAGGGTCACCTGCACCCGCAGCGCCAGGGCGCTGCCGAGCTCCTGCGCCTCGTCCGGGCAGTCCGCCTCGACGTGCTCCACCCGGACGGCCGGCCAGGCCTCGCGCACCCCGGCCTTCCACCCGGCCAGCTCCCGGGCAGCGCGGTGCGCCCCGCTGCCGGCCAGCTCCCGCTGGGCCTGCGCGGCCGGGGCGTAGAGCCGTTCGACGTACTCGCGGACCATCCGGCCGGCCAGCACCTTGGGCCCGAGGGTGACCAGGGTGTGCCGGACCATCGCGATCCACCGGTGCGGCAGGCCGTCCGAGCCCCGGTCGTAGAAGCGGGTGGCGACCTGGTCCTCGATCAGGTCGTAGAGCGCGGCGGCCTCGATGTCGTCGCGCCGCTCGGCCTCCCGGCTGTCCGGGTCGAGCACGCCGTCGCCGGTGTCGGCGGTGGGGATCGCCCAGCCGTTCTGGCCGTCGAACCACTCGTCCCACCAGCCGTCCAGCACCGACAGGTTGAGGCAGCCGTTGAGCGCGGCCTTCATCCCCGAGGTGCCGCAGGCCTCCAGCGGGCGGAGCGGGTTGTTCAGCCAGACGTCGCAGCCCGGGTAGAGGTGCCGGGCCATCGCCATGTCGTAGTCCGGCAGGAAGACGATCCGGTGCCGGACGGCGGGGTCGTCGGCGAAGGCCACCATCTGCTGGATCAGCCGCTTGCCGCCGTCGTCGGCCGGGTGGGCCTTGCCGGCCACCACGATCTGCACCGGCCTGGTCGGGTGCAGCAGCAGCGCGCGCAGCCGGTCCTGGTCGCGGAGCATCAGGGTGAGCCGCTTGTAGGAGGGCACCCGGCGGGCGAAGCCGATGGTGAGCACGTCCGGGTCGAGCACCGAGGAGACCCAGCCGAGTTCGGCCTCCCCGGCCCCGCGCTGGTGCCAGGAGGCGCGCAGCCGGTGGCGGACCTCGTCGACCAGCTGGGCGCGCAGGGTGCGGCGGAGGTCCCAGACCTCGGTGTTGCCGATCCGCTCCAGGCCGGTCCAGCGCTTGGTCTCGCCGGTGGTCATGGCCTCCTCGGCGCGGTCGGCGCCGATCTCGGCGGCGCCGAGCCGGACGACCGCCGGGTCGATCCAGGTGGCCGCGTGGACGCCGTTGGTGACCGAGGTGATCGGCACGTCCGCGGCGTCGAAGCCCGGCCAGAGGCCGTTGAACATCGAGCGGCTGACCTCGCCGTGCAGGGTGGAGACGCCGTTGGCGCGCTGGGCCAGCCGCAGGCCCATGGCGGCCATGTTGAACAGCTTCGGGTCGCCGCCGCGCCAGGTCTCGGCGCCGAGCGCGAGCACCTGCTCGACCGGGACGCCGGGGAGCGCGGTCTCGCCGCCGAAGTGCCGGGCCACCAGCTCGCGGTCGAACCGGTCGATGCCGGCCGGGACGGGCGTGTGGGTGGTGAAGAGGGTGCCGGCCCGGACCGACTCCAGGGCGGCCGCGAAGTCGAGCCCGGCGTCCGCGACCAGTTCGCGGATCCGCTCGACGCCGAGGAAGCCGGCGTGGCCCTCGTTGGTGTGGAAGACCTCGGGCGCGGGGTGCCCGGTGAGCCGCTGGTAGGCGCGCACGGCCCGGACGCCGCCGACGCCGAGCAGCATCTCCTGCAGCAGCCGGTGCTCGCTGCCGCCGCCGTAGAGGCGGTCGGTGACGTCGCGCTCGGCGGGCGAGTTGGCCTCGATGCCGGAGTCCAGCAGCAGCAGCGGGACCCGGCCGACCTGGGCCTTCCAGATGTGCGCGGCCAGGGTGCGGCCGCCGGGCAGCGCGAGGTCCACCCGGCTGGGCGTGCCGTCGGGTTCGCGCAGCAGGGTGACGGCCAGCTCGTCCGGGTCGAGCAGCGGGTAGCGCTCCTGCTGCCATCCGTCCCGGTCGAGGGACTGCCGGAAGTAGCCGTGCCGGTAGAAGAGACCGACGCCGATGATCGGGACGCCGAGGTCGCTGGCGGCCTTCAGGTGGTCGCCGGCGAGGATGCCGAGGCCGCCGGAGTACTGGGGCAGCGCGGCGGCGATGCCGTACTCGGGCGAGAAGTAGGCGATGGCGGCGGGGAGCGGCGCGGCGGCCTGCTGTCCCGCCGTCTGGTACCAGCGCGGGCCCGCCAGGTACTCCCGCAGGTCGTCGGCGAGGTCGCCGAGCCGGCGCAGGAACCTGCGGTCGGCGGCGAGCGCGGCGAGCCGGGCGGCCGGGACCTCCCCGAGCAGCCGCACCGGGTCCTCGCCCGTCGCGGCCCACACGTCCGGGTCCACGGACCGGAAGAGGTCCCGGGTCTCGGGGTGCCAGGACCAGCGCAGGTTGAGAGCCAGCTCGTGCAACGGCTGGAGTTGTTCGGGCAGGACGGTGCGGACGGTGAATCTGCGGATTGCCTTCACGGCGTGAAGCGTAGCCTCGCCCGATGGCATGATGGTGCGTCAGTTGGGCTATTCGGCATCCGTTCGGCCTATTGATGAGATCGCATTCGGCGCATTGGACTGCACGGGGGGCGCACGAGGCGCACTTTCCGGGGCGCCGCGCCACCAATACGTGAACACGGCGGAACAGATCCATTTCCGTCGGCGGGCCCGCGCCCGATCACCTCCGAAACTCCGGCCGGACCGGTGCGGAATCGGCTCCACCGGTGCGAGGATGAACTGCGGTCGTCGATGCTGCGGGGAGTGCGGAGACGGGTGGCGTTCCCCCGCGAAGCAGCACGTCCGAATCCTTTTCGTGTTGATCGTTCGTCATCCTGATTGGTCCATTCGGCGCCCATCGCGGACCGCCGCGTGTCCTTGCGATCATCCCGCTCGTTCACGGGTGGGTCGGGTCCTCCAGGGGCGCGCTCCGAGAGGCGTGCGCCGGGACGCGCGCGGGCTCTCGGGCCCTCCGCCACGGGCTCGGCGGGAGCGGGGCAGGTTGCCCGGAACGACGGCGCGGGCAGGCTTCCGGTCGCAGGTCCTCCCCACCCAGTAGTCCTCCCGGTACTCCCCTGGCCCTGCCGGCCCGCGGGAGCTGCCGCCGATCTCGGGCAGGAGTTTGGCATGCACGGCGACACGCGGGACCAGTCCACACCGGTGGCGGACATCCTCGACGCAGCGGTCGCGGAATCCGCCGGACGGATGGATTCTGACGCTCGGACGGACGCGGCGATGCCGGGACCCCGGGGTGCCGGGGCAGACGGTACGGAGCGACCGGACGAACCGGCCCGACAACCAGGGGCCGAGGACAGCCGGACCGCCCCCGGCCCGACCAGGGCCGCGACCCCGCGCGGGCGCACCACCGCTCGCGGCGCGAGCGCCTCCGAACCCGCCACCGGCCGGGCCGGGGGCGCCGCACCCGCCGGTGCGCCCACCGCGCGCCCCACCGCCGGCCGGACCCGCGCGAAGCCCGCCACCACCCGCAAGACCGCCCGCAAGACGACAGAGAGCGACACCGTGATCGGCCGCATCCCCGTCCTGGACGTCAGCCCGCTCGTGGACGCCGGCCGCCGCCCGGCCAAGGCGGTGGTGGGCGAGTCCTTCCCGGTCTCCGCGACCGTGTTCCGCGAGGGCCACGACGCGGTCGCCGCCAATGTGGTGCTGCGCGACCCGCGCGGCCGCGGCGGCCCCTGGACGCCGATGCGCGAGCTGGCCGAGGGCTCCGACCGCTGGGGCGCGCACGTCACCCCGACCGCCCCCGGCCGCTGGTCGTACCTGGTCGAGGCGTGGTCGGACCCGGTGGCCACCTGGCGCAAGGCCGCGTCGATCAAGCTGCCGGCCGGGATCGACACCGCGCTCGTCCTGGAGGAGGGCGCGCAACTGCTGGAGCGCGCCGCCGCCGGGGTGCCGAAGAAGGAGGGCCGGGCGGTGGTGCTGGCGGCCGCCGAGGCGCTGCGCGACCCGGGCCTGCCGCCGCTGTCCAGGCTGGCCGCCGCGCTCGCCCCCGAGGTGCAGGAGCTGCTGGGCCGCTTCCCGCTGCGCGAACTGGTGAGCGCCTCCCGGCCGGTGCCGCTCCAGGTGGACCGGGAGCGGGCGCTGTTCGGCTCCTGGTACGAGTTCTTCCCCCGCTCCGAGGGCGCGGTGGTCGACCCGTCCGGGGTGGAGCCGCCGCGCTCGGGCACCCTGCGGACCGCCGCCGAGCGGCTGCCGGCGGTCGCCGCGATGGGCTTCGACGTGGTCTACCTGCCGCCGGTCCACCCGATCGGCCGTGCGTTCCGCAAGGGCCCGGACAACAGCCTGACGGCCGGCCCGCACGACGTCGGCTCGCCCTGGGCGATCGGCTCCCCGGAGGGCGGCCACGACGCCGTGCACCCGGACCTCGGCACGATCGAGGACTTCGACCACTTCGTCGCCGAGGCCACCGCGCTGCACCTGGAGGTGGCGCTGGACTTCGCGCTCCAGTGTTCGCCGGACCACCCCTGGGTGAACAAGCATCCGGAATGGTTCAGTCACCGGGCGGACGGCACCATCGCCTACGCCGAGAATCCTCCGAAGAAATATCAGGATATTTATCCGATCAACTTCGACCAGGACATGGACGGAATCGTCAAGGAGACGATCCGGGTCCTCCGGTTCTGGATGGCGCACGGGGTACGGATCTTCCGGGTCGACAACCCGCACACCAAACCGGTGCTCTTCTGGGAGCGGGTGCTCGCCGACATCGCCCGCACCGACCCGGACGTGGTCTTCCTCGCCGAGGCCTTCACCCGTCCGGCGATGATGCACACCCTGGGGAAGATCGGTTTCCACCAGTCGTACACGTACTTCACCTGGCGCAACACCAAGGCCGAACTCACCGAGTACCTCACCGAGCTCACCGGCGACGCGGCCGCCTACATGCGCCCCAACTTCTTCGCCAGCACCCCGGACATCCTGCACGCCTACCTCCAGGACGGCGGCCGGGCCGCGTTCGCGATCCGCGCCGTCCTGGCGGCCACCCTCTCCCCCAGCTACGGCGTGTACGCCGGCTACGAGCTCTACGAGAACGAGCCGGCCCACCCCGGTTCCGAGGAGTACCTGCACTCGGAGAAGTACGAACTGCGCCCCCGGGACTGGAGCCGCACCGACACCCTCGCCCCGCTGCTCACCGTCCTGAACCGGCTGCGCCGCCGTCACCCGGCCCTCCAGCAGCTGCGTTCACTGCGCTTCCACCCCACCGACAACGACCAGGTGCTCGCCTACTCCAAGACCGCCCCGACGCCCGACGGCCTCACCGACCACCTCATCACCGTGGTCAACCTGGACCCGCACCACACCCAGGAGGCCACCGTCACCCTGGACGGGGACGGGCCGTACGCGGTCCACGACGAGCTCACCGGCGCCGCCTACACCTGGGGCCGGCACAACTACGTCCGGCTCGACCCCTCAGCCGAGCCGGCCCACCTCCTCACGGTTCGGAGGAACCCAGCGTGACAGTCAACGAGCCCGTCCCCGACACCTTCCCCGAGACCTCGAAGAAGAACCTGGACCCGGAGTGGTTCAAGCGTGCGGTCTTCTACGAGGTGCTGGTGCGGTCCTTCCAGGACAGCAACGGCGACGGGGTCGGAGACCTCAAGGGGCTCACCGCCAAGCTCGACTACCTGCAGTGGCTCGGGGTCGACTGCCTCTGGCTGCCGCCCTTCTTCGCCTCGCCGCTGCGCGACGGCGGCTACGACGTGTCCGACTACAAGTCGGTGCTGCCGGAGTTCGGCGACCTCGCCGACTTCATGGAGTTCGTCGACGCCGCGCACGCCCGCGGCATGCGCGTGGTCATCGACTTCGTCATGAACCACACCAGCGACCAGCACCCGTGGTTCCAGGCCTCCCGGGAGGACCCGGACGGCCCGTACGGCGACTTCTACATGTGGGCCGACGACGACAAGCAGTACCCGGACGCCCGGATCATCTTCGTCGACACCGAGACCTCCAACTGGACCTACGACCCGGTGCGCAAGCAGTACTTCTGGCACCGGTTCTTCTCCCACCAGCCCGACCTCAACTACGACAACCCCCGGGTCCAGGACGAGATGATCGCCGGGCTGCGGTTCTGGCTGGACCTCGGCATCGACGGGTTCCGGCTGGACGCGGTGCCGTACCTGTTCGCCCGGGAGGGCACCAACTGCGAGAACCTCCCGGAGACCCACGAGTTCCTGCAGCGGGTCCGCAAGGAGATCGACGCCGACTACCCGGACACCGTGCTGCTCGCCGAGGCCAACCAGTGGCCGGAGGACGTCGTCGACTACTTCGGCGACTTCGCCTCCGGCGGCGACGAGTGCCACATGGCGTTCCACTTCCCGGTGATGCCGCGGATCTTCATGGCCGTCCGCCGGGAGTCCCGCTACCCCGTCTCGGAGATCCTCGCCAAGACGCCCAACATCCCGCACGGCTGCCAGTGGGGGATCTTCCTGCGCAACCACGACGAGCTGACCCTGGAGATGGTCACCGACGAGGAGCGCGACTACATGTACGCGGAGTACGCCAAGGACCCGCGGATGCGCGCCAATGTGGGCATCCGCCGACGGCTCGCCCCGCTGCTGGAGAACGACCGCAACCAGATCGAGCTCTTCACCGCCCTGCTGCTCTCCCTGCCCGGTTCGCCGGTGCTCTACTACGGCGACGAGATCGGCATGGGGGACAACATCTGGCTGGGCGACCGGGACGGCGTCCGGACCCCGATGCAGTGGACCCCGGACCGCAACGCGGGTTTCTCCTCCGCCGACCCGGGCAGGCTCAGTCTGCCGCCCATCATGGATCCGGTGTACGGCTACCAGGTGACCAACGTCGAAGCGCAGCAAAGCAGTTCGAGTTCGCTGCTGCACTGGACGCGTCGCATGATCGAGATCCGCAAGCTCAACCCGGCGTTCGGCCTCGGCAGCTACACCGAACTGCCCTCCAGCAACCCCGCGGTGCTGGCCTTCGTCCGTGAGTACGAGGGGGACCTGGTCATGTGCGTGAACAACTTCTCGCGGTTCGCGCAACCGACCGAACTGGACCTGCGGCGGTACGGCGGACGGAATCCGGTCGAGCTGATCGGCGGGGTGCGCTTCCCCTCGATCGGCGAGTGGCCGTACTTGCTCACCCTGGCCGGGCACGGCTTCTACTGGTTCCAGCTCCGCCGGCCCGCCCGGCCGACCGGAACCGTGCGGTCGAAGTAACGATCCGGCAGCCGCCACGGATCCCACCGAACCCTCCGGGGGCGCGAGTTCGTACCCCGCGCCCCCGGTCGTCTCTGCACCACCGCGTACGGAGAACAGCCCAACGGCCACCCACACGAAGGCGTGACACCCGGGCCCAGCGCTCGCGTGCCGCGCCGCCGCGCCGCCGCAATCCGGAAGACTGACGGACCCGGCCAGACCCGTCGGGCGATCCGCCCAGCTCCTCCGGGGAAAGGGAGTCATGTCCGAAACCTCCCGTTCGCAAGTCCCCCTGCACCAGGACGCCTCCGCCGGCCCCGCCGCGCCGGCCGTCCCGCGGGGTACCGGGGTCCGGAGGACCGCCCTGGGGGTGAGCGAACTCGTCCAGGCGGCGCTGCCGCTGATCGCCGAGTGGCTACCCACCCAGCGCTGGTACGCCGGGAAGGGACGGCCGATCACCGGCCTCACCCCCGTGGTCGGCACCCCCCTCCAGGTCGGCGACCCCGCCCTGCTGCACCTGCTGCTCCGGGTCGAGCACGCCGCCACCGCCGGAGCACCGCACGGCGACCTCTACCAACTGCTGCTCGGCATCCGCTCGCAGGGCCCGGCCGGCATCGAGCCGACCGCCGTCCTCGGCCGCCTCACCCAGGGCCCCTACGACGGGGCGACGCTCTTCGACGCGGTGCACGATCCGGAGCTCACCGGGCGGCTGCTGGAGCACCTGGCCACCGGCGACCGGTTCGGCGCACTGTCGTTCCGCCGCACCCCCGGCTCCGGACTGCCCACCAACCTGCCCGGGCGGGCCTCCACCGCCGAGCAGTCCAACAGCTCCGTCATCTACGGCACCTCGTACATCCTGAAGGTGTTCCGCCGCGTCCACCCCGGCACCAACCCCGACCTGGAACTCTCGCTCGCGCTCTCCCGGGCCGGTTCGACCCGCATCCCCCGGGTCGCCGCCTGGTTCGAGAGCCGGCTGGAGCGCGCCGAGCCGGCCACCCTCGGGCTGCTCCAGCGCTACCTCCCGGAGGCCGAGGACGGCTGGGAGCTCGCCCTCGACCAGGTCGGCCGACTGAAGGGCGACCCCTCCCCCGGCAACTTCGCGATCGAGGCGCACCGGCTCGGCCGGGCCACCGCCGAGGTCCACCGGGTGCTCTCCCGGTCGATGCCGGTGGCCCGGCTGGACCGGGGGCAGACCCGGCAGCTGGCCACCGCGATGGCCGACCGGCTGGACAGCGCGGTCGCCGCCGTCCCGGGGCTGATGCGCTACCGGGGCGCCCTGCGCTCGGCCTTCGGCCAGATGGCCGACGCCCACCCGGACGGCCTGGCGGTCCAGCGGATCCACGGCGACCTGCACCTCGGCCAGGCCATGCGCACCCCGCACGGCTGGGTGCTGCTGGACTTCGAGGGCGAGCCGGCCAAGTCGGTCGCCGAACGGCGCGAACCGCAGACCGCACTGCGGGACGTCGCCGCGATGCTCCGCTCCTTCGACTACGCCGCAGCCCACCTGCTGGCCGGCGGGCCGCCCGACCCGGAACTCGCGCACCTCGCCGCCGCCTGGGCGCAGCGCAACCGCACCGCCTTCTGCGCCGGCTACACCGCGGGCGGCGGCACCGACCCGGCGGCCTCGCCGGAGCTGATGCGCGCGCTGGAGATCGACAAGGCGGTGTACGAGGTGGTCTACGAGGCCAGGCACCGGCCGAGCTGGCTGCCGATCCCGCTGGCCGCGATCAACCGGCTCGCGCTCACCGTCTGATCCGCGGCGCCCCCTCGCCGGCCGGTCCGGTCCCCGCCCCACCGGGGGCCACCCCCTCCTCCTCCCCCGTTCCGCCGCCGGTGCCCCTCCCCGCCCCGGCGCCGACGGGCCCCGCCGCCCCGCATCCGCCGCCCCGCCCCCGATTCCGCGCCCCGCTCCAGGAGGTCCTCGCCGTGACGCCGCTCGACCCGCCAGGCCGCACCATCCGCACCGTGCCGGCCACCTTCCTGGCCGGCCCGGACGCCCCGAAGCGCGACCCCGCGGCCGCCCGACGGGCCGAGCCGGGGCCGACCGGGCCCGCCCCCGCCGCGACCGCCACCGCCACCGTGCCCCCGCCCGCACCCGAGCCCGCGCCCGCACCGGTGTCCGCACCCCTCGGCGACGCGGCCGTCCCCGGGACCACCGGGGCGCTGCGGCTGCCCGAGGCCCCGCTGCCGCCCGGCGAGGTGGACCGGCTGGTCGGCGGCCAGCACCACGACCCGCACGCCCTGCTCGGCGCCCACCCCGTCAACGGCGGCACCGCGATCCGGGTGCTCCGTCCCTTCGCCGACCGGGTCCTGGTGGAGACCGACCAGGGCTCCGTCGAACTCACCCACCAGCAGGGCGGCCTGTTCACCGGCCTGCTGGCCGCCCCCGAGGCCCCCGACTACCGGCTGCTGGTCGACTACCCGGGCGCCGAACCGCTGCGCCAGCACGACGGCTACCGCACCCCGCCCACCCTCGGCGAACTCGACCTGCACCTCATCTCCGAGGGCCGGCACGAGCAGCTCTGGCAGGCCCTCGGCTCGCACGTGCGCACGGTCGGCGGAGTGACCGGCACCGCGTTCGCGGTCTGGGCGCCGAACGCCGCCGGGGTGCGGCTGATCGGCGACTTCAACCACTGGAACGGCACCGGGCACCCGATGCGCTCGCTCGGCTCCTCCGGCGTCTGGGAACTCTTCGTCCCCGACATCGGCGAGGGCACCCACTACAAGTACGAGATCCACACCCGGCACGGCCAGGTGCTCGACAAGGCCGACCCGCTGGCCCGGGCCGCGCAGCTGCCGCCCGGCACCGCCTCGGTCGTCACCAGCTCCTCCTACCGCTGGCAGGACGGCGACTGGATGGCCCGCCGGGCCCGCACCGCGCACCACCGCGCCCCGATGTCGGTCTACGAGCTGCACCTGGCGTCCTGGCGGCCCGACCTCACCGACTATCGCGCGATCGCCGCCGAACTCCCGGCGTACCTGAAGGAGTTGAACTTCACCCATGTGGAGTTCATGCCGGTGATGGAACACCCCTTCGGCGGCTCCTGGGGCTACCAGGTGTCCGGCTACTACGCGCCCACCTCCCGGCTCGGCGGCCCCGACGACTTCCGCTTCCTGGTCGACACCCTGCACCAGCACGGCATCGGCGTGATCGTCGACTGGGTGCCCGCGCACTTCCCCAAGGACGACTTCGCGCTGGCCCGCTTCGACGGCGAGCCGCTGTACGAGCCGGCCGACCCGCTGCGCGCCGAGCACCCGGACTGGGGCACCCTGGAGTTCGACTACGGCCGGGTCGAGGTGCGCAACTTCCTGGTGGCCAACGCGGTCTACTGGTGCGAGGAGTTCCACGTCGACGGCCTGCGGGTGGACGCCGTCGCCTCGATGCTCTACCTCGACTACTCGCGCGAGGGCGGCGCCTGGACCCCCAACCAGTACGGCGGGCGGGAGAACCTCGACGCGGCCGCCTTCCTCCAGGAGATGAACGCCACCGTCTACCGGCGCTGCCCGGGGGTGATCACCGTCGCCGAGGAGTCCACCGCCTGGGACGGCGTCACCCGGCCCACCGACCGGGGCGGACTCGGCTTCGGCCTGAAGTGGAACATGGGCTGGATGCACGACTCGCTGGTCTACATGGGCAAGGACCCGATTCACCGGCGGTTCCACCACAACGAGATCACCTTCTCGATGGTGTACGCCTGGTCGGAGAACTACATCCTGCCGATCTCCCACGACGAGGTGGTGCACGGCAAGCAGGCGCTGGTCTCCAAGATGCCCGGCGACTGGTGGCAGCAACGCGCCAACCACCGCGCCTACCTCGGCTTCATGTGGGCCCACCCCGGCAAGCAACTCCTGTTCATGGGACAGGAGTTCGCCCAGGGCGCCGAATGGGACCACGAGCAGGGCCCGCAGTGGTGGGTGCTCGACGAGCAGTGGCCGGCCCACCTGGAGCACCTCGGCGTGCGCCGCCTCGTCCGCGACCTCAACGGGCGCTACCTGGACACCCCGGCCCTGTGGGAGCAGGACAGCGTCCCGGCCGGCTTCAGCTGGCTCGACGGCGGCGCCGCCGAGGACAACCTGCTCTCCTTCGTCCGGTACGCCGCCGACGGCACGCCGCTGGTCGCGGTCTGCAACTTCTCCCCCGTCGTCCGGCACGGCCGCCGGGTCGGCCTGCCCGCGCTGACCGGCCGCGACCAGCTGTGGGAGGAGGCGCTCAACACCGACGCCGCGGCCTACGGCGGCAGCGGGATCGCCAACTCGCACCCGGTGAAGTCGGAGGCCGTCGAGTGGGACGGCCAGCCGCGCAGCGCCGAGCTGGTGCTGCCGCCGCTGTCGACCGTCTGGCTCCGCCCGGTCTGACGGGCCGTTCCGGGCCGCCGCTCCGCCCCCGTGGCGCGGAGCGGCGGCCCTGGCGTGTCAGGGGCCGGCCGGGGGGAACGCAGGCAGGGTCACAGGACCGGAGAGGGGCCCGTCCAGCGGCGGGGGCTTGGGGGCCGAAGGCCCGGTGGGCGAGGGCAGGGCGGGCGAGGGTGAGGCGCCGCCGCTCTCCTGCCTCGTCCAGGGCCTCGGGAAAGTAGTGGGGTCGAAGGGGCCCACCGTCCAGCTTTCGACCCCGTTGGTCCCCGACCCGGCGGTGTGCACCGTGACGACGGGGTACTTCGGAATCGCGGCCAGGACCCCCGTCCACCGCTGGTCCGTCACCACCTCGGCCATCCGGTCCGGCGTCAGCGGCGGGTCGACCCGGGTGATGCCGGCCCCCTGCTCCAACGGCTCGCGGTTCCACTCCTGCAGCAGCAGCTCGTAGCCGCTCTTCGTGTCCAGCTTGGCGGACCACATCTTCGCCCCGGCCGGCTCGCCGTCCCGGGTGCCGGCCTGGTACAGCACCACCAGGGACCCGTCCGCGGTGACGCTCTGGGTGCAGGTGTCGGGCGCGGTGGCGTAGGCGCAGCCGTCGCCGTTGTCGGGCACGCTCCGGCCGTGTGTGATCGAGAACAGGTACTGCACCAGGCCGCTCCCGTCGTCGTGAGTCAGCCGGATCTGTGGGGAGCCGCTCTCCGTGCCCCGCGCCTCGCCGACCTGGACCACGCTCCCGGCCGGCAGCAGCGGGGTGAACAGGTCGAGGAACTCCTGGCCGGACACCGGCGCCGCGGTCGCCCCGGCGGACGGCGTGCCGGCGGCCGCGACCCGGCCGGTGCCGCCGCCGGGCAGGTCGGCCACCGCCACCCCGCCGACGCCGACCAGGGCCAGCGCGGCGGCGCCGGCCACCATCGCCGCCCGCCGCCGGCGGCGCAGCCGGCGGCCGTACGACCAGGCGGTGTCGACCAGCGGCACGGTCTCGGTGTGGAAGGTCTCCCCCGCCCGGGCCATCGCCGCGGAGAAGTCCTGCTCGTACTGGGTGTCGGGAAGCTCCCGGTCTTCGGACATGCTGAACCACCG
The DNA here is from genome assembly GCF_000718025.1 of Kitasatospora purpeofusca. Taxonomy (GTDB): domain Bacteria; phylum Actinomycetota; class Actinomycetes; order Streptomycetales; family Streptomycetaceae; genus Kitasatospora; species Kitasatospora purpeofusca. Next base: position 84,343 of record NZ_JODS01000004.1, read on the forward strand.
TTTCAGGTCGGTCGATGATGAAGGTGGGCGGGTCGGCTCAGTGGTCGGCGAGTTCGCGCAGGTCGTCGCCGAGCACGGCGCGGATCCGGCCCAGCGCCCGGACGGTCTGCGTCCGGACGGCGCCCGGGCTGCGGCGCAGCACCTCGGCGGTCTGCTCGACGCTGCGGTCCTCCCAGAAGCGCAGGACCAGCACCGCCCGGTCGCGCGGCGCGAGCCGGGCGAGCGCGTCGACCAGGGCCAGCCGCAGCGCCGGGTCGCTCTCCCGGGCGGCGGAGTCCGGCACCGAGTCCACGGGCCGCTCGCCGCTGCTGCGCCGGCTGCGGTGCGACAGGAAGGCCCGCACCAGGACGGTGTGCGCGTAGCCGGCCGGGTTGTCGATCCGCTCGCGCGGAACGAGCCAGGAGGTGCGGTGCCACTGGGCGTAGATCCGCCCGAGCGCCTCCTGGACCAGGTCCTCCGCCAGGTGGGTGTCACCGCCCACGAGCAGGCAGGCGGTGCGGTACAGGTGCGGGGTCCTCGCCGTCGCGAAGGCCCGGAAGTCGTCGTCCCGGCCCGCCTTCGTCCGTAGCTGACTCTCTCGTGCCATCCGCCGGGCTCCCCTGCCTCGTTTTCCCCTACACCTGAATGACCTGCGGACGGCCGGGCACGTTACAGGCACCCGCCGAATTCCCTTCGCCCGCCCGTGCGGCCTCGCGGCTAGGCTCCCCGCCGGGGACGTCGGTGGGGACCGGGGGGAGCTTCGTGGGGACGGTGCTGGGGTGGGGGTACGTGCTGCTGCCGCTGGTCTGCTGGGCGGTGCTGGCGCGGACCAGGGCGGTCGGGGCGGTGGTCGCCGGGGTACTGGCCGCGCTGGCGGTCGTCCCGGTGGGCCTGGAGTACGGGTGGTTCCACAGCCGGGCCGTCGCGGAGTCCCAGGCCGGCTATCCGCTCGCCGCGGGGCTGGTCGTGCTGCTCGGCTCCCTGGCCGAGCACCTGCGGCGCGGCCACCGGCCCGCCGGCGGGTCCGGCCGGACGACCGCCGCGATCGCCCTGACCGCCGCGCACGCGCTGCTCGGCCTCGTGATCGGCCTGCTCTACCAGCTCGCCGTCCACGAGCCCTTCTCGCCCGAGCGGTCCGAGCTGGCGCTGCCGCCCGGCCTCGCCGTCGCGCACGACAGCGGTCCCGACCGCGACTGCGGTCTGCACACCTGTCTGCGCGAGCTGACGGTGGTGAGCACCGAGGGCCTGCCCGCCACCGAGGTGGCCCGGCGGCTGCGGGAGCGGCTGACGGCGGAGGGCTGGCGCACCCGGCCGGACCTCGTCCTGGCCCACCGGCACGGGTGGCTGCTGGACAAGCGGACCACCCTGCTGTCCATCGCCGAGCGGCCGGCCGGGGTCGCCGTCGAACTCGCCGGGACGGACCGCTCCCCCTGGTGACCTTCGGCCCTTGCTCCCGCGCGACCGCTCCGCTCGCCGACGCACGTTCACGGTGCGAATGTATGGTCGATATGACCACTTCCTGAGACGACGGGACGGAGAGAACCGCGTGGCGCGCAGCGTGTACGTGACCGGGATCGACCGGGGCGACGGCCGGCAGGCGGTGGAGCTCGGGGTCATGGAGCTGCTCACCCGCCAGGTGGACCGGGTCGGGGTGTTCCGTCCGCTGGTGCACGCCTCCGCGCAGGGCGCCGCCGGCCCCGACCACGTGGTCGAGCTGCTGCGGGCCCGCTACCGGCTGGACCTGCCGGCCGCCGACCTCTACGGCCTCGACTACGAGGCGGCCGCCGCGCTGCAGGCCGCCCAGGGCCAGGACGAGCTGGTCTCGGTACTGGTGGACCGGTTCCGGGCGCTGGAGCGCCGCTGCGAGGCGGTGCTGGTGCTGGGCACCGACTTCGCGGACACCAACATCCCCGACGAGCTGGCCTTCAACGCCCGGCTGGCGAACGAGTTCGGCGCCGCCGTGCTGCCGGTGGTGGGCGGCCACGGCGAGGACGCGGACGCGGTGATCGCCGAGGTCCGCAACGCCCACCGGGCGTACACCGACCTCGGCTGCGAGACCCTGGCGATGGTCGCCAACCGGGTCGCCCCGGCGGCCAAGCAGCCGGTGCAGCGCAAGCTGACCGAGAAGCTGCCGATCCCCGCCTACGTCATCCCCGAGGAGCCGGCGCTGGCCGCGCCGACCGTCGCCCAGCTGGTCGAGGCCACCGGCGCCGAGGTGCTGATCGGCGACTCCTCCGGTCTCGCCCGGGACGTGCGCGGCTTCGTCTTCGGCGGCGCCATGCTGCCGACCTTCCTGGACGCGCTGACCGAGGGGGCGCTGGTCGTCACCCCCGGCGACCGGGCCGATCTGGTGATCGGCTCGCTGGCCGCGCACGCCGCCGGCGCCCCGCCGATCGCCGGGGTGCTGCTCACCCTCGGCCAGCACCCCGGCCCGAACGTGATGGCACTCGCCGCCCGGCTGGCGCCCGGCACCCCGGTGGCGGTCGTCCCGGAGGGCAGCTGGCTCACCGCCGCCGCCCTGACCCATCTGGAGGGCAAGCTCTCCTCGGCCAGCCCCCGGAAGGCCGAGATCGCCCTCGGGCTGTTCGAACTGCACGTGGACACGGCCGAGTTGACCAACCTGATCGAGGTCGGCCGGTCCGAGCGGGTGACCCCGATGATGTTCGAGCACGCGCTGCTGGAGCGGGCCAGGGCGGCCCGCCGGCACGTGGTGCTGCCGGAGGGCACCGAGGACCGGGTGCTGCGCGCCGCCGAGATCCTGCTGCGCCGCAACATCTGCGACCTCACCCTGCTGGGCGAGACCGACGCCGTCCGCCGCAAGGCCGCCGCCCTGGGCATCGCGCTGCCGGAGCCGGACGCCGGGGCCGACCGCGCCCAGGTGCGGATCGTCGACCCGGCCACCAGCCCGCTGCGCCGCCAGTTCGCCGAGCTGTACGCCAAGCTGCGGGCGCACAAGGGCATGACCGTGGAACTGGCCCTGGACGTGGTCACCGACGTCTCCTACTTCGGCACCCTGATGGTCCAGGAGGGCATCGCCGACGGCATGGTCTCCGGCGCGGTGCACTCCACCGCCGCCACCATCCGGCCCGCGTTCGAGGTGATCAAGACCTCGCCGGGCGCGTCCATCGTCTCCAGCGTCTTCTTCATGTGCCTGGCGGACAAGGTGCTGGTCTACGGCGACTGCGCGGTCAACCCGGACCCGGACGCCCAGCAGCTGGCCGACATCGCCATCCAGTCGGCCGCCACCGCCGCCCAGTTCGGGGTCGAGCCGAGGGTCGCGATGCTGTCCTACTCGACCGGCACCTCCGGCTCCGGGGCGGACGTCGACAAGGTCCGCAAGGCCACCGAGCTGGTCCGCGAGCTGCGCCCGGACATCCTGGTCGAGGGTCCGATCCAGTACGACGCGGCGGTGGACGAGTACGTCGCGGCGACCAAGCTGCCGGGATCGGCGGTGGCCGGCCGGGCGACCGTGCTGATCTTCCCGGACCTCAACACCGGCAACAACACCTACAAGGCGGTGCAGCGCTCGGCGGGCGCGGTCGCCGTCGGACCGGTGCTCCAGGGGCTGCGCAAGCCGGTCAACGACCTGTCGCGCGGCGCGCTGGTGCAGGACATCGTGAACACGGTGGCGATCACCGCCATCCAGTCCCAGGAGCGTAAGGAGCTCAAGGGTGAGTGAGGGTACCCGGGTCCTGGTGCTGAACGCCGGCTCCTCGTCGGTGAAGTACCAGCTGATCGACATGCTGGACGGCGCCCGGCTGGCCTCCGGCCTGGTCGAGCGGATCGGCGAGACCGGCGGCCGGCTGGTGCACACCCCGCGCGCCGGCGCCGAGCGGGAGGCCGCCCAGGCCTTCCCCGACCACGGCGCGGCCCTCAAGGCGGTCGCCGAGGAGCTGGCCGCCGACGGCCTCGGCCTGGACTCCCCCGAGCTGGCCGCGATCGGCCACCGGGTGGTGCACGGCGGGCTGCGGTTCACCGAGCCGACCGTGATCACCGACGAGGTGCTGCGGGAGATCCGTCGGCTGATCCCGGTGGCGCCGCTGCACAATCCGGCCAACATCACCGGCATCGAGGTGGCCCGCGCGCTGCGCCCCGACCTGCCGCAGGTGGCCGTCTTCGACACCGCCTTCCACGCCTCGATGCCGGAGTACGCCGCCCGGTACGCGATCGACCGGGCGGTGGCCGACGAGCACCGGGTGCGCCGCTACGGCTTCCACGGCACCTCGCACCAGTACGTCTCGCGGGCCACCGCGCGGCTGCTCGGCAAGGACCCGGCCGAGGTCAATGTGATCGTGCTGCACCTGGGCAACGGCGCCTCCGCCTCGGCGGTGAGCGGCGGGCGCTGCGTCGACACCTCGATGGGCCTGACCCCGCTGGAGGGCCTGGTCATGGGCACTCGTTCGGGTGATATCGACGCCGGGGTGGTCTTCCACCTGCACCGGGTCGGCGGCCTGTCGGTCGACGAGATCGACGACCTGCTCAACCGCCGCAGCGGGCTGCTGGGCCTGTGCGGCGACAACGACATGCGCGAGATCATGCGGCGCGCCGACGAGGGGGACGCGGACGCCCGGCTGGCCTTCGACGCCTACATCCACCGGCTGCGCAAGTACATCGGCGGCTACTACGCGGTGCTCGGCCGGGTGGACGCGATCGCCTTCACCGCCGGGGTCGGGGAGAACGCGGCGCCGGTGCGGGCGGCGGCCGCGGCCGGACTGGAGGAGCTGGGCATCGCCGTCGACCCGGAGCTCAACTCGGTACGCTCGCGCGAGCCGAGGATCATCTCGCCGCAGTACGGGCGGGTGGCGGTCGCCGTCGTCCCGACCGACGAGGAGCTGGAGATCGCCCGGCAGACCTTCGCCCTGGTGCACCGATCGGCCGAAAACTGACCCCTCGTCGTCTCGCTCCGCGGAATCCTTCGTCGGCGATTCCTTTCCATTCGGGCCGAATGCACCCATAACACGAACGGATAGACTGATCGATATGCGCCGAGCGAAAATTGTCTGCACCCTGGGTCCCGCGACGGACTCCTACGAACAGCTGAAGGCCATCGTCGAGGCGGGCATGAACGTCGCCCGACTGAACATGAGCCACGGCACCCACGCGGACCACGAGGAGCGGTACCGCAAGGTCCGCCAGGTCTCGGAGGACACCGGCAAGGCCATCGGCGTCCTGGCCGACCTCCAGGGTCCCAAGATCCGTCTGGCGACCTTCGCCAACGGCCCGGTGACCGTCGACAACGGCGACGAGTTCACCATCACCACCGAGGACGTCCCCGGTGACCAGCACATCTGCGGGACCACCTACAAGGGCCTGCCCGGCGACGTCAAGCCCGGCGACCCGGTCCTGATCAACGACGGCGTCATCGCCCTGGAGGTCGTCAGCGTCGACGGCCCGCGGGTGAGGACCGTGGTCGTCGAGGGCGGCGTGCTCTCGAACAACAAGGGCATCAACCTCCCTGGCGCGGCCGTCAACGTGCCCGCCCTGTCCGAGAAGGACAAGGACGACCTGCGGTTCGCGCTCCGTCTGGGCGTCGACATGGTCGCGCTGTCCTTCGTCCGCAACGCCGCGGACGTCAAGGACGTGCACGCGGTCATGGACGAGGTCGGCATCCGGGTGCCGGTCATCGCCAAGATCGAGAAGCCGCAGGCCGTCGAGGCCATGGAGGAGATCGTCCTCGCCTTCGACGCGATCATGGTGGCGCGCGGCGACCTGGCCGTCGAGTACCCGCTGGAGCGGGTGCCGCTGGTCCAGAAGCAGCTGATCACCCTGGCCCGCCGGAACGCCAAGCCGGTCATCGTCGCCACCCAGATGATGGAGTCGATGATCCACGCCTCGCGCCCCACCCGCGCCGAGGTCTCCGACGTCGCCAACGCCATCCTGGACGGCACCGACGCGGTCATGCTGTCCGCCGAGTCCAGCGTCGGCAAGTACCCGGTCGAGACCGTCCGCACCATGAGCCGGATCTGCGAGAAGGCCGAGGAGGAGCTGCTCTCCCAGGGCCTCCAGCCGCTCAACCCGGGCCGCAAGCCGCGCACCCAGGGCGGCTCGATCGCCCGCGCCGCGTGCGAGCTGGGCGACTTCCTCAACGGCAAGGCGCTGGTCGCGTTCACCAAGTCCGGTGACACCGCGCGCCGGCTGTCCCGCTACCGCTCGCCGATCCCGGTGATCGCGTTCACCCCGGACAACGCCACCCGCAACCAGCTCTCGCTGAGCTGGGGCGTCGAGGCCCACGTCACCGAGCAGGTCGGCTCGACCGACGCGATGGTGGCCCAGGTCGACGGCGAGCTGCTCCGCATCGGTGAGCTGGACGAGGGCGACACCGTCATCGTCACGGCCGGCTCCCCGCCCGGTATCCCCGGCAACACCAACATGGTCCAGGTCCACCACCTGGGCACCCGCAGCGCGTAAGCGGCGCGGAACAAACGCCCGTGGGGCGGTCCCTCCGACGAGGAGGGGCCGCCCCACGGGCGTACGCGGGTCCGGGCCGGGTCAGGCCGCCCCGGGGTACGGCTGGTCGTCGTTGTAGAGCTTCATGCCGGGGATCTTCAGCGTCCCGCCGAACTGGCCCGACTGGATCGCGGTGACCCCGGTCAGCTCGATCCACAGCGGCACCTGGAGCTGGCCGATCAGGTCGTACAGCCACTGCGGCAGCGGCCCGTCCGGGGTGAGGGTCAGCTCGCCCAGGTCGATCGGGATCGGCAGGCCGAGCACCTTGGCCAGGTGGCCGGAGAGCCGCTCGACGTACATGACGACCGGGCCCTTGCGCATCGTCGAGACCGAGCCGGGCGCGCCCTTCACATGGAAGGTCTTGCCGTTCCCCTGCAGCGTCGTCATGTGCAGGTTCTCGATGTCGACCGTCTCCACCTCGAACTTCAGCACCCGCTTGGTGCCGGTCGGCGTCTGGACGTTGACCACGCCCAGCAGCACCGCGTGGTTCAGGGTGAGCCGGCTGGTCTGGAGGGTCCAGTTCTGGTCCGGCACCAGGATCGGGTTGTCCGGCGGCTTGCCGGCCGGGCTCAGCGCCTTGGAGTCGACCAGGCAGTTCGGGTCCTTCGACGGGGTGCCCGAGGCGGACGGCGTCGCCGAGGGGGCCCCGGCGGCGGGCTTCGCGGACGCCTTGCCGGACGTCTTCGCGGAAGCCGACGCGGAGGGCGCCGCGCCGCCGGTGGCCGGGGCGCCGGTCGAGGGCGCGGCGGTGGGCTTCGGGCTCGTCGGCGCGGTCGTGCCCGGCGCGGTCGTGGCCGGCGCGGTGGCGGCCGGGGCGGTGGTGGCCGGCGCGGTCGGCGTGGCGGGGTTGGCCGGGGCGGCCGAGGACGAGGTGCCCGACGCGGCGGGCGCGGGAGCGGCCGGGGCGACGGCGTGGGTCCCGGCGGAGGGGCTCGCGGTGGCCGTCGGGCTCGGCGCGCCGCCCGGGTGGAGCAGATCGGCGACCCCGCCGACGATGTCGCCTATGAGTCCGGCCTGGACGACCCCGCCGCCGCTGCCCGCCGTACGGGCCTTGGTGGCGGCCGGCTCCGGCGCGACCGGGGTGGCCGCCGGAGCGGTCGCGGCGGGCGCGGCCGGAGCGGTCTCGGCGGGCGGCGTCGCGGGCACCGTCGTCGGCCCGGTCCCGGGTGCGGCCGTCGGCTCGGGCGCGGCGGTGGCCGGCGCCTCGGGGAGCGGGACGGACGGGCCGGGGATCGGCGGCGGCAGCTCGCTCTTGGGCACCGGTGTCTCGGCGACCTTCGGCGGCGCGTCCGGGGCGGTGGCGCACGGCTTGCTGGCCGTGGTCTCCGCGATCGCCGGGTTCGGCGTGTAGGTGGCGGCCATCAGCAGCGCGGTCGGCACCGCCGCCATCGCCAGCGCCCGGCCGCGCAGCCGGAGCCGCACGGGTGTGCGGGGCGCCGCGTGCCGGGGCGAACGGTGCTCCGCCGGCTCGGGACGCTCCTCGCGCGGGTCACTCACCGGACCTCCTTGGGCTCCGCGGCCTGCTGCGCCGGAATGCTTCCCCCGGCGGCGGGCTGCTCGGCGGCGGCCTCGGCGGCCGGCTCCTCGGTGACCGGCTCCTCCGCGACGGGCGCGGCGGCGGGCTGCTCGGTGGCGACGGACTCGGCCGTCGTCCCCTCGGCCGCCCCGGGCGCCTCGGCCGCGGTGGCGACCGCCGGCTCGGGCAGCTTGGCCCACGCCATCATCAGTCCGCCGCCGATCAGCCCCGGCAGCAGCGCCATGCCGAATCCGGCGAGGTTGGAGACCGGGATCGACACCAGCGTCAGCAGCGTGGTGGCGACACCCGCGAAGATCCGGACGGCGGGCTGGAACCAGGCGGTGAGCCCGAGAATGATCAGCAGCACGCCGATGATCAGCGAACCGGCGCCCGCCGTGGTCGACATGGCGATGGTCACGCCGCCCAACGACAGGTGGGCGTAGGGGAAGTACAGGATCGGGACGCCGGCGATCATGGCCAGCAGGCCGCCCCAGAAGGGCCTGGAGCGACGGAAGTCACGGAAGCCCCGCCAGAACGCCCCGACCAGGTTCCGATGTTCGGGCCGAGCCTCGGCCGTTGCGCTGGACATGGTGCAGCTCCTCGATGTCTCTACGAGGGAAGAACTGTGATGTCGGGCCGGGGGCGGTCTTCGCCGCCCCCGGCCCGTGGGAACCCGTCACTCGGGCGTGCCGGTGGGCACGCCGTCAGCTGGGGCTCAGAAGCACTCGTTGCCCGCGCCGTCGCCGCTCTTGAGCTTGAGGCTCAGGCCGTTGAGCACGAAGGTGCCGGCCGAGGTGGCGCGCGCGGTCTGCTTGACGTCGGTCAGCACGGCCTGCTTGGCCGCCTGGGAGAAGCCCACCGCGCCGGTCGGGAGCTTCGCGCCGGCCTCCTTCAGCGCCGGGTGGCCGTGCCAGCCCTGCGTGGCCGAACCGGTGAGGGTGGAGGCGTCCTGGCCGATGTTGATGTCGGTGAAGGTCGCGTCGGCGTCCAGCTGCTCCAGGTCGATCAGCAGGTTGTGCGCGGTGACCGGCTTCTTCTCGTCGTTGCCGGCGTTCAGCTGGAGGGTGATCTTGCCGAGGCCGAGGCGCGACAGGTCGGTGACGACCGACTGGCAGAGGTTGTGGATCTCGGCGTCGTCGAAGGCCGAGACTGCGACCGGGTGCAGCGTTCCGTTGGCCTCGACGTCGACCGCGCCGAACTGGGCGAAGTTGTCGCCCTTCAGGTACGAGGTCTTCACCTTGAACTGCTGGCCGGAGACGCTGAACGACGCGGCGAGCGCGCTGTTGGCGATGGAGACACCGACCATCGCGGTGGCCGCGATGCTCGGGACCATCACCAGGGCGAAGCGCTTCCAGCGGGTCTTGCCGTGGGTCTGGGACATGCGTGTCCTCCTTCTGGACGTACATCTCCGGCTCCCCGGTGGCGCGTCCCGCGTCAATGGGGGCCTGGGATGGGAGAGAGCTACGTCCTCGGTAGCGGAGAGCGCCGTGGCAACACGGGCGATCCCCCCGAGCGACAACCAGTGACCGCGCGGGCAGCGCGGCCTTGCGAAGGACAGGAACCGCCGTGGGAGCGGATACCCCCCTGCCTTCTCGCCGGCGGCGGGGCCGTCGGCAGCCCGGTGGGGATCCCCTACGTCGGGTCCGCAGACCGGCTGCCGGCGGAGGTCGAATCGTGGGGACCGGGCGTGCCGATGCTGCTCGAATCCCGGGCTGAGCACAAGAGGTCGCATTACTGACGGGTAATCCCATACGAGCCGAAACGATCATGGAATCGGCGGGAAAAGCACGCAGAGTGACGAAATGGAGGATTCGTGAGGGCGAAATCCCTCGGAAACATCAGCGAAACACCCGTGGACGGTCACATGTCGTGACCGTCCACGGGTGTTGTCAAGATTTGGTAAACCTCAGCCGCGATGACCGGATTGTCGCCAAATCACCAGGCGGCACCGCAGGTCATCCGCCGTGTCACCGGCCGGACTTGGAGCGCGGGATCAGAACAGCACCCGGGCCAGCGCCTGACGTGCCGCGGTGACCCGCGGGTCCTCGGTGCCGATCACCTCGAACAGCTCCAGCAGCCGCAGCCGGACCGCGTCCCGGTCCTCGCCGAAGGTCTTGCCCACCGTCACCACCAGCCGGCCGAAGGCGTCCTCGACATGCCCGCCGACCAGGTCCAGGTCGGCCGCCCCCAGCTGGGCCGCGACGTCCTTGGGGTCGGCGGCCGCGGCCGCCCGGACCGCCTGCGGGTCCAGCCCCTCGACCCGGTGCAGCAGCTGCGCCTGGGCCAGGCCGAGCCGGGCCTCGGTGTTGCCCGGCTGCTCGACCAGCACGTTCTTGTAGGCCTGGACGGCGCCGGCCAGGTCGCCCCGGTCCAGCGCGTCGTGGGCGGCGGAGAGCGCCGGGTCCTCCGACCGCTGCGGAGCGGCGGCCTCGACGCCCTCGGCCGGAGCGCCGGCGCCGCCGACGATGCCGAAGCGCTGCTCGGCGACCAGGATCAGCTGGTCCAGCACCTTGCGGACGTTGGCCTCGTTCTCGGCGCCCTGGAACAGCGGCACCAACTGGCCGGCCACCACGGCCATCACGGCCGGGATGCCCTGGATGCCGAACTGCTGGGCGATCAGCTGGTTGGCGTCCACATCGATCTTGGCGAGCACGATCCGGCCGGCGTACTCCTCGGCCAGGCGCTCCAGGATCGGGCTGAGCTGCTTGCAGGGCCCGCACCACTCGGCCCAGAAGTCGACGACCACCGGCACCTCGGTGGACCGCTGGACGACCTCGGTCTCGAAGGTGTCCTCGGTGACGTCGATAACGAGCTCGTAGCCGGCCCCGGCCGGGGCGACCCCGGCCTCCTCGGCGGCGGCCGACTGGCGGGCCCGCTCGGCCCTGGCCTGCTCGGCCTTCTGGGCAGCCTCGCCGGCTGCCTTCACTGCGGCGAGGTCGACCGCGCCACGCAGGGCGGCACTGTTGAGACGAGAATTCCGTGGCTGCATGGCACTATCCTCCCCCGCTCGCGCCGCCGGTGGGCACCAACCTCCCGGAAATCGCCCCGCGCGGGCTGCGCGGTCCCGATTCCCGAAGCGGTGGACCCACCTCCGAGTAGCCTGAACCGTTCGGCGCGGATCCCCATCCGCGCCCGCGCCGCTCCCGTCCCACGGGGACGCGGCGCCTGGTCGTCGCTTTCGCTACGAGTCGTAGCGTAACTGGATCGGGGCCACCCGCCGCAACCCCTATCGGCAGTCCCCCGACGTGAGCTGAGCCACTTTCCCGGGCGCCCCGGCTGACCTGGGTGCGGAGGAGTCGCTACCGTTACCGGTCCCACCCAAGTTACTTACCGGTAAATCGCAAGGAGGCCCGGTGCCGGCCCCCCAGCCACCCGTGACCCCGCCGCACGAGGTCCGCCCGGCCGAGGCCCCCCAGGACGCCCCCCGGGGCCCCGGGCTCCCGCCCCACGCCCGCCCCCCGGAGCCCCCCGAGGGGGGCGCGGCCCGGGCCAAGGGGCGGCCGCGCAGTGCCGCCGCCGACCGCGCCATTCTGGACGCCACCCGCGAGGCCCTCGCCGAACTCGGCTGGGGCGGACTGACCATGGGCCATGTCGCGACCAGGGCCGGGGTCGCCAAGACCACCCTGTACCGGCGCTGGCCGTCCAAGAACGAGCTGGTGGTCGACGCCGTCGCCAGCCTCTTCGACGAGCTGGTGATGCCCGACCTCGGCAGCCTGCGGGCCGACATCGAGGCGGTGGTGACCCAGTTCGCCGATCTGCTGGCCCGTCCGGAGACCCAGGCCGCGCTGCTCGCCCTGTTCGCCGAGGGCACCCGCGACCGCCAGCTGCGGCGGCGGATCCGGGAGGCGATCGTCGATCCGCAGAAGCGGCTGGTCCGGCAGGGCCGGGCCGCCGCCCAGACCCGGGGCGAGCTGGCCCCGGACTGCGACGAGGCCACCGCCCGCGAGGAGATCGACATCATCTTCGACACCATCGCCGGGACGGTCGAGCACCGGGTGCTGGTCAGCGGCGAGCCGATCACCCCGGAGTGGACCCGCCGGTTCACCGGCCTGCTGCTCGGCCCGTTCCCGAGCCTGCTCGGCGACTGAGGACGACTGAGGACGGCCGAGGACGACCGTGGACGACCAGGGGCGGCCGCGGGCACGCCGAAGGGCCGTCCGGCGCCGCAGGGCACCGGACGGCCCGACCGCTCACCCGCCCTAGAAGCGGGCGGTCTCCCGGTAGATGCCCCACTCCTCGCGCAGTGCGTTGCAGATCTCGCCGAGGGTCGCCTCGGCGCGCACCGCGTCCAGCATCGGCGGGATCATCGAGGCGCCGGACCGCGCGGCGGCCAGCATCGCGTCCAGCCCGGCCCGGACCGCGGCCTCGTCGCGGGCCGCCCGACGGGCGCCCAGCACCCGGACCTGCTCCCGCTCCACCTCGTGGCTGACCCGGAGGATCTCCAGCTCGGGGGTGACGCTGCGGGGGTGGCAGTTGACGCCGACGACCCGCTTCTCGCCCTTCTCCACCGACTGCTGGTACTGGAAGGCCGCCTCGGCGATCTCGCCGGTGAACCAGCCGTCCTCGATCCCGCGCAGGATGCCGGAGGTGATCTGGCCGATCGGGTGGTCCTCCCGGCCCTTGTCCAGGATCTTCCGGAAGATCTCCTCGGCCTGCTGCTCGATCCGGTCGGTCATCGCCTCGACGTACCAGGAACCGCCCAGCGGGTCGGCCACATTGGTGATGCCGGTCTCCTCCATCAGCACCTGCTGGGTGCGCAGGGCGATCTCGGCGGCCTGCTCCGAGGGCAGCGCCAGGGTCTCGTCCAGGGCGTTGGTGTGCAGCGAGTTGGTGCCGCCGAGCACCGCCGAGAGCGCCTCGACGGCGGTGCGGACCACGTTGTTGTACGGCTGCTGCGCGGTGAGCGAGACGCCGGCGGTCTGGGTGTGGAACCGCAGCCACTGGGCCTTGTCGGTCTTGGCGCCGAACCGCTCGCGCATCCAGCGGGCCCAGATCCGCCGGGCGGCGCGGAACTTGGCGATCTCCTCGAAGAAGTCCAGGTGCGCGTCGAAGAAGAACGACAGGCCCGGGGCGAAGACGTCCACGTCCAGGCCCCGGGAGAGGCCCAGTTCGACGTAGGCGAAGCCGTCGGCCAGGGTGTACGCGAGCTCCTGCGCGGCCGTCGCCCCGGCCTCGCGGATGTGGTAGCCGGAGACCGACAGCGGCTTGTAGGCCGGGATGCCCTCGGCGCAGTGGGCCATCAGGTCGCCGATCAGCCGCAGGTGCGGCTCGGGGGCGAAGAGCCACTCCTTCTGGGCGATGTACTCCTTGAAGATGTCGGTCTGCAGGGTGCCGTTGAGCACGGCCGGGTCGACGCCCTGCCGCTCGGCGGCCACCAGGTACATGCAGAAGATCGGCACGGCCGGGCCGCTGATCGTCATCGAGGTGGTGACCTCGCCGAGCGGGATGCCGCGGAACAGCACCTCCATGTCGGCGGCCGAGTCGATCGCCACACCGCAGTGGCCGACCTCGCCGAGCGAGCGCGCGTCGTCCGAGTCGTAGCCCATCAGGGTGGGCATGTCGAAGGCCACCGAGAGACCGCCGCCGCCCGCCTCCAGGATCATCCGGTAGCGCTCGTTGGTCTGCTCGGCGTTGCCGAAGCCGGCGAACTGCCGGATGGTCCACGTCCGGCCCCGGTAGCCGGTCGCGTGCAGGCCGCGGGTGTACGGGTACTCCCCGGGCCAGCCGATCCGCTCGAAGCCCTCGACGGCCTGCCCGGGGGCCGGGCCGTAGACCGGCTCGACCTCCTCCCCGGAGAGGGTGGTGAAGTCCGCGTCCCGCTTGCGGGCGCTGTCGTACCGCTGCTGCCAGCGCTGCCGTCCGCGCTCGATCTCCTCGGCGTCCATGACCCCGAACTCCGCTCCGTACGGCCGCCACACCAGCGGGCGGCACAGCTATTAGGACGTCCTACCAATTTACTCGGACGTCCTAGTATTTGTCGACGGACACCCGGCCAAGCGCACCGGGAGCATGCGAAAGGGCGCCCTCCCCCGGACGGGGAAGGGCGCCCTCGGCGGCCCGGACGGCCGCTGCGGCCTCGGCGCGACGGTCGGCGGCGGCGCCGCTCAGACGCCGGCCGGCTGGCGGGCGGCGTCGGCGGCGGAGGACCCGGCGGCCGCCTCGGCGACCACCTTGCGCTCGGCCACGAAGGAGGCGAACGGGATGCAGCCGGCGGCCAGGAAGAAGACCATCCGCCCCAGCGGCCACTTGAGCTTCTGGCCGAGCAGGAAGGTCACCACGAAGTACCCGATGTAGAGGTACCCGTGCAGCATCGCGACGTAGGTGGTCACGTCCTCGGCCGCGTGGAAGCCGTACTTCGCGACCATGAAACCGCAGAAGACCAGCAGCGCCACACCGGTCGCCAGGGCCAGGGCGCGGTACCAGCCCAGCAGGGGGGTCGCCTTCATTTCTGCATCGCCTCGCCAGTCAGCATCGGGGGGTACGTCCTGATCCGCGCACCGCTCCCACGAGGGTAGCCGCCCTCACGCCCCGCCCGGCGCAGGCCCCTCGCCCGGCAGCTCGGCGAAGTCGCCGGCCGCCACCCGCAGCGGGCGCAGCAGGTCGAACACCTCGCGGCACTGGCCGCCGTCGAACTCCTCCAGACCGAAGTCCATCGCCATGAGCTCCCCGGTGGCCCCCTCGACGACCTCGCGGCCCCGGTCGGTGATGGTGGCGAGCACGCCCCGGCCGTCCAGCGGATTGGGGCGGCGGGCGACCAGCCCGGCCCGCTCCAGGCGGTCGACGGTGTTGGTGACGCTGGTCGGGTGGACCATCAGGCGCTCGCCGATCTTGGAGAGCGACAGCTCGCCGGTCCGGCTGAAGGTGAGCAGGACCAGCGCCTCGTAGCGGGCGAAGGTCAGCCCGTACGGCTTGAGCACCGCGTCCACACGGGAGAGCAGGATCTGGTGGGCCCGCATGATCGAGGTGATCGCCGCCATCGCGGGGACGGCTCCCCAACGGCGGGTCCACAGCTCGTCGGCACGGGCGATCGGGTCGAAGTCGAGTGCGAGGGGCTTGGCCACCCGCCAACCGTACCGGCGGGAGCGGCCGGTGCTACCAGTCGTCCTGAGGGATGGACAAGCGCGACACGTGGCGGGATCACGCCAACGGGTCCGTCAGGTCCGTACCAGCACGTTGCGGGGGTGTGAACGGGTACCAACCGTTCCGCGGCCGGGGGCGGACGGGCCCCGGGCGGCCCGCGGACGGCATCGGCGCCGCTACCGGGCGGCGGTTCGGACCGGAACCCGCGACAGGGACAGGGGATTCACCCCTTTCCTCACTCTGTTCACGTTCCGCCACATTGGCGAGACCTGGCCAATCCATGAACAAGACCTGTCATTTCACTTGTTGGATTGTCATGCTTTCGGCCAGCCCCGTCCGGTGGCCACCGCCCCACTCACCGGTGACCACCGTGGACCGCACGGAGCAGCACGTCAGCGCCCGTTCCGCCCCTAAGGTGCCAACCCCGGCACCCCGGAGCGAGGCGCGACCGCGCACGCGGTTTCCCGGAAGGACCTGTACGTGAAGCGATCGCTCGCAGCCGGCGCCGTACTCTCCGCCACCGCCCTCCTCACCGGCGTCATCCAGGTGAGCACCGCCGCCCAGGCCACTCCCACCCCCTCGGCCCAGGCCCAGGCCGCCGAGCACCGGGCCGGCCTGATCGCCCTGGCGAACGGCGAGACCGGTCCGCTGACCAAGGCCCTCGGCCTCGGCGGCAAGGAGACCCTGGTGGCCAAGGACGCCGTGGTGGACGCCGACGGCACCCGCCACCTCCGCTTCGAGCGCACCTACGCCGGACTCCCGGTGCTGGGCGGCGACCTGGTCGTGCACCAGGCCGCCGGCGGCGCCGTCGAGGCCGTGGACAAGGCCGTCACCGCGCCGATCGCGGTGGCGAGCCTGACCCCGGCGATCCCGGCCGACAAGGCCGCCGCCCAGGCCTCCGGCGCGGTCGCCTCCAGCGTCGGCATCGCCGCCGACAAGGACGAGTCCCCGCTCGCCGAGGTGCACCAGACCGGTGCCGCCGAGCTGGTCGTCTGGGCCGCCGACGGCAACCCGCGGCTGGCGTACCGGACCACCGTCCAGGGCGTGCGCGCCGACGGCACCCCGAGCAGCCAGCTGCTGGTCACCGACGCCGCCTCCGGCGAGGTGCTGTCCACGCACGAGCAGGTGCAGACCGCCGCCGGCACCGGCAAGGGCGTCTTCGTCGGCAGCGTCCCGCTGACCACCACCAAGAGCGGCTCCACCTACCAGCTGAAGGACGCCTCCCGCGGCGGGCAGTCCACCAGCGACCTCAAGGGCAAGACCACCGGCTCCGGCACCCTCTTCACCGACGCCGACAACGCGTGGGGCGACGGCACCGCCGCCAACCGCCAGTCGGCCGCGGTGGACGCGCAGTTCGGCGCGGCGGCCACCTGGGACTTCTACAAGAACACCTTCGGCCGCAGCGGCATCAAGAACAACGGCGTCGGCGCCACCAGCCGGGTCCACTACGGGCGCAACTACGTCAACGCGTTCTGGGACGACTCCTGCTTCTGCATGACCTACGGCGACGGCAGCGGCAACACCAACCCGCTGACCGCGCTGGACGTCGCGGGCCACGAGATGACCCACGGCGTCACCTCGGCCACCGCCGGCCTGAACTACTCGGGCGAGTCCGGCGGCCTCAACGAGGCCACCTCGGACATCTTCGGCACCATGGTCGAGTGGTCCGCGAACCTCCCCGCCGACAAGCCGGACTACCTCATCGGCGAGGAGATCGACATCAACGGCGACGGCACCCCGCTGCGCTACATGGACAAGCCCTCCAAGGACGGCGGCTCGGCCGACGCCTGGTCCTCCTCGGTCGGCAACCTGGACGTCCACTACTCCTCGGGCGTGGCCAACCACTTCTTCTACCTGCTGGCCGAGGGCAGCGGCGCGAAGACCATCAACGGCGTCGCGTACAACAGCCCGACCTCCAACGGCTCGACGCTCACCGGCATCGGCCGCGACAAGGCCGCGGCGATCTGGTACCGCGCGCTGACGGTCTACTTCACCTCGACCACCAACTACAAGGCGGCCCGTACCGGCACCCTGAGCGCCGCCAAGGACCTCTACGGCGCCGGCAGCACCGAGTACAACGCGGTCGCGGCCGCGTGGAGCGGCGTCAACGTCAACTGACGCGCGGTCCGACGGACGTCCGGGGCCCTCACTGGGAGGGGAGGCCCCGGACGTCCGTCCTTTTCCCCCGGCCGGCCCCTCTCCCCCGCGCGCCCGTC
Organism: Kitasatospora purpeofusca; assembly: GCF_000718025.1. GTDB lineage: Bacteria > Actinomycetota > Actinomycetes > Streptomycetales > Streptomycetaceae > Kitasatospora > Kitasatospora purpeofusca. The sequence continues at coordinate 101,581 of NZ_JODS01000004.1, forward strand.
CCTTCCCCGCCCGCGTAGCAACACCGGCGGAGGCCGACAAGGGCCGCCGCTGGCGGGATCACGCCAGCGGACGAAAGCGGACAACCGGCACAACCGTCGCACGGCCACCACCCGTTCGGGCCGTGGCGAGACCTGGCCAATACCCGGTCGCTCCCTGTTGTTCGCCGAACTGACTTGTCATGCTTCTGCCCAAGCCCCGTCCGGACGTCCGTCGCCCCACCCACCGACGGACCGTCAGGCCGCACGGAGCAGCACGTCAACGCCCTACCGCCCCAAGGCGCCAACCCCGGCGCCCCGGTACGCGGCGTGACCGCGCACCCGCGGTTTCGTGGAAGGAACCCCGCACGTGAAGCGAAAGCTGACAGCCGGCGCCGTACTCTCCGCCTCCGCACTTCTGGCCGGCGCCATCCAGGTCGCCGCCGCCCCCGCCCAGGCCGCCCCCGTCCTGCAGCGCGACGCGATCATCTCCCTGGCCGGCCAGCAGGCCGCGCCGGTGGCGAAGGCCCTCGGCCTCGGCGGCCAGGAGCAGCTGATCGTCAAGGACGCGATCGTGGACGCCAACGGCACCCGCCACCTGCGCTACGACCGGACCTACGCCGGCCTGCCGGTCCTGGGCGGCGACCTCATCGTCCACCAGAAGGCGAACGGCACCGTCGCCTCGGTGGACCGCGCCTTCGACGGCCGGCTCTCGCTGCCGAGCCTCACCCCGAAGCTCTCCGCCGGCACCGCCTCCACCCAGGCCGTCGACTCGGTCCGGGCCACCGTCGGCATCGCCCCGGCCGACGAGGACGCGTCCCCGGTGAGCCGGGTCGACGGTGCGAGCAGCCCGACCCTGGTGGTCTGGGCGGGCGAGGGCACCCCGCGGCTGGCCTACCAGACCGTGGTCCACGGCGAGCGCGCCGACGGCACCCCGAGCAGCCAGCGACTGGTCACCGACGCCGCCACCGGCCAGCTGCTCTCCACCCACGAGGAGGTGCAGACCGCCACCGGCACCGGCAAGGGCGTGCACGTCGGGACGGTGACCCTGACCACCACCCAGAGCGGGTCCACCTACCAGCTCAAGGACGCCTCCCGCGGCAACCAGTGGACCGGCAACGCCAAGAACGGCAACGCGCTGTACACCGACGCCGACAACAACTGGGGCAACGGCACCGCCGCGGACACCCAGTCCGCCGCGGTCGACGCGCAGTTCGGCACCGGGGCGACCTGGGACTACTACAAGGCCAAGTTCAACCGGAACGGCATCAAGAACAACGGCGTCGGCGCCAGCAACCGGGTGCACTACGGCAACGCCTACGTCAACGCCTTCTGGCAGGACTCCTGCTTCTGCATGACCTACGGCGACGGCACCAACAACACCAACCCGCTGACCGCCATCGACGTGGCCGGCCACGAGATGAGCCACGGCGTCACGGCGGCGACCGCCAACCTCACCTACTCCGGCGAGTCCGGCGGCCTCAACGAGGCCACCTCGGACATCTTCGGCACCATGGTCGAGTGGTACGCCAACCTGCCCTCGGACGTGCCGGACTACCTGATCGGCGAGAAGATCAACATCTTCGGCAACGGTCAGCCGCTGCGCTACATGGACAAGCCCTCCAAGGACGGCTCGTCCAAGGACTCCTGGTACTCCGGGATCGGCAGCATCGACGTCCACTACTCCTCGGGCGTCGCGAACCACTTCTTCTACCTGCTGTCCGAGGGCAGCGGCGCCAAGGTGATCAACGGCGTCAGCTACAACAGCCCGACCTCCAACGGCTCCACGATCACCGGCATCGGCCGCGACAAGGCCGCCGCGATCTGGTACCGCGCGCTGACCACCTACTTCACCTCCAGCACCAACTACAAGGCCGCCCGCACCGGCACCCTGAACGCCGCCAAGGACCTCTACGGCGCCGGCAGCGTGGAGTACAACACGGTGGCCGCGGCCTGGAGCGCGGTGAACGTCAGCTAGTCGGGAACGGAACCACTCCCGGAAAAGCGACAGGCTGCCGGGGCCCACTGGGAGAGGGGGCCCCGGCAGCCTGTCGGCGTCGGGAGGGGTCGCGCGGGCCCGGTCAGGCCGCGACCGGCACCGCGGCCTTGCCCCCGGCGCGCTCCTCCTTGGCGAGCATCCGCTCGGCCACGAAGCCGCCGCCGGGCAGCACCGACAGCACGAACAGCACGGCACCGCGCTTGACGTCCCACTTCTGCGACTGCCAGGCCATGATCCAGAAGACCACGTAGAGGATGAACAGGATCCCGTGGACCATGCCCATCACCGGCACGCCGTTGAAGCTGGTGGTGCGCTTGAGCACCGAGCAGAGCAGCAGGAGCAGGAACGAGACCCCTTCGGGGCCGGAGACCAGGCGCAGGCGGTGGACGGCGCTGCTGTTCACGATGGGTACCTCGATACGGGGGCTCGGAGATCGCTTGTGAACCGGCTCACAAGCATCCGCCCCATTATCACCGAGCACATGTCCGAACCCGCCCCCGGGGGTGCGGGGAGCGGAGTCCGGGCGGCCGCTTTGTACCGGACGCGTACCAGAACCAGGCTCCCCCTCCCCGGCCCGGCCCGCCGACCGCTACATTGCGGCCGTGGCACAGTTTCGACTCCAGGGGTCCAAGACGCTCGCCGTCGACATGACCGGCGACCTCGTGAAGGCCAAGAACGGTTCGATGGTCGCGTACACCGGCCAGATGAACTTCAAGAAGCTCAGCGGTGGTGGTGACGGCATCCGCGGCATGGTGACCCGTCGGCTCACCGGCGAGCAGATGACGGTCATGGAGGTGAAAGGACAGGGCACCTGCTACTTCGCCGACCAGGCCACCGAGATCAACCTGGTACGGCTGAACGGCGAGACGCTCTACGTCGAGTCCGACAATCTGCTCTGCACCGAGGGCACGCTCAAGACCGGGACCAGCTTCACCGGCCTGAACGGCGTCTCCTCCGGCAACGGCCTGTTCACCACCAAGGTCGAGGGGCACGGCTGGGCCGCCGTCACCTCCAAGGGGCCGGCGATCATCCTCCGGGTGTCCCAGGGCATGCCGCTGCGGGTCGACCCCGGCGCGTACGTGGCGCACACCGGCAACCTCAACCGCTCCATCAAGTCCGGCGCCGGCTGGAGCACCTTCATCGGCGAGGGCGGCGGCGAGGCCGTCCAGGTGGAGTTCACCGGCGAGGGACTGGTCTACGTGCAGCCCTCCGAGAAGCTGACCGTCGGGGGCGACGTCTGATGGCGTTCACGAAGATCAACAGCAAGATGATCGAGGCCCGGGTCGTGCCGGGCCAGCGGCTGTTCAGCCAGCGCGGCGCGATGCTCGCGTACACCGGCGAGGTGCGGTTCACGCCGAACATCACCGGCGGCCAGGGCGGCGTCATGTCGATGATCGGCCGCCGGGTGGCCAACGAGGACACCCCGCTGATGACCGTCGAGGGCCAGGGCACCGTGATGTTCGGCCACGGCGGCCACCACGTCCAGGTGATCGACCTGACCGGCGACACCCTGTACGTCGAGGCCGACCGGCTGCTCGCCTTCGAGGGCTCGCTGCAGCAGTCCACCATGTTCATGGGCTCGCAGGGCGGCGTGATGGGCATGGTCCGCGGCCAGGTGACCGGCCAGGGCCTGTTCACCACCAAGCTGGACGGCCACGGCGCGGTCGCGGTGATGGCGCACGGCGGCGTCTTCGAGCTGCCGATCACCCCGAACCAGCCGGTGCACGTCGACCCGCAGGCCTACGTCGCGCACCGCGGCCAGGTCCAGAACAAGCTGTCGACCGCGCTGGGATGGCGCGACATGATCGGCCGCGGCTCCGGCGAGGCGTTCCAGCTGGAGCTGTCCGGGCACGGCACGGTGTACGTGCAGGCGAGCGAGGAGAAGCTCTGATGTCCTACCCGCCGCAGCCCCCGTACGGGCAGCCCCAGGACCCGTACGGCCAGTCCCCGTACGGCCAGCCGACCCAGCCCGGCTACCCCGCCGCCCCGCCGCCCGGGTACCCACAGCCGGGCTACCCCCAGCAGGGCCAGCAGCCGTACCCCCCGCAGGGCTATCCGCAGCAGGGCGGCTACCCGCCGCCCCCGCCGCAGGGCTACCCGGCCCAGCCGCCGCAGCAGTACGCCCAGGAGCAGTACGGCGGCGCCCAGGCCCCGCTGCCCAAGGCGCAGGACGGCACCGGTCCGGTCGTCCACGACGTGCACAGCCTGCCGTCCAACGACAACGTCAACCCGTACGCCTTCTCGGTGGACCTCAACGGCTCGTACTTCCTGCAGAAGGGCAAGATGATCGCCTACTACGGCGACATCTCCTTCAAGGGCGTCGGCGCCGGCGCGATCGACCGGATGCTCGGCCAGCACTTCAACTCGCCGATGCACGCGGCGGACTGGGTGGTCGCCGAGGGCCGCGGCAAGCTGCTGCTGGCCGACCGGGCCTTCGACCTCAACTCCTACGACCTGGAGGAGGGGAACCTGACGGTCCGCTCGGGGAACCTGCTGGCCTACGAGCCCACCCTGCGGCTCAAGCAGTCGATCATCCCGGGCTTCCTGACCCTGATCGGCAGCGGCAAGTTCGTCGCCGCCTCGAACGGGCCGGTGCACTTCGTCGAGCCGCCGATCCGGGTGGACCCGCAGGCGCTGGTCGGCTGGGCGGACTGCCCGGCGCCGTGCCACCACTACGACCACGACTACATGCACGGCGTGATCGGCGGCCTGCGCCGGCTCACCGGGCTGGGCGGGGCCTCCGGCGAGGAGCACCAGTTCGAGTTCATCGGCGCCGGCCAGGTACTGCTGCAGTCCAGCGAGGTGCTGATGGCCGAGCGCGCCGTCGGCCAGGTGCACGCCGAGGCCGGGGTGCCGATGGGCGGGGTGCCGGGCCAGCACGGCGCCGGCCACGGCAACAGCCAGCTGCCGAACGTGAACGTGCCCGGTCTCGGTAACCTGGGCGACCTCGGGCGGCGCTTCGGGCTCTGACCCGCCCCGCCCGTCCCACCGGTCCTGCCGCCGGTCCGGCCGCGGCGCCGCGCCTCCCGCGCGGCACCGCGGCCGGATCGCGACGGCCTCAACCGTGTGAACCCCGGTAAAGTCGTACAACATTGAACTAAGTGCGCTATCGTAGAACCATGGACACGCACATCGTCGACCCGGCAGACGCCTCGGCCCCGCAGCCCGAAGGGCCCGAGGAGGAGACCCCCTGGCTGACCGTCCGGGAGCAGCGGTTGTGGCGCGCCCACCTGGAGGTCGCCAAGCTGCTGGAGTACCAGCTGAGCCGCGAGCTCCAGCCGCACAACCTGGCGATCAACGACTACGAGATCCTGGTCGTGCTCTCCGAGGCGCCCGAGCGGCGGCTGCGGATGACCGACCTGGCCACCGCGACCCTCCAGTCGAAGAGCCGGCTCTCGCACCAGATCACCCGGATGGAGAACGCCGGCCTGGTGCTGCGCCAGGAGTGTCCCGGCGACCGCCGCGGCCTCTACGCCAACCTCACCGAGCAGGGCTGGGAGACCATGCAGCGGGTCGCGCCCTGCCACGTCCGCAGCGTCCGGGCCCACTTCATCGACCGCTTCACCCCCGAGCAGCTCGACGCGATGTACGAGGCGCTCGCCCCCGTCGCCGAGCACCTGCGCGGCCTGCGCGGACGCGGCTGAGCGTCCCCGACCGAGCCCCCGCGGCCCGGCACCCCGGACGGGGGCGCCGGGCCGCTGTGCGGGCTCAGCTGGTGGTCAGGCCCGCCACCAGCCGGTCGGAGGCGCCGTACGGGTCCAGCTCGCCGGCCACCACCTTCTCGGCCAGCGCGGCCAGCTGCCGGTCGCCGTGCAGGTCGCCGATCCGGGCGCGCAGCGCGGCCAGCGCGATCGCCTCGATCTCCTGGGCCGCCCGGCGGCGGCGCCGGACCACCAGCTCGCCGTGCTCCTCCAGCCAGGCGCGGTGCTTCTCCAGCGCCTCCACCACCTCGTCCACGCCCTCGCCGCGGGCCGCCACGGTCTTCACGATCGGCGGGCGCCAGGCCCCCGCCTCGCGGGCCTCGCCGAGGCCCAGCATGTGGTTCAGCTCCCTAGCGGTGGCGTCGGCGCCGTCCCGGTCGGCCTTGTTGACCACGAACAGGTCGCCGATCTCCAGGATCCCGGCCTTGGCGGCCTGGATGCCGTCGCCCATCCCGGGGGCGAGCAGCACCACCGCGGTGTCGGCCTGCGCGGCGATCTCCACCTCGGACTGGCCGACGCCCACGGTCTCGACCAGGATCACGTCGCAGCCGGCCGCGTCCAGCACCCGCAGCGCCTGCGGGGCGGCCCAGGACAGACCGCCCAGGTGGCCCCGGGTGGCCATCGAGCGGATGAACACCTCGGGGTCGGTGGCGTGGTCCTGCATCCGGACCCGGTCGCCGAGCAGCGCGCCGCCGGAGAACGGCGAGGACGGGTCGACCGCCAGCACGCCGACCCGCTTGCCCAGCCGCCGGTAGGCGGAGACCAGCGCCGAGGTGGAGGTGGACTTGCCCACGCCCGGCGAGCCGGTCAGCCCGACCGTGTAGGCGTGCCCGGTGTACGGCGCCAGCGCTGCCATCACCTCGCGCAGCTCCGGCGCGGCGTTCTCGACCAGTGAGATCAGGCGGGCGACGGCCCGCGGACGGCCCTGCCGGGCCTGCTCGACCAGGGTCGGCACATCGATCATGGGTGGGTCTCCTTGCGCCGAAGGGCTGCGCCCCGCTTGTGGCGGTGCGCAGCCCCGGTGTGGTTCGGTCGGTGGGCCGGTGCGGGTCAGGCCTTGGGGACCCGCACGATCAGCGCGTCGCCCTGACCGCCGCCGCCGCAGAGCGCGGCCGCGCCGATGCCGCCGCCGCGGCGCTTCAGCTCCAGCGCGAGGTGCAGCACGACCCGGGCGCCGGACATCCCGATCGGGTGACCCAGCGCGATCGCGCCGCCGTTGACGTTGACGATCTCCGAGGAGACGCCGAGGTCCTTGGTCGACTGGTGGGCGACGGCGGCGAAGGCCTCGTTGATCTCGATCAGGTCGAGGTCCTCGACCGCGATGCCCTCCTTGGCCACCGCGTGCTTGATCGCGTTGGACGGCTGCGACTGCAGCGAGTTGTCCGGGCCCGCGACATTGCCGTGCGCGCCGATCTCGGCGATCCAGCTCAGGCCCAGCTCCTCGGCCTTGGCCCTGCTCATCACGACCACGGCGGCGGCGCCGTCCGAGATCTGCGAGGAGGTGCCGGCGGTGATGGTGCCGTCCTTGGTGAACGCGGGGCGCAGCCGGGCCAGGCCCTCGACCGTGGTGTCGGCGCGGATGCCCTCGTCCTGGCCGAACACGACCGGCTCGCCCTTGCGCTGCGGGATCTCCACCGGGACGATCTCGGCGTCGAAGATGCCGTCGGCCTGCGCCTTGGCCGCGCGCTGGTGCGAGGCGGCGGCGATCTCGTCCTGGACCTCGCGCGGGATGCCGAGCCGGGTGTTGTGCTTCTCGGTGGACTCGCCCATCGGGATGTTCTCGTAGGCGTCGGTCAGGCCGTCGTGGGCCATCGAGTCGAGCAGCTCGATCGCGCCGTACTTGTAGCCCTCGCGGGACTTCGGCAGCAGGTGCGGGGCGTTGGTCATCGACTCCTGGCCGCCGGCCACCACGATGTCGAACTCGCCGGCCCGGATCAGCTGGTCGGCCAGCGCGATGGCGTCCAGGCCGGAGAGGCACACCTTGTTGATGGTGAGCGCCGGGACGTTCAGCGGGATGCCGGCCTTGACGGCGGCCTGGCGGGCCGGGATCTGGCCGGCGCCGGCCTGGAGCACCTGGCCCATGATCACGTACTGGACCTGGTCGCCGGTGATGCCGGCCCGCTCCAGCGCGGCCTTGATGGCGAAGGAGCCGAGCTCCGCACCGGAGAAGCCCTTCAGGGAGCCGAGCAGCCGGCCCATCGGGGTCCGTGCCCCGGCAACGATCACAGAGGTGGTGTTGGTCATGGGACGAGCCCCTTCGCACGTCGTGGCCAGGTGGAGGATTCCGCTCAATGTACTGACCTGTTACCCGCCCGTCACCGGACCCATGGTGTGATCGAGCGCACTGGCACACTCCGGTCAACACCGTGCCGACCCGGCCCGGGTGAACCCTGCCGGGTCCGTGTGAGCAGGCTCGCACCCCGATCGGTGGCGCCGCCGACCGTCATGCGCTGCACTGTTGCCGTCCTGTCACGCCCGCCCCTCACCGGAGGCCATCCGTGCTCACCCGCATCGACCACATCGGCATCGCCTGCCGAGACCTCGACAAGACGGTCGAGTTCTACCGCGCCACCTACGGTTTCGAGGTGTTCCACAGCGAGGTCAACGAGGAGCAGGGGGTCCGCGAGGCCATGCTCAAGATCAATGACACCGGCGACGGCGGCGCCTCCTACCTCCAGCTGCTGGAGCCGATCCGGGAGGACTCCCCGGTCGGCAAGTGGCTGGCCAAGAACGGCGAGGGCGTCCACCACATCGCCTTCGGCACCGGCGACGTCGACGCCGACTCCGAGGAGATCCGCGCCAAGGGCGTCCGGGTGCTCTACGACGAGCCGCGGATCGGCTCGATGGGCTCGCGGATCACCTTCCTGCACCCCAAGGACTGCGGCGGGGTGCTGACCGAGCTGGTCACCGCCGCCGAGCCGGGCGCGCACGAGGGCCACTGACGCCTCCCCCGGGTGCCGCCGCGGGGCGGTACCCGGGTCTCCGGAGCCCCGCCGCGGCCATGACCGGCCGGTAACCTCGGCGGTCGGGCCGGAAAACCCCCACGCGACCGTTCCCCCGCCACACGCTCCCACTACAATGCCCAGGTGCGCGAAGACTCCGGGGGACGGAGGCGACGGGCACGGCCGAAGACAGGCCCGTCCGCCCCGGTGGGAGGCCCGTCGCAGGGGAGTCCACTACGCGGGCACGGCTGAACAGTCGCAAGACGGATCTGTCACCATTCTCCACAAGGCAAGAGTTCGCCCAGGAGTCCACCCGGACGGGGGAATGCGGATCGACCGCGCTCCCACGCCCCGGACTCCGACGACGCGGGCGGACGTTCCCGGTACGACGGGGGCGTCCGGACGGCCGCGATGCAAGGACCAGTCGGACGGCACCCGGACCACGGGAGCGGACCGGCCGGGTCGAGGACGCGACCAGGAGATGGATGGGACCGCGGAGTGCGGGGCTACGACCGCTACGAGGTTGACGATCACCTCTCCCAGTTCGAGGCCGAGATGGATCGGACTCGGAAGGAGCGGGACAAGTCAGTCGAGCATGCCGAGGACCTCGCCTACCAGGTGGAGGTGCTCCGAGCCAAGCTGCACGAATCCCGCCGGATGCTCGCCCAGCCGCGCGCCTTCGACGCCGTCTCCGGCCAGGCCGAGCAGATGCTCCGCACGGCCGAGATGCAGGCCCAGCAGCTGCGCGCCGACGCCGAGCGCCAGCTGCGCGAGTCCCAGGCCGCGACCCAGCGGATCATGGCCGAGACCGCCGAGCGCACCGCCCGGCTGGAGGCCGAGCTGGCCGCCCGCCGCCGGCAGCTCGAGGACGAGCTCGCGGAGCTGCGGCGCAGCGCCGAGCAGCACGTCAACGAGAACGTCAGCTGGGCCGAGCAGGCCCGGGCCGGCACCGAGCAGGAGGCCCAGCGCCTCCTCCAGGAGGCCCGCGGCGAGGCCGACCGGCTGATGGCCGCGGCCCGTGCCGAGGCCGCCGCCCTCGCCGACCAGGCCCGCGCGCAGACCGCCGCCGACGTGGACGCCGCCCGCGGCGAGGCCCAGGCCGCCGCCGAGGCCGCCCTCCACCGTGCCCAGAACGACGCCGAACGGCTGCTGCGGGCCGCCTCCGAGCAGGCCCAGCAGGCCGGCGCCCAGGCCGCCGCCGACGTGGACGCCGCCCGCGGCGAGGCCCAGCTGCAGCTCGCCGTCGCGCACGCCGCCGCCGAGCAGGAGCTGGCCGCCGCCCGCGCCGAGATCGGCCGGCTGACCGAGGTCGCCGCCGCCGAGCAGGCCCACGCCGAGCAGCAGCTGTCCCACGCCCAGGCGGAGATAGCACGACTGCGCGCCGAGGTCGCCGCCGAGGCCGAGCGGGCCCGGCAGGAGGCCGCCGAGCTGCGCGCCAGGACCGAGGCCGCCGCCGAACAGCTCCAGGCCGAGGCGGAGGCCGCCGCCGAGCGGCGGGTCGCCGACGGCGAGGCCGCCAGCGAGCAGCGCTCGCAGACCGCCCGCGCCGAGGTCGCCCGGATGGTCGCCCAGGCCACCAAGGAGGCCGAGGCGATCCGCGCCCAGGCCGCCACCAGGAAGGCCGAGGCGGACGCCGCCAAGGCCGCCGCCGCCGAGGAGAGCGAGCGGCTGCGCGCCACCGCCGAGTCGGTGGCCGGCCAGCTGCGCTCCGAGGCCGAGGCCGCGATCGCCGAGATGCGGGCGCAGGCCGAGCGGGACGTCACCGAACTGCGGGCCCAGGCCGAGAGCGCCGCCGAGCGGCTGCGCGGCGAGGCCGAGGAGGCCGGCCGGGCCGCCGGTGCCGCGGAGGCCGCCGCCCACCTGGCCAAGGCCGCCAAGAGCGCCGAGGAGATGCTCGACCGGGCCGGCCGGGACTCCGAGGCCACCCGCACCGGGGCCACCGCCGAGGCCGAGCGGATCAGGACCGAGGCCGCCGCCGAGGCCGAGCTGCTGCGCGAGCAGGCCCGGGCCGCGGTCGAGGCCGCCCAGAACGCCGCCCTGGACGACGCCGCCGCGATCCGCGAGCGGATCCAGGAGATGCAGGACGAGGCCGCCCGGCTGCGCGCCGAGGCGGAGGAGCTGCGCGCCCAGGCCGCCGCCGAGGCGGAGCGGGTGCGCAGCGAGGCCCGCCGGCAGGCCGTGGTGCAGATCGAGGAGTCGGCGAAGACCGCCGAGGAGCTGCTCACCACCGCCAAGTCCGACGCGGACGAGCTGCGCTCCGGCGCCGCCGCCGAGATCGAGCGGCTGCGCGAGCAGGCCAAGGAGCAGGCCGCCGAGACCCAGGGCCGGGCCGAGCAGACCCTGGAGCGGGCCCGCGCCGAGGCCGCGAAGATCACCGCCACGGCCGAGCAGCAGGGCCAGGACGCGCTCACCGCCGCCAAGGCCGCGGCCGCCGAGAACCGCTCCGCGGCCGAGCGGGAGACCGCCGAACTGCGCCGCGAGGCAACCGAGTTCGACCAGCAGCTGCGGGCCTCGGCGAACGCCGCCGCGCAGGCCCTGCGGGCCGACGCCCAGGCCGAGGCGAACGCCGTCCGGGACGCCGCCGTCGGCGCCGCCGAGCGGCTGCGCACCGAGACCGACAGCGAGACCGCCCGCAGCCGGGCCGAGGCCCAGGCCGCCGCCGAGGCGCTGCGCGAGGAGAGCCGCCGCGAGCGCGAGGAGGCCTCCGCCGGGCTGCTCCGGGAGCGCGAGGAGACCGCCGAGCAGCTGGCCGCCGCCAAGGCGGCGCGCGAGCAGGCCGAGGCCGCCGCCGAGGAGCTGGCCGGGCGCACCGCCGCCGAGGCCGCCGCCGTCCGCGAGGCCGCCGACACCCACGCCGAACGCGTCCGCACCGAGGCCGAGACCGCCGCCGCCGACCTCACCGAACGCACCGCCACCGAGACCGCCCGCCTCCGGGCCGAGGCCGAGGCGGCCGCGGCGGAGCTGCGCGAGCGGGCCGAGGCCGAGCGGACGCTCGCCGACGAGCAGGCCGCCACGGTCCGCGCCGAGGCCGGCCGCGAGCTGTCCGAGGCCCGGGCCACCGCCGCGGCGATCCGGGCAGAGGCCGGCGAGGAGCTGGAGCAGGCCCGGCGCGACGGCGAGGAACTGGTCGCCGCGGCCAGGACCGAGGCCGCCGCCCTGGTCGAGGCCGCCGAGGAGGAGGTCGCCGAGGTCCGCCAGTCGGTGGCCGGGCTGCACGAGACCGCCTCCCAGCAGATCGCCGAACTCCGGGCCACCGCCGAGCGGGAGGCCGCGGAGCACCGCGAGCAGGCCGAGCGGGCCGCCGCCGAACTGCGCGACACCGCCGACCGCGAGACCACCGAACTCCGGGCGCTGGCCGACCGCGAGACCACCGAGCTGCGTGACACGGTCGAGCACGAGGTGGCGGAGCTGCGCGCGACCGCCGAGCGGGACACCGCCGACCTGCGGGCCCGCACCGAGGCCGAGACGGCCGCGCTGCGCGAGCAGACCGAGTTGGAACTCACCGCCGAGCGCGAGGCCGCCGAGGCCGAGCTGGCCCGGCACCGGGCCGAGGCCCTGGCCTGGGACGAGCAGCTGCGCGCCGAGGCCGACGACACCCTGCGGGCCGCCCAGGAGGCCGCCGAGCGGCAGCGCGCCGAGGCCGAGGAGCTGGCCGCCCGGACGGTGGCCGCCGGCGAGGACCGGGCCGCCGCCGGCATCGCCGAGGCGGAGGAGTTCGCCGCCGCGCTGCGGGCCGAGGCCGAGGAGTACGCGCTCGCCACCCGCACGCTCGCCGACGACTACGACGCCGACACCCACGCCCGCGCCGACGCCTACGACGCGGACACCCGCGAGGCCGCCGAGCAGTTCGACAAGTCCACCCGCGAGCACGCCAAGTCCGTGCTGGAGAAGGCCTTCGCGGACGCCGAGTCGCTCGGCGAGGACGCCCGCACCACCGCGCTGGCCACCACGGCCGCCGCCGAGGAGCAGGCCGACGCGATGGTCGCCGCCGCCCGCAAGGAGGCCGACCGGCTGGTCGCGGCCGGCGAGGCCACCGGGCAGGAGGCCGTGGAGAAGGGCCGCTCGGACGCCGACGCCCTGCTCTCCGAGGCCCGCCGGGACGCCACCGCGATCCGCGAGCGCGCCGAGGAGCTGCGCGAGCGCACCGACGCCGAGGTCGAGGCCCTGCACGAGCGCGCCCGCAAGGAGAACGCGCAGGCCATGAAGTCGGCCGGCGAGCGGGTGGACGCCCTGGTGACGGCCGCCCAGGACCAGCTGACCGAGGCCGAGGAGCAGGCGGTCGCGACCGTCGCCGAGGCCGAGGACCGGGCGGCGGCGCTGGTCGCGGGCGCCGAGGACCGCGCCAACGAGCTGACCTCGGAGGCGTCGAGCGAGGCCAGCAAGGTCCGGCTGTCCGCCGTCCGCAAGGCCGAGGGCCTGCTGAAGGAGGCCGAGACCAAGCTCGCCAGCTCCACCGACCGCGCCGAGGCCCTGATCGTCAAGGCCGAGGCCAAGCTGAAGTCCGCGCAGGACGAGGCGGAGGAGCGGCTGGAGTCGGCCGCGGCCGAGGCCGAGAAGCGGCTGCGGGCCGCCGACCGGACCGCGGACGAGCAGATCGAACTCGCCCGGGCGGAGGCCGAGCGGCTGCTCGCCGAGGCCAGGGCCGAGGCGCAGCGGGTCACCGACGAGGGCCGGCGCGAGCTGGACGAACTGGTGCGCCGGCGCAAGGACATCAACACCGAGATCTCCAGGGTGCAGGACGTGCTGTCCGCGCTGGAGGCCTTCGAGGCACCGTCACCGGTCGCGCAGGCAAACGGGGGAAGTACGAAGAAGGACGGGGGTGCCAAGGCCGGTGCCGGAATTGGCTCCCCCCGATCGGGTGGCAATCGCTCCAAGAGCGCACCACCCGATTGAGCGGACATTGTCCGCGGGACAACGGCGTTTCGCCGCCGACACTCCGGTACCGTGTCAGGATTCCCTCAACCACCTCAGCGGTTTGACGACAGGAAGCCCAGAACCCCATGAGCGACAGTCACTCCCCTCACGGCTTCGACCTGGTGCGCCGTGGGTACGAGCGTGCCCAGGTCGACGAGCGGATCACCAAGCTGGTGGCCGACCGTGACAGTGCCTTGACCCGGATCAGCGCACTCGAGAAGCGCATCGAGGAGCTCCACCTCGAGACCCAGACCGCCCAGGCGGCGGTCGCCGAGGCGGAGCCGTCGTACGCCGGTCTCGGCGCCCGGGTCGAGAAGATCCTGCGCCTCGCCGAGGAGGAGGCCAAGGACCTGCGCGAGGAGGCGCACCGCGCCGCCGAGCAGCACCGCGAGCTCGCCGAGGCCGCCGCCCAGCAGGTTCGCACCGAGGCCGAGAACTACGCCAAGGACCGCAAGGCCAAGGCGGAGGACGAGGGTCTGCGGATCGTCGACAAGGCCAAGAGCGACTCCGCCCAGCTGCGCGCCGAGGCAAACAAGGACGCGCAGAACAAGCGCGAGGAGGCGGACGCCCTCTTCGAGGAGACCCGCACCAAGGCCGCCCAGGCCGCGCTGGAGTTCGAGACCAACCTGGCGAAGCGCCGCGAGCAGTCCGAGCGCGACCTGGCCGCCCGTCAGGCCAAGGCCGAGAAGCGGCTGGCCGAGATCGAGCACCGGGCCGAGCAGCTGCGCCTGGAGGCCGAGAAGCTGCGCACCGACGCCGAGCGCCGCGCCCGCCAGACCGTCGAGACGGCCCAGCGCCAGTCCGAGGACATCGTGGCCGACGCCAACGCCAAGGCCGACCGGATCCGCAGCGAGTCCGAGCGCGAGCTGGCGGCGCTCACCAACCGCCGCGACAGCATCAACGCCCAGCTGACCAACGTCCGCGAGATGCTGGCGACGCTGACCGGCGCGGCCGTGGCCGCCGCCTCGCTGCCGAACGACGACACCATGGGCGTGCCCGCCCAGCAGTCGCGCTGACGCACCCCGCGAGCCCCGACGGCCCCCGCCCCTCCCGGGCGGGGGCCGTCCGGCTTCCCCGGAACAGGCTTCAGGGGTTGTCGGACAACCCGTAGCGCGGGTAGGCGCCGTCCGGCCGCTGGTGGCCGTGGCTCAGCTGGTTGCCCTCGTCGTCCGAGACGGTGCCGAACCACGAGGTGCACCAGACCGACACCGAGTCCGGCCAGTACTGCACCTCGAACGGGTGACCCGGCCCGTAGTCGCCGTACGAGGTGACGATGAACGTCTCCCCCGGGCGCATCCAGTAGTCCTCCCCCAGTGGCTCCAGGGTCAGTTCGAGCAGTCCGTCGCCCCGGTTCGTCAACGGGATCCGGCCGGTCACCTCCAGGGCGGAGAAGTCCCAGCCGCCGGCCTCCGCACGGTCCTCCTTCATCCCGCCGCCACCACCCGCTCCAGCAGCCGGCGCGCGACCGCGTCGAAGGCCTCCGGCGCCTCGATCGCGCTCAGGTGCCCCACCCCGGGCAGGACGGTCAGCTCGGCGTCCGGCAGCGCCCGCGCCATCAGCTCGGCCTCGGTGACGGGCATCAGCGCGTCCTCCGCGCCCGCCAGCACGGCCGCCGGCACCCGCACCCCGGCCAGGACGTCCAGCCGCTCCGGACGGGCCGCCATGGCCCGCTGCGCCCAGGCGACGGTGGCCGGCGGTGCGGCGGCGATCATCCCCTCCACCCGGTCCACCAGGTGCTGGGAGTCGGGACCGAGCTGGCCGGCCGCCATGCGCTCGTCGAGCAGCAGCCGGACGCTGTCCCGGGCCAGCACCGCGGCGGCGATCCGCTCCCGGTTGGCCCTGGCCGGCCCGGGGTCGGCGGTGGCCTTGGTGTTGGCCAGTAGCAGGCCCGCCAGCCGGTCGGGGTGGCGCTCGGCGAAGGCCAGCGCCACATAGCCGCCCATGGAGAGCCCGCCGAGCACCGTCCGGTCGATCCCGGCGGCGTCCAGCAGTCGGGCCACGTCGTCGGCGACGGTGTCCAGCGAGGGCTCCTCGGAGCCCAGCCCGGCACCGCCGAAGCCGCGCTGGTCCGGGGCCACCACCCGGGCCCGGTCCCCGGTCGGACCGGGCAGCGTCTCCAGTTGGGCGGACCACATGGCGGCACTGAGCGGAAAGGCGTGCAGCAGCACGAGGGGAGTTCCGGTACCGCTCTCGCGGACCGACACTGCGGAGGGGAGCTGGGTCATGGGGCCACCGTATTCCGGTGCGCCCGGCGGGCCCACTCAGCGGGCCGCCTTGTCCGCTTTGTCATAGCCTGACGGAGAGTAAGGGAGCAGCGATGATCGAGTTGCACGACCTGACCAAACGTTACGGCAAGACCCTGGCCGTCGACCGGCTGAGCTTCAAGGTCCCCCAGGGCGTGGTCACCGGGTTCCTGGGGCCCAACGGGGCCGGGAAGTCCACCACGATGCGCATGATCCTCGACCTCGACCGCCCCACCGGCGGCCGGGTCACCATCGACGGCAAGCGGTACGGACAGCTGAGCGAACCCCTCAAGTACATCGGCGCGCTGCTGGAGGCCAAGGCCGTCCACCCCGGCCGCACCGCCCGGGACCACCTGCTCTGGCTCGCCCAGAGCAACCGGATCCCCGAGCGCCGGGTCGACGAGGCGCTCGGGCTGGTCGGCCTCACCCCGGTCGCCCGCAAGCGGGCCCGCGGCTTCTCGCTCGGCATGGGCCAGCGCCTCGGCATCGCCTGCGCGCTACTCGGTGACCCGGAGATCGTGATGTTCGACGAACCGGTGAACGGGCTCGACCCGGAGGGCATCCTCTGGATCCGCAACCTCATGAAGCGCCTCGCCGCCGAGGGCCGGACCGTCTTCGTCTCCTCCCACCTGATGAGCGAGATGGCCGTCACCGCGGACCACCTGGTGGTCATCGGCCGCGGCCGGCTGCTGGCCGACCTGCCGATGGCCGAATTCATCCGGCGCAACTCCCGCTCCGCCGTCCGGCTGCGCACCCCGCAGCCCGAGCGGCTGCTCGACGCGCTGGCCGGCGCCGGAGTGCGGCACGAGGCGGGCCCGACGGGCTCGGTCGAGGTGGTCGACGGCGACCTCGCCGCGCTCGGCGAGCTGGCCGCCGCGAACGGCGTGGTGCTGCACGAACTCAGCCCGCAGCAGGCCTCGTTGGAGGAGGCGTTCATGCAGATGACGGCCGACGCGGTGGAGTACCACGCCGGCGACGGACCGGGCCGGGACGCGGCCGGCGCACCCGGCGTCTGGGGCGCCGACTGGAAGGGCGGGGCGGCGGGCCAGCCGGCCGCCCGCGGCACGGAGGAGAACTGAGATGGCGTCCTTCCCCGCGGTCCTGCGCTCCGAGTGGACGAAGATCCGCAGCGTCCGCTCGACGATCTGGACCCTCGCGCTGACCTTCGTGGTCACCCTCGGCGTCGGCGCCCTGCTGTCGCTGCTGACCAACAACAACTTCGAGGAGTTCCGCAGCGACAACACCCCCTTCGACGCCACCGGCACCGCCTTCTCCGGCATCCTCCTGGGCGAGCTGGCCATCATCGTCTTCGGCGTCCTGGCGATCGGGAACGAGTACAGCAGCGGGATGATCCGGGTCACCCTGGCGGCCGTCCCGCAGCGCGGCACCCTGCTCACCGGCAAGGCCGTGGTGCTCGGGGGCCTCGCCCTGGCCGTCTCGCTGGTGACGGCCTTCCTGACCTTCTTCACCGGCCAGGCGCTGCTCGGCGACCACTCCACCTCGCTGGGCGAGCCGAACGTGCTGCGCGCGGTGTTCGGCGCCGCGCTCTACCTGACGATGCTCTGCCTCTTCTCGGCCGGGGTCACCACGATGCTGCACAACCAGACCCTCGCGCTGGGCGTGCTGGTGCCGTTCTTCTTCCTGCTCTCGCCGATCCTCTCGGCGGTGCCGGGCGCCAAGACCGTCGCCCACTACTTCCCCGACTACGCGGGCTCGCGGATGCTGCTGGTCTACGAGCAGAACGGCCAGCCGTACGGGCCGTGGGCGGGCTTCCTGATCTGCCTGGCCTGGACGGTCGCCGCGCTGGCCGGCGGCGCGCTGGTGCTGAAGAACCGCGACGCCTGAGCCGGTCGGGCGGACCGGTGCCGGCCGGTGCGGGTCAGTAGCGGGGAGCGCCGCGGCCGCGGAGCAGGTTCGAGGCCCGGCGCTCCCGAGCGCCCCAGCAGGCCCGGTGCCAGTGCCGCCGGTCGTCCACGCCCGCGCCGTGCAGCGGCCACGCCACCAAGTGCCCCGTCCCGGGCGGGATCTCCTGGTCGCAGCCCGGGCAGCGGTAGTGCCGGCCGGCCGTCCCCGCGACCGTCTGCACCACCCAGTCGTCGCCCTGGTAGCTCTCGGTCCGGCGCATCGAGCTGCCCATCGGGGCGGCCGGCTCCGCCCGGTCCGGTTCGGCGGCGCTCTTGATCCGGTTGCGTCGGGGCGACACGTCGGGCTACCTCTCTGCGGGGTGTCGGGAACCGTTCCAGCGTACGGCCGCACACCGGCCGGGTGGGCCACTATCACGGCATCGGAGGATGATCGGCTGTTTCCCCTGAGATCCACCCGATTCTCTGGGAAATTGGTGGTTCGGCGTGCCATTGGCACATGACATGGGCTACTCACGAGGGGACAGGCGGGGCCCGCAGACCCTGCGCGCACCCGAGGAGGCCTCACCATGACCCGAACCAGCACCCGCGCCGAGACCCGCCGGCCCGTCGGGGTCCGCCCGCCGGCTCCCGGCCCGGCGCTGACCCCCACCACCGTGACGGCCGCCGCCGGCACCCCGCTGCCGGCGGACCGGCGCACCGGCGCCGGCACGGCGGACACCGCACCCGTCCAGGTCGGCGCGTTCCTGCTCTCGGCGCAGTTCCCCGGCCAGACCCACGGGGAGGCGCTCGACCGCACCGTCCGCGCCGCCGTCGCGGCCGAACAGGCGGGACTCGACAGCGTCTGGCTGGCCGAGCACCACTTCGTCCCGTACGGGGTCTGCCCCAACGCCGCCACCCTGGCCGCACTGCTGCTCGGCCGCACCAGGCGGATCGGCATCGGCACGGCCGTCAGCGTGCTCTCCACCGTCCATCCGGTGGCCCTCGGCGAACAGGCGGCACTGCTCCACCTCACCTCCGACGGACGCTTCACGCTCGGGGTGGGGCGCGGCGGCCCGTGGATCGACCTGGAGGTGTTCGGCGGCGGTGTCGACGCCTTCGAAAGGGGCTTCCCGGAGCGGCTCGACCTGCTGCTGCGCTGGCTCCGCGGCACCCGGGTGGGCGCGGCCGGGCCGCAGTTCACCTTCCCCGAGGTCGCCGTGGTGCCCCGGGCCACCGAGCCGCCCCGGCAGCCGGACCTCGGCTCCTGGCTGGGCCTCGACGAACGGGCCGGCACCCTGCGGTTCCCCCGGCAGCGCCAGGACGTCGACGGCTCCGCCGAGGAACTCACCGCCACCGGCCGGCCGGTGGCGGGTCCGCCGATGGTGGTCGCCTGCACCTCGCCCGGCGGGGTCCGCACCGCCGCCGAGCGGGGCCTGCCGATGCTGCTGGGCATGCACTCCGGCGACGAGGACAAGCTGCACATGCTGGAGCTGTATCGTTCCGCCTGGCTCGCGGCCGGGCGCGGCGAGGAGCAGCTGCGGCGCATCACCCGCCAGCACGTCGCGGCCGGGGTCGCCCAGGTCGACGACCGCGCCTCGACGGCCCGGGCCACCCTGCTGCGCGCCATGCCCGGCTGGTTCGAGTTCGGGCTCGGCGCCCACCGCACGGTGGACGGCCGGGAGCGGAAGATGCGCGATCCGCACCAGTACACCGAGCTGCTCTGCGACCTGCACGCCGTCGGGACCCCGAAGCAGTGCGCGGACCGGCTGCTGGCCACCGCCGAACGGACCGGCATCCGCCGGTTCGCCCTGCTCGCCGAGGGCAGCGGCGACCGGGATGCCACCCTGCACAACATCGCCCGTATCGGCTCCGAGGTCCTGCCGCAACTGGGGTGAGGCACGGCCGCCGGGCACCCGTCAGGGGCCCGGCGGCCGGTACGGTCGTCGGACGAGAGCGCCGACCGTACGCACCGACAGAGGTGCCCCGGAGGCGAGCAGGTGACCTGCTCAGCAGTCCCGGAGTTCGTCGGACTGGTTGAGGAGTTGCTCGCGGACCGAGGTGAAGCGCTCGTACCGCTTCTTGTTGGCGGAGGACGGCCGGAAGACCGCCACCCGGTGACAGTTCTGGAAGGCCAGGCGGACGCCGAAGTGCCGTTCCAGGGCCCCCCGGATGGCGTCGCTGGCCAGTGCCCGCAGGAGCTGGCCGCGGGCCTGCTCGCTGGGCGGCGGTACGTGGTTGTCGGCGAAGTCGGTGCCGTCGACCTCGGCCCGGGCGACCAGCGAGCTGATCAGCTCCCAGGCGTACGGCAGGGAGACGCGGACGCAGTCGACGAACTCCCGCTCGTCGACCTCGTCCCGCGCGGCCTTCTCCAGCAGGGCCGGTGAGACGTCGAGCGACATGGATTCTCCTCTCGCGGTCCGCCCGCGCGGCGCGCGGGCGGTGAAATGCGTAGTCCAAGTCAGAGCTGAGGGTGAGGGTGTAGGCGCGTCTGTGTCCGGAACACCGTCGGACGGGTGTGACGCCGTCGGACGACCGTGTTTCCGGCAACACGCCGAGGCAGGGGCGCCGCTGGTGCGTCGAGGGACGCGGCCGGGGCGCCGCCCGCTTAGGACAGCGTGGCAGCCAACGACGGACCAGGCCGGTGGTTCCGGCGGATTCCTCCGGGAATACGCCCCTGTGCACCGGATTGGCCGGAACCTGTCGGATCGTTCATCTGAAGTCTCCATCCCCGTTGACAGCGCTCCCGCAAGCAAGCCGTCACACACCGTAGCTGTCTATGGTGATGGCCGCCAGGGTGCCGACAGGCTTTGACGGGATCGCAGGGCATCCATCGTGGCGGGGTTCGCGGATTCTTCACCCGGTCGTCGTGGAATCGCATCAACTGGCCCCGGTGGGCTAGCGTGGTCGACCGTGCGTCTCGTAATTGCCCGCTGCTCAGTCGACTATGCCGGTCGGCTCTCCGCCCATCTGCCCTCCGCCACCAGGCTCATCCTGGTCAAGGCCGACGGCAGCGTCAGCATCCACGCCGACGACCGCGCCTACAAGCCGCTCAACTGGATGTCCCCGCCGTGCGTCCTCAAGGAGGCCGACGGGGTCTGGACGGTGGAGAACAAGGCCGGCGAGAAGCTCATCATCACGTTGGAGGAGGTGCTGCACGATTCCTCCCACGAACTCGGGGTGGACCCCGGACTCATCAAGGACGGCGTCGAGGCACATCTCCAGGAGCTGCTCGCGGACCGGATGGAGGTGCTCGGCGCCGGCTGGTCGCTGATCCGCCGCGAGTACCCGACCGCGATCGGCCCGGTGGACATCCTGTGCCGCGACGCCGACGGCGCGACGGTCGCCGTGGAGATCAAGCGGCGCGGCGAGATCGACGGCGTCGAACAGCTCACCCGGTACCTGGAACTCCTCAACCGGGACCCGCTGCTGGCCCCGGTGAAGGGCATCTTCGCCGCGCAGGAGATCAAGCCCCAGGCCCGCGTGCTGGCCACCGACCGCGGCATCGGCTGCGTGGTGCTGGACTACGACGGGCTGCGCGGCATCGACGACGACAAGCTGAAGCTGTTCTGACCCCCGGCCGGCCGGTCAACCGGTCGGCGGAGGCGCCGGAGTGGACGTCGTCGGGCTCGCCGAGCCCGGCGACGTCGCCGTTCCGGAAGGGCTAGAGGTCGGGCTCGGGGGCTGGGTCGCCGTCGGGGAGGCCGTGGACGGGGACGGACTGGGGTCCCCGGGCGGCGGGGTGGTGCCGCCACCGGTCGTTCCGCCTGTCGACCCACCGGTCGTCCCACCGCCGCTCGTACCGCCCGCGGCGCCGCCGGTACCGCCCGCGGCGCCGCCCCCGGGGGGCTGCGGCGGGTTGGGGGCCTGGGTCTGCGGCGGAGTGGTGGCGGTGCTCGCCCCCGGGCTCGGCGAACCGCTCGGCTTCTTCGAGGCCGAGGCCGAACCCGAGGCCGACGGCGAGCCGGAGGGCGTCCGGGAGGCCGTGGTGCCGGCGCTCGGCGTACCGGCCGCCGACTGCTCCAGGACCGGCCCGCCCGTCGCTCCGGTGGCCGGCAGGGTGACCGGCGAGGAGGCCCCGGAGGCCGTCGGCCGGGGCGAGGACGGACGCGGCGAGGTCTCGGCGCCGGGCAGCGTGGAGCCGTCGTCGCTGCTGCTGTGCGGGTCGTTGCCGCGGTCCTCCCCGGTCACCGTCAGCCCGACCGCCGTACCGAGCACGCCCAGCGCCAGCACCGCCGCCGAGGCGGCTATGACCGTCCGTCTGCTCCGGCCCGGACCGGCCGCCGCGGCGGCGCCGATCCGCAGCGGCACCCGCGCGATGGCCCGGATGCCGGGCCTGCGGACGGATCCCGAACCGGCCGGGTCCGCGGCCGTCAGCTGGCGGCCCTCGGCCCGCAGCAGGTCGAGCATCCGGCGCGCCCCGGCCGCCCCGCGCACCTCGCCGAGCGCGGACCGCAGCGTCAGCGCGGCCTCCAACTCGGTGACGGCCCGCCCGGGTTCGCGGACACAGAGGGCGTACACCCCCAGCTCGTGGTGGAACCAGGCCTCGTCGGCCCCGGCGCCGGTCCGCCGGGCCGCCTCCAGGCCGAGCTGCAGCGCCCGCTCCCAGGCCCCCCAGCGCAGCGCCAGGGCCAGGGCCGGGGCCGCCGCCCGGGCCAGCCGCCGCACCGAGTCGTGCCGCCCGGCCTCCCGGTCGGCGAGCAGCACGCCGATCACCACCTCGGCCTCGGCCGCGATCTGCGACAACGAGACCGAGGAGTGCCCGACCCACCAGGAGAAGTGCTGGGCGGCGCCGTCCACGCTGTCCCGGGCCGGCCAGTGCGGGGCGAGCAGTTCCAGCGCCCCGGCGGTCAGCCGGTGGTGGCCGCCGATCGAGACCGCGAGCCCGGCGTCGGCGAGTTCGGCGAGCGCGCTCTCGCCCTGGCCGACGTCGATCAGGGCGGGCAGGTGCGGGGCGGTCGGGCACTCGCCGCCGAGGGCCACCGCGAGCCTCAGCACGGCCTGCGCGGTCTCGGTCAGCCCCTCGGCCAGCCGCACGGCGGGGAGGGTGGACTCGGCGACCGAGGGCAGCGGCACGGTGCCCCGCAGCGCCGCCTCGCGGACCGCCGGGTCGGGGTCGTGCACGGGCTCCCGGACGGCGCCGAAGACGTCCATCCGGTCCTCCTCGGCGGCGACCAGCGCGTCCACCGCGACGTCCCGCTGGCGCAGCAGCGCGGCGGCCTGGACGAAGCGCAGCGGCAGTCCCTCGGACTCGAACCAGAGGTCCACCGCCCAGGCCTTCTCCGCCGCGTCCAGCGGCCGTCCGGCCAGCCGGGCGGCGAGGGCCAGGCAGGCGGGCCGGGAGAGGCCGGCCACCAGGTGGTCCTGGAGCCGGGAGTCGGCCGGGAGCAGCGGGCCGTCGGCGGCGGAGGAGATCAGGAAGGCGCAGTCGGGGGCGGTGGCGAGCAGCGCCTCCAGTTCGGCGCCGTCGGGTTCGACCTCGTCGATGACGACGATCGCGCCGACGCCCGCGAGGTGCTCGGCGAGCTGGCCGGGGTCGGGGCGAAAGCCGGGGGCGTGGTGGGTCGCGGCGAAGAGCTCCTGGAGCAGGTCGGCGGCGGTGCGCCGGTGGCCGCGGAGCTGGACCACGCCGCCGGGGGCGAGGTCGCCGGCGGCCGCGGCGACGGCCGACAGCAGGGCGCTGCGGCCGGAGCCGGCCTGGCCGACCAGGCGTATCGAGCGCCCCTCGGCGAGCAGGCCGAGCAGTTGGGCGATGTCGGCCTCGCGGTCGAGCAGCGGGAGGTCGGCGGGGCCGGCGCCGAGCGCGAGCGGGCCGACCTGGCGGCCGGGGTCGCCGGCCGGGCCGCGGGCGGCCGCTCCCGGTTCGGTCCGGCGGGGGCGGGGGCGCCACTCCTCGGGACAGGGCCGGACCTCGGAGCCCTCGGGGCCGCCGACTCCCACCAGCAGTCCGCCGGAGACGAGTTCACCGTTCCGGGTGCGCACGGACTCCTGCCGGAAGTCCCCGGTTGGCTGTGCCACGTTCTGCTCCGCCCCACGCTCGCGCCGTCGCTCCGTACCGGCCGGCGTCGTCCACGGCCTGCGGCCGGGCCCCGGCGGCCGTTTCCTGACGCCAGACTCTCGCACATCCGCGCCCGCCCGTGCAGCGTCGGGCCGTCACCGGCCGCTGGGCGCAAGGATTCGCGGGGTCCGGGGCCGGGCCGGGGCTGGGCCGGGGCCGGGCCGGGGGTGTCGCCGCGGCTTCCGCCGGGACCGTCAGAGGGCCGGCAGGGTGGCGCCGAGCGGTTCGGCGGTGACGCCCTCGACGGCGAGGATGCGGTGCAGCCGGGTGGCCACCAGGAGGCGCTGGAGCTGGGCCGGGACGGAGCGGAGCACCAGTCGGCGCCCGATCCGGCCGGCCCGGCGGTGGGTGCCCATGATCACGCCCAGACCGGTGGCGTCCCAGAACTCCAGCCGGCCGAGGTCGAGCACGAGGTCGCCGAGGCCGCCGTCGACGGCCTGGTGCAGCCGCGCCCGCGCGTCGGCGGCGGTACGCACGTCGAGGCGGCCTTCGAGGGCCAGCGCCACGTGGTTGCCGGTGATGCGCATGCTCTCCTCCTCCGCGGGGCGGGCCCGGCGTGCCGGGGCGGACCGGGCTCGGCGCCGGTCCTGGCGGTCGGTGCCGCCGGGTGTCGGTGGCCGGGTGGGTCTCGGTGGGTACGGGTGCCGCCGGCGGTGCCGGGCCGGGGGCGGTGACGCTCCGGGCGCCGGTCGGGCCCTGCGGCCCCGCGCGCCGGCCCCGGACGGAATGCCGGGTTCCCCGTCATCCATCTGACGGCGAGCCGGGCCCTCGGGTTGCTGGTTCCGGCCGGATCTGAAGCAACTTCACTCGTCCGAGGGAATATACGCAGGAACTCTCCACACTTACGCTCGATTACCGCCCAAATCACCCGTCTGCGGCACCGGCGTGAGGAAACTCACCAGGCCCGGCAGAACGGGCCGCGCGGTCCCACGACCGCACGGCCCGTCCGATCCGTCGGCTCAGCCGGCGGCGGTCACT
Source organism: Kitasatospora purpeofusca (assembly GCF_000718025.1). Taxonomy (GTDB): domain Bacteria; phylum Actinomycetota; class Actinomycetes; order Streptomycetales; family Streptomycetaceae; genus Kitasatospora; species Kitasatospora purpeofusca. Next base: position 126,233 of record NZ_JODS01000004.1, read on the forward strand.
TGCCCGGGTACGGGTAGAAACCGCGGCCGCTCTTGCGGCCCAGGTCACCGGCGGTGACCATGCGGGCCATGATCTCCGGGGCGGCGAACTTCTCGTCCTGGGTCTCGCTGTAGATGTTCCGCGCGGCGTGCAGCAGGATGTCCACGCCGGTCAGGTCGGCGGTCTCCAGCGGGCCCATCGGGTGGCCGAAGCCGAGCCGGCAGGCGGCGTCGATGTCCTCGGCCGAGGCGACGCCCGACTCGTAGAGCTTGGCGGCCTCGACGACCAGGGCGGTGATCAGGCGGGTGGTGACGAAACCGGCCACGTCGCGGTTGACCACCACGACGTCCTTGCCGACACCCTCGGCGAAGGCCCGGGCGGTGGCCAGCGTCTCGTCGCTGGTCTTGTAGCCGCGGACCAGCTCGACCAGCTTCATCAGCGGCACCGGCGAGAAGAAGTGCACGCCGACGACGGACTCGGGGCGCGAGGTGGCGGCGGCGATCCGGGTGATCGGGATGGCGGAGGTGTTGGAGGCGAGCACCGCGCCGTCCTTGGCGAGCTTGTCGAGCTCCCGGAAGACGCCCTCCTTGACCTCCAGCTGCTCGAACACCGCCTCGACCACGATGTCCGCCTCGGCGACCGCGCCGAGGTCGGTGGTGGTGGTGATCCGGCCGAGCGCCGCCTCGGCGTCCTCGGCGGTCAGCCGGCCCTTGGAGACGAACTTGTCGTACGAGGCGCGGATGCCGTCGAGGCCCCGGCGCAGCGCCTCCTCGGTCACGTCGCGCAGGACCACCGGGTGTCCGGCCTGGGCGGAGACCTGGGCGATGCCGGCGCCCATCAGGCCGGCCCCGATCACGGCGATCTGCTTGCTGGACGCACTGCTCATGGCTTGGTCTCCCGATGCCGTCGCCGCCCTGGTGGGCGGGCCCTGAAGGCGGCTCAAGGCAGGGGTCACCCACCGAGCCGCATCACTCATGGGCGGGACTTTAATGCCGATTCGGCGCCCGTGGTGGCATCCGGGGGTGTGATCTGCGACAGACCTGAGCGGGCGAGAAGGTCAGCTGATCGGATCGATCGGACCGGTCAGATCATCAGCCCCAGATCCTGGGCCAGGATCGCCGCCTGCACCCGGCTGCGCAGCCTCAGCTTGGCCAGGATACGGCTGACATGGGTCTTGGTGGTCGCCTCCGCCATCTCCAGCCGCCCGGCGATCTCACCGTTCGACAGCCCGGCGCCGATGCAGGCCAGCACCTCCCGCTCGCGCGGCGTCAGCCCGGCCACCGCCTCCCGGACCTCCGGCCCCACCTGCCGCTCCGGGCGGGCGAAGGTCCCGATCAGCCGGCGGGTCACCGAGGGCGCCAGCATGCCGTCCCCGCGCGCCACCGTGCGGATGCCGTCGACCAGGGCGTCCGCCTCCAGGTCCTTCAGCAGGAACCCCGCCGCCCCGGCCCGCAACGCGCCGTAGACGTACTCGTCCAGGTCGAAGGTCGTCAGCACCAGGACCTGCGCCGCCCCGGCCGCCACCACCTGGCGGGTCGCCGAGACCCCGTCCAGCCGCGGCATCTGCACATCCATCAGGACGACGTCGGGCCGCAGCTCCAGCGCCAGCCGGACGGCCTCCTCGCCGTCCGCCGCCTGGCCGACCACTTCCAGGTCCGGCTCGGCCCGCAGGATCATCACCAGCGCCGCCCTGACCGCCGCCTGGTCCTCCGCGACCAGCACCCGGATCGTCATGACCGTCCCGCCCCCTTCTCCGTCGTCTGCTCCCTCGGCAGCACCGCGCGCACGCTCCAGTTCCCGTCCCCCGGCCCGGCCTCGAAGCTGCCGCCCAGCAGCGAGGCCCGTTCCGCCATCCCGACCAGCCCGGCCCTGGCCCCCGGCAGTGCCTGCCCGGCCCCGCTCCGGAACGGGCTGTCCACACTGATCCGCAGCTCCTCGACCCGGAAGTCCAGCAGTACCCGGACCTCCCCCGGGCCGGCGTGCTTGAGCGCGTTGGTGAGCGACTCCTGCACGATCCGGTACGCGGCCAGCCCGACCGGCACCGGCAGGACCCCGCGCTCGCCGCACTCCGTCAGCTCGAAGTCCAGTCCGACGTCCCGCCCGGCCGCCCGGGCCTTGGCGAGCAGCGCGTCCACCGCCGACAGGTCCGGCGCGGCGTACGACTCGTCGGCCTCGCCACCGCCGCTGTCCCGCAGCAGCCCGACGATGCGGCGCATTTCGGCCAAACCCTGGACGCTGTTCTCCCGGATCACGCCGAGCACCTCCAGCACCGGATCGTCCGCCGGCCGGCCCTGGCGCCGCGCCAGCGACTGCGCGCCGGTCGCGTGGATCGCGATCGCCGACAGGTGGTTGGCCACCACGTCGTGCAACTCGCGTGCCATCCGCGCCCGTTCGGTGACCACCGCCTCGCGCCGGTCCATCTCCGAGAGCAGCGCGGTCTGTTCCGCCCGCAGCCGCTGGGACTCCGCCTCCTGCCGGTGCTTGCGCACGATGTCGGCGCTCCACAGCGGGCCCAGGAAGACCAGGGTGGTGATCACCGCCACCGCGACCGCCGTACCGGTGTCGCTGTAGACGAAGCTCAGGGTGCTCAGCACCAGGACCGAGGCGATTCCGCTGATGTGCAGGATCGGCGACATCCGCCGGGGCCCGTACACCACCGCCGCGTAGAGCAGGTCGGTGTACATCATGGTGGTCGCCAGCAGGGCGCCGGAGAAGATGCTCCCGGCGAAGACCAGCCCGCCGAGGACGGCGATGGTGATCGGCCTGGTCCGCCGGACGAGTTCCAGGGCCGCCATCGCCAGCAGTGCAGGCAGCACCTGCCAGCGGGGGATGGCCGAGGAGTGGTCGTACACCTGGAAGGCGATCAGCAGCAGTCCGCCGAGCAGCCCGGCCAGCGCGATCGAGGCATCGACCTGCCGTGGGGTGGGTGTGGGTCTGCGCACGCCCCCATCAGATCATCCCCGGCCCCGCGGCCGACTCCGGAGGCGGGAGGAGCGCCGCTACATCGAAAGATGCAGGGCGGGTCCGTCCTCGCCGACGACGCGAGCGAGGGGGTGCCGCGGGGAGGCTGGAGGCGTCGTCGAGAACTGGAGCGCCTCATGATCGTCACCCTTGTCCTCGCCGCCGAGGTCGCCTTCTGGGTGGTTCTCGCGCTGGGCCTGGCCGCCCGCTACCTGCTGCGGTGGCAGAAGGTGAGCACCGTCCTGCTGGTCGGGCTGCCCGTGATCGACCTGGCGCTGTTCCTGCTCACCTTCTTCGACCTGCGCGGCGGCGCCACCGCCTCCTGGACGCACGCGCTCGCCGCGAGCTACCTGGGCTTCTCGGTCGGCTACGGGCCGTCCGTGGTCCGCTGGGCCGACGGGCAGTTCCTGCACCGCTTCGGCGGCGGCCCGAAGCCGCTGCCCGCGCCCAAGTACGGCACCGCCCGGAGCCGGCACGAGTGGGCGATCTGCCGGCGCACCCTGATCTCGGTGGCGATCACGCTCACCCTGATCACCTCGCTGAAGCTGTTCACCGACGCCACCGGGACCGGGGTGTTCGACCAGTGGTACTGGCGGCTGGGCATCGCCGCCGTGGTGAACCTCGTCATCGCCACGAGCTACACCCTCTGGCCCAAGCAGCCGCCGGCCGGCGCGATCGTCGAGGACGGCCGGGTCGTCGGCCGGAGCGTCCCCGAGCGGGCGAACCACTCCTAGAACAGCGACGGCGGGTGCGGGTGCGGTGGACCGAACGGGAGACGGTCCACCGCATCCGCGCGCGCTCGCCTCAGCGGTTCTCGCCCGGCACCCAGAGCACGTCGCCGCGCTCCTTGTTGGCGGCCCGGGCCAGGATGAACAGCAGGTCGGACAGCCGGTTGAGGTACTTGGCGGTCAGCGGGTTGACGGTGTCCCCGTGGGTGTCGATCGCCGCCCAGGTGGCCCGCTCGGCCCGCCGCACCACGGTGCAGGCCAGGTGCAGGTACGCGGCGCCCGGGGTGCCGCCGGGGAGGATGAAGCTGCGCAGCTTCTCCAGCTCCGCGAGGTAGTGGTCGCAGTCCGTCTCCAGCTTGTCGATGTAGGACTGCTCGACCCGAAGCGGCGGGTACTTGGGGTCCTCCACCACCGGGGTCGCCAGGTCGGCACCGACGTCGAAGAGGTCGTTCTGCACCCGGGTGAGCACCGTGACCACGTCGTCCGGCAGCGCGCCGGCCGCGATCGCCACACCGATCGCCGCGTTCGCCTCGTTGGCGTCGGCGTAGGCGACCAGGCGGGGATCGGTCTTGCTCGTGCGGCTCATGTCACCGAGCGCCGTGGTGCCGTCGTCGCCGGTACGGGTGTAGATGCGCGTCAGATTGACCATGCGGCCACCCTAGCCGGGCCGGTTAGGCGACGTTGACCCTCTGCCCGGGCGGGGCCGCTTCGAGCCAGGCGAGGAAGCCGGTGAGCGCGTCCTCGCTCATGGCGAGCTCCAGCGGGGCGCCCTCGTGCAGGCATCGCAGCACGACCGAGCCGGAGAGCAGGGCGAGCTCCTCCTGCCCCTCCGGGTAGCGCCGGCCCAGCACCTCGATCTCCCGGCGCGGCAGCACCTTGCGGGGGCGCGGGGCGTAGGAGAAGACCCGGAACCACTCGATGGAGTCACCGCTGTACCGGCCGATACCAAAAACCCACCCCTTGCCGTCGGTCTGGGGAACCGGGGCCGAGGTGGGTTTGCCGTTCTCGTCGAGGTCGGGCTGCGTGGAGGCGTCGACCGGCATTTTGAGCCGGTAACTGCAGTCGAACGTGCCGCCGACCCGCTGGATCACACGGCGGCGTACCGCGAACGCGACCAACCCGATCACTCCGAGCGCCACGACCGCCGCACACACCACAAGGGCGAGGACCATGCTCACCTACCTCCTCGCTACCCGCGTTCCCCGTTCGGCCGTACCAGGCGACCGCGTTGACCTACCAACTGAGACGACAGTCCCGGGGTCACGCTCACGCGTCCCCGGGACCGTCGGTCGACCCCGCTCAGGCGGGGTCCGGCACAATCAGGCGCGGGCCTTGAGGCCGCGCGCCGCGAACAGCCGGACCTCGGCACGCCGCTCGGCGTGCTCGTCCAGGTCGGACTTGGCCTTGTCCAGTGCGCGCTCGGCGCGCGCGACGTCGATCTCGTCCGCCAGCTCGGCGATCTCCGCGAGCAGAGACAGCTTGTTGTCGGCGAAGGAGATGAAGCCGCCGTGCACCGCAGCGATCACGGTGCCGCCGTCCGTGGTGCGGATGGTGACCGGACCGGTCTCCAGCACGCTCAGCACCGGGGTGTGACCCGGCATGATGCCGGTGTCACCGGAGGCCGTACGGGCGACGACGATGGTGGCCGCACCGGACCACACCTTGCGGTCGGCTGCGACCAGCTCGACGTGCAGCTCAGCCAACGTGGGCTCCTAGGCTCATGCAACCCCCGATTACTCGGGAGTTTCGGTAAGAATAACGGGCCCGCGCCCCCGGCATGAAACCGGCGGCACGGATTTGACCGGAATCACAGCCGATGCGACGCGAGGGGTGGGTCCCAGGGCTGGGGCCCACCCCTCACGATCACGCTCGGCTGCTACCGGCCGCGACTACTTCTTCGCGAGCTCGGCGGCGTTGCGCTCGAGGTCCTCGATGCCACCGCACATGAAGAACGCCTGCTCGGGAACGGCGTCGTACTTGCCGTCCGCGATCGAGTTGAACGCCTCGATGGTCTCGGACAGCGGCACGGTCGAACCCTCGACGCCGGTGAACTGCTTCGCCACGTAGGTGTTCTGCGAGAGGAAGCGCTCGATGCGACGGGCACGGTGGACCGTGATCTTGTCCTCCTCCGACAGCTCGTCCATACCGAGGATGGCGATGATGTCCTGGAGGTCCTTGTACTTCTGCAGGATCCCCTTGATACGGATGGCCGTCTCGTAGTGGGTCTGCGCGATGTACCGCGGGTCGAGGATGCGGGACGTGGAGTCCAGCGGGTCGACGGCCGGGTAGATGCCCTTCTCCGAGATCGGGCGCGACAGAACGGTGGTCGCGTCCAGGTGGGCGAAGGTGGTGGCCGGGGCCGGGTCGGTCAGGTCGTCCGCGGGGACGTAGATCGCCTGCATCGAGGTGATCGAGTGACCGCGGGTCGAGGTGATGCGCTCCTGGAGGAGGCCCATCTCGTCGGCCAGGTTCGGCTGGTAGCCCACCGCGGAGGGCATACGGCCGAGCAGGGTCGACACCTCGGAACCGGCCTGGGTGAACCGGAAGATGTTGTCGATGAAGAGGAGCACGTCCTGCTTCTCGACGTCACGGAAGTACTCCGCCATGGTCAGCGCGGAGAGCGCGACCCGCAGACGGGTGCCCGGCGGCTCGTCCATCTGGCCGAAGACCAGCGCGGTCTTGTCCAGAACGCCCGAGTCGACCATCTCGTCGATGAGGTCGTTGCCCTCACGGGTACGCTCGCCGACGCCGGCGAAGACCGACACACCACCGAAGTTCTCGGCGACGCGGTAGATCATCTCCTGGATCAGAACGGTCTTACCGACACCGGCACCACCGAACAGACCGATCTTGCCACCGGTCACGTACGGGGTGAGGAGGTCGATGACCTTGATGCCGGTCTCGAACATCTCGGTCTTGGACTCGAGGTCCTTGAAGTCGGGGGCCTTGCGGTGGATCGGCCACCGGACCTGGACCTGCGACTCGAACTCGTCCTTGTCGACGTTCAGCACCTCACCGAGGGCGTTGAACACCTTGCCCTTGGTGATCTGGCCGACCGGCACCGAGATGGCGGAGCCGGTGTCGGTGACCTGCGAGCCACGGACCAGGCCGTCGGTCGGCTGCATCGAGATGCCGCGGACCAGGCCGTCGCCGAGGTGCTGGGCGACCTCGAGGGTGAGGGTCTTCTTGCCGCTGCCGTCGGGGTTGTCCACCTCGACGTGCAGGGCGTTGAACATGTTCGGGATCGCGTCGACGGGGAACTCCACGTCGACGACCGGGCCGATGACCCGCGCGACGCGGCCCGTCGCCGTGGTCGGCTCAACAGTGGTAGTCATACTCATTCGCTCCCGCGGCTCGCGTCAGCGAGCGCGTTCGCGCCACCGACGATCTCGCTGATTTCCTGGGTGATCTCGGCCTGGCGGGCCGAGTTGGCAAGCCGCGTGAGCGACTTGATGAGCTCGCCGGCATTGTCCGTCGCGCTCTTCATCGCGCGGCGGCGGGCGGCGTGCTCGGAGGCGGCCGACTGCAACAGCGCGTTGTAGATCCGGCTCTCCACGTACCGCGGCAGCAGCGCGTCGAGGACGCCCTCCGCCGACGGCTCGAAGTCGTAGAGCGGGAAGATCTCCTTGGCCGACGACTCCTCGCTGACCTTGACCTCGTCGAGCTTCAGCGGCAGCAGCCGCGCGTCGACGGCGGTCTGCGTCAGCATCGACTCGAACTTGGTCGAGATCACGTGGACCTCGTCCACCCCGCCGGTCTCGGCCGTGAAGGCCTCGATCAGCGCGGCCGAGACGAGCTTGGCGTCGCCGTAGGTCGGCTTGTCCGAGAAGCCCGTCCACGACTCCGCGACCGCGAGGTCACGGAAGCCGTAGTACGAGACGCCCTTGCGGCCGACGGCGTACGTCACCACGTCCTTGCCCTCGGACCGCAGACGCTCGGCGAGCGCCAGCGAGGCCTTGATGGCGTTGGACGAGTAGCCGCCCGCCAGACCGCGGTCCGCCGTGATCAGCAGGACTGCGGCACGCGTGGCGTTCGGGTTCTCGCTGGTGAGCGGGTGCTTGGCGGTGGACCGGGTGGCCACTGCCGTCACCGCCCGGGTGAGCTCATCGGCGTACGGGGTGGAGGCGGCCACCGCGCGCTGCGCCTTACCGATGCGCGCCGCGGAGATCATCTCCATCGCCTTGGTGATCTTCTTCGTCGCGGTGACAGAGCGGATCCGGCGCTTGTAGACCCGAAGCTGTGCTCCCATGGGTCGTTACGTCCTTTCCCTCGCTACCGGACTCAGGCCTGCTCGGAGAGCAGCTTGCCGTCAGCGGTCTGGTAACCCTGCTTGAACTCGCCGATGGCGGCGGTCAGCGCGTCGACGGTGCCGTCGGCGAGCAGACCGGTCTCGACGATGCCCGCGAGCAGGTCCTTGTGCTGCAGGCGCACGTAGTCCAGGAACTCGCGCTCGAAGCGGCGGATCTCGGCGACCGGGACGTCGTCCAGCTTGCCGGTGGTACCGGCCCAGATGGAGACGACCTGCTCCTCGACCGGGAACGGCTGGTACTGGCCCTGCTTCAGCAGCTCGACCATGCGCGCACCGCGCTCCAGCTGGGCCTTGGAGGCCGCGTCCAGGTCGGAGCCGAAGCCGGCGAAGGCCTCCAGCTCACGGTACTGGGCGAGGTCCAGGCGCAGACGGCCGGCGACCGAGCGCATGGCCTTGATCTGGGCGGAGCCACCGACGCGGGAGACCGAGATACCGACGTTCACGGCCGGGCGGATGCCGGCGTTGAACAGGTCGGACTCCAGGAAGCACTGGCCGTCGGTGATCGAGATGACGTTGGTCGGGATGTACGCCGACACGTCGTTGGCCTTGGTCTCGATGATCGGCAGACCGGTCATCGAGCCGCCGCCCAGCGCGTCGTTCAGCTTCGCGCAGCGCTCCAGCAGACGGGAGTGCAGGTAGAAGACGTCGCCCGGGTACGCCTCGCGGCCCGGCGGGCGGCGCAGCAGCAGGGAGACGGAACGGTAGGCCTCGGCCTGCTTCGACAGGTCGTCGAAGATGATCAGGACGTGCTTGCCGTCGTACATCCACTCCTGGCCGATGGCGGAGCCGGTGTACGGAGCCAGGTACTTGAAGCCGGCCGGGTCGGAGGCGGGAGCGGCCACGATGGTGGTGTACTCCAGCGCGCCGGCCTCCTCCAGGGCGCCGCGGACGGACGCGATGGTGGAGCCCTTCTGGCCCACGGCGACGTAGATGCAGCGGACCTGCTTCTCCGGGTCGCCCGAGCGCCAGTTGTCACGCTGGTTGATGATCGTGTCGACAGCCACCGCGGTCTTGCCGGTCTGGCGGTCGCCGATGATCAGCTGGCGCTGGCCGCGGCCGATCGGGGTCATCGCGTCGATGGCCTTGATGCCGGTCTGCAGCGGCTGCTTGACCGACTTGCGGGCCATGACGCCCGGGGCCTGCAGCTCCAGGGCGCGACGACCGGTGGCGGCGATGTCGCCGAGACCGTCGATCGGGTTGCCCAGCGGGTCCACAACGCGGCCGAGGTAGTTGTCGCCGACCGGCACGGAGAGGACCTCGCCGGTGCGGCGCACCGTCTGGCCCTCCTCGATGCCGCCGAACTCACCGAGGATGACGACACCGATCTCGCGGGTGTCGAGGTTCAGCGCGAGGCCGAGCGTGCCGTCCTCGAACTTCAGCAGCTCGTTCGCCATGACCGAGGGCAGGCCCTCGACATGCGCGATGCCGTCCGCCGCGTCAGTGACCGTGCCGACCTCTTCCACAGAGGCGGCGTCCGGCTGGTACGACTGGACAAAGTCGGCCAGCGCGTCCCGGATCTCCTCCGGACGGATCGTAAGCTCCGCCATCAGGCTTCCCTGCTCTCCTAGTTTGCGATCCTCGGCCCGCCATTGAGGGCCGCAAGTGCTCGACTCTCGGCCGGGTCGTATGAACCGGCCGTACGTTTTGCCGACTCCGGTGGAGCCGGTTTCCCGACCGAGGGTCGGATGTGCTGCTTCGGTGCTCAGCCTTCGAGTACCTGGCGAGCGCCCTCGAGGCGGCTCGACACGGTGCCGTCGATGATCTCGTCACCGATCTGCACCCGGACACCGCCGACGACCTGGGGGTCGACATCGATGTTCAGGTGGACCTGGCGGCCGTACAGCCGGCCGAGGGCGCCCGACAGGCGCTCCTTCTGGCTGTCCGACAGCGGCACCGCGGTGGTGACCTGGGCCACCATGCGATCGCGCCGGGCGGCGGCGAGCTTGGAGTAGGACTCCAGCCCCTGCTCCAGGCTACGGCCACGCGGGTTGTTGACGAGGCTGGTGACCAGCCGCACGGTGCCCGCGTTGGCGCGGCCGCCGAGCAGCTTCTTGATCAGGCCCGCCTTGGCGACGGCGCCGGCCTTGGGCTCGGTCAGCGCGGCGCGCAGCTCGTGCGAGCCGCTCACCACCCGGCCGAAGCGGAAGAGCTCGTCCTCGACGTCGTCCAGGGCACCGGCCCTGTCGGCGGCGATGACCTCCGCGTACGCGGCCAGCTCCTCCACGGCGTCGACCAGGTCACGGCCACCCGACCAGCGGGAGCGGACCAGGCCGGAGACCAGGTCGGCGGTCTCGCCGGAGACCTGGCCGGCCAGCAGCGAGGAGACCAGCTGAGCCTTGTCCTGACCGGACCGGGACGGGTCGGTCAGGACCCGGCGCAGCGAGACCTCGCGGTCCAGCACGGCCGTGACGGCGGTGAGCTCCTCGGCGAGCCGGGCCGCGTCCACCGAGGTGGAGTCGGTCAGGCTCTCGAGGTTCTGCCGCCCGGCGGCGAGGGCCTCACGGCTGGCGCCGATCACTTCGCCGCACCCTGAGCAACGGTGGCCTTGGCCTCCAGCTCGTCCAGGAAGCGGTCGACGACGCCGCTCTGTCGCGCCTGGTCCTCGAGGGACTCACCCACGATGCGGGACGCCAGCTGGGTTGCCAGCGAGCCCACGTCCTGGCGCAGGGCGGCGGTCGCCTGCTTCTTGTCGGCCTCGATCTGGGCGTGGCCGGCGGCGACGATGGCCTCGCGCTGACGCTGGCCCTCCTCGCGCATCTCGACGAGCTGGGCAGCGCCCTGCTCGCGAGCCTGCTCAACGATGCGAGCAGCCTCGTGACGCGCCTCGGCGAGCTCGGCGCGGTACTGCTCGAGCAGGGCCTGCGCCTCGTTCTGAGCGGCCTCGGCGCGCTCCATGCCGCCCTCGATGGCATCCCGGCGCTCCGCCAGCACCTTCTCGATGCTGGGGAGGATCTTCTTGCCGAGGAGACCGAAGACGATGAAGAAGCAGAGCAGGCCGATGATGATCTCGGGCCAAGCGGGGAGGAGAGGGTTCATCTTCTCCTCGGCCGCGAGCTGAGCCGCGATGCTCATATCTGGACCTTCCTCGAATGGGTCTGCGGCGGGATTACTTGTTGCCGAAGACGAACGGCATGACGATGCCGATCAGCGCGAGGGCCTCGGTGAGCGCGAAGCCGATGAACATGTTGGAGCGGATGAGGCCGACAGCCTCGGGCTGGCGGGCCATGGCCTGGACGCCGTTGCCGAAGATCAGACCGACGCCGATGCCGGGGCCGATGGCGGCGAGGCCGTAGCCGATCGAGGCGACGGAACCGTAGACAGTGCCCTCAGCGAGGAAGCTCATTGCAGTTGTCCTTTGCAGGGTGGTGAACCGGTGGTGATTGGCCACCGGGCATTCCGGGAGGTGTGGATCGTGGCGGGCCCGGTGAGGGGCCCGGGCTCAGTGCGCCTCTTCGAGGGCACCGGCGATGTAGCTGCTGGCCAGCATCACGAAGATGTAGGCCTGCAGGAACTGGACCAGCAGCTCGAAGGCGGTGAGGCCGACGGCGACGACGAACGAGGCCGAGCCGTACAGCGCGCCCAGGGTCGGGCTGAGCAGGTACCAGGAGGCGATGGAGAACATCACGATCAGCAGGTGGCCGGCGAACATGTTCGCGAAGGCTCGGACCGCGAGCGTGAAGGGGCGCACGAAGATGTTCGAGAAGAACTCGATCGGCACCAGGATGAACATGACCCAGCCCGGGATACCCGACGGCCAGCAGAGGTTCTTCAGACCACCGACGAAGCCGTGGTTCTTGAAGGTCAGACCCATGTACGTGACCCACACGACGGCCGCGAGGCCGGCCGGGAAGGCGATCGCCGCGGTCACCGGGAACTGGGCGAACGGAATGACCGACAGGATGTTCATCAGCCAGATGATGAAGAACATCGAGACGAGCATCGGGACGTACTTCTCGCCCCGCTTGCCGATCGTCTCCAGCACGATGGAGCGCTTGACGAAGTCGTAGCCGATCTCACCGACCAGCTGCAGCTTGCCCGGGACGAGCTTCGGCTTCGCGAAGGCCGCCCAGAAGAAGCCGATGACCAGGACAGCCACGATCATCGACAGCAGCATCGGCTTGTTGAACTCGAAGCTGCCGATGGTGAAAATCGGCTCGAACTGGAACTCGTTCAGACCCGGGGCCGGGAAGCCGCAGCCAGCGTCCCCGAAGTGGCAACTGCCTGAGGCGAGGGACGTGAGTTCAGCACTCACCACGGACTCCTTCGTCGTGACGCATGGTTACGGCAACCTCGGTGTGTCGGCATGGCCTGGGGCCACGGAGCGGCACTGGAACTTGATGGGTTTCTCGCCGACCCCGCGCGGCAGAGCACTGCACCACAGCGGGATCATCGAAGACTGCGCGGATCCGGGGGGCGATCGATCCGCGGTGCGGATGGACCTGGCCTCTTCCCGTACTCCGTTGTTGCGACGGACGATAGCAGTCCGTCAGTGCGGCATAAACACCGCCCCCCTCGTCGGGGGGACAGTGGGCGGTCGTCACTGTTGACGCCCCTTGTCCGAGGGCTTCTCGGCCTTGTTTTCGGAGGCGTCGGTCTCGACGTAGAAGGTCTTGGCCTTGAGGAAGCCGCGCACCTGGAAGCCCGTCCAGATCAGCACGCAGCCCAGCAGGGTGAAGGCGAAGGCCTGCCGGTTGAAGAGCTCGGTGTTCTTGAAGACCGCCAGCACGATGCCGACCAGCAGGATCTGCGTGGTGTACACCAGCAGCCCGACAGCCATCATCATCTGCGGGTTCGACCTGGTCAGCCGGTCGAGGGCGACCTGGCCGGAGGCGAAGAAGACCAGCACGAGCAGGGCGCCGAAGAGAGCCCCGAGCAGGCCCTTGCCACCCGCGACGGCGAAGGAGATCGCCATCGCGATGACTCCGGCGACCGCAGTGGGGATCGCGGCGCCTCGGAGGATCCGGGCGTCGTTGGACGGCATGTCGGCAGCTCCGGCGGCATGTCGATGTGGCGGGGGGACGGGCACAGAACTCGGTGGGTGATACCGGACCGGAAACCACCGCAGGCCGACCTCTCGACGGCGAGCCCGTCGAGTGGGACCTGCCAGGGACGGAAGTCATCCACCTGTCAGGTCTTTCGGCGTGTTCTCGGTACTCGTGAACGGTATCACAAACTATTTGATGAGAGCTTTACCATGAATGTGTGGCACCTGTCACACCGATGGCCCAAGGGTGCCGCCGATCGGGTGAAGCCACTTGACGCGCCCTCACCTCTCCCAACGGCCGCGGCCGTTGCCGTGTCCGCGGCCGGTGACCGCCGACGATCCCTTGGGCACTCCGCCGAGCAGGCGCTTGTCCTCGGCCGACAGTTCGGCCATCGGCTCGGAGCTCGTACGCCCGGCCGACTCGGCGGTGAGCTCGGAGCCCTCGGTGCTCCCGGTGCTCTCCGCAACCGGGGCGGCGTCGGTCCGGCGCACCGGACGGCGGCGGTAGCGCGGCGGCACGAAGGCCTGCACCGCGCGCGGGGCCCGGGGCCGGAACCGCGGGGTGAGCAGCACCACCAGGCCGACCAGGCAGAGCCCCGCCAGCGTGAGGACGACGGTCCGGCCGGTGTTGGTGACCGAGAAGGCGACGGTCCCGAAGGCGATCAGCGCGGCCCAGAAGTACATGATCAGTACGGCGCGGCTGTGCGAGTGGCCGACCTGGAGCAGTCGGTGGTGCAGGTGCCGCTTGTCGGCGGCGAACGGGGACTGGCCCGCCCAGGTGCGGCGGACCACCGCGAGCAGCAGGTCCGCCAGCGGCAGCGCGATGACCGTCAGCGGCAGCAGCAGCGGGATGTAGATCGGCACCAGGGCGTGCACGGTGGCGGTCTGCGACCCCAGCTCGCTGGTGATGAGGTCGGGGTCGACCCGGCCGGTGATGGAGATCGCGGCGACGGCCAGCATCAGGCCGAGCATCATCGAGCCGGAGTCGCCCATGAAGATCCGGGCGGGGTGCATGTTGTGCGCCAGGAAGCCCAGGCACATGCCGATCAGCAGCACGCTGAACAGCACCGCGGGGGCGGCGTCGGAGATCGTGTAGCCGTACCAGAGCCGGTACGAGTACAGGAAGAAGGCGATCGCGGCGATGCAGACCATGCCGCCCGCCAGGCCGTCCAGTCCGTCGATGAAGTTCACCGCGTTGACCATGACGACGACCAGGACCACCGAGATGACCATGCCCTGGGTCGGACTGACCGCGACCGGCCCGACACCGGGCACCGGCAGGGTGATCACCGTGACGCCCTGCCACACCATCACGCCGGCGGCGATCATCTGGCCGCCCAGCTTCACCAGGGCGTCCACGCCCCACTTGTCGTCCAGCACGCCGAGCAGCCACATGATGCCGGCGCCGGAGAGCAGCGCGCGGATGTCGGTGCCCTGGGAGAACACCTTGCTCAGGTTGTCGAGCTGGGAGGCGACCAGGATGCCCGCGCAGAGTCCGCCGAACATCGCGATGCCGCCGAGCCGCGGCGTCGGCTCGCGGTGCACGTCGCGCGCGCGGACCGGGGGCATCGCCCCCGCCGCGATGGCGAACTTCCGGACCGGGCCGGTCAGCAGATAGGTGACCGCCGCGGTGCAGAACAGCACCAGCAGATACTCACGCACCACTGGCCTCCCGCAGCGCTGTCCGACGGTTGGGTACCGAAGGTACTCCCGTGCCTGTCCGAGGTTCGAGGTGCGTCGCCACGGCACACACCTTATTGAGTCGGACGCCCGGGGCACGCATCGCGGTTCGCCCTACCGGGTAGGAGATTCGGAAGCGCGGTCAGCGACGCCCGGCGAAGGCCCGCGCGAGCTCCCCGACCCGCTCCGCCACCCGGACGTCCGTACCCCCGGCGAGCAGCCGTCCGATCAGGGCGGCGATCTCCGCCAGCTCCGCCTCCCCCATGCCCTGCGTGGTCACGGTGCCGGTCCCGAGCCGGATCCCGGAGGCCTCCGACGGCGGCGCCGGGTCGTACGGCAGCGCGCACTTGCCGAACAGCAGTCCGGCGGCCGCGCAGCGGCGCTCCGCCTCGGCCCCGCTGACGCCGAGCGCGCCGACGTCGGCGGTCACCAGATGGGTGTCGGTCCCCCCGGTCAACGGGCGCGCGCCCACCGCCGCGAGCCCGTCCGCGAGCACCCGTGCCCCGGCCACCGTGCGGTGGGCGTAAGCCCGGAAGGCGGGGGTGGCGGCCTCGGCCAGCGCGACGGCCTTGCCGGCCACCTCGTTCATCGCGGCGCCGCCCTGGCTGAACGGGAACACCGCCCGGTCGACCCGCTCGGCCAGCTCGGCGGTGCACAGCAGCAGCCCGCCGCGCGGGCCCCGGAGCAGCTTGTGGGTGGCCGCCACGGTGACGTCCGCGTAGGGCACCGGGGACGGCGCGACACCGGCCGCGATCAGGCCGGTGGTCTGCGCGACGGAGGCCACCAGATAGGCGTCGGTCTCGTCGGCGATCGCCCGGAAGGCGGCCCAGTCGGGGTGCCGCGGATAGGAGATGGAGCCGGCCACGATCGCCTTCGGCCGGTGGCGCAGGGCCAGTTCGCGGACCTGGTCGAGGTCGATCAGCCCGTCCTCGCGGCGCACCCCGTAGCCGACGAAGTCGAACCAGCGGCCGGAGAAGTTGGCCCGCGAGCCGCAGCTGAGGTGGCCGCCGTGCTCCAGCGACATCGCGAGCACCACGTCGCCGGGCCGCAGCAGCGCGGCGTAGGCGGCGAGCATCGCCGCCGTGCCGGAACGCGGCTGGACGTTGGCGTGCGGGGCGGCGAACAGCTCGCGGGCCCGGTCGATCGCCAGCAGCTCGGCGGCGTCGGCGAGCGAGCAGCCGGCGTGGTGGCGGCGGCCGGGGTAGCCCTCGGCGTACTTGTCGATCAGCGGGCCGGTGAGGGCCGCCAGCACGGCCGGGCCGGTGAGGTTCTCCCCCGCCAGCAGCTGGATCGTCTCGGCCCGCCGTTCGGCCTCGGCGGCCATCAGGTCCGCCAGCTGGGGATCGGCCCGGAACAGGGCGGCGGAGAGCGCCTCGGGGGTCTCGACGGGGCCGGTCGCGGCATCGGTGACGGTCATGGCGGGGGCTCCCGGGCGCGTCGGGTCGGATCCCTCCAGCGTAGGACCGCCCCCGCGCCCCGGCACGGCGGCGCGTGCCGGGGTACGCCCGGCCGTACGAAGCGGCGCGACCCGGCCGGCGGTGCCGCGGCGACCGGCCGGCGGCCGGACCGGCGCTCAGTGCAGCGCGCGGACCCCGGTGAGGGCGGTGACCACCGGGTCGACGGCGTGGAATATCTCCTCGCCGCAGTTGCGGAACATGCCGATCGGCGCGCCGTACGGGTCGTGCAGCTCGTCCGTCTCGGGGTCGGCGGCCAGCAGCCAGCCGCGGAGCGCCGCGGCGGCCCGGACCAGGGCCCGGGCGCGCTCGGTGACGTCGGCGCCGCGGCGCGGGTCGGGCAGGGTGCCCGGGTCGATCGTCCGGACCAGCCGGGTGAACTCCTTCAGGGTGAAGGTGCGCAGCCCCGCCTCGTGGCCCATCGAGATGACCTGGGCCCGGTGGTCCAGGGTCGCGGTGAGCACCAGGTCGGCCTCGACCACGTGCTCGTCCAGCAGTTCGCGGCCGGTGAAGCCGCCGCTGTCGGCGCCGTACTCGTCCAGCACCGTGGCGGCGTGGTCCTCCATCGGCGCGCCGACATGGCCCCAGGTGCCGGCCGACTCGACCAGGATCCGGCCGGCCACCCGGGGGTTCAGCCGGGTGTCCAGCTCACGCCGGGTGAGCCGCTCGGCGATCGGCGAGCGGCAGATGTTGCCGGTGCACACGTACAGGATCCGGAAGTGGTCCAGCGGCCTGGGTCCCACGCTCAGGTACGGCGATATGCCGGGCCCGGCATGGAGGGAGGCGGCCGTCAACTGCCGGCCTCCAGGTCGGGGACGACCTCCCTCAGCTGCTCGACGGAGATCGCGCCGGCCCTCAGCAGCACCGGCACCTTGCCGGTGACGTCGACGATCGACGAGGCCTGGGCGTGGTCGGCGGTGCCGCCGTCCAGGTAGACCGAGATGGCGTCGCCGAGCTGCTGCTGGGCCTCGTCGCAGGTGGCCGGGGACGGGCCGCCGGTCCGGTTGGCGCTGGAGACGGCCATCGGACCGGTGGCGTTCAGCAGCTCGATGGCGACCGGATGCAGCGGCATCCGGACCGCGACGGTGCCGCGGGTCTCGCCGAGGTCCCAGCGCAGCGAGGGCTGGTGCTTGGCGACCAGGGTGAGCCCGCCCGGCCAGAAGGCGTCGACGAGCTCCCAGGCCTGCTCGGAGAAGTCCGTGACCAGGCCGTGCAGGGTGGTCGGCGAGCCCACCAGGACGGGCGAGGGCATGTTGCGGCCGCGGCCCTTGGCGGCGAGCAGGGCGGCCACCGCCTCCGGGGAGAAGGCGTCCGCGCCGACCCCGTAGAGGGTGTCGGTGGGCAGCACGACGAGTTCGCCGCGGCGGACGGCAGAGGTGGCCTCACGCAGACCGGTGGCGCGGTCCCCGGCATCGGCACAGTCGTAGCGGCGGCTCATCGGTGCGGTCCCCTTCCGGACGGGCTCATGGTGGTGCTGGTGCTGGTACTCGTGGTGGCGCTGGTGCTGGTACTCGTGGTGGTGCTCGTGCTGGTCCCGGCGGCGCCGCTGCGGCGCCCCGACGTGCCGCGGTGCCCGTCGGTCGCCCGCTCGGTCACAGCGAGGCCTTGCGGGCCGTGGTGAAGCGCGGGCGGTTGTTCAGATCGCGGTGGTCGGCGGTGTCGGTCCAGCCGGCCTCCTCGTTGAAGATCCACGGGACCTGGCCGCCCTGGGTGTCGGCGTGCTCGATCACCACGGCGCCGCCCGGGCGCAGCAGGCGGGCGGCGACGCGCTCGATGCCGCGGATGGTGTGCAGGCCGTCCTCGCCGGAGAACAGCGACATCTGCGGGTCGTGGTCGCGGGCCTCCGGCGCCACGTACTCCCACTCGGTGAGCGGGATGTACGGCGGGTTGGAGATGACCAGGTCGAAGCGGCCGTCCCAGGCGCGGTCGTCCTCGAAGGCCCGGGTGGCGTCGCCCTCGTGCAGGGTGACCCGGGCGCGGTCGGGCGAGGAGCCGATGTTGCGCCGGGTGTAGGGCAGCGCGCCCTCGTCCAGCTCGAAGGCGTGGACGACGGAGCGGGGCAGCTCCTGGGCGAGGGCGAGCGCGATGGCGCCGGAGCCGGAGCAGAGATCGACGACCAGCGGCTCGGCCACGTCCATGTCGCGGACCGCGTCTATGGCCCATTCGACGACCGACTCGGTCTCCGGCCGGGGCACGAAGACCCCGGGGCCGACCTCCAGCTCCAGGTAGCGGAAGAACGCCCGGCCGGTGATGTGCTGGAGCGGCTCGCGGGCCTCCCGGCGGGCCACCGCCTCCCAGTACCGGGCGTCGAAGTCGGCGTCCTTCACGGTGTGCAGCTGGCTGCGCCTGACGTTGTGGACGTGTGCGGCGAGTTCCTCCGCGTCGAAGCGCGGCGACGGCACGCCGGCCGCGGCCAACCGCTGGGTGGCCTGGGCCACCTCGGCGAGTAGCAGGTTCATCCGTACGACCTCTTGCTTCCGCTCTCCGGCCTCGACGTCGGTCCCGCCGCCGCCCGGTGTCAGTTCTGTTGGGCCGCGGCGAGCTTGGCCGCGGCGTCCGCGTCGACGCAGGACTGGATGACGGCGTTCAGTTCGCCGTCCAGCACCTGGTCCAGGTTGTACGACTTGAAGCCCGTCCGGTGGTCCGAGATGCGGTTCTCCGGGTAGTTGTACGTCCGGATCCGCTCGGAGCGGTCCACCGTGCGGACCTGGCTGCGGCGCGCGTCCGAGGCCTCGCGCTCGGCCTCCTCCTGCGCGGCGGCCAGCAGCCGCGAACGCAGGATGCGCATCGCCTGCTCCTTGTTCTGCAGCTGGCTCTTCTCGTTCTGGCAGGACGCCACGATACCGGTCGGCAGGTGGGTGATCCGGACCGCGGAGTCGGTGGTGTTGACCGACTGGCCGCCCGGGCCGGAGGAGCGGTACACGTCGATCCGCAGGTCGTTGGCGACGATCTCGACCTCGACCTCCTCGGCCTCGGGGGTGACCAGCACGCCCGCCGCCGAGGTGTGGATGCGGCCCTGGGACTCGGTGGCGGGGACGCGCTGCACGCGGTGCACACCGCCCTCGTACTTCAGCCGGGCCCAGACGCCCTGGCCGGGCTCGGCGTTGCCCTTGGTCTTCACGGCCACCGAGACGTCCTTGTAGCCGCCGAGGTCGGACTCGTTGGAGTCGATGATCTCGGTCTTCCAGCCGATCCGCTCGGCGAACCGCAGGTACATCCGGAGCAGGTCCCCGGCGAACAGCGCGGACTCCTCGCCACCCTCACCGGCCTTGATCTCCAGGATGACGTCCTTGTCGTCGTTCGGGTCGCGCGGGACCAGCAGCAGCCGCAGCTCCTCCGTCAGCTCCTCGCGCCGGGCCTCGCCGGACTTCACCTCGGAGAGGAACTCCGGGTCCTCGGCGGCGAGTTCGCGGGCGGCCTCGATGTCCTCGCCAGCCTGGCGCCAGGCCCGGAAAACCCGGGTGATCGGCGTCAGCTCCGCGTAGCGCTTGGCCAGCTTGCGGGCGTTCGCCTGGTCGGCGTGGACGGACGGGTCGGCCAGCCTCGCCTCGAGGGAGGCGTGCTCGACGAGGAGCTCTTCGACTGCCTCGAACATGGGGGTGGCCTTCTTCCCGGGGATCGGTGGGTGGATCTGAGGGGG
The DNA here is from genome assembly GCF_000718025.1 of Kitasatospora purpeofusca. Classification (GTDB taxonomy): domain Bacteria; phylum Actinomycetota; class Actinomycetes; order Streptomycetales; family Streptomycetaceae; genus Kitasatospora; species Kitasatospora purpeofusca. The sequence continues at coordinate 145,968 of NZ_JODS01000004.1, forward strand.
ACCGCGGAGCGCGGAAAGTGCGGGGGACGCGAACGGCGCCGGTCCCCAATGCCCCCGGAACGAGTACGGGGGCACCGGGAACCGGCGCCGAGGGAGCGCTAGGCCTTCGCGCTGTGCTGCTTGCCGAAGCGGGCCTCGAAGCGGGCGACGCGGCCACCGGTGTCGAGGATCTTCTGCTTGCCGGTGTAGAACGGGTGGCACTGCGAGCAGACCTCGGCGCGAATCACGCCGCTGGTCTCGGTCGAGCGGGTGGTGAACTCGGCACCGCAGGTGCAGGTCACGTGGGTGAGCACGTACTCGGGGTGAGCGTTGGACTTCAAGGGGTTCTCCTAGTGTTCGGGAGGGCACCGGGTCGGCGGCGGGGACGCCGCTCGTGAACCGGGACCGACGGACCAGTCTGCCAGGACCGGCCGCTTCTTCCCAAACCGGGGGGCGCTCCGGGATATTCCGGACCCCGGCGGGGGCGGGCCGGGGCTCGCCCGGGGCTCAGCCGTGCCGGGCCGGGGCGGTCGCGGGCGCCGTCGTGGGTGCCGTCGTGGGTGCCGTCGTGGGCGCCTTGGTGGGTGCCTTGCTGGGCGCCTTCGACGGGGCGGTCGCGGGCGCCTTCGCCGGGGCCGTGGGGGTGGCCTGGGCTGGGTTCGAGGGCTGGGCGGCGGTCACGCTCTCGGGGACCGGCCGGTCGGCCTTCAGGGCCGCCCAGAGCTGGTCGGCCTGCGGCTGCAGCTCGACCACCCGGTCCGGGTCGCCGGGGGCGGCCGTCACCGGCAGGGTGACCATGCCGAGCTGGTCCGGCCCGATCCCCTTGAGCTGCTCGCCCAGGCCGACCAGGGAGTTCACCGAGGCGAGCGCGGAGTCGGTAGTGATCGAGCGGGTCAGGGTGTCGCCGACCGACCAGAGCTTCACCGGATTGGTCAGCAGCCCCACGCCGCCGGCCTGCTTGAGCAGCGAGCGCACCATCTGCTTCTGCAGCTCGATCCGGCCGAGGTCGCTGCCGTCCCCCACGCCGTGCCGGGTGCGGACGAAGGCGAGCGACTGCTTGCCGTCGAGGTGGTGCTCGCCGGGCTGGAGGTCCAGTCCGCTGTCCTTGTCGTGGATGGCCACCGTGGTGGTCACGGTGGCGCCGCCCACCGCGTCCACGAGCCGCGCGAAGCCGGCGAAGTCGACCTCTACGTAGTGGTCCATCCGCAGCCCGCTGAGCTGCTCGACGGTCTTGACCGCGCAGGCCGCGCCGCCGGCCTCGTAGGCACTGTTGAACATCGCGCGCTTGGCGGCCGGCACCGCCCTGCCCTGCCGGTCGGTGCACTCGGGGCGCGGGACGAGGGTGTCGCGCGGTATGGAGACCACGTCGGCGCGCGAGTGGTCCTGGTTGACGTGCAGCACCATCGCGGTGTCCGAGCGGGCGGTGCCACCGGTGTCGCCGCCGGCCAGGTCCGCGTTGCCGCCGTCCCGCGAGTCCGAGCCCAGTACCAGCAGGTTGAACGAGCCGTCGGTGGCCGTGGGCGGGCGGGAGGTGCCGAGCCGGCCGTCGATGTCGACGCTCTTGATGTTGCCGTCCAGCCGCAGGTACGCGTACCCGGCGGCCCCCGCGCCGAGGACGACGAGCGCGACGGACCCGCAGGCGGCCGCGCGCACGAGCTTGCGGCGGCGGCTCGGGACCCTCTTGTGTTCGGCCATACGGTCCAGAATAAATCGGACAAGATGCCTGAAAGAGTCCAGACTGTCCCAAGTCTGGAACAAACCTCCGGAACGAACACCGGCCCGGAACGCGGCGAGCCCCGGGCCGCTCGCGCGGGCCGGGGCTCGTCCGTGTACCGAGGAAGGTCAGTCGCTGGACCCGGGGGTCGTCTTGGCGATCTGCATCAGGAACTCGGCGTTGCTCTTGGTCTGCTTCATCTTGTCCAGCAGCAGCTCGATCGCCTGCTGCGAGTCGAGCGCGTGCAGCACCCGGCGCAGCTTCCAGACGATGGCGAGCTCCTCGCCGCCGAGCAGGATCTCCTCCTTGCGGGTGCTGGAGGCGTCCACGTCGACGGCCGGGAAGATGCGCTTGTCCGAGAGCTTCCGGTCGAGCTTGAGCTCCATGTTGCCGGTGCCCTTGAACTCCTCGAAGATCACCTCGTCCATCCGCGAGCCGGTCTCGACCAGCGCGGTGGCCAGGATGGTCAGCGAGCCGCCGTTCTCGATGTTGCGCGCGGCGCCGAAGAACTTCTTCGGCGGGTACAGCGCGGTCGAGTCGACACCACCGGACAGGATGCGGCCGGAGGCCGGCGCCGCCAGGTTGTAGGCGCGGCCCAGACGGGTGATCGAGTCCAGCAGGATCACCACGTCGTGGCCCAGCTCCACCAGGCGCTTGGCGCGCTCGATGGCCAGCTCCGCGACGGTGGTGTGGTCCTCGGCCGGGCGGTCGAAGGTCGAGGAGATGACCTCGCCCTTCACCGACCGCTGCATGTCGGTGACCTCTTCCGGACGCTCGTCGACCAGGACGACCATCAGGTGGCACTCGGGGTTGTTGTGGGTGATCGCGTTGGCGACCGCCTGCAGCACCATGGTCTTGCCGGTCTTCGGCGGCGCGACGATCAGACCGCGCTGGCCCTTGCCGATCGGCGACACCAGGTCGATGATCCGGGTGGTCAGGATGCCCGGGTCGGTCTCCAGGCGCAGCCGGTCCTGCGGGTACAGCGGGGTCAGCTTGTTGAACTCGGGGCGGCCGCGGCCGCTCTCCGGGTCCATGCCGTTGACGGAGTCCAGCCGCACCATGGCGTTGAACTTCTCGCGGCGCTCGCCGTCCTTGGGCTGGCGCACCGCACCGGTGATGGCGTCACCCTTGCGCAGGCCGTTCTTGCGGACCTGGGCGAGCGAGACGTAGACGTCGTTCTGGCCCGGCAGGTAGCCGGAGGTGCGGACGAACGCGTAGTTGTCGAGGATGTCCAGGATGCCCGCGACCGGGATCAGGACGTCGTCCTCGCCGATCTGCGGCTCGACGACACCGGCCTCGAAGCCCTCGCGGCGGCCGCGGCCCCGGCGGTCGCGGTAGCGGCCGCGGCGGCCGCGCCGGCCGTCGCCGAACTCGTCGTCGTCGAAACCGCCCTGCGGCGCCTGCGACTGCGGCTGGGCCTGCTGGGTGGCGGGCTGGCGGCTCTGCTGGCCCTCGCCCTGGGCGCCCTGCTGGCCGCCCTGGCGGTCGGCACGGTCGGTGCGCTCGGGGCGGTCGGCCCGGTCCCGGCGGTTGCGCCGGTCGCGGCGCGACTCGCGCCCGTCGCCGTCCTGGCCGGCCGGGGCCTCGGCGGTCTCCTGGCGGCCCTCGCGCTCGCCGCCCTCGCGGCGGTCGCGACGGTCCCGGCCGTCGCGGCGGGTCTCGGTGCGACCCTCCTCGCGGCCCTCCAGGGCGCGGGCGCCCTCGGGGCGGGCCTCGGCCTGCTTGGCCTCGGTCGCCACGGCGGCGGGCGCCTCGGTGGCCTCGGCGGTCGGGGCGCCGGCGGCCGAGGTGGCCCGGCGGCGGGTGCGCTCGGCGCGGGCCGGCGCGGCGGTCTCGGCGGCGGCCTGGACCGGGATCTCGATCTGGGCCTGCGCCTCGGCGGCGGCCGGGGCCTCGGCCCGGGCGGCGGCGGCCTTGGTGGTCCGGCGGGCGGGCTTCTCGGCGGCCGGCTCGGCGGTCTCGGCCTTGGCCGCACGCTTGGCGGCCGGAGCGGCGGTGGCGCCGGCGAGGAGCGGGTCGCCCCCGCTCTTCTCCTTGATGGTCTCGATCAGCTGGCTCTTGCGCATCCGCCCGGTACCGGTGATGCCCAGGTCACCGGCGAGCTTCTGCAGCTCAGCCAGGACCATGCCGTCCAGGCCCGCGGCGGCGGTGCGGCGGCGCCGCGCCGGGGCCGCGGGGGCGGCGGCGGCGTCCGACGCCTCGGCGTCCGGGCGCGCGCCCATCAGATCGGTGGTGTCGCTCACTAAGGGTCCTTCCCTGGAGCGGACGTCGGCCTGTCTGGCTCGGCGACCGGTTGTGCTGTCCTGACCAACGCTCGACTGCGTCGGTCCGAGGCGGTGTTCCCCCGGACGGCGGTGCCGGTCGGGGGAGAGCTGCGAGGTGCGGTGCTAGAAGCACGGTGGTGCTGAGTGGCGTGGCGGGACGGTCGTGTGCCGACCCTCCCCCCGGCCGCCGGCCGGGAGCTGCCCCCACGCTGCCTGCGAATCCCGGGCCCCCGTCGCGTGACGGTCGCCCGCGCTCCGCCCGTCCTGTTCCTCCAGGTGGGAGGCCGCGGGGTGGGAGTCAGGTGCCGTCACGGCTTCGGGATGCGGCCGCAAGTCGCGCAGGCAGGCTGCGTACGCGCTGCGGTGGGCTCCCGGAGAATCGTCGCCCCGTGCATCGCCTGGACTCCGCTGACGCGGAGTGCTGGGATCGGGACGCGGCGCACCGAGCCCCGGAGGGCACCTGGTGCAGCAATGAGGTTAACACTACCGACCCCCTCAGACATTCCCCAGCCTTGCGCTTGCCAATCGTGTCCGGACGGCCCGGTGCCGGTGCACCGGGAGGGACCGCCGCGGACGGGGCGTTTCAGACGTCGAGCGGGAGCACCGAGGCTCCGGTCCGGTCGAGTTCGAGCCGGTGGGCGTCGAACGCCGGGCCGCCGGCGCCGTGGTCGGCCGCGAAGTCCAGCACCTTCTGCACGCCCGCCTCGTCGGTGAGCGCGAGCACGGTCGGACCGGCGCCGGAGATCACGGCGGGCACGTTCTCGGCCCGCAGCGCGGCCACCAGGGCGGCGCTGTCCGGCATCGCGGAGGCCCGGTAGTCCTGGTGGATCCGGTCCTCGGTGGCGGCGAGCAGCAGGTCGGGGCGCCGGGTCAGCGCCTCGACCAGCAGCGCGGACCGGCCCGCGTTGGCGGCGGCGTCGGCCAGCGGAACGGTCCTCGGCAGCAGCCCGCGGGCGGTCTCGGTGAGCACCTCGGTGGCCGGGACGAACACCACCGGGACGACCTCGGCGGAGGGCTCCAGGGCGATCGCCCGGGCCCGGTCCTCCTCGGTCCACGCCACGGTGAAGTTGCCGCGCAGGCAGGCCGCGACGTTGTCCGGGTGGCCCTCCAGCTCCGAGGCGAGCGCCAGCAGCGCGTCGTCGTCCAGGGCGGACGGGCCGCCGATGGTGACGGCGCGCGCGGCGACGATGCCGGCGCAGATCGCGGCGGACGAGGAGCCCAGGCCGCGACCGTGCGGTATGCGGTTGGCGCAGACGACTTCGAGGCCGCGCGGCTGGCCGCCGAGGCGGTCGAAGGCGGCGCGCATCGAGCGCACCAGCAGGTGGCGCTCGTCGCGGGGAAGCGTTTCGGCGCCCTCGCCCGCGATGTCGACGGAGAGCCCGGAGTCGGCGACCCGGACGACCACGTCGTCGTAGAGGCCCAGGGCGAGTCCGAAGGCGTCGAACCCCGGACCGAGGTTGGCGCTGGTCGCGGGGACCCGGACCCGGACGGCGGCGGCACGGAACGCAGGACCGGCCATGCGGTGGACTCTCCTGGGGAAATCGGGCGGCGCGAAGCGCGTCGGTGCGAGGGCGGGGAGCGGGCCGCGGGGCCCCGGCCGGGGCGGGCGGTCACATTCGGTGGTGCGGCCCAGAATGGGGTCGGACCCGGGGCATGTGCCACACGGCCGCACCCAGAGTATCGAAGACAGGTTCCACAGCGGTACACCCCGTGGGCCTTCGATCTGGTGTGTTGCCGGTTCTGGCCGGAATTCATGCCGGATTCGGATCCGAATCCAGCACTGAATTGACACAAAAGTGTCAGTCGAGAACGAGACCGGGCCGACCCCCGAAAGGGTCGGCCCGGGGTGGGGGGATGTTCATCCACCCGCCGTCCGCGAGGTGTTTCGCCGGACGCTCCGTCAGTCGAGCAGGCCCAGCTGCCGGGCGGCCGCCTCGGGGTCGATCGGGACGATCCGGGGCTGCGGCGCGCCGGCCACCGCCCAGTCCGGGTCCTTGAGGCCGTTGCCGGTCACGGTGCAGACGATCCGCTGCCCCGGGTCGACCAGGCCGGCCTCCGCCTTGGCCAGCAGCCCGGCCACCGAGGCGGCCGAGGCGGGCTCCACGAAGACGCCCTCCTGGGAGGCCAACAGCCGGTACGCGGACAGAATCTGACGATCGGTCACCTTGTCGATGAGACCGCCCGATTCGTCCCGCGCGGCGAGCGCGAAGTCCCAGGAGGCCGGGTTGCCGATCCGGATCGCGGTGGCGATGGTCTGCGGCTTCAGCACCGGGGCGCCGTCCACGATCGGGGCCGAGCCGGAGGCCTGGAAGCCCCACATCCGCGGCGTGCGGGTGGCCAGGCCGTCCGTCGCGTACTCGCGGTAGCCCTTCCAGTACGCGGTGATGTTGCCCGCGTTGCCGACCGGCAGGACGTGGATGTCCGGGGCGTCGCCGAGCATGTCGACGATCTCGAAGGCGGCGGTCTTCTGGCCCTCGATCCGGACCGGGTTCACCGAGTTGACCAGCGCCACCGGGTACTTCTCGGACAGTTCACGCGCAAGGGTGAGGCAGTCGTCGAAGTTCCCGTCCACCTGGAGGATCTTCGCGCCGTGCACCAGCGCCTGGCCCATCTTGCCGAGGGCGATCTTGCCCTGCGGGACCAGTACCGCCGACACCATCCCGGCCCGCACCGCGTACGCGGCGGCGGAGGCGGAGGTGTTGCCGGTGGAGGCGCAGATGACGGCCTGGGCGCCGTCCTCCTTCGCCTTGGAGATGGCCATCGTCATGCCGCGGTCCTTGAAGGACCCGGTCGGGTTGGCGCCCTCGACCTTGAGGTAGACCTCGCAGCCGGTGCGCTCGGACAGCACCTGGGCGGGGACCAACGGGGTGCCGCCCTCCAGCAGGGTGACCACGGGGGTCGCCGCGCTGACCGGCAGGCGGTCCCGGTACTCCTCGATCAGACCCCGCCACTGGTGGGTGTGGGTACCTCTGGCGGCGTTCTCGGCAACGCTGCTCATCATCTGTTCCTATTCCCCTTCGACCCGCATGGTGCTGGCCACGTCGCGCACGCTGTCGAGTGCGCGGAGCTTGTCGACCGTCGCCGACAGTGCGGCGTCGGTCGCACGGTGGGTGACCACGACGAGCGAGGCGTCGCCGTCGCGGCCCTGCTGGCGCACGGTGTCGATGGAGACGCCGTGCTCGGCGAAGACGGAGGCGACCTGGGCGAGCACCCCCGCGCGGTCGTCGACGTCCAGGCTGACGTGGTAGCGGGTGACGACCTCGTCCATCGGCTTGGCCGGCAGCTGGGTGTACACCGAGTCGCCGGGACCGGTGGCACCGGCGAGCTTGTTGCGGCAGACCGCGACGAGGTCGCCGAGGACCGCCGAGGCGGTCGGCGCGCCGCCCGCGCCCGGGCCGTAGAACATCAGCCGGCCGGCCGCCTCGGCCTCCACGAACACCGCGTTGTACGCCTCGCGGACCGAGGCCAGCGGGTGGGACAGCGGGATCATCGCCGGGTGGACCCGCGCGGTCACCGACTCGCCGTCGGCGGCCCGCTCGCAGATCGCCAGCAGTTTCACCACGCAGCCCATCTCCTTGGCGGAGGCGATGTCGGCGGCGGTCACCTCGGTGATGCCCTCGCGGTACACGTCCGCGGCGGTCACCTCGGTGTGGAAGGCGATACCGGCCAGGATCGCGGCCTTGGCGGCGGCGTCGAAGCCCTCCACATCGGCGGTCGGGTCGGCCTCGGCGTACCCGAGCGCGGTGGCCTCCTCCAGCGCCTCCGAGTACCCGGCGCCGGTGGTGTCCATCTTGTCCAGGATGAAGTTGGTGGTGCCGTTGACGATGCCCAGCACCCGGTTCACCCGGTCGCCGGCCAGCGACTCGCGCAGCGGGCGCAGCAGCGGGATCGCGCCCGCCACCGCGGCCTCGTAGTAGAGGTCGACGCCGGCCGCGGCGGCGGCCGCGTGCAGCTCGGTGCCGTCCTGGGCGAGCAGTGCCTTGTTGGCGCTGACCACCGAGGCGCCCTGCGCGAACGCCGCCAGGATGAGGTTCTTGGACGGCTCGATGCCGCCCACCACCTCGATCACCACGTCGATGTCGCCCCGGTTGACCAGGGCCTCGGCATCGGTGGTGAGCAGGTGCTCGGGCACGCCCGGGCGGACCCGCCCCTGGCGCCGGACCGCGATGCCGGCGAGCTCGACCGGCGCGCCGATGCGCGCGGCGAGGTCGGCGGCGTCTGTCGTCATGATGCGCGCCACCTCGGAGCCCACCACACCACAGCCCAGCAACGCCACCTTCAGCGGCCGCGTACGCATCATCCGACTCCGCTCTGCATTCGTCGTTCTTCGGTCGCTCCGGCGGGCATTTCGGTGTCCCGCCGGACTTTCGGTCTGTACCAGTCTCCGGGACTTTCCGTACGGATCTACGGTCGTTCCATGATCTGAGACAAGGATTTCGTCATCCGATATCGAGACGCAGGAGATCCTCCTCCGTCTCGCGCCGGACGATCACCCGGGCCGCACCGTCCCGGACTGCGAGCACCGGAGGCTTCAGGGCGTGGTTGTAGTTGCTCGCCATCGAGCGGCAGTAGGCGCCGGTGGCGGGCACCGCGATCAGGTCGCCGGGGGCCAGGTCGGCCGGCAGGAAGGCGTCCCGCACGACGATGTCGCCGGACTCGCAGTGCTTGCCGACCACCCGGACCAGCATCGGTCCGGCGTCACTGGTGCGCGACACCAGGGCGACCGTGTACTCGGCGTCGTAGAGCGCGGTGCGGATGTTGTCGGACATCCCGCCGTCCACGCTGACATAGGTGCGCAGACCTTCGAGCGCCTTGACGGTGCCGACCTCGTACAGGGTGAACGCGGTCGGGCCGACGATCGCCCGGCCCGGCTCCACGCTCAGCCGGGGGGCGGTGAGGTTCGCGGCGGCGCACTCGCGGCGGACGATGTCGGCCAGCGCGGCCGCGATCTCGGCCGGCTCGCGCGGGTCGTCCTCGCTGGTGTAGGCGATGCCGAGGCCGCCGCCGAGGTCGATCTCGGGCAGCTCGACGCCGTGCTCGTCGCGGATCGAGGCCAGCAGGCCGACCACCCGGCGGGCGGCCACCTCGAAGCCGGCGGTGTCGAAGATCTGCGAGCCGATGTGCGAGTGGATGCCGCGCAGTTCGAGGCTCCCGGGGTGCGCCAGCACCCGGCGGACGGCCTCGGCGGCCGCTCCCCCGGTCAGCGAGAGGCCGAACTTCTGGTCCTCGTGCGCGGTGGCGATGAACTCGTGGGTGTGGGCCTCCACACCGACGGTGACCCGGATCAGCACCGGCTGGCGGACGCCCTGGCGTCCGGCTACGGCCGCCAGGCGCTCGATCTCCTCGTAGGAGTCGACCACGATGTGCCCGACCCCGGTCTTCACCGCGTTCTCGAGCTCGTCCACCGACTTGTTGTTGCCGTGCAGCGCGATCCGCTCCGGCGGCATCCCGGCGGCCAGCGCGACGGCGAGTTCGCCGGAGCTGCACACGTCGAGGTTGAGGCCCTCCTCGTGCAGCCAGCGCACGACCGCCTTGGAGAGGAACGCCTTGCCGGCGTAGTAGACGTCCGCGTCGGTGCCGAAGGCGTCCCGCCAGGCGCGCGCCCGGGAGCGGAAGTCGGCCTCGTCCATGACGTAGGCCGGGGTGCCGAACTCGGCGGCGACGCGGTTCACGTCCAGGCCGCCGACGGTGACCACGCCGTCGGCACCGCGCGCGACGGTCTCCGACCAGACCTTGGGGTCGAGCGCGTTCAGGTCGGCCGGCGGGGCCTGGTAGTGGCCCTCGGGCAGGACGTCACCGTGCCGGGGGCCTGCGGGATGTGCGGAGCGAGACATGTCCTCGGTTTCCTCGACCTATGGCGAGGGGCGGCGACGGTCCCCGTTGACCGTCAGCCGCCCCCGCAGTGCGCATGGGGGTGGTGCCTACATCCGCTCGGGCGACGTCACGCCAAGGAGCGTGAGCCCGTTGGCGATGACCGTGCGTGTCGCGTCGGCCAGCCAGAGCCGGGCGTGCGTGAGGTCGGTGACCTCCTCGTCGCCCTTCGGCAGGATCTGGCAGTTGTCGTAGAAGCGGTGGTACTCGCGGGCGAGCTTCTCCAGGTACGTCGCGACGTGGTGCGGCTCGCGCCACTCGCCGGACTTGGCCACCACGCCCGGGAACTGGGCGAGCTCGCCGAGCAGGTTGGACTCCCACTCGGTCGCCAGCAGCTCCGGTTTGAAGTCCGCGCTGCGCGTGATGCCCTTCTCCACGGCGTTGCGCTGCACCGAGCACATCCGGGCGTGCGCGTACTGCACGTAGAAGACCGGGTTCTCGGCCTTCTGGCTGGTGACCAGGTCGATGTCGATGGTGATCGTGGAGTCGGTGGAGGAGCGCGCCAGCATGTAGCGGGCGGCGTCCACGCCGATCCACTCGACGACGTCGTCGATCGTGATGATGTTGCCGGCGCGCTTGGAGAGGCGGACCTCCTGGCCGTCGCGCAGCATCTTCACGAACTGGCCGATCTTGACCTCGATGTTCCGGTCCATGTCGTCGCCCGCGCAGGCGGCGATGGCCTTGAGCCGGTTCACGTAGCCGTGGTGGTCCGCGCCCAGCATGTAGACCGAGACCTCGGCGCCCCGGTCCCGCTTGGACAGGTAGTACGCGGCGTCGGCGGCGAAGTAGGTGGTCTCGCCGTCGGCCTTGATCAGGACGCGGTCCTTGTCGTCGCCGAAGTCGGTAGTGCGCAGCCAGATCGCACCGTCCTGCTCGAAGACGTGGCCCTGCTCGCGCAGCCGCTCCATGGCCTTCTCGACGGCGCCGGAGTCGTGCAGCGACTTCTCCGAGAACCAGACGTCGAAGTGGGTGCCGAACTCCTCCATCGAGCGCTGGATCTCGGCCACCATGAGCTTGAGGCCCTCGGTGCGGAAGACCTCCAGCTGCTCGCCCTCGGAGAGGTCGAGCACGCCCGGGACGCCCTCGACGATCGCCTTGGCGATGTCGGCGATGTACTCGCCGACGTAGCCGTCCTCCGGGACGGGCTTGCCGTTGGCGGAGGCCTGGAGCGACTTGGCGAACTTGGTGATCTGCACACCGGCGTCGTTGAGGTAGTACTCGGTGGTGACGTCGGCGCCGGTGGCCTTGAGGATGCGGCCCAGCGAGTCGCCGACGGCCGCCCAGCGGACGCCGCCGATGTGGATCGGGCCGGTCGGGTTCGCGGAGACGAACTCCAGGTTGATCTTCAGGCCCTTGAGAGCCTCGTTGCGGCCGTACGCCGGACCGGCCTCGACGATGGTGCGCGCCAGCTCGCCCTGGGTGGCGGCGTCCAGCGTGATGTTCATGAAGCCCGGACCGGCGATGTCGACCTTGGTGACGCCGGTGATCCCTCGCAGGCGCTCGGCCAGCAGTTCGGCGACGGCTCGCGGCGGCTTGCCGGCCGGCTTCGCGAGCTGGAGGGCCACGTTGGTCGCGTAGTCGCCGTGGTCCCTGTTCTTGGGCCGCTCGATCGTCACGTGCTCGGGCACGGCGACGGCCAGCTCGCCCGCCTCGACGGCGGCGCTCACTGCGGCCTGGACTGCCTGGGAAAGCTCTGCGGGGGTCACGACGCCAAGCGTAGGCGAGAGGGGGTGGCCCCTCGCCACTCGGTTTGCCGGTTGAGACACCGGGGCACCCCGCTCGGGCCCGGTCACTCAGGCCCGATCACTCCGGCCTGTTCGCCCAGGGCGAAACCCGTCCACCGCCCCGCCGTCCCGCTCGCGCTCCATCAGCCGCCGCACCAGCGCGACCAGGTCCGCCGGATCGAAGGGCTTGCCGAGGTAGCCGTCCACCCCGACCGACTCCCCCAGGTCCAGATCGGCCGGCGAGCAGGCGCTGACGATCGCGATCGGCAGCAGCCGCGTCCCCGGCGCCGCCCGCAGCCGGGCCGCCGTCCGCAGGCCGTCCAGCCTCGGCATCATCACGTCCAGCGTCACCACGTCGGGCTTCACCTGGCGGACCACCTCCAGGCACTCGGCACCGTCGGCGGCGGTCACCACCTCGAAGCCCTCGAGCTCCAGGTTGACCCTGATCAGCTGGCGGATCACCTCGCTGTCGTCCACCACGAGGACCCGCCCGGACACTCCCGACACCTCACCGAGGGTATCGGCGGGCCCGCCGCCCCGTCCGGCCTTTGGCCACTTCCGCCCGGACCGCCTGCCCCGGGCCCGTCCTCGGTCTCGTCCCCGACCTCGGGTCGGACCTCCGCGAAACCCGTGCACGGAGCACGGCGCGGGCCTGGTAGTGTTCTCCACGTCGAAGCGAACGCGACGACAACAACGAGCAAGCCCCCGTAGCTCAGGGGATAGAGCACCGCCCTCCGGAGGCGGGTGCGTAGGTTCGAATCCTACCGGGGGCACTTCGCAAGAAGTGCAGAACAGGCCCAGGCCAGTGGCGAGTTGCCACGGGACTGGGCCTGATTCGTTTTTCCGGCGCTCCCCGGCGGTGACGCCCGGTCAACCCGTGGGGCCGGGGCGCGGCCCCACGGGTGCGACGGTCAGCTCGCGGCGGCGGCACCCGCGCCGGCGGGGGCGGCGAAGGTCTCGGCGGGGCCGAAGTCGGTGAAGGTCACCTTGTTGACGGTCTTGGCGCCCTTGAGGACCACACCCTGCTCGACGTACCGGGTACGGCCCTGGGCGTCGATCCACTGGTCGAAGTCGAAGCCGGTGATGCCCTTGGCCTTCGACGAGCGGTAGGTGCGCGGGTCGATCTCGGCGATCTGCTCCAGGTCGACGTGGCCGGACAAGTGCTGCGTCGGGACGCCGTCACGGGTCTCCGCGCCCTTGCGGGCGGCCGGACCCTGGGCCAGCAGCAGCTTCGCATAGACCGTGTAGTCGAGCGCCGAACCCTCGGCGGACTTCGGCGCCTTGATCCACTGCTCGTCCGGGCCCATGCGGGTGTACGTGGCGTCGGCGGTGGTCACCGTCTCGACCACGAGGTCGGCCTCGGCGATCTTCATCTCGCCGCGACCGGTGTAGGCCGTGTTGAGGTTCTGCCGGGCGGTGGTGATCCCGGCAGCCTTGCCCCCGACCTCGGTGATCATCTTCAGGGAGACCGCGTAGGGCTCCTTGCTCGCGTTCTCCACGGCCTTCGCCGGATCGAAGTCCCCGGCCGGAGCGGCGGGGGTCGTGGCGACCGGCGCCGGGGTGGTGACGACCGGGGTCGGGGTCGGAGTCTCGGTGGCGGTGGGCGAGGGGGCGGCCGCGGTGGTCGCGGGCGCGGTGGCGGCGGTGGTCGCCGGGGCGGGGGCCGCCGCGTCCTTGTTCTCGGTGTCGTTGCAGGCGGTGAGCGCGGCCAGGGCGACGGCGGTCGCGGCGGCGGCGAGCACGGTGGTACGGCGCATCGTGGTGGAACTCCGGGGTGAACGGGCCGGCGGCCCGGTGAAGGTGAACGGTGGAACGGCTGCGGGGCGGTACACGCCCGGCGGGGTCAGTCGGCGAGCGGACCGGGCCCGGCGAAGGTCTCGGCGGGGCCGAAGCCCCCGAAGGTGGCGACGGCCGCGGTCCGCTCGACACGGCGGGTGCGGCCCCGGGCGTCGATCGCCTGGTCCAGGTCGACGCTCCTGGCTCCCGCCGTGCTCGGCTCACGGTGCGCCACCGGGAAGGCGGAGGCGGTCGCGGCGGCGAGGACCGTGCTGCGGCGCACGGTGGTGAAGGCCCCCCAAGGCGGAAACCGATGGTCAGTGCGCGGAGAGCTTCCCACAGGCCGCGGCCACCGGTCGAACCGGATTTCGATCCGGCGTCCCGGCGGCCCGACAAGGCTTCACGGGGCTTTCGGAGCCGTCCGCCAGTCGGTCCATCAGACGGGCGGCGCGGCAGAGCACTTCGCGCCCGACACCCTGGCCGGGGTGTTCGCGGACCCACCGAAAGCCGAGGTGGAAGACGCATTTCTTCGCGCTCAGGAAGTCGACCGGGTCGACTTCCCGCTCCGGGCTCGCTCCGGCCGAGCGCGGCCCAGCCTCGGAGGAAATCGGGTCCGGGGTTGGGAGTGGGAAGTCGACGCCCCCTACTTCCCAACTCCCGGGGGTTCTCCGGTGGCTCCCTTGCCGCTCGCAAGGGCGCCACCGGAGCCGACCTGCGTCACCACTGGAGTGGGAAGTCGGCCGGGCCGACTTCCTGTGCAAGGTCCGAAGCTGCCGGTCGGGCTCCGGCGGGGCCGGGGACGCGTTCCAGAAGGTCCGGCAGTGCTCGCAGCCTGGCGCCGGGCCCGCCGCAGCCGCTTCAGGAGGCGGCTGCGGCGGCCGCCTCCTGGTAGAGGGCCGCGATGGTGTGGTCGAAGTAGGCGCTGTAGGAGATGTCGTCGGTGTCGCCGCCCTGCTGGTAGCCGCCGATGGCGCCGACGACGTGGCCGGTGGCGGTGGAGATCCAGGGGCCGCCGCTGGTGCCGCCGGGGTAGTCCGGGCAGTCGACGACCCGCTGGTAGGCGCTCTGGCGGCCGGTGGTGTTGGTGCACAGCAGGGGCTGCTCACCGCCCGCGGGGTAGCCGTAGAGCCGGACGGTGGTGCCGAAGGGCTCGTCGGTGCCGAGCGTGTTGCCGCCGACCACGTCCTCGACCCGGCGGCCGCTGTCGTCGGCGGCGGTCTCCAGGACGGCGAAGTCCTCGTCCTGGTCGCCGCCGTGGGACCAGCCGGTGGTGGTGTGCACGGCGGTGACCCGCCAGGTGCCGTACGGGGCCTTGCCGTCGCGGTAGCCCGGGGCGAAGGTGACGCCGCTCGGGTCGTCGATGCAGTGGGCGGCGGTGAGCAGCAGGTTTCCGGTGGTGCTGTGCAGCACGCTGGCGGTGCAGAAGTGGTTGCCCGGGCGGACGGTGCCGGTGAACAGGGCGCCGACGGTGGCCGCCTCGGGGGTGGCCGGGGCGGTGGCGGTGGTGCCGAGGGGCCCGTCGGCGGGGGTGGGGGCGGCCGTCGTGGGCGCGGGCGTGGCCGTAGCAGTGGGAGTGGGCGTGGGCGCCGCAGACGCGGTGGCCGGATCCGGCTCCGAGGACACCGACGGCTCCGTCCCCGTGACCGGGACGGCCGCGGGGACGCTGGGCGTGCCCGGGACCGGCGGCGCGACGGTGGCCGAGGTGGCCGGGGAGGCGACGGCGGTGGCCCTCGGGGTCAGGCTGTGGGTGCCCACCACCACGACCGCCACGGTGAGGACGGACAGCGCCGTGGTGACCAGGGTCGGCGCCAGGAAACGGCGGCGGCGGGGAGTACGGCGGCGGTGCTGGCCCATGCTCGGTCGGCTCCTGCCCTGGTCGGCGGCGGTGCGGGGTCGGTCCCGACTATGGCGTCCCGAGCTGGGAGGGTCGTGATGCGTCGCTGGGAACGGCATGAGAATTCAGCCGGTCGCCCCCGTCCGGGCGGTCCGCGGGCGGGGGCGACCGGCTCGGGTCAGGTGGTCCGCTGTTGCTGGTGGGCCGTGGCCTGGGCCGGTGCCCCCGCGCTCGCCGGGGCCTCGGCGGCGGTGCCGGTCGCCCCGGTGGCCTCGCCCGGCGCGGGCCGGTGGTCGATCATCAGGAAGGCGATCAGCGCGGCCAGCAGCAGGATGCCCATGGCGACCCAGGTGGCGATCACATAGCCGTGCACCGCGCCCTGGGCCTGGACCGCCGGGTCCCCGGCGGTGGTGATCCGGGCGGCGATCCAGCTCGCGGTGGCACTGGCCGCGATGGTGTTGAGCAGCGCGGTGCCGAAGGAGCCGCCGACCTGCTGGGCCGAGTTGATGGTGGCCGAGGCGGCGCCGGCCTCGTTCGGCGCGACGCCGAGGGTGGCCAGGCTCATCGACGGCATGAAGATCAGGCCCATGCCGAAGCCGAGCAGCAGTTCGGCGGGCAGCACCATGCCGGCCCAGGGGCTGTCCACCTTCATCTGGGTCAGCCAGGCCATGCCGGCGGCGGCCAGCAGCAGTCCCGGTCCGATCAGGTTGCGGGACGGCACCCTGGTCATCAGCCGGGCCGCGAAGCCGGTGGAGCTGATGACGATGGCCGCCGTCATCGGCAGGAAGGAGACTCCGGACATCACCGGCGAGAAGTGCTTGATGACCTGCAGGTAGTAGGTCAGGAACAGGAACAGGCCGAACATGCCGATCATCGCCAGGCCGACCGAGAGGGCGGCGCCGCCGCGGTTGCGCTCGGCCACGATGTGGAGCGGCAGCAGCGCGTGCGGGGTGCGCTTCTCGACCAGGACGAACAGCACGAGCAGCAGCACGCCGAACCCGAGCGAGCCGAGCACCAGCCAGTCGCCCCAGCCTCGGGTGACGGCCTCGGAGGTGCCGTAGACGATGGCGAGCAGGCCGCCGCAGCCGAGCACGGCGCCGGGCAGGTCGAGTCTGGTCCGGGTGCCCTTGCCGATGTGGTCGCGGGTCAGCACGGAGAACGCCGCGAAGGCGGTGGCGATCGCGATCGGGGTGTTCACGAACAGGCACCAGCGCCAGTTCAGGTACTCGGTGAGCAGGCCGCCGAGGAGCAGGCCGATCGCGGCGCCGCCGCCGGCGATGGCACCGAAGATGCCGAAGGCGGTGCTCCGCTCCTTGGGATCGGTGAACGTCGTGGAGAGCAGTCCCAGGGCGGACGGGGCGAGCAGCGCGCCGAAGGCGCCCTGGAGGGCGCGGGCGGCGAAGAGCATGGTGGGCCCACTGGCGGCGCCGCCGATCGCCGAGGCGAGGGCGAAGCCGAGCAGGCCGACGGTGAAGACGCGCTTGCGGCCGAAGAGGTCGCCGAGGCGGCCGCCGAGGAGCAGGAGTCCGCCGAAGGCCAGCGTGTAGGCGGTGATCACCCACTGCCGGTCGGCGTCCGAGATCCCGAGATCCTTCTGGGCCGACGGGAGGGCGATGTTCACGATGGTGATGTCGAGGACGATCATCAGCTGGGCGATGGCGATGACGGCCAGGGCCCACCAGCGGCGGGAACCCGCCGTTCCATGACCGGTGGCAGCTTGGGCTTGGGAGGACACTTCGGGAGCCTTTCCGGAGGGGAGCGGAGAGGTCACGCAGTCGCCTTCAAGCCAAACTCGCCTCGCGGCGAATCGCAAGGAAAAAGCTCACCAAATCGGTTGAAATGGGACCAAAGAACCAGATCGACCGGGACCACGGCCCGAGTGGACCGAGGTCCCGGGAGCGTGCCCGGGACCTCGCGCCACAGCCCTAGAGCGCGGACAGCTCCGCGACCAGGTCGTCCAGGCCCAGCGAGCCCTGCGACAGCGCCGCCATGTGCCAGGCCTTGAGGTCGAACACCTCGCCGCGCGCCTCGTGCGCCGCCCTGGCCGCGGCCCGCCCGCGCAGCCAGGCCCGCTCGCCCAGCTTGTAGCCGATCGCCTGGCCGGGCAGGCCCAGGTAGCGGACCAGCTCGCTGTCCAGGAAGTCGGTGGACAGCCCGCAGTAGGTGCCGAAGAACTCACGGGCGGCGTCCGGCTCGACCCGCTCCCCCGGGCGGTACGGCGAGTCGGCCGGGAAGTCCAGGCCGGCGTGCATGCCGATGTCGACGATCACCCGCAGCGCCCGCATCATCTGCGCGTTGAGGTAGCCGAGCCGGTGGCCCGGGTCGGTGAGGTAGCCGAGCTCGTCCATCAGGCGCTCGGCGTACAGGGCCCAGCCCTCCAGGTTGGCGCTCACCCCGCCGAGGCTGACCTGGTAGGTGGAGAGCCGGTCCGCGACGTAGTTCCACTGCGCGAGCTGCAGGTGGTGGCCGGGGACGCCCTCGTGGTACCAGGTCGAGACGAGGTCCCACTCCGGGAAGCGCTCGCGGCCGAGGGTGGGCAGCCAGGTCCGGCCGGGGCGGCTGAAGTCCAGCGAGGGGGCCGTGTAGTACGGCGCGGCGGCGCTGCCGGCCGGGGCGATCCGGGACTCGACCCGGGTGATCGGCTCGGCCAGGTCGAAGTGGATGCCCTGGAGGTCGGCGATCGCGCTGTCCATCAGCCCCTGGAGGAACTCGCGGGCGGCCTCGGCGCCGAACCGGGCGGGGCCGTCGGTCTCCAGCCACTTCATCGCCTGCATCGGGTCGGCGCCCGGCTTCACCTTCTCGGCCTCGGTGCGCATCTGGGCCAGCAGGTCGTGGAACTCCTGCCAGGCCCAGGAGTAGGCCTCGTCGAGGTCGAGGTCGGCACCGGTCCAGTAGCGCACCCAGCGGCCGTAGCGCTCGCGGCCGACGGTGTCCGGGGCATCGGCGGCGGCCGGGCCGTAGACCTCGCCCAGCCAGTCGCGCAGGGCCACCAGGGCCTCGGCGGCGGCCGTCGCGTGGCCGGACAGCTCCGCGCGCAGCGACTCGGGGGCCTCCCGGACCAGGTCGCCGAACCAGCCGCCCGGGGTGTCGCCGTCGAGCCACTCGCCGAGCTGGCCGATCACCGTGGTCACCTGGCGGGGGCCGGAGAGCAGACCGCGCGCGATGCCCTCGGCGAGGGTCGCGCGGTACCCGGCGAGCGCCTCCGGCACCCGGGCGAGGCGGCGGCCGAGGATGCCCCACTGCTCCTCGGTGTCGGTGGGCATGAGGGTGAAGACGTCACGGAGGTTGTGCAGCGGCGAGCCCAGGTTGTGGACGGCCCGGAACCGCTCGCCCGCGTCGTGGACGGCGAGCTCGGCGACGAGCCGCTCGCGCAGCAGGCGGGCGCAGCGCCGTTCGGCCTCGTCCCGGGCGGCATCGGCCGTGGCGGCCTGGTCGAGTGCCGCCTCGGCCTCGTCGAGCCGGGCCAGGGTGGAGCGTCCGAGGTCCGCGATCGCCTCGGCCCCGGCCGGGGAGAGGTCGGGGAGGCGGTCGTCCTCGGGGTTCAGGCCCAGATACACCGCGGTCAGCGGGTCGAGCTCGGCGAGGTCCCGCACGTAGGCGTCGGCGACACGGCGGGGGGTGGTGCCGTCGGAGCTGATCAGTTCAACCATCCGGACATCATTTCGTGGCACGCGCCGTTTGCAAGCCCCTACCCGGTGGCATGGACCGGCCAATTCGCTCCCGTCGACGCGGGCTCACCCGTCCGAGCGAACCCGCCGCCAGTGCCGCAGCGCTCGGCCCGGGTCCCACCTGGACCGTCCGTGTGCGAAACGGAAGAAGCAGAGACCGATCAGCACGGCGCTGAAGTGCCCGAGGTCCGTGAACGTGTGCGAGACCACCAGGGGCACCAGATAGAAGACGACGACCCCGGTGCCGTACAGCCACCGCCAGCCGCCCGCGAACCGGTAGGTGAGCACCGCGACCACCCCCGCCAGCGCGTACGAGACCCCGACGTCCACCGTCTCGGCCATGCTCCGCTGCAAGGTCCCCCGGACGATCCCCCAGGCGACCACGCCCTCGCTCACCAGGGTCGCCAGCACGTGCGCGGTCGCCGCCACCACGAACCAGCGCGCGGTGCCCAGCCAGCGCTCGGCGTTGGCGTGGAACACGGTGAACAGCACCGCGTACAGCGGCCAACTGGACGTCTCGGTCCACAGCGCGCTGGCCACCAGGGCGTGCACCGGGCGCGAGCGCAGCTGCTCCAGATTGGTCGAGCGGGCGGCCAGGAACCAGTCCAGGGTGTGCTGGTCCATCCGGGCCACCGCCAGGCTGGTGACCCCCAGCACGAGCAGCCACAGGTACGTCCCCGGCGCCGAGCGCACCCACGCCAGGAGCGCCCCGCGCAGGCGGCGCGCGCGGGGCGGCCGTTCCAGCGTGTGCGCCATCCGGCGGGCCTCCTCGGCAGGGCGGCGGGGTGCGTCCCATCATCCTCGGCCGGAGGCCGGTGGAGCGCCTCCCGGAGGCGTCCCCCGGGGCCGCCCCGGCACGGCCCCGCGCGGACCTCCGGCCGGGCCGTCCCGGGGCGGGGCGGACCGCCCGGACAGGCGCAAACGCCCGTTCGGAAGATCGGTGCACACCCGGCTCCGATCCGGCCCGGGGCCGTTACGCTGACCGGCATGGAAGCCAGCTCAGCGCCCGTACCGCCAGCCCCCGAACCGGCCGCCAGACCGCGGCGCGCCGGGTACCGGCGGCTGCCGGTGCAGCAGCGGCGCGAGCAGCTGATCGCGGTGGCCCTGGAGCTGTTCGCGCACCGGGCGCCCGAGGAGGTCGGGCTGGACGACGTGGCGCAGGCCGCCGGCGCCTCCCGGCCGCTGGTGTACCGCTACTTCGCGGGCGGCAAGCAGCAGCTGTACGAGGCCGCGCTGCGCAGCGCGGCCGAGGAGCTCACCGGCCGGTTCGTGGTGCCGCTCGCCGGGACCCCGACCCAGCAGCTGTCCGCCGTCCTGGAGAGCTACTTCGCCTTCGTCGCCGAGCACGGCACCGGCTACTCGGCGCTGCTGCGCGGCGGCTCGGTGGTGGAGACGGCCCGCACCTCGGCGATCGTGGACGACGTCCGGCGGGCGGCGCTGAAGCGCACGCTGCGCCACCTCGGGGTGCGGCAGGCCGGGCCGAGGCTGACCCTGCTGGTGCGCTCCTGGATCGCGGTGGTCGAGGGGGCCTCGCTGAGCTGGCTCGACGAGGGCCGGGAGGTCCCGGTGGACGAGCTGCGGGAGTGGCTGGTGGACCAGTTCGTGGCGATGGCGGCGGCGACCTCGCTGCACGACCCGCAGACCGCCGAGGTGCTGGCCGGGCTGCTGGCCCTGGAGGGCGCGGACTCGCCGCGGACGGCCCGGCTGCGGGCGGCGCTGGGCGGCCCGGCCGCGTAGTGCGCCGGACGCGGCAGCGCGGCAGAGGCGCGGACAGCGGCGTCCGGGGTCCGGCGTCCGGCGTCCGGACAGCGGCGTCCGGCGTCCGGCGTCCGGGGTGCGGCCCGACCCCCGTGCCAAGGGTCGGGACGGCGGACGGCTACGCCTTGCCGAGCACCTGCCGCTGCCGGCCGAGCCCGTCGATCTCGATCTCGACGATGTCGCCGGGCGCCAGGTACGGCGTTCCCGGGCGGCCCAGGGTGACCCCGGCCGGAGTGCCGGTGACGATCACGTCGCCCGGCTCCAGCACCATGAACTGGCTCGTGTAGCGGACCAGCTCCAGCACCGGGAAGACCATCCGCTCGGTGGAGCCGTCCTGGCGCAGCTCCCCGTTGACCCACAGCCGCAGCGGCAGCCGCTGCGGATCGGCCACCTCGTCGGCGGTGACCAGCCACGGCCCGAGCGGGGTGAAGGTCTCCGCCGACTTGCCCTTGTCCCACTGGCCGCCGCGCTCGAACTGGAAGGCCCGCTCGGTGACGTCGTTGGCGATGGTGTAGCCGGCGATCACCCCGGCCGCCGCCGCGTGGTCCGGCAGGTAGCGGGCGGTCCGGCCGATCACCACGGCCAGCTCGGCCTCGTAGTCGGTCTTCTCGCCGCCGCGCGGCACCAGCACCTCGTCGTACGGGCCGACCACGGTCGAGCTGGGCTTGAGGAAGATCACCGGTTCGTCCGGGATCGCCGCGCCCGCCTCGGCCGCGTGGTCCCGGTAGTTGAGGCCGATGCCGACCACCTTGCCGGGGCGCGCCACCGGCGGGCCGACCCGCTGCCCGCCGATCTCGGCCACCGGCAGCCGGCCGGCCGCCACCTGCCCGGCCAGCGCGGCCGCGCCGTCACCGGTCAGTCCGGCGAGGAAGTCGCCGTCGATGTCCGCGGTCACCCCGGAGAGGTCGTACGCGGTGCCGTCCTGACCCAGCACGACCGGGCGTTCGGCGCCCGGCGGGCCGACGCGGAGAAGCTTCATCCGATCCCCACCTCCTAGTTCGTCGAGTTCGTCGCAGCGTGCCGGGCTTCGGACCCGGGCCGCCCGGAGGCGGCGCGGACCGTGCCCGGCCCCTGTGCTGCGAGGTATATCAACGGCGCGCCGCCCCGGACCAGACCGTCCCGATCGGCGAAATCCTCCCAACCGTCCGAGCCCGGTACCGGCCGCACTGGGTGCCCGTACGGTTGACAGCCGGCCGACCGTCCCGCCGGATCGTCACGCCAGGGGCGAACACCCGGTCGAACGGCCGCCGCCCGGGGCACGATCGATCCCATGGAGATCACCCGCATCCGACCCGAACTGACCGTCGTCACCCTGGACTTCGGCACCGTCTACCTCTGGCGCGACGAGGACGGCTCGCTCACCCTGATCGACACCGGCCCCGCCGGGCAGGCCGACGCCATCGAGGCGGCGATCCGCGCCGACGGCGCCGACCCGGCCGCGCTGCGCACCGTCGTGCTCACCCACTACCACGAGGACCACGCCGGATCGGCCGCCGAACTCTCCCGGCGGCTGGGCGCCGAGGTGGTGGCCCACCGGCTGGAGGCCCCGGTGCTCCGCGGCGAGCAGTTGCCCCGGCCGATGGTGCTGAGCCCCTTCGAGCAGGAGATCTGGGACAGCCTGCCGAAGCTGCCGCCCGCCCCGCCGTGCACGGTCGACCGCGAGGTGGCGGGCGGCGAGAAGCTCGACTTCGGCGGCGGCGCGGTGGTGGTGCACGTGCCGGGCCACACGGACGGCTCGATCGCGCTGCACCTGCCGGAGCGGGGCGTGCTGTTCACCGGTGACATCGCGGCCAACGTCGAGCAGCGCACCATGCCCGGCGTCTTCAACGCCGATCCGGCGCTGGCCGTGGAGTCCTTCCGCCGGCTGTCCGAACTGGAGGCGGACACGGTGCTGTTCGGGCACGGCGTGCCGATCGCCGAGGGCGGCTCAGCCGCTCTGCGCCGTGCCGTCGAGCAGCTCGGCCAGCACTAGCGGACGGGCCGGGTCGGGCGCGGCGTCGGTGCTGTCGCGCTCCCACCGCTCCAGGTCGCGACCGACGTCCTCGCGGGCCCGCGGGTGGCCGTCCAGCGCGGGCAGCAGCTCGCGCAGCAGGGCGACGGCCGCCCGCGGCCGGCCCGAGCGGGCCAGCCAGAGCGCCAGGTCGTGGCAGGTGCGCAGGGTCCGGGGGTCGGAGGCCCCGAAGGCCCGGGCGAACTGCGGGATCAGCGCGACGAGTTGCTCGGCGGCCCGCTCGGGCGAGCCGGCCGCGCCGCGCCGCCAGGCGTCGTCGGCCTTCTGCCGCAGCGCCTCCGGGTCGCTGCCGCCCTTGCGGTCCCGCAGCGCCTTGAGGTCGCGCAGCCGCTGCCGGACCTCGGCGGCGTCGGCGGGCCGGTCCTCCGCCTTCTTGGCGAGCAGTTGGAGGATCAGCCGGTCCAGGGCCGGGTCGGCGGTGTCCGGGGACAGCGGCTGCTCGTGGAGGTGCGCGTACATCATGGTGACGGCCTGGTCGGCGTTGAACGGGCGGCGGCCGGTGCACAGCTGGTAGAGCACCACGCCGAGCGCGTAGAGGTCGGCCCGGCCGTCGATCGGCAGGCCGGCCCAGCACTCGGGCGCCAGGTAGACCGGCGTGCCGATGACCACGTCGGTGGAGGTGAGTCCGCCGGCGGCGGGCTGGGAGAGCAGCCGGGCGATGCCGAAGTCCAGCACCTTGGCCTCGCCGCCGTCGGTGATCATGATGTTCTCGGGCTTGATGTCCCGGTGCACCACGCCGTTGCGGTGCGCGGCGTCCAGCGCCTTGCAGATCTGCCGCACCCACCGCAGCGAGACCGCCGGCTCCGGCAGGCCGTCGCGCATCACCTGGGCCAGCGAGCGGCCCCGGACCAGCTCCATCACCAGGTAGTGGGTCGACCGCGCGCCGTCCTGCACCCGCCCGTAGTCGTACAGGGTGACGATGTGCGGATTGGAGAGCAGGCCGACCGTCCTGGCCTCGCGGATGAACCGGCCGACCGCCTCCTCGTCGCCCGCCTTCTCGTCGGAGAGCACCTTGAGCGCGACCGCCCGCCCGATGGTCTCGTCGTGGGCGGCCCAGACCACACCGAACCCGCCCCGGCCCAGCTCCCGGTCCAGCCGGTAGCGGCCGCCCACGACATCGCCCGCCTGCATGCGTTCCCCCACCAAGTCCGCCGGAATCGAACACCGTTCATCCTGACCGGGTCACGATAGCGGCGGGGAGCGGCACCCGGGTGAACGACCCCGGGACCGCTCCCCCGCGGCGGTCCCGGGGGCCGCCCCGGGGCCCTCGCTACGGCTGCTTGGGCTTGGGCAGGCCGACCGGGTTGACCTCGGAGGTGGGCACCGCCTCGGCGTCCAGGCCCCAGCGCTTCAGCACCTGGGCGTAACTGCCGTTCTTGATCACCTCGTTGATCGCCCCGTTCAGTGCCCCGACCAGGCCGCTGTCCTTCCTGGTGGTCGCCCCGATCTTGCCGAGCACCTCGGCGCCGCCGCCCGAGTAGGTGCCGATGACCTCGGTCTCGCCGGTCTGCACGGCGTGGAAGGCGGCCACCGGGTTGGGGCCGACGTAGGCGTCGATCCGGCCGGAGGAGAGCGCCAGGTAGTAGTCCGAGGAGTTCTGGTAGTACTTGATGTCGGCCGGCTTCAGGCCGTTCTTGGTGTTCTCCTCGTTCCAGGCGATGAGCAGCTTCTCCTGGTTGGTGCCGGAGGCGACGGCGACGGTCTTCCCGGCGATGTCCTTGGGACCGGTGACCTTCCAGCCGGTGCCCTTCTTCGCCTCGAAGCCGAGGATGTCCAGCCGGTAGGTGGCGAAGTCGTACTTCTCCTTCCTGGCCTCGGTGACGGTGATGTTGGAGATGCCGACGTCGTACTTGCCGCTGTCCAGGCCGACGAAGATGTTCTCCCAGGAGACCGGGTTGAACTCGACCTTGAGGCCGAGCACATTGCCGATCAGCGAGGCGATGTCCGGCTCGACGCCGATCACCGTCCGGTCGTCGTTGGCGTAGAAGTCCAGCGGCGGCGTGGTGCCGAGCGAGTCGACGACGGTCAGCGTCCCGCGTCTCCTGATCTCCTCCGGCACCAGGGCGGCCAGGGCGTCCACCTTGGGCGTGGTCACCCGGTTCTGCTGCGGGGTGAGGTTCACCGCGGTGCCGTTCGGGGCGGTGCTGCCCTTGGCGGGAGCGAGGTCCGCCGCCGCGTCCGAGGAGCTGCCGCAGGCGGCCAGGGTGAGGGAGGCGGCGAGCGCGGCGGCGGTCACGAGGGCGCGACGGGGTAGGGACATGGCGGAACTCCTACGGATGGAAGGGGGGTGGGTGGACTCAGAGGACCTTGGCCAGGAAGGCCCTGGTCCGCTCGTGCCGCGGCTCGTCCAGGACCGCCCGCGGCGGGCCCTGCTCGACCACGACGCCGCCGTCCATGAAGACCACGGTGTCGGCGACCTCGCGGGCGAAACCGATCTCGTGGGTGACCACGATCATCGTGGTGCCGGCCCGGGCGAGGTCCTTGACGACGTCGAGCACCTCGCCGACCAGCTCCGGGTCGAGCGCCGAGGTCGGCTCGTCGAACAGCAGCACCTTGGGCTCCAGCGCCAGTGCCCGGGCGATCGCCACCCGCTGCTGCTGGCCGCCGGAGAGCTGCCGGGGGTAGGCGTCCGCCTTCTCGGCCAGGCCGACCCGCTCCAGCAGCTCCAGTGCCCGGGCCCGGGCCTCGGCCTTCGGCCGGCGCAGGGCGCTGACCGGCGCCTCGACGATGTTCTCCAGCACGGTGAGGTGCGGGAACAGGTTGAAGTTCTGGAACACGAAGCCGATGTTGGTCCGCTGGCGCAGGACCTCGCGCTCCTTGAGCTCGTGCAGCTTGTCCCCGGCCCGGCGGTAGCCGATCAGCTCGCCGTCGATCGCGACGAAGCCGCGGTCGACCTTCTCCAGGTGGTTGATGGCGCGCAGCAGGGTCGACTTGCCGGAGCCGGACGGCCCGAGCACCACGGTCACCGAGCCGGCCGGGACGTCGAGGTCGACGCCGCGCAGCACCGCGGTCGGGCCGAAGCTCTTCCACAGGCCGCGGACCTGCACCATCGACGGTGCGGCGACCGGCCCGTCCGCCGGGGTGTCCTCGACGCGCGGTTCCTTGACGACGGTGGTCATGAGCGGCCTCCGAGGGCGACGGCGGTGGCGGTGCGGGCGCGCAGGCCCCGGACGAGGGAGCGGGCCCGCTGGAGCGGGGTGGGCGGCGGGGTGCGGTCGGCGCCGCGGGCGAAGTACCGCTCGACGTAGTACTGGCCGATCGACAGCACGGTGGTCAGCAGCACGTACCAGACGGTGGCGACCATCAGCAGCGGCACCACCCGGCCGGTGCGGCCGTACACCACCTGCACCTGGTAGAAGAGTTCGCCGATCGCCATCACGTAGACCACCGAGGTGCCCTTGAACAGCGAGATCACCTCGTTGGCGGCGGACGGCAGGATGCCGCGCATCGCCTGCGGCAGGACGATCCGCCAGGCCTGCCGCCAGCGCGGCACGCCGAGCGCGGCGGCCGCCTCGCGCTGGCCGGGGTCGACGGCGATGATGCCGCCGCGGATGATCTCGGCGGCGAAGGCGGCCTGGTGCAGCCCGAGGCCGAGCACGGCCGCGCCGAGCGCGCCCAGCACCCCGATCGTCTCGAAGTCCCCGAAGGTGGGCCCGAACGGGATGCCGAAGCCGAAGCGCTTGTAGAGGTAGGAGAGGTTGAACCAGAAGACCAGCTGGACGATCAGCGGGATCGAGCGGAACACCCAGACGTAGGCCCAGGCGACGGTCTGCAGGATCGCGCTGCGGGAGAGCCGCATCGCGGCCACCACGGCGCCCAGCAGGAAGCCCAGCACGGTGCCGTAGGCGGTGAGTTCGACGGTGCGGCCGACCGCCCGCAGGATGGTGTCGGCGGAGAAGTAGACCCGGAAGGTGGCCCAGTCCCAGCCGGGGTTGGTGGCCAGGCCGTGGGCGAACTGGGCCAGGACGACGAGGGCGGCGAGGCCGGCCGCCCAGCGCCAGGGGTAGCGGGCGCGGACGGTGCGCAGACCGGCGAGTTCACCGAGGTCGAGCGGGGCGTCGGCGGGCGCGCGGTCGGGTTTCGAGCGGGTCGGGGTGCCGGTGGTGGTGGCGCCGGCGGTGGCGGTGGTCATGGGGGACTCCTCCCGGGAGGACAGGGGATCACGCGTGCTCGGGCGGGCTGATCAGGGACTCCTTGACGGCCGAGTCCGTCACCCCCCACTTCTTGAGGATCCGGTCGTAGGTGCCGTCCTTGATCAGCTCGTTGACGGCCGCCTGGAAGGCCGGGGTCAGCGCCGAGCCCTTCTTGAACGCGAAGCCGACGTCGAGCCGGTGGAACTCGCCCAGGAACCTGGTGCCGGAGGCCTCCTGGGCGGCCTGGTAGCGCAGGCCGTTGATGGTGGACATCACGACGTCCACCCGGCCCTGCTGGAGGCTGGTCAGCGTGGCGCCGCTGTCGCTGAACGCCTTGACCTCGTAGGGCTGCTTGCCGGCGTCGGTGCAGACGTTCTTCTTGGCGTTCAGGGTGGTCTCGAAGGTGGTGCCGGCGCCGGTGCCGATGGTCAGCCCGCACAGCTGGACCAGGTCGGTGATCGGCTTGACGGTGGTGTTGTCCTTCTTGACCGCGAAGCCCTGGCCGTCGTCGATGTAGGTGACGAAGTCGATGGTCTTCAGCCGGGCCGCGGTCACCCCGAAGTTGCCGGTGCCGACGTCGTACTTGCCGCTGTCGAGCGCGGGCAGGATGGTCTCGAACGCCGCCTCCTCGCGCCGCACGGTCAGGCCGAGCAGGCGGCCCACGGCGTCGCCGAAGTCGATGTCCACCCCGGCGGCCTTCTTGGTGGCCTGGTCGGCGTAGAAGGCCGAGGGCGGGGCGCCGATCGAGGAGCCGAACTTGACCGTCCCGGCGGCCCGGACGTCGGCGGGCAGCAGCGCGGCGGCGGTGTCCGACTTCTTCAGGCCGGAGACGAGGTCCTCGGCGGCGGCGGAGACGGCCGGCCGGCCGGAGCCGCCCGCCGCGGGGCCGGTGCTCGGGTCCGAACTGCACGCCGCCAGGGCCAGGACCGGCAGCAGGGCGGTGGCGGCGAGCAGCCGGGGGCGGGCGGTGGTGGTTCTCACGGAGGTGCCTTTCGGGAGGTACGGGGGGCGGTGCGGGTGCGGTGGGTTCAACGTGCGGGGCGGGCCCGACGTGCGGTGCGGGCCCGACGTGCGGTGCCGGCTCGACGTGCGGTGCCGGCTCGACGTGCGGTGCCGGCCCGGCGTGCGGTGCGGCTTCAGAGGAGCGGCTTCTCGAACGGCAGCGGTCCGATCGTCAGAGGATCGGCGTCGACGTCGAACAGCGGGGTGTAGCCGGCGGCCAGGTACAGCCCCCTGGCCTCGGGCTGGCGCGGGCCGGTGGTGAGGAAGATCCGGTCGTAGCCGGCCCCGGCGGCGGCCCGCTCCAGCTCGGCCAGCACCCGGCGGGCCAGCCCCCGGCGCCGGTGCGCCGAGGCCGTCCACATCCGCTTCACCTCCGCCGTCCGCTCGTCGTACCGCTTGTACGCGCCGCCGGCCACCGGTTCGCCGTCCTCCAGCAGGAGCAGCAGCAGGCCGTGCGGCGCGGTCCAGCTGTCCGCCGGGTAGCGGGTCATCTCCTCGTGCGCCTCGGGGCCGTAGCGGCGCACGTACTCCTCGGTGAGCTCGCGCACCAGCGGCTCGGCGAGCGGGTCGTCGATCCCGACCCGGCGGACCTCGACGTCGAGCGCCGGTGCGCCGCTCACGCCTGGGCCGCGATCAGCTGGTGCCGGTCGTGCTCGGCGCGTTCGGCCCGCTCGGCCTCCGCCGCCGCCTCGGCCGCCTCCCTGGCCGCGTCCCGCTTGGCGACCTCCTCGCGGACGATCGGGATGACGTGCCGGCCGAAGTCGATCGCGTCGTCCACCAGGTGGTAGCCACGGGCGGAGAGGATGTCCACGCCCAGGTCGTAGTAGTCCAGCAGCGCCTGGGCAACCGTCTCCGGGGTGCCGACCAGGGCGTTGGAGTTGCCCGCCCCGCCGGTGGCGGCGGCGGTCGGCGTCCACAGCGCCCGGTCGTAGCGCTCGCCGGCCTCGGCGATCTCCAGCAGCCGCTGCGAACCGGCGTTCTCGGGCCCGGTACCGGCCGGGCGGCCGCGGCGGATCAGGTCGCCGCCCTCGCGCCGGGCCTTGATCGCGGCGACCGTCCGGTGCGCCTTCTCCCAGGCCAGTTCCTCGGTCGGCGCGATGATCGGCCGGAACGCCACCTGGATCCGCGGCGCGTCCGTCCGCCCGGCCTGCTTGGCGGCCTCCAGCACCCGCTCGATCTGCTCGGCGGTGCGGGCCAGCGGCTCGCCCCAGAGGCAGTAGATGTCCGCCTCGGCGCCGCCGGCCGCGTACGCCGCCTCCGAGGAGCCGCCGAAGGAGACGCCCGGCCGGGGCGCCTGCACCGGGAAGACGTCGGAGACGAAGTCCTTGAAGCGGTAGTGGGTGCCCTCGTGGTCGAAGGCCTCCCGGCTGGTCCACGCCTTCTTGACGATCCGGATGTACTCCCGGGTGCGGTCGTAGCGCTCGTCCTTGGTCAGGAAGTCGCCCTCGCGCTGCTGCTCGTGGTCGTTGCCGCCGGTGATGAAGTGGACGGTGAGCCGGCCGTCGCTGATCCGGTCCAGGGTGGCGAAGGTCTTGGCGGCGAAGGTCGGGTACGAGACGTTCGGGCGGTGGGCGAGCAGGATCTGCAGGCGGTCGAGGCGGGAGGCGATGAACGCGGCGGCGGGCGCCGGGTCGGGCGAGCCGGAGCCGTAGGCGAACAGCACCCGGTCCCAGTCGTGGTCCTCGTGGGCGCGGGCCAGCTTCAGGGTGTAGTCGCGGTCGAACGCGGCCGTGGTGCTCGCGGTGGTCTCCGTACCGTCGGCGGTGGCGGCGATGCCGAGGAATTCGACGGGCATGGTGGCGGAACCTTTCGGATCGTCCGCGGTCCGGCCGGACGCGGGCAGCCGGTGGCGCGGGAGGGTGGGGGAAGGCGTGGGGCACCGCCGGCCGGCGGCCGGAGGGCGGTACGGAGCAGAGGGCGGTAGCCGTACGGGGCGGGACGACAGGAGGTGGCCACGGGCACGTGACGGCCCGGGGCAGTGCGGAGGACTGCCGGAGCGCAGCGGAGCGGGGAGGAAGAGGGCGGGCGGCAGCGCGCGGTCGACGAGCCGTCAGGACGTGACGGCTCTCCCGGCCCGGGACGGGGCACCGAGGGAGGTCGCTCCGGAGGAGGACGGGGCCGGACGAGCGGCCCGCTGCCGGGTCAGCCGCGACACGCCGCGGACCACACCCGACCGAAGTCGATGTGGTCGCGGGTGACCAGGGGCTGCTCGGCGTACATGGCCTCAAGTTGAGCAGCGAACCACGCACCCGTCAACCGGCTTCCATTACCGCTCTGTTGCGATCTCCTGTCGCCACGCGACACCTCCCGCGCCCCCGGCGTCCCGTCACCGCCGACCCTTGACACCCGCCGATCGCGCACGCGTACGATCGAAAGCGGAGTGCAGTGCCCCGCCGGACGCGTTGAGGGACGCGGGCCGGCCGCAACGGCCGTACGTGACCACGCCGTACCCCCACCCCGTGCGCCCGCGCGCATCCCGCATCTCCGCCCTCCCGCCTGGAGCCTCCGCATGGCCACCCCGCCGGACGTCCTGCCCGCCCCCTCCTCCCCGCCCGCTCCGGCACCGATCCGCCGAGGCGCTGCCACCACCACCGCCACCGCGCCCGACCTCTGGGCCGCCACCGCCCGGATCGTCCCGCGCCGCCGCACCGGCCAGTGGATCTCCGCCGCGGTCGCCCTGCTGCTGTTCGCGATGGCGGTCAACTCCCTGGTCCGCAACAAGGCGTTCCAGTGGGACGTGGTCGCCGAGTGGTTCACCGCCACCTCGGTGATGAACGGCCTCACCCTGACCCTCTGGCTGACCGCCGTCACCCTCGGCCTGGGCTTCGTGCTCGGCACCGTCCTCGCCACCATGCGGCTGTCCGCCAACCCGGTGCTGCGCACGCTCAGCTGGATCTACATCTGGATCTTCCGCTCCACCCCCGCCCTGGTGCAGCTGCTGCTGTTCTTCAACATCGGCGCGCTGTACCCGACCCTCGGCCTGGGCATCCCGTTCGGCCCGGAGTTCGTCACCGTCCGCACGGTCAACCTGTTCGGCCCGACCTTCACCGCCGTGGTGGGGCTCACCCTGCTGGAGGCCGCGTACGCCGCCGAGGTGGTGCGCGGCGGCATCCTCTCCGTCGACCGGGGCCAGCTGGAGGCCGCCGCCGCGCTCGGCCTCGGCCGGTGGCGGGTGCTGCGCCGGATCGTCGTCCCGCAGGCGATGCGCTCGATCGTGCCGACCGCCGGGAACATGCTGATCAGCGCCCTCAAGGGGACCAGCATCATCAGCGTGCTGGCCGTCTCCGACCTGCTCTACTCCGTCCAGCTGGTCTATCTGCAGTCGTACCAGGTCATCCCGATGCTGATGGTCGCCACCCTCTGGTACGTGGTGATCACCACCGTGCTCTCGGTCGGGCAGTTCTACGTCGAGCGCCACTTCGCGAAGGGCGCCACCCGCGAGGGCCTGCCGCCCACGCCGCTGCACCGGGCCCGCGCCGCGTACCGGCGGCTGCGCGCCGTCGCGGACGAGGCCGCCCCCGGGGAGACCGGCACGAGCGGGACCGGCACGAGCGGGACCGACACGGGCGGGACCGCCACCGGGAAGGACGCCCGATGAGCGCCGTCCTGGTCGTCGTCGGCGCCGGGCCGCGCGGCACCGGGGTGTTGGAGCGGATAGCCGCCAACGCCCCCGAACTGCTGCCCGCCGACCGGCCGTTGCACATCCACCTGGTCGACCCGCACCCGCCCGGCGGCGGCCGGATCTGGCGCCACGAGCAGTCCCCGCTGCTGCGGATGAACTCGATGGCGGAGGACGTCACCATGTTCACCGACGAGCGCTCGACCCTCGACGGGCCGGTCCGCCCCGGCCCCTCGCTCGCCGAATGGGCCGCCCGTCCCGAGGAGTTCGCCCCCTACCGGGAGATCGCCGACCCCGAACTGCGGGCCGAGCTGCGCACCCTCGCGCCCACCGACTTCCCCACCCGGCGGGCCCAGAGCGCCTATCTGGACTGGGTGTTCCGGCGCGCCGTCGCCGACCTGCCGCCGCACATCACGGTCACCGTCCACCGGGACACCGCGCAACGGATCGAGGGCCCGGCGGACGGTCCGCAGCTGGTCCACCTCTCCGACCGGGTACTGACCGCCGACCACGTCGTCCTCACCCTCGGCCACCTCGAATCCCACCCCGACCCCCGTTACGACGCCGACGCCGCCTTCGCCGCCCGGCACGGCCGCTTCCACCTGCCGCCCGCCCACTCCGCCGACGTCGCCGCCGAGCTGGAGCGCATCGCCCCCGGCGAGCACACCGTGCTGCGCGGCTTCGGGCTCGCCTTCGTCGACCTGGTCTCGCTGCTCACCGAGGGCCGCGGCGGCCGGTTCGAGGAGGCGGCCGACGGCGGCCTGGTCTACCGGCCCTCGGGCCGCGAACCGGTCGTGCACGTCGGCTCGCGGCGCGGCGTCCCGTACCACTCCAAGACCGGCTACCGCCTGGTCGGACCGCCGCCGCCGTTCCCCCGGTACTTCGACGCCACCGCCGTCGACGCCCTGCTCGACCGGCCCGGAGCGATCGAACTGCGGCGCGACGCCTGGCCGTTGATGGCCAAGGAGATCGCCTTCGGCCACTACCACGAACTGTTCCACGCCCACCCCGGGCGCACCGCCCTGCCCTGGGCGGAGTTCCTCGACGGCCTCGACGCGCACCCCTGGGCGTCCCCCGAGCTGGACGCGCTGGTCGAACGCGCCGTCCCCGACCCGGCCGACCGGCTCGACCTCGAACGCCTGGACCACCCGCTGGCCGGCCTGGAACTCGGCTCCGCCGAGGAACTCCAGCGGTACCTGCGCCGCTACATCGCCGAGGACGCCGACCGGCGCGCCGACCCCGCGCACAGCGCCGACCTCGGCGCCTTCCTCGCCCTGCTCTCGCTGTTCGGCCAGCTGCCCCGGATCCTCGCCTCCGGCCGGCTCACCGCCCGGTCGGTGGGCGAGGAGGCCGACGAGTGGTTCTTCGGCTACTTCAGCTACCTGGCGTCCGGGCCGCCCGGCTTCCGGCTGCGCCAACTGCTCGCGCTCTCCGAAGCCGGCGTGGTCCGCTTCCTCGGCGCGGGCGTCCGGGTCGAACGGGACGAGCGCACCGGCAGCTGGCTGGCCTCCGGCGCCACCGTGCCCGGCCGCACCGTCACCGCCACCGCGCTGGTCGAGGCGTACCTGCCCAAGCACGTCCTGGCCCGCACCCGGGACCCGCTGCTGCGCGAACTGCACCGGGACGGGCGGATCGTCGAGGAGGTGGTCAGCGACCCGGAGCACACCCACCGCTCGGGGCTGCTCACCATCCGGCCCCGGGACGGCCTCGTCCTCGACCCGGCCCTCGGCGGGGAACCGCACCCGCGCCGCACCGCGCTCGGCCCGCACACCAGCGTGCGGGCGGCGGCCGCGTTCGCCCGGCCGCGCACGGACTCGCCCGGCTTCCGGCAGAACGACGCGGCGGCGCGGGCGCTGCTGGGCGCGCTCGCCCAGGTGGGGGCCGAGGTGGTGCCGGTGTGAGAGCCCAGGCGCGCGCGGGCCGCGTCACGGACCGTAGATCTCCTCCACCAGGTCCTCGGCCGTGACGTGGTCCGGCGCGGCGAGGATCCACTCGCCGATCTGCTTGATCCCGGTGCCCCGTTCCAGCGCGTCCAGACAGGCGTCCGCCTCCTTCTCCGAGGCGAACTCCCAGGCCAGCACGCGGCGGATCAGCGCCAGCGCCTCGGCCGGGTGCATCCGCGGCCGCTTGCCGGGCTTCGGGCGCCCGGCCGGGGCCGCCGCCAGCCGCTGCTGGCGGGCGGCGAGGTCCTGCCAGGCGTGGACGGTCAGGGGGTGCTGCTCGCCGAGGACGGCGACCAGCTCCGGCAGCAGGGTGCGCAGCTGGAGCACGGCGCCCTCCAGGTCGCCCCGCTCCGCGGTGTACGCCGCCAGGTCGTGCCGCGCCTGGAACACCCGCGGGTCGTGCGGGCCCCAGACGGTGTGCAGCTCCGGCAGCAGCTCGGCGAGCCGGCGCATCGCGCTGACCGTCTCGCCGCTCTCGCCGATGCAGCGGAGCAGGTGGTAGCGGGCGGTGAGGGTGTCCGGGTCGGACGGGCCGAGGGCGACGCGCAGGTCCTCGGCGACGGTGGACAGCAGCCGGATCGCGCCGTCCAGGTCCCCGGTCCGGCTCAGGAACCAGGCGAAGTCGCGCCAGGCGGCGAGGGTCTCGCGGTCCGCGGGGCCGAGCGCGGCCAGCGCCTCCTGGGCGACCGCGTGCAGCAGGGCGGCGGCCTCCTCCGGCGTCGCGGCCCGGTGCGCGGCGCTCCGGCGCTCGCTCAGGGCGGCGCGGACCGGCGCGTGCGGCGCGGCGGACGGGGGCGTGGTGAGCGGGGGCAGCACACCCGGCGCGAACACACCCGGTGCGAACACGACCGGCGGCGGGAGCACCGGCACCGGGCCGAGCATCACGGGTGGCGGGAACACCGGCACCGGCGGGACGAGCACCACCACGGGCCCGAACCCCGGCTGCTCGGCGGGCACCTCGACGGCGGGCACCTCGACGGCGGGCGACGCCTCGGCCACGGGCACCTCGACGGCGGGCACCTCGGCCACGGGCTTCCCCGAAGGCCCCTCCCCCTCCAGGTCCGCGAGCCGCCGCTCCACCGTCCGCGCGTCCGCCGGCCGGTGCTCGGGGTCCTTCGCCAGCAGCTCCGTGACCAGGCCGGCCAGGTCCGCCGGCAGCCCGAACTCCGCCGGGTCCAGCGCCGGCGGCGGCGCGTTCAGGTGCTGGTACATCAGCACCGGCGTCGAGTCGCCGCTGAACGGCCGCACTCCGGTGCAGAGTTCCACCAGGACGCAGCCGAAGGCGTAGAGGTCCGCCCGGCCGTCCACCCGGCCGCCGGTCCAGCGTTCCGGCGCCATGTACGCGGGACTGCCGACGACCGTCCCGGTGGTGGTCAACCCGCCAGCCCCGATGTCGAGTTGGGCGATGCCGAAGTCCAGTACCTTCACCGTGCCGGCCTCGGTGACCATGATGTTCTCGGGCTTGATGTCGCGGTGCACCATGCCCGCGTCGTGGGCGGCGGCCAGCGCCGAGCAGATCTGCCGCCCCCACCGCACGCTCCGCTCCGGACCGGGCGGGCCGTCCCGGAGCACCGAGGTCAGGGTGCGGCCGGTGATCAGCTCCATCACCAGGTACGTCACCGTGCGGCCGCCCAACTCACCCTCGCCCAGATCGTGCACGGTGACGATGTGCGGATGCGAGAGGTTGCCCGCCGCGCAGGCCTCGCGGACGAACCGGAGCGCGGCCTTCTGCTGGTCCTCGCCGTGGTGGTTGATGACCTTGACCGCCACCGGGCGCCGCATCCGGGAGTCGAAGGCCCGCCACACCACACCGAAGCCGCCCTGGCCCAGCCGCTCCACCAGCTCGTACCGACCGTCGAGCACGTCGCCGATCATCACCCGCCCACCCCCGCACTCGTGCCGCCTCCGCACTCTATCCACGGGACCGCCCGCTCCGGCCGTCCCTTCGCCCGCTCTTTCTCCCGCCTCCACTTCCCGCCTTCGGCCACATCTCCCCTGCCGCCGGCGTGTGCCCTGGTGGGAGGATGGCAACGGGCCCCGCGACGACGCGTTGGCCGCACGCACAACAAGGAGCGCAGTCATGGCCAAGCAGGCCCCGCAGAGCGATCCGGCGCAGGACGCCCCCCGGGTGTCCGCGCCCCAGCACGCGGCCGCCGGGCTGCCCGCGGTCGGCCACAGCCTGCGGATGGCCGCCGAGCAGATGGGTGTCCGCCGCACCCTCAGCACCCTGCTCAAGGTCAACCAGCCCGACGGCTTCGACTGCCCCGGCTGCGCCTGGCCCGAGCCGGGCAAGACGCACACCGCCGAGTTCTGCGAGAACGGCGCCAAGGCCGTCGCCGAGGAGGCCACCGAGCGCCGGATCCGCGCCGAGTTCTTCGCCGCGCACCCGGTCGCCGAACTCGCCGAGCGCTCCGGCTACTGGCTCGGCCAGCAGGGCCGGCTCACCGCGCCGATGCTCCTCGACGAGGGCGCCACCCACTACACCCCGATCTCCTGGGACGACGCCTTCGCGCTCATCGCCGAGGAACTGCGGGCCCTGGACACCCCGGACGGCGCCGCGTTCTACACCTCGGGCCGGACCAGCAACGAGGCCGCGTTCGCCTACCAGCTGTTCGCCCGCCGGCTCGGCACCAACAACCTGCCGGACTGCTCCAACATGTGCCACGAGTCCTCCGGCTCGGCGCTCACCGAGACCCTCGGCGTCGGCAAGGGCAGTGTCAGCCTCAAGGACCTCTACCAGGCCGATCTGATCATCGTCGCGGGCCAGAACCCGGGCACCAACCACCCCCGGATGCTCTCCGCCCTGGAGCGGGCCAAGCGCGCCGGCGCCACCATCGTCAGCGTCAACCCGCTGCCCGAGGCCGGGCTGGAGCGGTTCAAGAACCCGCAGCAGGCCCGCGGCCTGGTCGGCCACGGCACCAAGCTGACCGACCTCTTCCTGCAGATCCGGCTCGGCGGCGACCTCGCCCTGTTCCGCGCCCTGAACCAGCTGATCCTGGAGAAGGACGCCGTCGACCACGCCTTCGTCGCCGAGCACGGCCACGGCTTCGAGGAGTTCGCCGCCGAGGCCCGGACCACCTCCCGCGAGGAGGTGCTCGCCGCCACCGGCCTGCCCTGGGAGCAGATCGAGGAGCTGGGCCGGATGGTTCTCGCCTCGGAGAAGGTCATCGTCTGCTGGGCGATGGGCCTCACTCAGCACAAGCACTCCGTGCCGACCATCCGCGAGGTGGTCAACTTCCTGCTGCTGCGCGGCAACGTGGGCCGCCCCGGCGCCGGCGTCTGCCCGGTGCGCGGCCACAGCAACGTCCAGGGCGACCGGACGATGGGCATCTTCGAACGGCCCTCCGCGGCCTTCCTGGACGCCCTCGGCCGCGAGTTCTCCTTCGAACCGCCGCGCGAGCACGGCTTCGACTCGGTCGACACCATCCGGGCCATGCGGGACGGCCGGATCGGCGTCTTCTTCGCCATGGGCGGCAACTTCGTCGCCGCCACCCCGGACACCGAGGTCACCGAGGCGGCGATGCGCCGCTGCCGGCTGACCGTGCACGTCTCCACCAAGCTCAACCGCTCGCACGTGATCACCGGCGCCCGCGCGCTGATCCTGCCCACCCTCGGCCGCACCGACCGGGACGTCACCGCACGCGGCGCCCAGTTCGTCAGCGTCGAGGACTCCATGGGCCAGGTCCACTCCTCGCGCGGCGGCCTGCGCCCGCCGGCCCCGGGACTGCTCTCCGAGGTCGCCATCGTCTGCCGCCT
Source organism: Kitasatospora purpeofusca (assembly GCF_000718025.1). Classification (GTDB taxonomy): domain Bacteria; phylum Actinomycetota; class Actinomycetes; order Streptomycetales; family Streptomycetaceae; genus Kitasatospora; species Kitasatospora purpeofusca. Next base: position 183,020 of record NZ_JODS01000004.1, read on the forward strand.
CGCCCGCGCCGCCCTCGGTCCGCAGGACACCGTGCCGTGGGAGGACTTCGCGGACGACTACGACACCCTGCGCGACCGGATCGCCAGGGTCGTCCCCGGCTTCCAGGACTTCAACGACAAGGTCCGCCGCCCGGGCGGCTTCACCCTCCCGCACGGCCCGCGCGACACCCGCACCTTCCCGACCGCGACCGGCAAGGCCAACTTCACGGTCAACCCGCTCACCGCCCCCGAGGTGCCGGAGGGCCGGCTGCTGCTGCAGACGCTGCGCTCGCACGACCAGTACAACACCACCATCTACGGCCTCGACGACCGCTACCGCGGCATCACGGGCGGGCGTCGGGTGGTGCTCGTCAACCCGGCGGACGCGGACGAGTTCGGCCTGTCCGACGGCCAGTACGTGGACCTGGTCAGCGAGTGGAAGGACGGCGTGGAGCGCCGCGCCCCGCACTTCCGCGTCGTCCACTACCCGGTGGCGCGGGGCGGGGCGGCCGCGTACTACCCGGAGACGAACGTGTTGGTGCCGCTGGACTCCACGGCGGACGTCAGCAACACCCCGACGTCGAAGGCGGTCGTGATCCGCTTCGAGGCCGACAGCGGCGCCGATGCCTGATCCCTCCGGCCCTGACCCGACGGTGCTCCACCCGATGCCGGAGCAGCCCCGCGTGGTGCTGCTCCGGCCGCTGGTGACGTCGCCGCTGATCGAGGTCGGGGAGTTCACCTACTACGACGACCCGGACGACCCGACGGCGTTCGAGACCCGGAACGTGCTGTACCACTACGGCCCGGAGCGGCTGGTCATCGGCAGGTACTGCGCCCTGGGCACCGGCGTCCGCTTCATCATGAACGGCGCCAACCACCGGACGGACGGCCCGTCGACCTTTCCGTTCCCGATCATGGGCGGCTCCTGGGCCGCGCATTTCGACCTGCTCACCGATCTCCCGAACCGTGGCGACACGGTGGCGGGCAGTGATGTGTGGTTCGGCAACGGCGTGACGGTGATGCCCGGCGTCCGCATCGGCCACGGCGCGATCGTGGCGACGGGCTCGGTGGTCACGGCGGACGTCCCGGACTACGCGGTCGTCGGGGGCAACCCGGCCCGGGTGATCCGCCGCCGGTACGAGGAGGCGGACGTCGCCCGTCTCGTGGCTGTGGCCTGGTGGGACTGGCCTGCTGAGCACATCACCGCCCATGTGCGGACGATCATGTCCGGGACGGTGGAGGAGCTGGAGGCGGTGGCACCGGAGTAGTTCTGGCAGTCTGCCCAGGTGTCGAAGAAGCAGAAGCACGTCACGACCTTCGCCGAGTTGGTGGCGGCCATGCCGTCACCGGCGGAGGATTCCCATGGCTCCTACGTCCAGATGCCCGTGGCTGCCCGCGGCTTCACCGATGCCGACGGCTGCTACTGGCGGCTCACCCGCGGCCCGATCGATCCCCGCCGGGCCAAGCGGCTCGCGGTTGATGCGGACGTGATGACGATGGGCACCTACTACGAGGAGCGGGTCGAACGGTGGCTTCCGCGTTTCGTCAAGGAGGCCGAACGCCCGGCGGCCTGGGTGGAGGCACGGGCCCGCTTCGACGCTGATGAGCTGCCGATTCATGAGGCGTACGAGTTTGTTGGGGAGGACGGCCGCGTCCTGCTTTTCATCGAGACGTACTGCTGAGTCCGGAACGAGCGCGACCGAACTCGGCCGGGAGGCACTCCGGAGTGGGAAGTCGGCGGTTCCGACTTCCCACTCCACCCCTTGCCCTCGCCAGGAGGAACAGCGGCCACTTGATGGCAGCCCCTCGATCGCGCCGAGCGAGAGGCCAGCGGGATCACGCGGGCTGGTCGAATCCGCTGGCCTTGATCGATTCGAGCAGGCTGAGGAAGGTCGCAGGATCCGTACCCAGGATCGTTCCGGGCTCGTCGGACTCCCGCAGTTCCACCACCTCACCGCGAGCACGGACCTCCACGCACTCGTTGTTCGCCGCGCTGTAACTGGACCTCTGCCAGCCGGAGCTGCTCACACCTTCCCCTTTCCGTCCGTGGCGCCGATACCCCTGGCCAAAGCCGACAACCCCGGACTCCCCGGTCATCTCCTATGCCTTGTCCGGCCGATCAGTTGAGCCGTGGACCCTAGACTCCGGTCCATGAACGTTGTGGCTGTCGCCTTTGGCTGCCTGCTCGGCCTCGGTGCTTGCTACGGCGCACGGGAGACCGTCCGGGTGCACCGAATACGGAATCATGGCGTGCGCGCCGTCGGCGAGGTCGACCACATCCGGACCGACACCGATGGAGACGGAGCCCTCCAGCACCACCCGGTGGTCCGCTTCACCCTTCCGGACGGAAAGACGGTGCTGGCGGAGAGCGCCACCAGCATGCCGGGCTTCTGCCCGCTCAGCCCGGGCGAACAGGTCGAGGTCGCCTACCACCCCCGCCGACCCGAACTGATCGTCATCCCCGGCTTCGACGGGCCCGCCAACCCGTGGCTGTACGGCTGCCTCACGTTGTTCCTGGCCGGCTTTTCCGCCCTGCTTCTGTACGCCGCGGTCATTTAGCTCACGATCGGCCGAACAGCCCAGTGGCGCATCACTCGGCAGGAAGTCGGCCCGGCCGACTTTCCACTCCAGCTTGGCCTCAGCCGGGCGGACAGCGCCCCGGATCCTGCTGCCCCTCGCTCGAACCGAGCGAGGGGCAGCAGCCTGGCCCAGGAAGTCGGAACCACCGACTTCCTGCACTCGCGGAGCGAGGAGTGGGAAGTCGGCGAATTCGACTTCCCACTCCCCGCCCGCCTTGGCTCAGCTGTGAGGGGCGGCGGCTTGGGTGGCTGGCCCTCGCTCGAGCCGAGCGAGGGCCAGCGAGATCACGCGGGCTGGTCGAGATCGCCGGCCTTGATGGCATCGAGGAGGTCGGCGAGAACTGCCGGAGCAGCCCGGAGGACGACTGCGCCGTCATCGGACTCGCGTAGCGCAACCAGCCCGCCCATCAGGCGAACCTCGACACACGCATTACTTGAGCCCGAGTAGCTGGACTTCTGCCAACGACGATTGAGCACGCCGCCCTTCCCCGTACCGTTGGCGGCCCCTCGCTCGAACCGAGCGAGGGGCCGGCGAGATCACGCGTACTGGTCGAATCCGCTGGCCTTGATCGATTCGAGCAGGTTGAGGAAGGTCGCAGGATCCGCGCCGAGGATCGTTCCGGGCTCGTCGGACTCCCGGAGTTCCACCACCTCGCCGCAAACACGGACCTCCACGCACTCGTTGTTCGCCGCGCTGAAACTGGACTTCTGCCAGCCGGAGCTGTTCACGCCTTCCCCTTTCCGTCCGTGATGCCAGTACCCCTGGCCACAGCCGACAGCCCCGGACTTCCCGATCATCTCCTGGCGGCACCTCGCTCGACAGGAAGTCGGCCCGGCCGACTTCCTGCTCCAGCTTTGCCTCGGCTGGGCGGACGATCGCGGGGGAGGAATGGAACACGCGCTCGAAGTACCATCCCTGCAAGGTTCTCCGGCCGGTACTTCTCAACCTCCGCAGTGGCGTGGTCGGACGGGGACATCCCTGCAGAGAGGGCAGAGGGCGATGAGTGTGGCTGAGAGTTGGTCGCGTGTGATGAGTCTTCTTCGGGAGCACGCGCCGGCCGATCACGCGGATCTGCCGGGGCCCGCTACGGAGCAGATGCTCGCGGCAGCCGAAGAGCGGATGGGGATCTCCCTGCATGTGGACCTGCGGACGTGGCTGTTGCAGAACAATCCGGATCTGCCGGTGGAGGACGTCGACGACGACGTGATGTGCTGCGGCTTCGACGGGTTCCCCGACGAGGGAAGCTTCTTTCTGGGTGTCCGGGCGATGGAGAGGCTTTACGCGAACCGCTCGACGTCCTGTGGATTCGACCCTCCGGACCAGCCGGACTATCCGTTCTGGCGTAACGAGTGGATCCCGTTCCTGTCCGACCAGGACGGCTGGAGGGGAAAGTTCATCGATGTGCGGGACGGGCGCGTCGGCAGCTGGTTCGTGGGTGAGATCACGGTCACGGGCGAGTACGAGTCGATGGCCCAGTACTTCGACTCCGTGGCGGAGACGCTGACGAGGATCGCTGATGGAAGCTCCCCGGTCTGTCGGTTCACCGAAGGCCGGCTTGTCTGGTCGTGAGACGGTCCTCAACTGGATGACGGCCATTGCCAGGCGTGAGGATGGCTGCGGCGATGACGGTCATCCGGTCGGGGCTGCAGCGGGCCCGGCGGAGGATCTGCCAGGACTTGAGTCGCGCGATGCTTCGTTCGACCGGTGCTCGTTCCGTTGACAAGGCTCGGTTGACGCCACCTGCGCTGATGAATTGGGACGTCGAGCTCGTTTCTCAACGGCACGGGAGCCTCGTGCCTAACGGAACGCTGGCCCGTCACCCGATCAGTGGCCACTCCGAAAGACCTCAGTGACCCGGATCCTGCGGCCCCTCGCTCGGCCCGAGCGAGGGGCCGCCGAGATCACGCGTGGTGGTCGAGTTCGCCAACCTTGATCGCATCGAGGAGGTCGGCGGAGGTGGCTGTGGCAGTGTGAAGTATGAGTTCACCGTCATCGGACTCCCGGAGTTCAACCAGCCCGCCTGCAGTTCGGACTTCCACGCAGTTATCGCTTGAGCTGCTGAAGGAAGACTTCTGGTTGGTGCTGTGGCGCCTCGCTCGGGTCGAGCGAGGCGCCACAGGGTCAGGCGTAGTGGTCCAGCGCGTCGGCCTTGATGATGCGGAGGAGGTCGGCGAAGGCGGCGGAAGTGGCGTGGAGTATGAGTTCGCCGTCATCGGATTCGCGGAGTTCGACCAGTCCGTTCATGGAGCGCACCTCGACACAGTCACCACCTGAGCCGCTGAACGATGACTTCTGCCAGTTGATATCAGGCATCCTCGGCCTCTCACAGGGATCGTGCAATCTTGTGGATCAGCTCGCGCGAGTCACTCTCGCTCAGCGCTGACGCCTCGGTGCGGCCGAAGATCGTTCGGTAGCTTGTCAGTTCGCTCACAGCATCGAGGTAGATGGAGCCTCTGGACGACTCAAGCTCCACGGTGTCCAGCTCTGATATGGCGCCGAACGCATAGGTGAGGTTTTCGACTGCTCCGGGAAACGTGCTGACATCGAACGGCACCACCCTGATCGTCATCCACGGTTGTTCGGAGTCCTCAAGGAGCGACTGAAGCTGCTCCTTGAGGATCTGGGAGCCGCCGAACCTCGTCCACAGGGCCGACTCGTAGATGAAGGCGGTCAGGGGCTTCCTGTCTCGCCGGAGGTCATTCTTGCGTTGCACTCTGAAGGCCGTGCGGGCCTCCAGTTCGTGTCGCGGCAGAGGCGGAATCAAGCGGCCGAAGACCGCAGACGCATAGCTGATGGTCTGGCACGGTCCGGGGATGTGGGTGAGGACCCAGATCATGAGCTCACGCGAGCTCTTCTCCAGTTCCGCGTTTTCGAGGAAGCCGTCCGGGATGGTCCCCCGATACTCCTCCCACCAGCCTCTCGACCGGTCTTGGAGCATGTCCTCAAGCGCGTCGACAAGAGGCGCATTCATGCACTTGCACGCGGCGGCGAATGACTTCAACCGTTCGGGACTCACGCCGACCTTGCCGGACTCCATCTGGCTGACCTGAGTCCTGTCGATCCCCAGCGCCTTGCAGAGCTGCGGCGCAGTGAGTCCGGCAGCCTCACGCATTCTCCGCAGCTCGGCACCGATGCGGCGCTGACGGAGAGTTGGGTTGCGTCGGGGCGGCATGGGTTCCTTCCTTGCCTTGGGTGATCCAAGTGTGCAGTGCGGCCCACGGGCGGGTCCACCTGCACACCCTGGGGTGAACCTATCCCGAATCCGTATCACAGGTGATTCGGTTGCTGTAGCGTCATCTCATCGACGTGCCGATGGTGCGTCAGCAATGCCTGTTCACAGGGCAGTAGGCGCCTGCTGCCCTCATGCGCCGCAGAGCAACCGGCTTCGGCCTGGCCTGGCTCACGGTGACGCATCCGTCGACGTTTCCTCCCTCCCTGCCCCTCCCCTTGGAGGTTCGCCATGCGTGCCTGCAACCCGCCCGACTGCTCCGCCGTCCGGGCCGAACTCCGCTCCCTCCTCCACACCGCCGGCTGGCCGCCGGACGCCATCGCCGACGCCGAACTCGCCTTCCAGGAACTCTTCGTCAACGCCTGGCAGCACGGCCGCTGCCCCGCCCCGGCCGTCCTGGTCTCCCTGCGGCCGACCATCCTCCGAGTCGCCGTCTGCGACGACTGCCCCGACCTCCCCGAACCCCGCATCTCCGCCGACCCCTACGCCGTCTCCGGGCGCGGACTCCACCTCGTGCGCGCCCTCACCCACCGGCTGGGCGTCGACCCCACCAGGACCGGCAAGGTCGTCTGGTTCGAACTGGACTTCGCCGCGTGAACGCCCCCGTCGACCCCCACGACCCCTACCTGCGCACCTACACCGAACCCGAGGTCACCGCCCTCCTCCTCGAACTCCACGAACGCGGCAGACCCCACGGCCTGCGCTGGGGCTCCATCACCGTGGCGGAGCCCACCATCGACGGCCGCCTCCTCGTCGACTTCGGCGACGCCCCCGTCTCCACCCTCCTCAACCTCCTCACCCTGCTCCGCGAAACGGCCCGGAAGTGAGCGGGTTCCTCGTCGGCGCCGCCTTCGCCGTCCTCCTCGCCCTCGCCATCGCCACCGTGATCACCGGCGTCGTCACCGCCCTGAAGATCGGCCCGCCCCCGCCCCCGATCACCCGCCACGGCCACTGGGAAACCCACACCCTCCCCGACGGCACCACCGAACACACCTGGACCGCCCACCAGGCCGACCGGCAACCCCGCACACGCATACCCCAGTAACCCTCCCGGAGTGGGAAGTCGAACCCACCGACCTCCCACTCCACCCGGTGACACGGCTCGGCCCCGGTGGCTCCCTCGCGAGCAGCAAGGGAGCCACCGAACGAGCCTGCAGGAACAGGAAGTCGGCGACACCGACTTCCTGCCCCACCCTCGGGCTTGGCCGGTGCTGCTCAGCAACCCTCGCCGGAACCCAACGAGGGCCCGCGCCGCACTCCGGTGGCTCCTTGCCCCGCGCAAGGAGCCACCGGAAGAAAACCCAGAAACAGGAAGTCAGCCCCGCCGACTTCCCACTCCGCCCGCCCCGGCTTGAACAACTGCCCCTCGCCCGAGCCGGGCGAGGGGCAGCCGGCCGAGGTCGGGTGAAGCGGAGCGGCTTGGTTTTCGGTGGCTCCCTTGCGCGCGGCAAGGGAGCCACCCTAGAAGGCCCAGAGCAGGAAGTCGGCCTCACCGACTTTCCACTCCGCCAGCGCTCCGACTTGAGCGCTGACCCCTCGCTCGGGCCGAGCGAGGGGCAGCCGGCCAGGGTCGAGTGAGTGGAGCGGTGGCTCCCTCGCCCCTCGCGAGGGAGCCACCCAAGGAGAACCCAGGCGTGGGAAGTCGGCGGCATCGACTTCCCACGCCACCTGGCTCCGGCCCACCAGAAAGAACAGCGTCGACAGGCGGCGCCCCGGAGGGGACGGGCGATGTTCCGGTGGCCCCTTGCGTGCAGCAAGGGGCCACCGGAAACGACCCCTCACCCACCCTCCCCTCACCTTCGACCAGAACAGCTGCCCCTCGCTCAGGCCGGGTGAGGGGCAGCCGGCCGAGGTCGGGTGTCGTGGAGCGACTCGGTCCCGGTGACTCCCTTGCCGTGCAGCAAGGGAGCCACCGAAGAAGCCCCCGAGCGCAGGAAGTCGGCGGTATCGACTTCCCACTCCCGGTGACCTCCGACCTCACCAGAAGGACCGGCGCCGGCGAACGGCCGCCCACGGACAACGGTGTTCCGGTGGCCCCCTTGCCGCGCAAGGGGGCCACCGGGGCGGAGTAGGAAGTCAGCCCCGTCGACTCCCCACTCCGCCCGGCCATCGACCAGAACAACTGCCCCTCGCGCGGCCCGAGCGAGGGGCAGCCGGCCAGGGTCGAGTGAGTGGAGCGGTGGCTCCCTCGCCCCTCGCGAGGGAGCCACCCAAGGAGAACCCAGGAGCAGGAAGTCGGCGGCATCGACTTCCCACTCCGCCCCCGGGGCTTGGGGGACCACTCCAAGGAGCCTCGCCCTGGCCCAACGAGTGCCCTTGCCGTGCTCTGGTAGCTCCTTGCCCGGCGCAAGGAGCTACCAGAGAAAGACCCAGAAACAGGAAGTCGGCCTCATCGACCTTCCACTCCGCCCGGCCATCGACCAGAGCAGCTGCCCCTCACTCAGGCCGGTGAGGGGCAGCTGGCCGAGGTCGGGTCATGGTGAGCGGCTCGGCTCGGTGGCTCCCGGGAGTGGGAAGTCGGCGGAATCGACTTCCTGCTCAGCCTGGAACTGCATCGGGGCGCAACAACGGAGGCCGGGCTTCGAGAGGGTCTCTCGAAGCCCGGCCTCCGCCGTGGTCCGTGCTGGGCGTCAGTGCTGGTTGGGCGGGAGGGTGCCCGTGCTGGTGCCGGAGGCCGTCGCGGACGCGGTGCCGGAGGCGGTGGCCGCGGCGGAACCGGAGGCGGTGGGCGAGCCGGTGCCGGTCGGGGTCCCGGTGGGGGTACCCGTGGACGTCTCGGTGGGCGTGCCGGTCGGGGTGCCGGTCGGCGTTCCCGTCGGGGTACCGGTGGGGGTGCCCGTGGGCGTCCCCGTCGGGGTACCGGTGGGCGTACCGGTCGGGATGCCCGTCGGGATCGACGTCGGCGTCCCGGTCGGCGTGGTCGTCGGCGTGCCGGTGCCCGGGTCGGTCGGGGTACCCGTGGGCGTCCCGGTCGGCGTCCCCGTCGGCGTGCCCGGGTTGGTCGGGTCGGGCGTGCCCGGGGTGACAGGGGCGGTGGTGCCCGGCGCGGGCGGGGTGCCCGGGAGGGCGGGCACGACCGGCGGGACCACGGTGCCCTCGGGAACCGGCGGCTGGTTCAGCGGGCTGGACGCGATCGGGGTGACCGCGTCCCAGCCGGCCGGCAGGTCCGGCACCTTCCAGGCGCCGCCCGCCTCGTCGGCGGTGCCGTCCGGGTCCGGCCGCACCGCGCCGAGGACCGGGTTGGCCCCGATCGGACCGACCTTGACGTACGAACCCGGCCGCGGCGCGTGCACGACCAGCCCGCCGCCGATGTACATCGCGACGTGCGTGGCGCCCTCGAAGTAGATGACGAGGTCGCCGGGCCGCATCTGGTTCAGCGGGATGTGCTGGAGCTGCGCCCACTGCTCCTGGCTGGTGCGTGGGATCGGCTTGCCGGCGTGCAGCCAGGCCTGCGAGGTGAGCCCGGAGCAGTCGAAGACGTCCGGACCGGCCCCGCCCCACACGTACGGCTTGCCGAGCTGGGCGAGCGCGAAGGCGACGGCGGCCCGCCCGGCCAGCGACGGCGTGCGCTCGCCCTGGCCGAGCACCCCGGAGGCGAGCAGGGCGAGCTGGGCCTCGTCGGCCTTGGCCTTCTCGACCTGCTCCAGTTCGGCGCGCTGCGCCCCGGTGAGCGAGGAGACCAGCTGCTCGACGGCGGCGAGGTCGGCGGCGACCTTGGCCTTGGCGGCGTCCTGCTGGGTGACCAGGGTCTGCGAGGTGCTGAGCGCCTCCTCGTTCTGCTTCTGCAGCACGCCCAGCGCGTCGCGGTCGGAGGTCAGCTTGGCGAGGAACTCGTTCTGCGAGCGGCTCGCGGTGGCGAGCAGCTCGGCGATGGTGACGGCCTCGTACGGGTCCTTGGAGAGCAGCAGCTCGGCGTAGGCGGAGGCGGAGCCGTTGCGGTACTGGGCGGCGGCGAGCTGGGCGGCGATGTCGGTGCCGGCGTCGACCTGCTTCTCCTGGCGGTCCACCTTGGACTTGAGCTCGGCGAGCGAGGCCTGCTGCTCGGCGACCTTGGCGACGGCCGCGTTGTACTGCTCGGTGGCAGCCTCGGCGCCCTGGTACAGCGCCTGCAGTTGCTCCAGCAGCGGGCCGAGGGTGGCCTTGGCGGCGGCGAGCGGGTCACCGTTGGGGTCGTTCACGGGCGCGCCGGGCGCGGTGGCGCCGGGGGTGGGCTGGGCCGGGTCGGCCCAGGCCGCGCCGGCGGCCAGCGGCAGCGCCAGCGCGGCGGCCGCGAGAACGGCCCCGCAGCGCAGTGCGGCCCGCACCCAGGCCGGCCGTCCGCCGCCGCGGTTGCCCGCCCGCCGTCCGTCCGTCGGTTCCGCTCCTCGTACCCCGCCGCCCATAGGTCCCGTCCTCCCCTAAGCCCACGCTCCGGGGTCCCCGGACCTCCGCAGATCCTGCCATGTGTTACTCACCGGAAACAGACCGCACCCGTACGGCTCGATGAATTTTTCGCCCCCGGTGTGAGACAGCTCTCAGCAAAACGGGCGAACCAGGGCAGACCTCCACTAATGTCCAGCTCAGCGCGGTGGTCAACCCCCTCCGGAAAGGTCCTGGCCACCCCCAAGTCACCATCGGAACCACGATTCCGATGCCTGTTCACCTTCCGTTCATCCACGATCCCTACCGTCGCGATCGACGCCAACGTCTGTGCGACAACTACGACGATTGTTTGGGTATGGAACACATCTCGTTCCTGGTGGCCGTTGTGATCATCACGGCGCTCGCCTTCGACTTCACCAACGGGTTCCACGACACCGCCAACGCGATGGCCACCTCCATCGCCACGGGAGCCCTCAGGCCGAAGGTCGCGGTCACCATCGCGGCCGTCCTCAACTTCGCGGGCGCGTTCCTCTCCGTGAAGGTCGCCACCACCATCTCGGGCGGCATCGTCAACGAGAAGGCCGGCATCCATCCGGAGATCATCTTCGCCGCACTGGCAGGCGCGATCCTCTGGAACCTGCTGACCTGGCTGCGCGGTCTGCCGTCGAGCTCCTCGCACGCGCTCTACGGCGGCCTGATCGGCGCCACCGTGGTCGGCGTCGGCGTCAACGGTGTCAACTTCGACACCGTCGTCAGCAAGATCCTCATCCCGGCCGTCGCCTCCCCGCTGGTGGCCGGCCTGGCCGCCTGGGGCGCCACCAAGCTCGCCTTCGCGCTCACCCGCAAGGCCAACGGCGAGACCGTCGGCAAGGGCTTCCGCACCGGCCAGATCTTCTCCTCCTCGCTGATCTCGCTGGCGCACGGCACCAACGACGCCCAGAAGACGATGGGCATCATCACCCTGACCCTGGTCTCGGTCGGCGCCCTGCCGAAGGGCGCGCTGCCCCCCACCTGGGTCATCGTCTCGGCCGGCGCCGCGATCGCGGTCGGCACCTACATGGGCGGCTGGCGGATCATCCGCTCGATGGGCAAGGGCCTCGCGGACATCACCCCGCGCCAGGGCTTCGCCTCCGAGTCGGCCGCCGCGACGGTCATCCTGACCTCCTCGCACATGGGCTTCGGCCTCTCCACCACCCAGGTCTGCTCCGGCGGCATCATGGGCGCCGGTCTCGGCGGCCCGAAGGCCGAGCTTCGCTGGGGCCTGGTTCGCCGCATGGTCTACACCTGGGGCCTGACCCTGCCCGCCGCCGCCACCGTGGGCGGACTCGCGGCCTTCCTGGCCGAGCAGGGCAACTGGGGCGTGGCGCTGGTCGGCGTCGCCCTGGTGGCCGGCTCGGGCGCGATGTGGGTCATCTCCCGCCGCCAGCCGGTCGGTGCGGACAACGTCACCGCCGACGACGTCGCCGACGTCACCCCGGTCGAGGTCGGCCCGGCCGCGTCCGCCACCCCGACCCCCGCCTCGACCACGGTCGCGGCCTGACCGCCGCCGGCTGAGGAGCTCGAAACACCATGCACATCAAGTGGAACGCCCTGGCCCAGACCGCAGGCGTCAGCTTCGGCATCACCGTCGCCGTCGTCGCCGTCTTCGCCCTCGGCATCCTGGCCCTGTCCCGCCGCGAGGCCTCGCTCACCGCGCAGCGCGAGGCGGCCGGACCGGGCGCCCCGGCGAACGGCGGCCGGCTGGCCCTGGCCGGCGCCTACACCTGCTTCGCCGTCTGCGGCGCGGCCGTCCTCTACGGGCTGTCGCTGATCGCGGGCAAGTAGCCCCACGGCGCAGCAGCCGCGCAGCACCGAACGGCCGGAGGGCCGGGAGCGGACCACCGCTCCCGGCCCTCCGGCCGTTCCCGTACCCGTCCCCCGGGCCGACAGCCGCCGACCCGCCCCCGGCCCTCCGTTCCCCTTCCCGTTCCCGTTCCCGGCCCGGACGCCCGCCCGCGTGCCGAGACACGCACGACCCGGACACCGCACGACCCGGGCCTCGGACGACCCGCACAGGGCACCCAACGCCGGACGCCCGCCCGGTGATCGGGCGGGCGTCCGGTCGGACGGGGTCCTGGTCCTGGTCGGACAGGGTCCTGGGCGGATCAGTCCTGAGCGGTGCGCAGCACCGTCTCGCGGATGAACAGCACCGTGAAGAAGGCCAGCAGCGCGAACGGCGCCGCGACCAGGAACACCACCCCGACCCCGTGCCCGAAGGCGTCGGTGACCAGCGGCACCAGCGGCGCGGGCAGCTTGTGCAGGTCCGGGATGCCGCCGCCGAGCGCGCCGCCGGCCGGGACGTGCGCGGCGGCCAGGTTCTCGGCGAGGTAGTGACCGACCCGGTTGTTCATCAGCGCGCCGAGCGCGGAGACGCCCATCGCGCCGCCCATGGTGCGGAAGAAGGTGACCACCGAGCTGGCCGCGCCGAGCTCGGCGCGCGGCACGGTGTTCTGCACGGCGAGGACGAGGTTCTGCATGGTGAGGCCGAGGCCGATGCCGGTGATCGCCATGTAGACCGAGAGCAGGCCGTAGGCCGTGTCGGCCCGGGCGGTGCCGAGCAGGGCGAAGCCGACGGCGAGCAGCAGGGTGCCGGCGACCAGGTAGGCCTTCCACTTGCCGTACTTGGTGATCAGCCGGCCGGCCACGGTGGACGAGACGGCCAGGCCGAGGATCATCGGCAGGGTCATCAGGCCGGCCACCGTCGGGGACTTGTCCCGGGCGAGCTGGAAGTACTGGCTGAGGAACGTGGTGGCGCCGTACATCCCGATCCCGACCAGGACGCTGGCCAGCGCGGACAGGGTGACCGTCCGGTGCCGGAACAGGTGCGGCGGGATGATCGGCTCGGCGGCGCGGCGCTCGACCACGACGGCCAGGCCGCCGAGCAGCAGTCCGCCGCCGACCATGGCCGCGGTCTGCCAGGAGAGCCAGGCGTAGTTCTTGCCGGCCAGGGTGATCCAGATCATCAGCAGGCTGACCGCGCCGGTGATCACCAGTGCACCCAGGTAGTCGATCCGCACCTTGCGCCGGACCACCGGCAGCTTCAGGGTCCGCTGCAGCACCAGGATGGCGGCCAGCGCGAAGGGGATGCCGACGTAGAAGCACCAGCGCCAGCCGAGCCAGGAGGTGTCCACGATGACGCCGCCGATCAGCGGGCCGCCGATGGTGGCGAGGGCGAAGACGGCGCCGAAGTAGCCGCTGTACCGGCCGCGCTCGCGCGGCGGGACCATCGCGGCCAGGCAGATCTGGGCGAGCGCGGTGACGCCGCCGGCGCCGATGCCCTGGAGGGCGCGGCAGGCGATCAGCTGGCCGGTGTTCTGGGAGAAGCCGGCCAGCGCGGAGGAGGCGATGTAGATGACCAGCGCGATCTGCAGCAGCAGCTTCTTGCTGGCGAGGTCGGAGAGCTTGCCCCAGATCGGGGTGGAGGCGGTGAGGGTGAGCAGGGTCGCGGTGATCACCCAGGTGTAGGCGGACTGGCCGCCGTGCAGATCGGTGAGGATCCGGGGCAGTGCGTTGGAGACGACGGTCGACGAGAGCACGGCGACGAAGAGGCCGAGCAGCAGGCCGGAGAGCGCCTCCATCACCTGCCTGTGCGTCATCGGTTGGTCGGTGGCGGCGGCGGCTCCGGTCGAGGCAGTCGGGGTGGCGGTGGCGGTCATCAAGGTCCTTCGGGATAGTTGCCTGACGCAACCATAGGCCGAGATGGTTGACTTGGGCAACCTTCTTCAAGAACAAGTAAAGCCCGGACCGACCCCGGCCCGGGCTCCCGGCAGACCACTCAGACACTCAGACGCTCAGCAACACGCTCAGGCGCCCAGGCACTCAGGCACTCGGCACGGCCGCCTCGCCCACCACGTCGTTGAAGCGGTGCAGCAGCTCGGCGAAGCGGACCACGTCCTCCTCCGACCAGTCGGCCAGCAGCTCCCGCACCCGGCCCATCCGCGCGTCCCGGGCCGCCAGGAACCGCCGCCGGCCGTCCTCGGTGAGCGACACCAGCGCCGAACGGCGGTCCAGCGGGTCCGCCTCCCGGGCCAGCAGGCCCAGCTCCTCCAGCGCCCGGATCTGCCGGCTGATGGTCGCCTTGCCGACCGCGAAGTGCACGCCGACGTCGGTCACCCGCACCGGCCCGGCCTGCTCGACATGGCCCAGCAGGCTGTACGCCATGCCCTCCAGCTGCGGGTGGACCCGCCGGGACAGCTCCGCCACCCGGGCCCGGCCGCGCCGGAACAGCACTCCGACCTCGCGCTCCACGGCCAGCAGGGGCTGCTCGTCGCGCTCCTCGTTCGGCTCCTTCACCGCGCCAGTATCCCGCAGCCCGCCCGGGGCACTGCGGCGCGGGAGAAACACAGAGGAAACTAGTTCATGCTATTAAGTATCCGGTTTCCCCCGATACACAAGGAGATGTGCATGACCTCCGCCCCCGGGCAACAGGCAGGGCAGGAACCCGTACAGGAACCGGCGCGGGCATCGGCCCCGGAACCGAGGAAGGGCTTCGCCGCCGAGCTGAAGGGCGCGGTCACCCCGCGTGCGGCGATGCTGGTGATCGGCGTGCTGCTGCTCCAGCTCGGCTTCGTCACCTCGTACGTCGGCGCCCTGCACCACCCCGCTCCGCACGAGCTGTCGGTCGCGGTGGTCGCCCCGCCGCAGGTCGCCCCCAAGTTCGTCCAGGGCCTGGAGTCCGTCCCGGACCAGGCCGTGAAGGCCGTCACCGCGCCGGACGCGGAGACCGCCACCCAGCAGATCAAGGACCAGAAGGTCTACGCCGCGCTGGTGGTGAACCCGGCCTCCACCGAGGACGTGCTGCTGGTCGCCAACGCGCGCGGCCCGTCCGCCGCCCGGGCCGCCGAGAGCATCGTCACCGGCCTGGAGAAGACCCAGGGCCGCACCGTGAAGGTCGAGGACGTGGTGCCGCTCGCCAAGGGCGACGCCAACGGCCTCTCCTCCTTCTACCTGGTGATCGGCTGGTGCGTCGGCGGCTACCTGGTCGCGTCCATCCTCGGCGTCAGCGCCGGGGCCAAGCCCGCCAACACCAACCGGGCGCTGATCCGCCTCGGCACGCTGGCGCTCTACTCGGTCGCGGCCGGCATCGGCGGCGCGATCATCGTGAAGTCGGTGCTGGACGCGCTGCCCGGGCCGTTCTGGTCGATGTCCGCCGTCGGCGCGCTGGTGGTCTTCGCGGTGGGCGCGTTCACCATGGCGCTGCAGTGCCTGTTCGACATCATCGGCATCGGCGTCGCGGTGCTGCTCTTCGTGGTGCTCGGCAACCCCAGCGCGGGCGGCGTCTTCCCGCCGCCGCTGATGCCGCCGTTCTGGCGGGCGATCGGGGCCTGGTTCCCGAACGGCGCGGGCACCGACGCGACCCGCTCCATCGCCTACTTCGACGGCACCGCGCTGACCCGGCCGCTGTTGGTGCTGCTGGCCTGGGCCCTGGCCGGGGTCGCGGTGACCTTCGCTGCCGTGCTGCGCCGACCCTCGCACCGCAGCCGCGAGCTGATCGAGGGCTGACCACCACCGCTCCTGGCCCTCAGGCCTCCAGCCGGCCCGGATCGGCGAGCACCGACCGGACCACTCCCGCCGCGGCTCCCAGCAGGGGGCCGCGGCGGCCCAGTCGGGAGACCGTCAGCCGCTCGTCCGCCCAGGGGCGGACGGTCACCCGGGCGGCCAGCTCGGCCCGCATCGCGGGCAGCAGCCAGGGCGCCAACTGCGCGTAGCCTCCGCCCAGCACCACCTCCGCCGGGTCCAGCAGGTTGACCGCGCCCGCCGAGGCGATCCCCAGCGCGGTACCGGCCCCGGCGAGCGCCTGCCGCACCTCCTCGTCCCCGGCCTCGGCCCGTTCGGCGAGCAGCGCCACCCAGTCGCCCCGGATGCCCTCCAGACCGGCTTCGCGCAGCACCGCCGCCTCCCCCGCGTACTGCTCAAGGCAGCCGTGCGCCCCGCAGGCGCAGCGCGGACCGTCCGGACGCACCGGGACGTGCCCCAGCTCGCCCGCGAAGCCGCGCGCGCCGCGCAGCAGCCGGCCCTCCACCACGATCGCCGAACCGATCCCGGCCTCGGCGGAGACGTGCAGGAAGTGCTCCGGCCCGCCGCCGAGCCAGAGCTCGGCGAGCCCGCCGAGGTTGGCCTCGTTGTCGGCCCGCATCGGCAGCTCGGCCAGCTCCCCCGCACCGGCGGCGCGCAGCGCGAGCCGCAGCTCGGCGGCGAGCGGCACCTCCTCCCAGCCCAGGTTGGCGGCCCGCTGGAGCAGTGCGCCGTCGATCCCGACCAGTCCGGGCACGGCCAGGGCCAGCCCGGCCGGGCGCAGTCCGGCCTCGGCGGCGGCCCGGCGGACGAGTTCGGCGAGGTCGGCCATCACGGCGGCCGGGCGCCGGCCCCGGTTGCGGATCTCCTGGCGGCGCCAGGCGCGGACCTCGCCGCGCAGGTCGACCACGCAGGCGCCCAGGTGCTCCACCCCGATCTCGGCGCCGAGGCCGCCCGGGCCGTCCGGGTTGAGACCGAGCGCGGTGCCGGGGCGGCCGACCTTGCCGCTGGGCGCGGCCGGGCCCTCCTCGACCACCAGTCCGGCCCCGATCAGCTCCTCGGCGAGCGAGGAGACCGCGGCCCTGGTCAGCCCGGTCCCGGCGGCCACCTCGGCGCGCGAGCGCGGGGCGCGCGCGATCACACCGAGCACCAGCGCCAGATTGGCCCGGCGCATCCCCTGCTGGCTCGCGGGCCCGGTCGGGGCGCCGTCCGTCTCACGCATCACCCTCACCCGCTCCCGCTGCCGGTCCCGCTTCGGCTCACTGCCCTTCCGAGCCTAGGACCCCGACGCTCGCGGGGCTTCCCGCGCCGGCCTCCTCCACCCGGGTGAAGACCCAGCGCTGCATGGCCCAGAAGCGGAACAGCATCGCCACGAAGGTGCCCAGCACCATCCCGCTCAGGAAGTCGGCCAGCTCCTGGGTGAACGGGCTGACCCAGGGCTCGCGCAGGTTCAGCAGGTAGCGCGAGGCGATCAGCGGCAGGTCGTTGACCGCCACGGCGACGGCGCTCACCAGGACGAACAGCAGCGGTTCGCGCCGGCGCCAGGAGGAGCGGAAGGACCACCGCCGGTTGAGCAGATAGGAGAGGACGGTGCCGACCACGGTCGCCACGGTGAGCGCCAGCACCGGCTTGCTCGGCATGACGGTGAACCGCAGCGCGTAGTTGATCAGCACGGTCAGGGCGAAGCAGCCGCTGCCGACCAGCAGGAACTTCACCAGCCGCCGGTGCCGGACCAGGGCCGGACGCACCCGGCCCGGTACCCGGGCCAGGACGCGCTGGGTGAGGGACGGCATCCTCGCAGTCTGGCACGGCGGACGGAGCCCGTCCCGTCCGGCGGACCGGGGCGGGACGGGCTCCGTGCGGGGCCGCCGGACCGAGGCCCGGCCGGGGATCAGGCGACGGCGGCCAGCACCTCGGCCGGCTCCAGGGCCAGCCGCAGCACCTCCCGGACGTCGGCGACCGGGTGCACGGTGAGCCGCTCCAGCACCTCGGCCGGGACGTCGTCCAGGTCGGCCTCGTTGCGCCGGGGGATGATCACCGTGGTGACCCCGGCCCGGTCGGCGGCGAGCAGCTTCTGCTTCACCCCGCCGATCGGCAGCACCCGCCCGGTCAGCGACACCTCACCGGTCATTGCCACATCGGCGCGCACCTTGCGCCCGGAGAGCAGCGAGGCCAGCGCGGTGGTCATGGTGATGCCGGCACTCGGACCGTCCTTGGGGACGGCGCCCGCCGGGATGTGCAGGTGCACTCCCCGGTCCCGCAGCGAGGTGACCGGCAGCTCCAGCTCGGCCCCGCGCGAGCGCAGGTAGGAGAGCGCGATGTGCGCGGACTCCTTCATGACGTCGCCCAGCTGGCCGGTCAGGGTCAGCCCGGTGCCGCCGGTCTCGGCGTCGGCGAGCGAGGCCTCGATGAAGAGGACGTCGCCGCCGGCCCCGGTGACCGCCAGGCCGGTCGCCACCCCGGGCACCGCGGTGCGGCGCTCGGCGGGCTCCTGGGCCGCCTCCGGCACGTGGTGCGGCCGGCCGATCAGGCCGCGCAGCTGCTCCGCGCCGATCGCGGCGGGCAGCTCGCGCTCCCCCAGCTCGGTCTGTGCGGCAACCTTGCGCAGCACCCGGGCGATCGCCCGTTCGAGGTTCCGGACGCCGGCCTCGCGGGTGTACTCGCCCGCGAGCCTGCGCAGCGCCGGCTCGTCGACCGCGACCTCCTCGTCCTTGAGCCCGGCCCGCTCCAGCTGGCGCGGGAGCAGGTGGTCGCGGGCGATGACGACCTTCTCGTCCTCGGTGTAGCCGTCCAGGCGGACCAGCTCCATCCGGTCGAGCAGCGGCTCGGGGATGGACTCCAGCACGTTGGCGGTGGCGAGGAAGACCACGTCGGAGAGGTCGAGCTCGACCTCCAGGTAGTGGTCCCGGAAGGTGTGGTTCTGCGCCGGGTCGAGCACCTCCAGCAGGGCGGCGGCCGGGTCGCCCCGGTAGTCGGAGCCGACCTTGTCGATCTCGTCGAGCAGGACGACCGGGTTCATCGAGCCGGCCTCCTTGAGCGCCCGGACCAGCCGGCCGGGCAGCGCGCCGACGTAGGTGCGCCGGTGGCCGCGGATCTCGGCCTCGTCCCGGACGCCGCCGAGCGAGACCCGGACGAAGGTGCGGCCCATGGCGCGGGCCACCGACTCGCCGAGCGAGGTCTTGCCGACACCGGGCGGGCCGACCAGCGCGAGCACCGCGCCGCCCGCCCGCCGTCCGCCGCCCTTCGGGGCGACGGCCTCGTCCGAGGCGTCCGGCTGCCCCGGGAGCGCCTGCCCCGCGGCCGCCTGCTCGGCCCGGCGCTTGCGGACGGCCAGGTACTCGACGATGCGGTCCTTGACGTCGGCCAGGCCGGCGTGGTCGGCGTCCAGTACCGCGCGGGCGCCGGCGATGTCGTAGCTGTCCTCGGTGCGCTCGTTCCAGGGCAGCTCCAGCACGGTGTCCAGCCAGGTGCGGATCCAGGAGCCCTCGGGCGACTGGTCGCTGGCCCGCTCCAGCTTGTCGACCTCCTTGAGGGCGGCCTCGCGGACCTTCTCCGGGAGGTCGGCGGCCTCGACCCGGGTGCGGTAGTCGTCCTCCTCGTCGGCCGGGTCGCCGTTCAGCTCTGCCAGCTCCTTGCGGACGGCCTCCAGCTGGCGGCGGAGCAGGAACTCCTTCTGCTGCTTGGCGACGCCCTCCTCGACGTCCTTGCGGATGGTGTCGTTGACCTCCTCCTCGGCGAGGTGGTCCCGGAGCAGGCCGAGCGCGTACTCCAGTCGCGCGACCTGGTCGGCCTCCAGCAGCACCTTGAGCTTCTGCTCGGCGGTGGCGAAGGGCGCGTAGCCGATGTTGTCGGCGAGCTCGCCGACGCCCTCGATCGCGGCCACCCGGTCGACGATCTGCCAGGCGCCGCGCCGCCGCAGCCACTGGGTGGAGAGCGACTTGTACTCCTTGACCAGCTCGGCGGCCCGGCCGGCCACCGGGGTGCCGACCGAGGACTCGCGGAACGGCGTGGTCTCCACCCAGAGCGCGGCGCCGGGTCCGGTGGTGCCGACGCCGATCCGCACCCGGCGCACCGCGCGGACCAGCGCGGCCGGGTCGCCGTCCGCCAGCCGGCCGACCTGCTCGACGGTGGCGAGGGTGCCGGCCGCCGCGTAGGAGCCGTCCACCCTCGGGACCAGCAGCACCTGGGGCTTCCCGGCACCGCCGGTGGCCGCGGCGCGCGCGGCCTCGACGGCGGCGCGGACCTCGGCGTCCTTCAGGTCCAGCGGGACGACCATGCCCGGCAGGACGACCTCGTCGTCGAGCGGCAGCACGGGCAGGGTGAGCGGTGTGGACGTCGATGCCATGATCTCTCCCCGGTCAGTGAACTTGAGTCGACCTGACTAAGGCTTGGCGGCCGCCGGATGTTCCCCGTCGCGCGTTCGCCGTCAGCGAACGCAACGGGCTCATCGAGGGCCGTCGCGGGGCCGTCAAAAAGGCCCGGTGCGCGAACCGGGAAGCGGTCCCACCGGACGGACCCGGCACGCGCCCGGCATGCACCCCCGTCACGCGGGCCCGGGGGCATCCCCGCCGCACGGACTCAGGAGCGGCCCGACACCACGGCCCTGCGGGCCGCGGACGCGGGCCGGGACAGTTCGGCGGGCACCCCGAGCCGGGCGCGGCGCGGCCGGTGGCCGTCCCAGCGGCGCAGCCAGCGCCACAGCGCCACCCCCGCCAGCAGCGCCACCGGATGGCCGATCCCGGTGACGAGGTCCCGGTCGGCGGCGATCTGCTCGGCGATCAGCGCCACCGCCAGCGCGAGCACGGCCGCGCGCCCGGCCGGCCGGAGCAGCCCGGCCAGCGCGCCGAGGCTGGCGAGCACGCCGTAGCTGACGCCGATGTCGAGGTAGTCCATGGCGGCCGGCTCCAGCCGACCGGTCTCCACCGCGACCACGACCACGCCCTGGGAGAGCAGGGTGGCGGCGACGTGCCCGGCCGCGAAGACCACGGCCGCCCGACCGGGGCCGACCCGGCGCTCCAGCGGCGCGACGGTGAAGGCGAAGGCCCAGAGGTAGGGCATCCAGACCGGCCCGGCCACCCAGAAGCCGCTGAACAGCAGCGCGCGCAGCGGGTGCTGCAACAGGTTGTGCCCGTCCGAGCTGGAGGCCTCCTGGAGCCGGAGCACGAGCTCCGGGGCGGCCAGCCCGGCGAAGGTGGTGGTGGCGCCGACCACGGCGAGGTAGCCGAGGGCGAAGGGATTGCGGCGCAGGGTGGGCACCCGGGCCAGGATCCAGTCGACCGCGCCGGTCCGCAGACCGGCCCGGAGCATCCCGTACGGCGGCCCGCCGTGCCCGGCGGGCGCCTGTCGCTCCGTCATGCCGCCTCCGCTCCAACGCCCGCAGCCGTCACCCGCGCGTGTCCAACGTACCGGCGCGTACCGGAAATCCCACCCCCACGAATTTGTCGTGGTCACGGTACGTCCGACAGCTGGGAGTCCGCTGGGAGAACGCCGTGAGGATCCGGGGTCCGCACCGGCCCGCATTGGTCCAGACCTTCTACCCCTTTCGGGGCCGCTTTCCGCCCTGACCGGCGGCTTGGTGTCAACTCATGTGCATACGTACCGTTACAGAGTGAAAAAACGCCGGGTAAGGTATCGGCCCGTGCCCACTTCCCGGTGGGCCCGAAAGCCGGTCCGACCGACCGGTCCGCGGGCCGGAAATGTCCGGTCCACCTGCCGGGAATCACCTGCGGTCCGTACGCTGCGAGGTGTACGGGAGACGGAGAGCGGCCCACGCCCTCGCCGTCACCCCCGCACGCGACGGGACGGCGGACCCGGCACAGTCCACGACGGAACAAGACTACGAAGCGGAGCCTTCGCCATCCCCACAGGTGGCCGGCCCGCAGCCCTGGGGGCGGTGGCGTGACCGTGACAGAAATTCAGCAGGACAACCAGAACACCGGCGGCACGGTGAGCAGCCAGCGCAGAGTGCTGGTGGTGGAGGACGAACCCACGATCGCCGAGTCGATCGCGGCCCGATTGGGCGCGGAGGGCTTCAAGGTGGCGGTGGCCCACGACGGCCCCGGCGCCGTCGACGGCTTCCACACCTGGCAGCCGGACCTCGTCGTCCTCGACATCATGCTGCCCGGCTTCGACGGACTGGAGGTGTGCCGCCGGATCCAGGCCCAGCGCCCGGTGCCGGTCCTGATGCTCACCGCGCGGGACGACGAGACGGACCTGCTGGTCGGCCTCGGCGTCGGTGCCGACGACTACATGACCAAGCCCTTCTCCATGCGCGAACTGGCCGCCCGGGTCAATGTGCTGCTGCGCCGCGTCGAGCGTGCCCAGCAGGCCGCCCGGACGCCCGCGCTGGGCAGCCTGCGCTTCGGCGAGCTGGAGATCGACCATGTGCAGCGCCGGGTCCGGCTGGCCTCGGGCGACGTCCACCTGACGCCGACCGAGTTCGACCTGCTCGCCTGCCTGGCCGCCCAGCCGCGCGCCGTGCTCACCCGTGAACAACTGCTGGCCGAGGTCTGGGACTGGACGGACGCGTCCGGCACCCGCACCGTCGACAGCCACGTCAAGGCGCTGCGCCGCAAGATCGGCGCCAGCTGGATCCGCACCGTGCACGGTGTCGGGTACGCGCTGGAGGCCCCGCTCTCGTAGCGGCACCACCCTCGGACAACGGGCCGCCGGGGGGCCCGCTGTCCCGAACCGCCGTGCGGCGGACCCACGCGGGGGACCACAGGGGACCAATGACCTTTCCACAGCAACGCAACGGGGACATCGACGGCAGTCGGCCGCCCACCCTGGCCGCCCGCGCCGCGAAACGGGTCTGGGCCGACATCCGGCCGCTCGACCCGGTCCGCTCCATCAAGGGCAAACTCGCCCTCCTGGTGATCGTCTCGGTCTTCCTGGCCACCGGCATGGTGGTCGTGGCGATCCGGTCCGAGACCCAGATCCGGATCATCATGATCTTCTCGATGATCGCCTCGCTGCTCTTCATGCAGTTCCTCGCGCACGGGCTGACCGCCCCGCTGCGCGACATGACCGCCGCCGCCCGCGCGATGGCCTCCGGCGACTACAGCCGCCGGGTCGAGGTGAACTCGCGCGACGAGATCGGCGAGCTCGCCGCGACCTTCAACCAGATGGCGTCCGACCTGGAGGCCGCCGACCGGCACCGGCGCGAGCTGGTCGCCAATGTCTCGCACGAGCTGCGCACGCCGATCGCCGCGCTGCGGGCCGTGCTGGAGAACGTGGTCGACGGCGTCGTCCAGCCCAACCCGGCGACCCTGGGTGCCGCGCTGGAGCAGACCGAGCGGCTCGGCCGGCTGGTCACCCACCTGCTCGACCTCTCCAAGATCGACGACGGTGTGGTCGACCTGGACGCGCGCCCGTTCGAGGTGCGCGAGTTCCTGGACGGCGTGCTGCGCGGGGTCACCGTGGACGGCGCCACGGCCGGCGGGGCGTTCTCCCGGCGCGGCGACGTCCGGCTCGCCCTGGAGGTGAGCCCGGCCGGGCTGACCGGCGTCGCCGACACCGAACGGCTCCACCAGGTGGTGGCCAACCTGGTCGACAACGCCTGCAAGCACTCCCCGCCCGGCGGCACCGTGACGGTGCGGGCCAGGCCCGACGAGGGGCCCGGGGCCCTGCTGCTGGAGGTCGAGGACGAGGGTCCCGGCATCCCGGCGGCGGACCGGGCCAGGGTCTTCGAGCGGTTCGGCCGCAGCGGCACCGCGACCGCCTCCGGTCCCGGCTCCGACGGCGGGACCGGCCTGGGCCTGGCCATCGCCCGCTGGGCGGTGGACCTGCACGGCGGGCGGATCGAGGTGGCCGAGGCGGCGCGCGGCTGCCGGATCGAGGTCCGGCTGCCCGGCCCGCGCTGACCGCCGTCCGCGTCGTGGCTCCGGGCCCGGACCCACGACGCGGACGGACCGGCGGCACCGGGACGACCGCTACGTGCACCGGGACGGATGTCACAGATCCGACACAGTGCACAAAGAGGATCGACGCCCACTTTTGTCCGTTTTTGTCACCCTTTGGATGGCGATCGGAAGCGGTCGGTTCCCCGCCGATGTGGCTTTCTAACGCACATTTCCAGCCAATCCGCAGGTCAGGACTGTGATCTGGGCGACGCCTGCCCCCCGGGGACTGCGCGATCACTGGTCGGAGGCGTAGCCTTAATCCCCGCTGTCCAAACATCCCAAAAGGAAGCGGAAGAGGGCGGTTGCCGCCGTGTCGCCACAGTCCCCTGAACACCCCAACAGCTCGGCTAGCTCCACTGGCTTCGGCCCCAATGAGTGGCTCGTCGACGAGATCTACCAGCAGTACCTCCAGGACCCGAACTCGGTAGACCGAGCCTGGTGGGACTTTTTCGCCGACTACAAGCCCGGTACCGAGGTGACCCCAGTGACCCAGGCCGCGACCCAGGTCGGCGTGACGCCGACCCCCGCCGCCGCCCCCGCGTCCGCTCCGGCCGTCCAGGCCCCCGCTGCCCCGGCCGCCCCCGCGCCGGTGCAGCAGGCCCCGACGGCTCCCGCGGCCCCCGTGGCTCCCGCGCCGCTCGCCGCCCCCCCGGCCGCGCCCCCGGCGCCCAAGGCCGCCGCCCCGGCGCCCGCGCCGGCCGCCGCGAGCGCGGGCCCCGAGCTGGTTCAGCTCCGCGGCCCGGCCAAGGCCGTCGCCACCAACATGGACGCCTCGCTGGAGGTGCCGACCGCCACCTCGGTCCGCGCCGTCCCGGCCAAGCTGCTGATCGACAACCGCATTGTCATCAACAACCACCTGCAGCGCGCCCGCGGTGGCAAGGTCTCCTTCACCCACCTGATCGGTTACGCCCTGGTCCAGGCCGTCAAGGCCTCCCCGGGCATGAACCACAGCTACAAGGTGGAGGACGGCAAGTCCTACCTGGTCAAGCCCGAGCACGTGAACCTCGGCCTGGCCATCGACCTGGTCAAGCCGAACGGCGACCGCCAGCTCGTCGTCGCGGCCATCAAGAAGGCCGAGACCCTCGACTTCTTCGGCTTCTGGCAGGCCTACGAGGACATCGTCCGCCGGGCCCGCGCCAACAAGCTGACCATGGACGACTTCACCGGCGTCACGGTCTCGCTGACCAACCCCGGCGGCATCGGCACCGTGCACTCCGTGCCGCGCCTGATGCAGAACCAGGGCACCATCGTCGGCGTCGGCGCCATGGAGTACCCGGCCGAGTTCCAGGGCTCCGCCCCGGAGACCCTGGCCCGCCTCGGCGTCTCCAAGATCATGACGCTGACCTCGACCTACGACCACCGCGTCATCCAGGGCGCGGCGTCGGGCGAGTTCCTGCGCACGATCCACCAGCTGCTGCTGGGGCAGAACGGTTTCTACGACGAGATCTTCGAGTCGCTCCGGATCCCGTACGAGCCGGTCCGCTGGGCCACCGACGTCGCCACCACGCACGACGACGAGGTCAACAAGACCGCCCGCGTCATCGAGCTGATCCACTCCTACCGGGTCCGCGGCCACCTCATGGCCGACACCGACCCGCTGGAGTACAAGCAGCGCAAGCACCCCGACCTGGACGTCACCACCCACGGCCTCACCCTGTGGGACCTGGAGCGCGAGTTCGCGGTCGGCGGCTTCGGCGGCCAGCGGATGATGAAGCTCCGCGACATCCTCGGCCTGCTGCGCAACACGTACTGCCGCACGGTCGGCATCGAGTACATGCACATCCAGGACCCGAAGCAGCGCAAGTGGCTGCAGGAGCGCCTGGAGAAGCCGTACACCAAGCCGGAGCGCGAGGAGCAGCTGCGCATCCTGCGCCGGCTGAACTCGGCCGAGGCCTTCGAGACCTTCCTGCAGACCAAGTACGTCGGGCAGAAGCGTTTCTCGCTGGAGGGCGGCGAGTCGCTCATCCCGCTGCTGGACGCCACCATCGACTCGGCGGCCGAGCACCGCCTGGACGAGGCCGTCATCGGCATGGCCCACCGCGGCCGCCTCAACGTGCTGGCCAACATCGTCGGCAAGCCGTACGGCAAGATCTTCGGCGAGTTCGAGGGCAACCTCGACCCGAAGTCGATGCACGGCTCCGGCGACGTGAAGTACCACCTCGGTTCCGAGGGCACCTTCACCGGCCTGGACGGCGAGACCATCAAGGTCTCGCTGGCCGCGAACCCCTCCCACCTGGAGGCCGTGGACCCGGTCGTCGAGGGCATCGCCCGCGCCAAGCAGGACATCCTGGACCAGGGCGGCACGACCTTCCCGGTGCTGCCGATCCAGATCCACGGCGACGCGGCCTTCGCCGGCCAGGGCGTCGTCGCGGAGACCCTGAACATGTCGCAGCTGCGCGGCTACCGCACCGGCGGCACCGTGCACGTCGTGGTGAACAACCAGGTCGGCTTCACCGCCGCCCCGGCCTCCAGCCGCTCCTCGATGTACTGCACCGACGTGGCCCGCATGATCGAGGCCCCGATCTTCCATGTGAACGGCGACGACCCGGAGGCCGTGGTCCGCGTCGCGCGGCTCGCCTTCGAGTTCCGCCAGGAGTTCCACAAGGACGTCGTGATCGACCTCATCTGCTACCGCCGCCGCGGTCACAACGAGGCCGACAACCCGTCGTTCACCCAGCCGCTGATGTACGACCTGATCGACAAGAAGCGCTCGGTGCGCAAGCTGTACACCGAGGGCCTGATCGGTCGCGGCGACATCACCATGGAAGAGGCGGAGCAGGCGCTCCAGGACTTCCAGGGCCAGCTGGAGAAGGTGTTCGCCGAGGTCCGCGACGCCGCCCAGACCCCCGCCGCCGCCACCAGCGGCAAGCCGGTCGCCGACTTCCCGGTCACCATCCGGACCGGCATCTCCGAGGAGATGGTCAAGCGGATCGCCGCCTCGCAGGTCAACCTGCCGGACTGGCTGACCGTGCACCCGCGACTGCTGCCGCAGCTGCAGCGCCGCGCCGGCTCGGTCGAGGACAACACCATCGACTGGGCGATGGGCGAGACCCTCGCCATCGGCTCGCTGCTCATGGAGGGCCACCCGGTCCGCCTGGCCGGCCAGGACAGCCGCCGCGGCACCTTCGGCCAGCGGCACGCCGTCCTGATCGACCGGGCCACCGGCGAGGACTACACCCCGCTGCAGTACCTCACCGAGGACCAGGCCCGCTACACCGTGTACGACAGCCTGCTGTCCGAGTACGCGGCGATGGGCTTCGAGTACGGCTACTCGCTGACCCGCCCGAACGCGCTGGTCATGTGGGAGGCGCAGTTCGGCGACTTCGTCAACGGCGCGCAGACCATGGTGGACGAGTACATCGCCTCCGCCGAGCAGAAGTGGGGCCAGCACTCGGGCGTCACCCTGCTGCTGCCGCACGGCTACGAGGGCCAGGGCCCGGACCACTCGTCCGCCCGCCCGGAGCGCTTCCTGCAGATGTGCGCGCAGGACAACATGACGGTCGCCATGCCCACCCTGCCGTCGAACTACTTCCACCTGCTGCGCTGGCAGGCGCACAACCCGCACCACAAGCCGCTGATCGTCTTCACCCCGAAGTCGATGCTGCGTCTGAAGGCCGCGGCGAGTGCGACGGAGGAGTTCCTGTCCGGCTCGTTCCGCCCGGTCATCGGCGACACCACCGTCGACCCGGCGAACGTCCGCAAGGTCGTCATCACGGCCGGCAAGTTCTACTACGACGTGGAGGCGGCCCGCACCGAGCGCGGCATCACCGACACCGCGATCGTCCGGGTCGAGCGCCTCTACCCGCTGCCGGTGGCCGAGCTCCAGGAGGAGCTGGCCAAGTACGGCGACGACGTCCAGTTCGTCTGGGCGCAGGAGGAGCCGGCCAACCAGGGTGCCTGGCCGTTCATCGCGATGAACCTGGTCGACCACCTGCAGGTCGTCATCGGCCGCAGCGCCGACGGCCCGCGGCTGCGCCGCGTCGCCCGCACGGCCTCCTCGGCCCCCGCGGTCGGCTCGGCCAAGCGCCACGGCGCCGAGCAGCAGGCGCTGCTGGAGGAGATCTTCACGATCTGACGCCGCCCGCACCGGTCGCCACCGGTCGGCCGCGCGCACGGCAACGGCCCCCCGCGTCCCTGGATCCCAGGGACGCGGGGGGCCGCCGTCGTTCCCCGGTGCGACGGCGGGCCCCGGCGGACCGCGGCCGCGCCGTGTGCGAAGGTCCCAGCTCTGCAACCAAAGCGGCACCGACCTGCGCGGCCTGCTGACGGATCGATAGGTTAAGGCTCGCCGGACCGTCGGCCGGGTGCCCGTCGTCGCGCCCACCGTCGGAGCCCGGTGGACCTCACCGCTCTCCCAGGGGGATCAAAACCGCATGACCGCCGACACGCCACGGGACGCCGCAGCCTCACCCCTCCCGCCGGTCTTCCAGCCGCTGCTCCCCGACGACCCCAGGGAGGTGGGCGGCTACCGGCTGTTCGCCCGGCTCGGGGCCGGCGGCATGGGCCGCGTCTACCTCTCCTACACGCCCGGCGGTCGGCCGGTGGCGCTCAAGGTGGTCCGCCCGGAGTTCGCCGAGGACGGCGAGTTCCGCCGCCGGTTCGCCCAGGAGGTCTCCAACGCCCAGCGCATCCACGGCCTCTACACCGCCCAGGTGATCGACTCCGGCGGTCTGGACTCGGACGCGCCGTGGCTGGTCACCGCCTACGTCCCCGGGCCGTCGCTGCAGCAGGTGGTGCGCGAGAACGGCGCGCTCCCGGTGCGCACCGTGCTGCTGCTGATGGGCGGCATCGCCGAGGCGCTGCAGGCCATCCACAGCGTCGAGGTGGTCCACCGCGACCTCAAGCCGGCCAATGTGCTGGTGGCCGGCGACGGCCCGCGGGTGATCGACTTCGGTATCGCCCGGGCCGCCGACGCCACCGCCCTGACCGGTACCGGCTACCGGATCGGCTCGCCCGCCTTCATGTCCCCGGAGCAGGCCCAGGGCCGCCCGGTCACTCCGGCGACCGACGTGTTCGCGCTCGGCGCGCTGGCCGCGTACGTGGCCGGCGGCAGCGCGCCGTTCGGCGACGGCCCGGACACCGCCGTGCTCTACCGGGTGGTGCACGAGCAGCCCGACCTGGACGCCGTGCCGGCGGACCTGCGCGAGCTGGTCCTGCGCTGCCTCGCGAAGTCGCCGGAGGACCGGCCCCGGCCGGCCGAGATCATCGACGTGGCCCGCAACCACCCGAGCGTCGGCGGCCAGCTGCGGTTCGCCGACGACTGGCTGCCCCGGCAGGTCAACACCGAGATCACCCGCCGCTCGGACCTGCCGAAGACGCCGCCCACCCCGCTGCCGGCCGCGCCTCCGCAGCCCTCCGGCCCGCCGACCGGGTCGTCCCCGCTGACTCCGCCGCCGGCCGTGCCACCGGCCCCGCCGCAGCCGGCCGGGGCGCCCGCCACCCACGCGGCCACCACGCCGTCCTTCGGCCCGCCGCCGCCCGGGTTCGGCCCCGTCCGACCGGACACCCCGCCGCCCGGCTTCGTCCCGCCGCCGCTCGGCGCGTACGGCGCCGCGCAGCCGCCCACCGAGGCGCCCACCGGCCCGCTGCTCGGCGCCCCGCCCACCGTCCAGTTGCGGCAGGAGCCGCCGTCCTACGACACCCCGCCGCCCGGCCCGGTGGTCACCGACAGCCCGGCGCCCGCGCCGGAGCAGGCCCGCAGCAGGGGCGGGGTCTCCTGGAAGGTGCTGCTGACCGTCGCCCTGGTGATGGCGGTCGGCGGCACGGCCGGCGGGGTCGCGCTGATGGCCAAGTTCAACAAGGACGACAAGAACAACTCCGCGCACCAGTCGAGCGCGGGCTCGGGCAGCTCCCAGCCGGCCGCGCCGCCGGCGGGCGGCGCCGCCGCGGCCGCGACCACCCCCGCGACCACGCCCTCGACCGATCCAACCCCGTCCTCGGCCAAGACCTCCGGCTCCTCCTCCGGGGCGGTGACCTCGGCCCCCTCGGCCTCGTCCGGCACCGGTGTGACCGCGCCGGCCCGGCCGACCGGCTACTCCCCGCTGCTGGCCCAGAAGCCGCTGTCCATCCCCGGCACCGACGCCTACTACGACTCCTACCGGATCGACCTGGACGCCGGGACGGTGGTGCCGCGCGGCACCGACCTCAAGTGGGGCCTGGGCCTGAACGCCACCGGCAGCAGCAGCAAGGCCAACTCCTTCGTCACCGCGGGCGACAACAAGTCGGACTTCGCGGTGATCACCGAGTCCACCGTGACGCCCGACCAGTGCGCCGTCGCGATCGACTCCCGGCCGGACACCGACCTGTCCTTCAACCGGGTCTCGCCGGGCCGCCTGCTCTGCATCCGGGACCGGGTCACCCGCAACATCGCCGTCGCGGTGGTCGAGGTCGCGGACGTCACCACCGGCGCGGTGAAGCTCACCGTGAGCACCTGGCGCGCCAGCTGACCCGGTCTATCCTGACCAGGTCGAATCCCCACCGGACCGGAGCGAACCGTGTATTTCACCGACCGAGGCATCGAGGAGCTGGCGAGCCGCCGCGGCGACGAGGAGGTCACCTTCGAGTGGCTGGCCGAGCGCCTGCGCGAGTTCGTCGACCTCAACCCGGACTTCGAGGTCCCGGTCGAGCGGCTGGCCACCTGGCTGGCCAGGCTCGACGACGAGGACGACGAGTGACCTGGTGAAACGGTGGCCCTGAGGGCCCGGAGGCAACCGCCTCCGGGCCCTCTCGCATGCTCCCCGTAGGGGCGGGTCTCGGGGTGTACTCCGGGTCGGCCTCGGGGTCGGACTCCCTTGACTTCGCCGTCACGCGATATATCGTCTTTGGAAGAGGACGCGATACATCGCGAGTCACAGCAACGGGAGGCGGCAGAGATGAGCCAGTGGACGGTCGAAGGACCCGACAGGATCACCATCGAGGAGACGGTCCGGACGCTCCAGGTGCGGACCATCGACGGCACGGTCAACGTGGTCGCCGCCGAGGGCCCCGCCCGGCTGGAGGTCACCGAGCTCAAGGGCGAGCCGCTGCACGTCACCCTGGTCGACGGCGTCCTCACCGTCACCTACAAGGACCTCAGCAGCTGGAACGAGTTCGGCGACGTGCTCAAGTCGGTCGACTCGGTGAAGGGCTTCTTCTCCTCCTTCAAGCGCAAGCGGACCGCCGCCGTCACCGTGACCGTCCCGGCCGGCACCGAGGTCAAGGTCGGCACCGTCTCCGCCGCGACGACGGTCTCCGGCTTCAGCGAGCACGTCTCGACCCAGACCGCCAACGCCGACATCACCCTGGTCGGCCTGACCGGGCGGACCGACGCCAACACCGTCACCGGCGACGTGGACGCCCAGTCGGTGGCCGGGCAGCTGCGGCTGAACACCGTCTCCGGCCGGCTCACCGTGCTGGCCGGCACCGCCGAGAAGGTGAGCGCCAACGCCGTCACCGGCGCGGTCACCCTGGACCTCGCGGCCGCCACCCCCGCCCAGATCAAGGTCAACACGGTCAGCGGCGCGGTCGGCGTCCGACTGCCCGCGCTGACCGGCACCAAGGTCGAGGCCGGCACCACCAGCGGCGACCTCTCCTCCGGCTTCGAGGAACTCACCGTCGCCGGCAGCTGGGGCACCAAGCGCCTCTCCGGCCAGCTCGGCGACGGCAGCGGCAGCCTCTCGGTCACCACCGTCTCCGGCGCGGTCACCGTGCTCCAGCGTCCGGAGGCCGAGGACGACACCCGGGCCGCCCGGGAGCTGCCCGCCCCCGACCTCACCAAGTCCGACACCCCCGGCACCGGCCCCGACCTCACCAAGGAGGCCTGACATGACCCCCGTCTTCGGCCACGGCCGGCTCCGGCTCTACCTGCTCAAGCTGCTCGACGAGGCCCCGCGCCACGGCTACGAGGTCATCCGCCTGCTGGAGGAGCGCTTCCAGGGCCTGTACGCGCCCTCGGCCGGCACCGTCTACCCGCGGCTCGCCAAGCTGGAGCAGGAGGGGCTGGTCGCCCACAGCACCGAGGGCGGTCGCAAGGTCTACCGACTCACCGACGCCGGGCGCGCCGAACTCGCCACCCGGCAGGGCGAGCTGGACGAGCTGGAGCTGGAGATCCACGACTCGGTGACCCAGCTCGCCGGGGCGATCCGCGAGGACGTCCGGGACAGCGCCAAGGACCTGCGCGAGCAGCTCTGGGGCGCGGCGGCCGAGCAGGCCAGGCGCGGCGCCCCGGACCCCGGGGAGCAGGGCCAGGAGAACGGCGGGAACCCGTGGGCCGGGCCGTGGGGCGACCAGGCCGCCTGGCAGCGCGCCAAGGAGGAGTTCGCCGCCTTCAAGCGGCAGGCCAAGGAGCAGGCGAAGCGCGCCAAGGAGCAGGAGAAGGCCGCCAAGGCCAAGGCGAAGGCCGCCGAGGAGGAGGCCCGCCGGCTGCGCGAGCAGTCCCGGGCGGCCCGGACGGCGGCCCAGCAGGAGGCGCTGCGGATCAAGCGCCGGGTGGAGCAGCAGGTCCGCGAGCACGCGGCGCGCGGCGACTGGCCGACCGGACTGGCCGAGGGGCTCTCCGAGCTGACCAAGGGCCTGGCCGGGCTGGCCGACGCGGCCCGCTGGGGACAGCCCGGGGAGTCGAAGGAGGACCTCGGCGCCGAGCGGGTCACCGTCACCCGGATCGACCTGGACAAGACCGACCTGGACGGGCCGGCCGACGCCGTCCCGGCCGAGCTGCCCGGGTGGACCGCCGTCGACCCGGCCGGCGACCCGGCCCGGGAGCTGGAGCGGCTGCTCGACCGCTTCCGCGACCAGGTCCGCGACGCGGCCAGGGACGGCGGGGTGACCCAGGCCCGGCTGGCCGAGGCGCGTGCCGTCCTCGGTACCGCCGGCGAGCGGCTGAAGCGGCTGCTCGACCGCTCCTGAGTACTCCTGAGTGCTCCTGAGTGCTCTCGACTGCGCCCGACCTGTCCCGACCGACCGGTCCGGCAACCGGCGCCCGGCTCCCCGCACAGGGAGCCGGGCGCCGGCGCGTCACGGGCTCACGGCGTCAGGACGAGCTTGCCGAACACCTCGCCCTTGGCCAGCCGGGCGAGCGCCTCCGGCGCCCCGTCCAGCGGCAGCACCGAGTCGATCACCGGCCGGACCCCGGTGGTGGCGCAGAACGACAGCAGCCCGGCCAGCTCCTCCTTGGTCCCCATGGTCGAACCGACCACCCGCAGCTCCAGGAAGAAGATCCGGTTCAGTTCGGCGGCCGCCGGGCTGGGGCCCGAGGTGGCCCCGGAGATGACGATCGTGCCGCCCGGGCGCAGCGACTTCACCGAGTGCGACCAGGTCGCGGCGCCGACCGTCTCCATCACCGCGTCCACCCGCTCGGGCAGCCTGGCCCCGCTCGGGAACGCCGCGTCGGCGCCGAGCTCCAGGGCCCGGTCCCGCTTGGCCTCGTCCCGGCCGGTGACCCAGACCCGCAGGCCGGCCGCCTTGCCGAGCACCACCAGCGCGGTCGACACCCCGCCGCCGGCGCCCTGCACCAGCACGGTGTCGCCGGGCTTCACCCCGGCGTTGGTGAACAGCATCCGATAGGCCGTCAGCCAGGCCGTGGGCAGGCAGGCGGCCTCCTCGAAGGAGAGTCCGGCGGGCTTGGGCAGCAGGTTCCAGGTGGGGACGGCCACCTGCTGGGCGAAGGTGCCCTGGTAGCGCTCGGTCAGGATCGAGCGCGGCTCGTCCGGGCCGACCCCGTGCCCGCTCTGGCCGATCACGGAGTGCAGGACCACCTCGTTGCCGTGCTCGTCGATGCCGGCGGCGTCGCAGCCGAGGATCATCGGCAGCTTCTCGGCGGGCAGCCCGACCCCGCGCAGCGACCAGAGGTCGTGGTGGTTCAGGCTGGCGGCCCGGACCGTGACCACGCTCCAGCCCGGCCGGGCCACGGGTTCGGGGCGTTCGCCCAACTCCAGCCCGCTCAGCGGGTCGTCGGCGTCGATTCGTGCGGCATAGGCAGCAAACATGCACCGGACGATAGCCAGAACGCCCCCGGGCCCGGAACAACGCGTGAGTGTGACGCGTGTCCCGGGCCCGGGCGGGGTTCCGGTACGGGTACCGGCTAGCGGCGGGCGACGCCCTCGGCCCGGGCGGCCTCGGCGACGGCCTTGGTGACGGCCGGGGCGACCCGCTCGTCGAACGGCGAGGGGATGACCTTCTGCGGGGTCAGCTCGTCGGCCACCACGCCGGCCAGCGCCTTGGCGGCGGCCAGCTTCATGCCCTCGGTGATCCGGGTGGCCCGGACCTGCAGCGCGCCGGCGAAGATGCCCGGGAACGCCAGCACGTTGTTGATCTGGTTCGGGAAGTCGCTGCGGCCGGTGGCCACCACGGCGGCGTACTTGTGCGCGACCTCGGGGTGGATCTCCGGGTTCGGGTTGGCCATGGCGAAGACGAACGCGCCCTCGGCCATGGTCGCGACGACCTCCTCCGGCACGGTGCCGCCGGAGACGCCGATGAAGACGTCGGCGCCGGCCATCGCGTCGGCCAGGGTGCCCTTGAGGCCGGTCCGGTTGGACAGGCCGGCGATCTCCGCCTTGACGTCGGTCAGGTCCCCGCGGCCCTCGTACACGACGCCCTTGCGGTCGCACACGGCCACGTCGCCGATGCCGGCCGCCAGCAGCATCTTGGCGATGGCGATGCCGGCCGCGCCGGCGCCGGAGATGACGGCGCGCAGCGAGCCGATCTCGCGGCCGGTCACCTTGGCCGCGTTCCAGAGCGCGGCGGTGGTGACGATCGCGGTGCCGTGCTGGTCGTCGTGGAAGATCGGGATGTCCAGGGCCTCCTGGAGCCGGCGCTCGATCTCGAAGCAGCGCGGGGCCGAGATGTCCTCCAGGTTGACGCCGCCGAAGGACGGGGCCAGCCGGACCACGGTCTCGACGATCTCGTCCACGTCGGTGCAGGCGAGCGCGATCGGCACCGCGTCGACGCCGCCGAACTGCTTGAACAGGATCGCCTTGCCCTCCATGACGGGCAGCGAGGCCTCGGGGCCGATGTCGCCGAGGCCCAGCACGGCGGTGCCGTCGGTGACCACGGCCACCGTGTTGGCCTTCCAGGTGTAGTCGTTCACGAGCTCGGGCTGCTCGGCGATGGCCGTGCAGACGCGGGCGACACCGGGGGTGTAGGCGAGGGACAGGTCGTCCGCGTCGCGCACCGGGACGGTCGCCCGGACCTCCATCTTGCCGCCGCGGTGGAGCGCGAACACGGCGTCGACCGGATCGTCGGTGTCCTGGGTACTGCTGTGGATGATCTCCGCTGCCACGATGACCTCTTCGTCATTGATCGAGCGAGGACACCCGGCCGACGGGGCGGACGACCCGGCCGGTCCCGGCATCCGGTGACCGGCGGCCGGTCAGCGGAACCCGGGAACGCCGAAGCGCCCCCGGGGGAAGGCTGGGTCGGGGCGCCGCCGTCGGACGAGCGCCTCGAAATGAGGGTTTATGGAGTTGTCCGCGAGTGGTCCGCGCTGTGCTTCCGGGCCGAGCGTAGGTCGGACGAGGGCATCGCACCCATGCCTTTTCGTCCAAGTCACATGGTTGTCGTACGCCTCACGGCCACCTGTGGGCACCAGGAACCATGAGAACCGGACCCCGGCAGCGGCAGTGGCGCACACGTACGCACACCCGCGGGGGTGAACACGGACACGGTGTGGAGGCCGGTGCCGCCGGATACGGAGTCGACGTTCTGGACTTCCGTTCCTGTGCACCCCGGGCCTGTTTGCGGCCCGGCGGTCCGGTTCGAGCGTCGGGGGTCACCCGGTACCGAATTCTGACACACCCGCCCACGGACGCGGCAGGTCGGGATGGGAGGATCCGTTGTTCCGCCATCTCGCGTCCACCTCCGCGATGCCGCGGCGCCTCCCCCTCCCTCCCTCAGGAGCAACCGATGCACCACCGTGCCCTGTCCCCCCGCCGGGCCCCCGCCGCGCTCGCCCTCGCCACCGCCGGAACCCTGCTGCTGACCGCCTGCGGCGGCGACAAGACCGTCGCCGAGGACCCGCTCCAGCAGCTCCGGGCGAAGGTCCCGAGCGCCCAGCAGTCGGGCAAGGTGCTGCGGATCGGGATGGACGTCAACTACCCGCCGGTGGAGTTCCGGGGCACCGACGGCAAGCCCGACGGCCTGGACCCGGACATCGCCGCGGCGCTCGGCCGGATCCTCGACCTGCGGATCGAGTACGTCGACACCCCCTTCGACAAGCTCATACCGAGCCTCCACCACAAGCAGTACGACGTCGCGATGTCCGCGCTCAGCGACATCCGCCAGCGCCGGGACGGCGTGGACGAGGCCGGCAAGTCGACCGGCCTGGCGGTGGACTTCGTGGACTACTTCATCGCCGGCACCTCGATCGTGGTGCCGAAGGGCAACCCCAAGGGCATCCGCGGTCTGGACGACCTCTGCGGCCGGACCGTCGCGGTGCAGAGCGGCACCACCCAGGACGAGATCGTGGCCCGCCAGGTGACCGCCTGCACCCGCGCCAACAAGCCGCTCACCGTCCACAAGTTCGACAGCGACGCCAAGGCGCTGGCCGAGGTCGCCGCCGGCACGTCGCAGGCGGGCCTGAACGACTTCCCGGTGGCCGCCTACGCGGCGAAGAACACCGACGGCGGCAACCGCTTCGAGGTGACCGGCGCGCAGTCCCGGTCCAACCCGTACGGGATCGCGCTGCGCAAGGAGGACACCGAACTGCGCGACGTCCTGGCCAAGGCGATCGACCAGCTGATCCGCAGCGGCGAGTACGACAAGATCCTCTCCAAGTGGAACGTCGCCGCCGGCGCGGCCCAGAACGCGGTGGTCAACGGAGGCATCTGAGCCGGGTCCGGTCGGCCGTCCGGGGCGGGGGCACGGGTGGCGGTCCGGGCGGGGGTCCGGGCCGCCGCGGAGCGGGCGCACGATCGGGCGAGTGCGCGGCCGGGCCTCCGGGCGGACCGCAGGGAGATCTGCATACTTATACGCAGGGTGACAGGGACACGGTATTCGTCCGAATAGCGGACAGCGCGGCCCCCCGTTATCCGATTTTGATCTGAATGAGGGCCACCCGAGCGTCATCAGATGGCAGGATTCCCCCCATCTCGGATCGAGCCGACCACTGGTCGAGGCGGTTCGGTCAACGCCCACCTCGGCGGACGGTGGCGGAGAGCAGTACCCGGTACCACCCTGCGTGTTCTCCCTGCCCGGCCGTACAGCGCCGTACGGCTCTGCTGCTCCGGCGCGCCGCTCCCCCGTGGCACGCCCGTCCGACCTCTCCCTCAGGAGGAGATCCCCCATGATCGCCCGTACCCAGCGCACCCGCCTCCTCGCCTCAGCGGCGGTGCTCGCGTCCGCGTCGCTCGTGCTGACCGCCTGCGGCAGCAGCAAGTCCTCCTCCAGCGGCGGCAGCAGTGCGGCCAACCCCAGCGTCAGCGTCGCCGCCGTGTCCGCCGACCCCGCGCTCGCCGGGCTCGTCCCCGCCGACATCAAGTCCTCCGGCAAGCTGATCGTCGCCGCCGACGCCTCCTACGCGCCCAACGAGTTCAAGGACGACAAGGGCAACATCGTCGGCCTCGACGTCGACCTGGCCGACGCGATCGCCAAGAAGCTCGGCCTGACCGCCGACGTGCAGAACGCCGACTTCACCTCGATCATCCCGGGCATCACGGCGAAGAAGTACCAGCTCGGCATGAGCTCCTTCACCGACACCAAGGAGCGCGAGCAGACCGTCGACATGGTCACCTACTTCACCGCGGGCAGCGCCATCGCGGTCAAGAAGGGCAACCCGGACAAGATCGACCCCAAGGACCTCTGCGGCAAGAAGGTCGCCGTCCAGACCGGCACCACCCAGGCGCAGGAGATCACCGACGTCCGCAACCCGGAGTGCACCAAGGCCGGCAAGCCGACCATCCCCAACGACGGTGACAAGTTCACCCTCCAGACCGACGTCACCACCGCGCTGGTCTCCGGCCGCGACCAGGTGATGATGGCCGACTCCCCGGTCGTCGACTACGCGATCAAGCAGACCAACGGCCAGCTGGAGAAGCTCGGCGGGACCTACGACAGCGCGCCCTACGGCGTCGTCGTCGACAAGGGCTCCCCGCTCTCCCCCGCCGTCCAGGGCGCCGTCCAGTCGCTGATCGCCGACGGCACCTACAAGCAGATCCTGGCGAAGTGGGGCGTCGAGGCCGGCGCGATCGACAAGTCCGAGATCAACGCCGCCAAGAGCTGATCCTCCGCACCACCACACCCCCTGAGGCCCCAAGGTGAAATCTTCCGAGCAGGGGGCGGTGAAATCGGGACGGCCTGAGACCATCAAGGCCGTCCCGGTGCGCCACCCCGGACGCTGGGCCGGAGCAGTAGTGATCGTCGTCCTCGCGGCGATGCTGCTCCACGCCCTGATCTTCAACCCCGCGTTCCAGTGGGACGTCGTCAGAGACACGCTCACCAACGAGCAGATCATCCACGGAATCTGGGTGACGCTCGAACTGACCGCCCTGTCCATGTTGATGGGCGTGGTCGGCGGCGTGCTCCTCGCGATCATGCGGCTCTCGCCGAACCCCCTGCTGTCGGGGACGGCCTGGTTCTACATCTGGATCTTCCGCGGCACCCCCGTGCTGGTGCAGCTGGTGTTCTGGAACTTCCTGGGCGCCCTGTGGCCGAACCTGTCGATCGGCATCCCGTTCGGGCCCGAGTTCTGGTCCGAGTCGACCAACACCCTGATCCCGACCTTCACCGCCGCCCTGCTGGGCCTCGGCCTCAACGAGGCGGCGTACATGGCGGAGATCGTCCGCGGCGGCATCCAGTCCGTCGACGAGGGCCAGACCGAGGCCGCCCACGCGCTCGGCATGAGCCGCGCCGCCACGCTGCGCCGGATCGTGCTCCCGCAGGCGATGCGGGTGATCATCCCGCCGACCGGCAACGAGACCATCTCGATGCTCAAGACCACCTCGCTGGTCCAGGTCATCTCGCTGGCGGAGCTGTTCACGGCCGGCCACGACATCTACTCGCGGACCTTCCAGACCATCCCGGTCCTGGTCGCGGTCAGCATCTACTACCTGCTCATGACCTCGATCCTCACGGTCGGGCAGTACTACATCGAGCGGCACTACGCTCGAGGTGCGAACCGGACCCTGCCGCCCACGCCGATCCAGCGGGTTCGGCTGCTGTTCGGCGGCAGGCCCACCCCGAAGGCCAAGAACGACGTGGTCCCCGGACTCGAGGGAGGTGGCCACGCATGACCGACCTCAGCAAGACCCCCGCCGACGCCCCGGGCAGCGGCCCGATGGTGAAGTCCGAGGGCGTCCGCAAGTCCTACGGCCTGGTCGAGGTGCTCAAGGGCATCGACCTGGAGGTCAAGCAGAGCGAGGTGTTCTGCCTGGTCGGCCCGTCCGGCTCCGGCAAGTCCACCTTCCTGCGCTGCATCAACCACCTGGAGAAGATCAACGGCGGCCGCCTCTGGGTGGACGGCGAGATGGTCGGCTACCGGCAGCGCGGCGACAAGCTCTACGAGCTCAAGGACCGCGAGGTCGCGCTCAAGCGGCGGGACATCGGCATGGTGTTCCAGCGCTTCAACCTCTTCCCGCACATGACCGCGGTGGAGAACGTGATGGAGGCGCCGGTCCAGGTCAAGCGCGAGTCCAGGGCCGAGGCCAGGGAGCGCTCGATGGCTCTGCTGGAGCGGGTCGGCCTGTCCGACAAGAGCGGGAACTACCCCTCCCAGCTCTCCGGCGGCCAGCAGCAGCGGGTGGCGATCGCCCGGGCGCTGGCGATGAAGCCCAAGCTGATGCTCTTCGACGAGCCGACCTCGGCGCTCGACCCCGAGCTGGTCGGCGAGGTGCTCGACGTCATGCGCGGGCTCGCCGAGGAGGGCATGACCATGATCGTGGTCACCCACGAGATGGGCTTCGCCCGCGAGGTCGGCGACGCGCTGGTGTTCATGGACGGCGGTGTGGTGGTCGAGTCCGGCAACCCCCGCGAGGTCCTCAGCAACCCGCAGCACGAGCGGACCCGCGCCTTCCTCTCCAAGGTGCTCTGATCCGAGGTGCGCCGGGCGCACCGTCGACGGCGCCCGGCAGGCGGAACCTGCCGGGCGCCGCGCTTTTCCGCTTTCCCCCTGCGGGTAATAGGCTGGAGGCAATCAGCCTGTTACCGATCTCTGGAAGGACCACCGTGGAGCTCGCCTCGTACGCCGATCTGGCCGTCCGGCTGGTGAACACCGAGGAGCCCGAGCGCGGCACCGACTCGCTGACCTCGGTGGACGGAGTGCGCGCCCTGTTCTCGGACTCCTCGCGCGCCCGCAACCTCGCCGACGAAGCGGACGTGCCCCGGCTGCGGGCCGTCCGCACCCGGCTGCGCGGGGTCTTCGAGGCCGCCGCCGAGGGCGAGGAGGTACGCAGCGTCGACCTGCTGAACAGCCTGCTGATGGAGTTCCCGGTCAGCCCGCTGGTCTCCGGGCACGACTACCTCGACGCGGCCGGCCGGCCGCGCTGGCACCTGCACCTCGCCGACAACTCGCCGACCGCCACCGCGCACTTCAGCGCCGTCGCCTGCATGGGCCTGGCCGTCCACCTGACCGAGCTGGGCGCCGACCGGCTCGGCATCTGCCAGGCCGCGCCCTGCCGCAACGCCTATCTGGACACCTCGACCAACCGGTCCCGCCGGTACTGCTCGGACCGCTGCGCCACCCGCGCCAATGTCGCCGCCTACCGGGCCCGCAAGCGCCTGGAGGCCCAGGAGGCCGCGGCGGCCGGGCACTAGCGGAGCCGCCCCGGCGGACCGGGCGTCCCGTCAGGCCTGGCGGACCGGGAGTTCCTCCGGCCGGATCCAGACGCCGAGGCGGCGGGCGAGGCCGGGCACCCGTGCCAGCGGGGCGGCCAGCAGCAGCCGCTCCAGCCGCCGCCCGGGGGCCAGCCAGGCCGGGCGCGGGCGCAGCCGCAGCAGCACCCGGCCGAGCACCAGTTCGTCCGGCACCGCCCCGTAGCTGCGGCTGTCGCTGTCCACCGGCCGGTTGTCGGAGAGCAGCCACCACCCCTTGGGGCGACGGCCGTCGGCCCGCTTGACCACCAGCAGGTTCTGCTGGAACGGGTGCCGGAACACCACCACCGCGCCGGGCCGGATCCGCGCGCCGTAGCGGACCAGCAGCTGGTCCCCGTCGCGCAGCGTCGGCACCATCGAGTCCCCCGCCACGTCGATCAGCCCGAACGGCGCGCCGCCGCCCGGCGGACCGTCCTCCGGTTCCGCGCTCCGTGCCACGGCTCCTCCTCCCGGCTCGCGTCCCGCCGTGTCCCGCGTCCTGCGTCCTGCGTCCTGCTGCCCCGCGTCCTGCTGTCGCGCTGTCGCGCACCAGTCTGCCGCACCGGCGCCGGCCGCCGATGTCCGGATTGGTCCGGTTCCGGCTCCGTCTTTTGCCCCAGGCAGACCGCCCGGCCGGGAAACCGGACGGTCCGGCAGGTAATCTCGGGCGCGGGAAGACGATCTAAGGAAGGACTCCCATGTTCTCTCGTCTGTTTGCACCTCGCGCCACCGCCCACGCCCACTGCGACCTGCCCTGCGGTGTCTACGACCCGGCCCAGGCCCGGATCGAGGCCGAGTCGGTCAAGGCCACCCAGGAGAAGTACCAGGCCAACGAGGACGCGCACTTCCGCGCCCGCGCGGTCATCATCAAGGAGCAGCGCGCCGAGGCCGTGAAGCACCACATCTCGGTGCTGTGGAGCGACTACTTCAAGGCCCCGCACTTCGAGAAGTACCCGCAGCTGCACCAGCTCATCAACGACACCCTGAAGGCCGCCTCGGCCGCCAAGGCGTCCACCGACCCGGCCACCGGCCAGGCGCTGCTGGACCTCATCGCCGAGGTCGACAAGATCTTCTGGGAGACCAAGCAGGGCTGATCCCCGCCCGGTCGCCTTTCGGCCGCCCCCGTCCGGATCCGGACGGGGGCGGCCGTGCGTTCGGGGCCGGACGGGCACGGCCGTTCGAACAGTAAGGGTCGTAGGCCATGAGCGCTTGTTATGCTGCCAGGGCGTCCCACGGGGGAAGCCGGTGCGAATCCGGCGCTGACCCGCAACGGTAAGCGGCCCCCGCGGCCGCGAGCCCGATCACCCGGGGGCGCCGACCTCCCGACAACTCGCCGCGGACTGCGAGGGGATGGCGCCCCGGCACACCCGCGCCCGGACGCGCCGCCCCTCGCCGTACCCGGCCCGAGGCAAGGCGTGCCACCAGTGAGCAGCACCACCGCGGCCGCACCGGCCACCGCTGCGGCCCCACCGGGCCCCCGGCGGATCCCCGCCCTCCCGCTGGCCGCCGTCCTCACCGCGGCCCTGCTCGGCTCGCTGGTCTGCGCCGTCGCGGTGGGCTCGGCCGGCCTCGGCTGGGGCCAGGTCCTGCGGCTCCTGGGCGCCGGCCTGACGGGCGGTCGGCTGGAGGCCGACGAGGCCGCCGCGTACGCCATCGTCTGGGAGATCCGGCTGCCGCGCGCCGTCCTGGCCGCCGTGGTCGGCGCCGGACTCGCCGCCACCGGGGTCGCGGTCCAGGCGATGGTGCGCAACGCGCTCGCCGACCCCTTCGTGCTCGGCATCTCCTCCGGGGCCTCGGTCGGCGCCAACGCCGTACTGATGTTCGGCGCCTTCGCCTCGCTCGGTGTCTGGGCGCTCTCCGCCTCCGCCTTCGTCTCGGCCCTGCTGGCCATGGTGCTGGTCTATCTGACGGCCCGTACCGCCCACGGGCTCACCCCGCTGCGACTGGTGCTCACCGGCACCGCGATGTCCTACGGCTTCTCCGCCGTGACCGCGCTGATGGTCTTCGCCGCCGCCCGCGGCGAGGCCGCCCGCTCGGCCATGATGTGGCTGCTCGGCAGCCTCGGCGGGGCCACCTGGGGCTCGGTGCCGATCGCCGCCGTCACCGTGCTCGCCGGCCTGGCGTACCTGGCCCGCGCCGCCGGACAGCTGGACGCGCTGGCGATGGGCGACGAGACGGCCGCCTCGCTCGGCGTGGACCCGGACCGGCTGCGGCGCGCGCTGTTCGTGGTGACCGCCGCCGTCACCGGCACCGTGGTCGCGGTGAGCGGGGCGATCGGCTTCGTCGGACTGATGGTCCCGCACCTGGCCCGGATGCTGGTCGGCGCCGGCCACCGCCGGTTGCTGCTGGTCGCGCCGCTCGCCGGGGCCCTGCTGCTGGTCTGGGTGGACATCGTCTCGCGCACCCTGCTGGCCCCCGCCGAACTGCCCGTCGGCGTGGTCACCGCGGCCGTCGGGGTGCCCTGCTTCCTGCTGCTGATGCGCCGTCGCGCCTACGCCTTCGGGGGTGGCCGGTGAGCACCGACGGCACCGGGGCCCTGGACCTCGCCGTCGACCGGGTCTCGGTCGACCTGGCCGGCGTCCGGCTGGTCCACGAGGTCACCCTGACCGCCGCCGCCGGCCAGGTGGTCGGCCTGGTCGGCCCGAACGGCAGCGGCAAGTCCACCCTGCTGCGCTGCGTCTACCGGGCGCTGCGGCCCGCCGCCGGAGCCGTCCTGCTGGGCGGCGAGGAGGTCCACCGGCTCGCGCCGCGCGAGGCCGCCCGGCGGGTGGCGGCGCTGCCGCAGGAGCACACCGCGGAGTTCGACTTCACCGTCGCCGAGGTGGTCGGCATGGGCCGGCTGCCGCACCGGCGCGGCGCCCTGGCCGGCCCGTCCGCGGCCGACGAGCAGCACTGCGCCGCCGCCCTGGACCGGGTCGGCGCCGGGCACCTGGCCGGCCGGGGCTTCCTGAGCCTCTCCGGGGGCGAGAAGCAGCGGGTGCTGATCGCCCGCGCGCTGGTCCAGGAGCCCCGGGTGCTGGTGCTCGACGAACCCACCAACCACCTGGACATCACCCACCAGCTGGAGGTGCTGGCGCTGGTCCGGGAGGCCGGGACGACGGTGCTCACCGCGCTGCACGACCTCAATCTGGCCGCCGGGCACTGCGATCTGCTGTACGTGCTCGCGGAGGGGCGGATCGTCGCCTCCGGACCGCCCGCCGAGGTGCTCGAACCGGGCCTGCTGGCGGAGGTGTTCAAGGTCCGGGCGACGCCGGTCCGGCACCCGGTCACCGGCGCCGTCCAGCTGCTGTTCGACCGCCTGCCCTGACCGACCCGTCCGAACCGCCGGCCCG
The DNA here is from genome assembly GCF_000718025.1 of Kitasatospora purpeofusca. Taxonomy (GTDB): domain Bacteria; phylum Actinomycetota; class Actinomycetes; order Streptomycetales; family Streptomycetaceae; genus Kitasatospora; species Kitasatospora purpeofusca. The sequence continues at coordinate 226,711 of NZ_JODS01000004.1, forward strand.
GACCGTCTCCAGGTACGACCGACCGTTCTCCGCACGACCGACCCGCCCACCGCCCCGAGGACCCACCATGCGCACCAAGGCCGTTGCCGCCGCCGCCCTGCTCGCCCTCGCCCTCACCGGCTGCGGCGCCGAGATCGCCCCGCGCGGCGACGGCGCCGCCGCCTCCGCCCACTACCCGGTGACCGTCGAGAACTGCGGCGCCCCGGTCACCTTCCAGCAGAAGCCCGCCCGGGTGGTGACCAACGACGTCGGCATCACCGAGCTGATGTTCGCGCTCGGGCTGGAGGACCGGATGGCCGGCTACGTGATGCCGGACGACAAGGGCCAGGTCGACAAGGTCGCCTGGAAGGACGCCTACCAGCGCGCCCCGTGGCTCTCCAAGCAGCAGATCACCAAGGAGATCGCGCTGGAGGCCCGGGCCGACCTGGTGTTCGCCGGCTGGAACTACGGCTTCGACGAGAGCCGGGGCGTCACCCCGCAGGCCCTGGCCGGTGTCGGCATCGGCTCCTACGTGCTGACCGAGTCCTGCCGCAGCGGCAAGGGCACCGAGCGCGGGGTGATGTCCCCGCTGCACGCGCTCTACACGGACCTCGCCAACCTGGGCGACATCTTCGACGTCCGGGACCGGGCGGACCGGCTGATCGCCGGGTTCAAGGCGGAGATCGCGGCCGTCCCCGAGCCCGCGTACCGCCCGGGCGTCTTCCTGTACGACAGCGGCGAGGACAAGCCCTTCACCTCCGGCCGGTTCGCCGCCCCGGAGGAGATCATCACCAAGGCCGGCGGGCGGAACGTGACCGGCGACCTCGCCGACTCCTGGACCACCGTGGGCTGGGAGACCGTGGTCGAGCGCGACCCCGAGGTGATCGTGATCAACAACTACGGCACCCCCGACGCCGAGGCGAAGCGGAAGTTCCTGAAGTCCTTCCCGCCGCTGGCCGGAGTCTCGGCCGTCCGCAACGACCGGATCTTCGTCCTGGACTACGTGGACCTGGTCGAGAGCCCCCGCAACCCGGCCGCGGTCACCGCCCTGGCGGCCTACCTGCGGACCGTCCCGGCCCGCTGAGGCCCCGGCCGTCCCGCTCCCGTCCCGGCCTGCGGCCTCGGCCCGGGACGGGAGCGGGACGGCCCAAGTAGGCTCGGAGGCATGATCCGCACCGCAGCCCCCGCCGACGTCCCCGTGATCCACCGCATGATCCACGAACTCGCCGAGTACGAGAAGGCCGCGCACGAGGCGATCGCCACCGAGGAGCAGCTGCGGGACGCCCTGTTCGGCGAGCAGCCGGCCGTGTTCGGCCTGATCGCCGAGGACGACACCACCGGCGAGCCGGTCGGCTTCGCGCTCTGGTTCCTCAATTTCTCGACCTGGCGCGGCACCCACGGGATCTACCTGGAGGACCTCTACGTCGACCCGACCGCCCGCGGCGGCGGCCACGGCAAGGCGCTGCTCCTGGAGCTCGCCCGGATCGCCGTCGAGCGCGGCTACGCCCGGGTCGAGTGGTCGGTGCTGGACTGGAACCGGCCCTCGATCGACTTCTACAAGGCGCTCGGCGCGGTCCCGATGGACGGGTGGACGGTCTACCGCCTCACCGGCGAGGCGCTCACCGCCGCCGGCTCCCGTTGATCCGGGGGCGTTGATCCGGGGGCGCTGATCCGGGGGCGCTGATCCGGGCGCCGGACCGGGCGCGCGGAGGGCGTACGCGGAGGGCGCGCAAGGTCCTCGTCGGACCCCTGCCACCCTGAGTCGCGATGCCTTACCATGAGTGACTCCCGCTCCGGGGCACGAACGCGGTAACGTCTCGGGCGGACGGCGGCGTCCGGGAGACCCACGAGGGGTATGACCGGTACGTACCGCACCACCCCTCTGGACAGTTGGGGCGAAGCAGTTGAGCCAAGCAACAGACAGTGCCGCGGCCACCGGCCCGGAAGCACAGCGCGTCACCCAGGAGGTGAGGGTGTCCCAGATCGACGGCGAGCCCGGAGTCCAGGACTTCGTGGAGGTCCGGCTGCCCGCGGCCGGGGCCTATCTCTCGGTCCTGCGTACAGCCACGGCGGGCCTCGCGGCCCGGCTGGACTTCACCCTGGACGAGATCGAGGACCTGCGGATCGCGGTCGACGAGGCCTGCGCCATCCTGCTCCAGCAGGCCGTGCCCGGTTCGGTCCTCTGCTGCGAGTTCCGCCTGGTCGGCGACTCCCTGAAGGTGATCGTCTCGGCGCCCACCACCGACGGCCGGGCGCCCGAACGCGACACCTTCGCCTGGACGGTGCTCTCCGCGCTGGCCGGCGAGGTCGAGTCCTCGGTCGCCGAGGACAAGACCGTGTCGATCAGCCTGCACAAGAAGCGCGGCGGCTCCGCCGCCCACTAGGTCCGCCGCGGCAGCGCGGCAGCAGCACCGAACAAGGGCCGTCCGCCCGGCACCACCGGGCCGGACGGACGGCTCCCGGTACCGCCCCCACCCGGCGGTACGACCATCGAGACGAACCGGGACCGGCGGTCCCGGTGCTCCCGGAACGGAACGGGGGAATGGCCGTGAGTGATCTGGACCGTACCGGCCTCGCGACGGCGGGCCCTGCCGTACCGACCCAGGCGAGCGTCCCCGGCCTCGCCGCCAACGACGAAGCGCACCCGAAGGACGCCCACCGGATGAGCCAGCCGACCGAGCCGACGCCCGAGTCGTCGCCCGATCAGTCGCCCCCGCCCGTGCCGTCGGCCGCGGACCTCCCGCCGGCCGACCGCCCGGACGGGGGTCCGGACAGCGACGGCCCGGAGGACGGGGCCGCCGACGAGGCGGCCCGGGCACTGCGCGCCGCGGTGCCCGCCCAGGGTCCGCAGCGCAGCGGTGCCCCGGACCGCGAGGCGGCCCGGGCACTGTTCGTCCGGCTGTCCGCGCTGCCCGAGGGCTCCCCGGAGCGCGTCGAGCTGCGCAACCAGCTGGTGCGGATGCACATCCCGCTGGTCGAGCACCTGGCCCGGCGGTTCCGCAACCGGGGCGAGCCGCTGGACGACCTCACCCAGGTCGCCACCATCGGACTGATCAAGTCGGTGGACCGCTTCGACCACGAGCGCGGGGTCGAGTTCTCCACCTACGCCACGCCGACCATCGTCGGCGAGATCAAGCGGCACTTCCGCGACAAGGGCTGGGCGGTCCGGGTGCCGCGCCGGCTCCAGGAGCTGCGGCTGTCGCTCACCACGGCGACCAGCGAGCTCTCCCAGCGGCACGGCCGCTCCCCCACGGTGCACGAGCTGGCCGAGCACCTGGGGATCTCCGAGGAGGACGTGCTGGAGGGGCTGGAGTCCGCCAACGCGTACTCCACGCTGTCGCTGGACGTGCCGGACAACGACGACGAGTCGCCGGCCGTCGCGGACACCCTGGGCGCCACCGACGAGGCCCTGGAGGGCGTCGAGTACCGGGAGTCGCTCAAGCCGCTGCTCGCCCAACTGCCGCCCCGGGAGCAGAAGATCCTGGTGCTGCGGTTCTTCCGGAACATGACGCAGTCCCAGATCGCCGCCGAGGTGGGCATCTCCCAGATGCACGTCTCCCGGCTGCTCGCCCGGACGCTCGCGCAGCTGCGGGAGAAGCTGCTGGTGGAGGAGTAGGACCGGGAAAGCAGGACCGACGGCCGCCGGGCGGCGGCCGTCGGTCGGATGCGGTACCGGAAAGGCGGCGGCCCTCCGCGCTCAGCCCTCGTGCGGAGCGTAGAGGGCCGCCGTCGACTTCGGGCTGAGCAGCGCGCAGATGCCGGCCAGGCCGAGCAGGCCGACGCCCACCCCGACGGCGGCCATCGTGCCGCCGCTCTGCCACATGTAGTAGGCCACCGGCAGGCAGATCGAGTTGGTCAGCACGGCCGGGCTGCGGCCCCAGCGGCGGCCCTGGAGCAGCGCCCGGGCGGCGAGCAGCGGCAGCACGCCGAGCAGCACGATCACCAGGCCGCCGAACTCGTTCAGGGCGAGCTGCTTGGACTGGCCGGACAGGGCGGCGACCATGTCCCAGACGCCCACGACGGCCAGCGCGGCGCCCGCGACGGCCGTGATGGCGGCGCCCACGGTGAGGGCGGTCGGACGGCCGGCACCGGGCGCGGGTACGGGTGCGGAGGATTCTGCGGTCACTCCAGCAGGGTAGCCGCCAGGAGGTCCGTACCGACCCGTAGGCTGAGCACATGCGCGCTCTCCTGGTCGTCAACCCGAAAGCGACCACCACCAGCGGCCGCACCAGGGACGTCCTGATCCACGCCCTGCGCAGCGACCTCAAGCTGGAGGTGGCGCAGACCCAGTACCGCGGCCACGCGCGCGACCTGGCCCGCGAGGCGGTCGAGGACGGCACGGTCGACCTGGTGGTGGCCCTGGGCGGCGACGGCACCGTCAACGAGGCGGTCAACGGCCTGCTCTCGCACGGCCCGGGCGAGAAGGTCCCCCGGCTGGCCGTGGTCCCGGGCGGTTCGACCAACGTGTTCGCCCGCGCGCTGGGCCTGCCGAACGACCCGGTGGAGGCGACCGGCGCGCTGCTGAACGCCCTGGAGGGCCGGCGGGAGCGCCCGATCGGTCTGGGCAAGGCGATGACCGAGGGGCTGCCGGACCGCTGGTTCACCTTCACCGCCGGGCTCGGCTTCGACGCCGGAGTGGTCGGCCGGGTCGAGGAGCAGCGCCGGGCGGGGCGCAAGTCCACCCACGCGCTCTATGTCACCCAGGCGCTCCGCCACTTCGTCACCCAGCGTGAGCAGCGCAGATCAGGCCCGGTTTCCCTGGAACTGGCGGGCCACGGGCCGGTGCCCGGCCTGGCGCTGGCGATAGTCAGCAACACCTCGCCCTGGACGTTCCTGGGCAACCGCCCGGTCTACCCCTCGCCGCTGGCCTCCTTCGACGCGGACCTCGATGTCTTCGGCATCACCCGGATGACGGCGTTCGGCACTGCTCGAACGGTCCGTCAGATCCTGCGGTCGCACGGGCCTTCGAGCGACGGCGCCGCATCACCGGGCCCCTCCGGCAAGCACGTCGTCTCCTATCACGACGTCCGTCACTTCACCTTGGTTTCGGAGGAACCGGCCCCGTTCCAGGTCGACGGGGACCACCTTGGGTCCAGGAGTCGCGTCAGTTTCACAGGCGTACGGCGGGCACTGCGTGTGATTGTGTGACTAGAAGGGCCCTTCACCCTTCTTCTCGAACGCACAAGCCCCCTTCACTCCATAGAAGTACTGGCTGTGAGCTAGGCGACACCGAAGAATCAAAAATTCCTCCCTGAAGGGGGTTGTATCCGGGCCCGAGGTTTGCGAACCTCTACATGGCGATCGGGACGCATCGCAGCGACGGCAACCTCAGAACCTGTTGGGTGCCGACCGCGGGGTGTCCCTCGAATCGCCGAATCCCTCCCCAGCACAGACCTCCCGGGCCCGATGGGCCTTTGGTCTCTTTTGTTGTTGCGGGATTCGTGAAAGCGTTCACATTCACAAAGACCATCGATGTGCCGTGCGGGTGACCCCCGTCGGCAGGAGGAGTTGGACGACCATGGACTGGCGCCACCGCGCTGTCTGCCGCGAAGAGGACCCGGAGCTGTTCTTCCCGATCGGGAACACCGGTCCTGCTCTGCTGCAGATCGAGGAAGCCAAGGCCGTGTGCCGCCGCTGTCCGGTCATGGAGCAGTGCCTCCAGTGGGCCCTCGAGACCGGCCAGGACGCCGGCGTCTGGGGCGGCATGAGCGAGGACGAGCGTCGTGCGATGAAGCGTCGCGCCGCCCGCAACCGCGCCCGTACGGCCTGACCCGCACCGCCTGATCACACGCCGTAGTACCAGCAGTAACCACCGCACCGATCAACACATGATCAAAGGCTTCGCCTGCACTTCCTGGTGAAGCCTTCCGTACAAAGGGCCTTGCCCGAAAAGGTCCCGCGACACTTGCCCGCCCAGCCACTTGATACTGTTCACTTAGAGCAATATTGTGGAGCTGTGGCGCTCACCGTGTGCAACGCACCGGCGAGTGGCGCACCACTAGAGCCCCCGTTCCGGCCGACTCCCCCCGACGGCCGGAACGGGTTGAGAGGCCCTGTCGACCCACCCCCCCCGGTCGACAGGGCCTCGTTTTTGTCTTCGCCGTCCCCGCACCGCGGGCGGTGGCGCAGTGGACGGTGGTGAAGGAGCGGGCCACCGGCGCCCACGCCGAGTCGCACGCTCCCCCCGCACCCCTCTACGCCTCGGCGCAGCTCAGCGCACCGGGATCTCCAGCACCACCTTGGTACCGCCGTTCGGCCCCGCCACCATGTCGAAGGTGCCGCCCAGCTCCCCGGTGGCCAGCGTCCGGACGATCTGCAGCCCGAGGTTGCCCGCCTGCTGCGGGTCGAAGCCCTCCGGCATGCCCTTGCCGTCGTCCTGCACGGTGATCAGCAGGTACTCCTCCGGCCGCGCCCCGCCGTTCCAACTGTCCGACCAGCCCATCCCGGTGGCCGGCGCCCGGCCGCGCAGCGCGCTGACCTCCAGGTTGCCGGAGGCGCTCGGCCCGAAGGCGTGCTCCAGCGCGTTCTGCAGCAGCTCTGTGAGCACCATCGCCAGCGGGGTGGCCACCTCGGCCGAGAGGATGCCGAAACTGCCGCTGCGCCGGGTCGCCACCCGGCCGTCCTGGGACAGCTCCACCACCATGGCCAGCACCCGGTCGGCGATCTCGTCGAAGGCCACCTTCTCGTCCAGCGCCTGGGACAGCGTCTCGTGCACGATCGCGATCGAGCCGACCCGGCGGACCGCCTCGTCCAGGGCGGCCCGGCCGGCGTCCGAGTCCATCCGGCGGGACTGCAGCCGCAGCAGCGCGGCGACCGTCTGCAGGTTGTTCTTCACCCGGTGGTGGATCTCCCGGATGGTGGCGTCCTTGGTCATCAGTTCGCGGTCGCGGCGGCGCAGTTCGGTGACGTCCCGGCAGAGCACCAGCGAGCCCGTCAGGGTGCCCTTGGGCTTGAGCGGGATGGCCCGCAGGGTCACCACCCCGCCCTGGACCTCCACCTCGGTCTGCCGGGGTGCCCAGCCGCTCGCCAGCTTGACCAGCGCCTCGTGCACGGCCGCCCGGGAGGGCGGCACCAGTTCGGCGGTCGCCCGGCCCAGGTGGCTGCCGACCAGGTCGGTGGTGAGGCCGAGCCGGTGGTAGGCGGAGAGCGCGTTGGGGCTGGCGTAGGTGACCACGCCGTCCGCGTCGAGCCGGATCAGGCCGTCGCCGACCCGGGGCGCGGCGTCCATGTCGGTCTGCTCCACCCCGGGGTAGGGGAAGGTGCCGGCGGCGATCATCTGGGCCAGGTCGGAGGCGCTCTGCAGATAGGTGAGCTCCAGCCGGCTGGGGGTGCGGACGGTCAGCAGGTTGGTGTTGCGGGCGATCACCCCGAGCACCTTGCCCTCGCGCCGCACCGGGATCGACTCGACCCGGACCGGCACCTCCTCGCGCCACTCCGGATCGCCCTCGCGCACGATCCGACCCTCGTCGTAGGCGGCGTCCAGCAGGGGGCGGCGGCCGCGCGGGACGAGGTGGCCGACCATGTCGTCCTGGTAGGAGGTCGGGCCGGTGTTGGGCCGCATCTGGGCGACCGAGACGTACCGGATGCCGTCCCAGGTGGGGATCCACAGGACCAGGTCGGCGAAGGACAGGTCGGAGAGCAGCTGCCACTCCGAGACCAGCATGTGCAGCCACTCCACATCGGCACCGGTCAGGGTGGTGTGGCGGCGGACGAGTTCGTTCAGCGAGGGCACAGGCTGAGCGTAGCTCCAGGGGCGCGCGGACGGCCCGGGCCCACCCCCGACCGGCGGGCGCCGGGACCGCTCCCCCAAGTTGTCCAGACCAATTTTCGGGTCGGCCTGGACAAGCCAGATTGGTCTAGTCCACAATGAAAGGGCACCAAGGAGAGGCCCACCGCGCAACTGCCCTGACCGCGCGAGGCCCCTTCTCGGTCGGACGCCGCCGAGCGAGGACCCCGCACAGTTCTCGGTCATACACGGCGCCCGACGACAGCTCCGGGCTGCGGTGCCGCATGGGTTGAGGGTCCCGTGTCGGCGCCGTGGCCCGTAGTGCTTTCCAGGCCCGGGCTGCGGTGCCATGGGCCCCTCCTGCCCGTTGGCGGGCAAGGAGGGAGGGTTGAGGGTCCCGTGTCGGCGCCGTGGCCCGTAGTGCTTTCCGGACTTCCCTCGCCCCGAGGCGTGGAACGCCGAGACCCCCGTCCACAGGCTGTGGACGGGGGTCTCGGCGTTTTCCGCGTCAGTGGGTCTCGGTGACCTTGGCGAGGGCGCGGGGGGCGTCCGGGTCCTGGCCGCGGGCGATGGTGACCTCGTAGGCCAGCAGCTGCAGCGGCAGGATCTCCAGGATCGGCTGCACCTCCTCCGGCACGCCGGCCGGCAGCGCGAAGCCCGCCGAGGCGGACTCGACCTGCGCCTGCTGGCCCACCACGACCAGGTCCGCGCCACGGCCGCGCAGGCGGTCCAGCACCGGCTGCAGGGCCTCGCCGCCCTTGCCGTCCGGGACGATCGCGATGACCGGGGAGACGTTGTCGACCATGGCCAGCGGGCCGTGCAGCAGGTCGGCGCCGGAGAACGGGGAGGCCGGGATGTAGGTGGTCTCCATGAGCTTCAGCGCCGCCTCGCGGGCGGTCGGGTAGCCGTAGCCGCGCGAGGTGATGACCAGGCGCTGGGCGAAGCGGTAGCGCTCGGCCAGGGCCTTGACCTCGTCCTGGCGGGCCAGGATCCCGGCGGCCAGCTCCGGCAGGTCCTTGGCGGCCGCGCCGTCGCCGCCGCGCAGGCCCTCGATCAGCAGGTAGAGGGCGAGCAGCTCGGCGGTGTAGGTCTTGGTGGCCGGCAGCGCCTTCTCCGGGCCCGCCAGCACGTCGATGTGGAACTCGGAGACCTCGGCCAGCGGCGAACCCGCGTTGTTGGTGACGGCCAGGGTGATGGCCCCGGCCTCGCGGGCCGCCTTGGTGGAGGCGACCAGGTCGGGCGAGCCGCCCGACTGGCTGACGGTGATCACCAGCACGTCGGTGAGGTCCGGCTGGGCCCCGTACGCGGTGGTGGTGGACATCGAGGTGAGACCGGCCGGCTTGCCGAGCAGGATCTCGATCAGGTACTTGGCGTACAGCGCCGCATTGTCCGAGGTGCCGCGCCCGGTCAGCAGGACGAAGCGCGGCTTGCGGGCGGCGATCTGCCCGGCGATCTCGAAGATCTTGGGGGCGCCCTCGTCGAGGATGCGCTGCAGGACGGCCGGCTGCTCGGCCATCTCCGCCGCCATGATCCGGCCAGGGACGGTCTGCGTGTCGGACATCGTGGGGTGCCTCCGATGAGATGGTTCCACCCCGCCCGGGCGGGAATGCCCGGCGGGGACCTCTACGGCGGCGAGTCCGCACACTCGCTCCGGTGTTTGCTGCGGCAATCCTACGGGGGCCGCCCGGGTGCGGCACATCCGAGGACGTGGTCGCGCCCGGTCGGGCGGCCGCCGGGGGTGCCCCCGGGAGGGCGGAGCCCCTCCCGGCGGTGCGGGGAGGGGCTCCGGATCCGGGGCGGCGACCGCTCAGCCGGCCTTGTTGATCAGCTGGTCGATGGCGGCGTCCGCCTCCTTGGTGGCCTGGTCCACCGGCTTGCCCTTGAGGATGGCGGTCAGCATGTCCGGCAGGATCTTCTGCTTCTCCACCAGGCCCCAGCCGGGCGCCAGCGGGGTGAACCAGGCGTCCGGCACCGCGTTGGCCGCGGCGGCGGTGGCGGGCTTGCTCTTCAGCGGGTTCAGCTGGGTGAGGTTGTTCGGCAGGATGTCCTTGTCCGCCAGCGCCTGCTCGGACTTGGTGCTGGTGAACATCCGGACCCAGTCGGTGGCCAGGGCCGCGGCCGGCGACTTCGCGGTGACGGCGAGCGCCGAGCCGCCGATGAAGGTCGGCAGCGGCTTGCCACCCGGGCCGGGCATCGTGGCCACCTTGACGGCGTCCTTGAGGCTCGGGTCGCCGGTGACCGGGGCGGCGACGCTGGCGGCCTCGTAGCCGTTGCCGTAGAAGGCCGCCGCGTGGCCGCGGGCCATCGCCTCGTACTGGTTCTGCTCGTTGAGCGTCAGATCGCCCTTGTTGTACTTGCGCACCAGGTCGACGAAGTGGTTGATGCCCTGCTGCGACTTGGGGTCGCTCAGGGTGCCGTGCCAGGTGCCGCCGCTGTCGAAGCGGGCGATGGCGCCGCCGTACGCGGAGACGTAGCTCATCGCGGCGTACCAGTACGGGCCGGGCAGGTAGAGCGGGGAGTAGGTGCGGTCCGCCTTGTTCTTGTCGGCGATCCGGTCCAGGGCCGTGCGCAGCTCTTCCTCGGTCTTCGGGAAGTCGGCGCTGCCCGTCGCCTGCTGGAGGGCCGCCGAGTTGTAGATCGCGACCCGGGCGCCCGCGTAGTAGGGCACGCACCAGAGCTTGTCCTGGTAGGTGCAGGTGTTGGCGAGCGCCTTGATCCAGCTGTCCGCGTTGTCGAAGGTGTTCCGCTCGACCGGCGCCAGCGCGCCGGAGAGCACGTACTTCATGGTCTCGGTGTTGCCGAGCTCGACCACGTCCGGGGCGGTGCCGTCGCCGAGCGCCTTGTCGAGCTTGGCGACCTTGTCGGCCCAACCCTGGTAGGCCAGCCGCAGGGTGACCTTCGGGTACTTGGCCGCGAACTCGTCGTTGACCCGCTGGACGAGGTCGGGCCAGCTCTTCTGGGCATCGTCCATCAGCCAGACCGTGACGGTGCCGGTGGCGGACTGCGGGTCCGCCGAGGCCGACTTGCCACCGGAGGCCGGACCGCCCGACGAACAGGCCGTCAGACCCGCGGCCAGCGCCATGATGCCGACCGACGCCATGAACCGACGCTTTCCCACGCCATCCTCCGAGGTGTTTGAGCTGTGCCCGCCGGCTGCGTGCTGGCGCCCGACGGGACGGTGTCCGGGGAGGGCGGCGAAGAGCTTCGGGGTGGGCCAATACCACATCCGGGGAAATTGAAATTCGAACCGGATGGACTGGAGCCTGGCCTAGACCACTGCTGGTGTCAACGCCAAATGGCCTGGCAGGAAGGGCCGTTGCAGACCTGTTGTCTCCCGTGGGCGATCAGTCGCGCCACGGTCACCCTAAGTAGAACTTAAGGGTGCCTTAAGACGGATTTGAGGGAACACCGTCAGGTTGTTCGAATCGGCAGGTCACACGGCCCGCCGCGCCCCGGGGACGCCGACGGGCCCGCCGTGCGCCATGCGCACGACGGGCCCGTCGGAGGGGGACTCGCGGTCCCCCGGGTCACGGTCCGACCGGGAGTCAGCCGATCGCCCCCGGCTGCCCGGTGAGCACCTCGACGGCGGCCAGGCCGCAGACCCGGGCCGCACCGTGGGTGGCGATGTGCAGCGCGCCGACCGGCTCGGACTGCGGCAGGCCCATCTCGACCACCGCGGCGTCCGGCCGGGCCGCCACCAGGCGGGCCAGCGCGGCCGACATCCACTCGTGCCGGTGGGCGTCCCGCACCACCAGCACCAGGCGGCGGTCCGCGGCCTCGGCCAGCACCTCGGCCACCACCGCGTCCAGCACCTGCGGCGCGGCGGCCTCCGGGCCGACCTCACGGGTCCGGGTGCCCGGGAAGCGGTCGGCCAGCATGGCGGCCACGCCCCACGGGGTGACGTCGCCGACGGCGATGTTGGGCTCGGCCGAGAACGAGGCCACGAAGGGGCGCTCGGTCACCGGCAGGACCTCCCGGCCCGGCGCCCGGACCACCCGCAGCGCCCGGCGGGCCGCCCGCAGGCCGACCGCGAGGTCCGCCTCCGGCCGCTCGCCCTGGGCCGCGATCCGGCCCCAGCTGCCCAGCGCCCGCACCCGGTCGGCCGCGTCGGCGAGCCGCTCCTCCGGGAGCCGGCCCGACTGCACGCCCGCCACGATGGCGTCCCGCAGCATCAGCACGGTGGCCTCGTCGGCCAGCCCGCCGCCCACGCAGATCGCGTCCGCGCCGGCCGCCAGGGCCAGCACGGTGCCCTCGCCCATGCCGAAGGTGTCGGCGATGGCGCCCATCTCGATCGCGTCGCTGACGATCAGGCCCTGGTAGCCCAGGCCGCCGTCCTGCGGGGCCGCGCGCAGCAGGTCGCGCAGCACGGTGGGGCTGAGCGTGGCGGGCAGCTTCGGGTCGAGCGCCGGGATCATGATGTGGGCCGTCATCACGGCCTTGGTCCCGGCGGCGATGGCGGCCTGGAACGGCACCAGGTCGCGGGCGCGCAGCACGTCCAGGTCGACGTCGATGACCGGCAGCCCGTGGTGCGAGTCGACGGCGGTGTCGCCGTGGCCCGGGAAGTGCTTCGAGCAGGCCGCGACGCCGGCCGACTGCAGGCCCTCGACCCAGGCGGCGGTGTGGCGGGCGCACAGCTCCGGGTCGGCGCCGAAGGAGCGGACGCCGATCACCGGGTTGCGCGGGTTGGAGTTGACGTCGGCGGTGGGCGCCCAGTTGTAGTTCACGCCGGCGGCGGCCAGGGCCCGGCCCAGCTCACGGGCGACGTCGCGGGTCAGCGCCGGGTCGTCGATCGCGCCGAGGGCGAGGTTGCCCGGCCAGGACGAGCCGGAGCCCGCCTCCAGCCGGGTGACGTCGCCGGACTCCTCGTCGATGGCGATCAGCAGGTCGGGGTTCTCGGCCCGCAGCGCGGCGGTGAGGGCGGCCAGCTGGCCGAGGTCGGCCACGTTGCGGTCGAACAGCGCGACCGAGCCGAGGCCGGCCGCGAGGTGCCGGCGCAGCCACTCCGGCGGCTCGGTGCCGACGAAGCCGGGCTGGAGGACGGTCAGCGCGTCGCGGTGCAGCTGGTCGGAGGCCGGGAGGGTGGGAACGAGGATGCTCACGATGGGATCAGCCCTTCACGGCGCCGTCGGTGAGCCCACCGACCGCCTTGCGCTGCAGGAAGACGAACAGGATCAGCACCGGGAGGGCGAACAGCGTCGACGCCGCCATGGTGGCGCCCCAGTCGTTGCCGAAGGCGGTCTGGAACGAGGACAGCCACAGCGGCAGGGTCTGGCCGTCGGTCTTGTTGATGATGAGGACGAGCGGGAACTCGTTCCAGGCCGTGATGAAGCCGAACAGCGAGGTGGACATCAGGCCCGGCGCCAGCAGCGGGAAGATCACCTTCACGAAGGCCTGGGTGCGGGTGCAGCCGTCCACCATGGCCGACTCCTCCAGCTCCTTCGGGACCGCCGCGATGAAGCCGCGCAGGGTCCAGATGGTGAAGGGCAGCACCATCATCATGTAGAAGGCGGTGAGCGGGACGAGGCTGTTCAGCATCTCGTTGTCGCGGGAGATCAGGTAGACCGCGATGGTCATGACCTCCCAGGGCGCCATCTGCGCGGCCATGATGACCAGCACGAAGACCTTGCGGCCGCGGAAGCGCATCCGCGCGATCGCGAAGGACGCCAGCGTGGCGATCACCAGCGAGATCACCACCGCGAGGACGGTGACGATGAAGCTGTTGGCGGTGTACGTCCAGAACTTCGGCACGTTGACCGCGGTCTTGAAGTGCTCCAGGGTCGCGTCGAACGGCACGAACACCGGCGTCTTGCTGATGATGTCCTTCGACGGCTTGAAGGCCGTACTGATCATCCAGTAGACGGGGAACGCGAAGAAGACGAAGAGGACGACCGCGACGACGTTGGGCCAGGTACGTCCGATGAGCGAGCGCCTCACAGCTCGTCCTCCTGCTTGAGAATGATCCGGAAGTAGTACGCCATCAGGACGCCCAGGATCAGGATGGTGAGCACCGCGATCGCGGCACCGGTGCCGTAGTGCTGGCGGCCGGAGCCCTCCAGGAAGGCGTGGATCGGCAGGGTCCGGGTGAGCCCGTCGGGACCGCCGGCCTTGATCGCGTAGATCTGGGTGAAGGCCTTGAAGATCCAGATGACCTCGAGGAACGTCGTGGCCAGGAAGAACGGCTTGAGGTTGGGGAACATCACCGCGGTGAAGATCTTCACCGATCCGGCGCCGTCCATCCGGGCCGCCTCGTAGAGCTCCTTGGGGATGGTGGTCAGCGCGGCGTACATGTTGAACGCCACGAACGGGATCGAGCCCCAGACCAGCAGCAGGAGGATCACGAAGAAGGTCGAGTACTGGCTGCCGGTCCAGTTGTAGGCGGCCATCGAGTGCCAGCCCAGACTGTCCAGGAGCCAGTTGACGACGCCGAACCTGGTCTCGAAGAGCCAGGTGTAGACGGTGGTCGAGGCGACCACCGGCATCGCCCAGGCGAACAGCAGGCCGATCGACAGCAGCAGCCGCATCTTCTTGCCGAGCCGGTTGAGCAGCAGCCCGACCAGCGCGCCGCCGACCATGATCAGGAAGACGTTCAGCACCGTGAAGGCGACCGACCGGCCGGTGACGGCCCAGAACTGCTCGTCCTTGAGCTGCTCGGTGTAGTTCTCGAAGCCGTTCCACTCGGTCAGGTGCTGGACGAGCTGGCGCGCGTTCAGGTTCTGGAACGAGACCAGGACGGTCTTCAGCAGGGGCCAGCCCAGTAGGCCAAGAGTGGCCACGGTGGCAGGCAGGAGCAGCAGGTACGGCGCGAGTCGGGAGCCGATGCTCCGCCCGTCCGCCGGTCTGGCGCTCTTCTTCTTCGCGGTGCCGGCGCCGTCGCCACGGGCGGCGCTCGTCTCAATAGTGGCCACAGCAGCCTTCCCTGACTCCGGGGACTGTGTCTGCACCCGCTCCGAATGCACAGCCATCGTTCTCTCTTCCTGACAACCCGACCACGACGGACAGGCGCCGCCCACCGGCCCCCCGCCGGGGGCCGGTGAGCGACGCCGCTCGACTGCTACTGCTTGGCGTTCAGACGCTTGGCGATCTCGTCGTCCGCCTTCTTGGCGGCGGCGGCGTAGTCGCCGGTCAGGGCAGCGGTCAGGAACTCCTTGATCGGGTTCGGGTCGTTCTCGACGCTCGCCCAGTTCGGGGTGGTCGGGGTGATGCCACCGACCACCGCGGCCAGCTTCGCCGCGGAGGCGAAGTCACCGACGACCTTGTCGTTCAGCGAGGTCTTGTTCGGGATGAGACCCGAGGCCGCGACCGCGCCCTCGTTCTTGTCGTTGAGCGCGATCTTCAGGAAGTCCTTGGCCATGTCGGTGTTCTTGCTGGCCGAGGCGACGGCCAGGTTCGAGCCACCGAGGAACGCGCCGGAGGGCTTGTCGGCGGTCTTGCCCGGGAGCGGGAAGAAGCCGATCTTGTCCTTGGCCATGGCCTTCTCGTCCGGGAGCTCCCAGCCGAGGCCGATCATCGCGCCGACGTCACCCTTGCCGAAGACGTCCTTCTGCTGCGGCTTGGCCTCGTCCTTGTCCTTGGCACCCGTGGTCGAGTAGCCCTGGAGCTTCTTGTAGACGTCGAAGGCCTTCTGCGCCTCGGGGGTCGACAGACCGCCGGTCCACTTGTCGCCGTCCTTCTTCGCCAGCTTGCCGCCCTCGCTGGTGAGGAGACCGAAGTAGACGTACCACTCCTGGCCCGGCATGTAGATCGGGTCGGCGACGCCCTCGGTGGTCTTGAGCTTCTCCAGCGCGGTGTAGAACTCGTCCAGCGTCTTCGGGATGCTCAGACCGGCCTTGGTCCAGAGGTCCTTGTTGTAGGAGACGACGCGGTTGGTGACGTACCACGGGGCGGCGTACTGCTTGCCGTCCAGGATCGCCGACTCGCTCTGGTTGGCGGCCCAGTCGGCACCGCCGATGGCGGCCTTGTCCTTGGTGATGTCCAGCAGACCACCGGTGGCGGCGTAGCCCGCCGTCTGGGTGTTGCCGACCTCGAGGACGTCGACGGAACCCTCGGAGAGCGCGGCGGTGACCTTGGGGCCGATGCCGGTCCACTCCTGGATCTGGAAGTCGACCTTGGAGCCCGGGTAGGCGGTCTCGAAGTCGCTCTTGACCGAGTCCGTCCAGCCCTTGGGGGCCGAGCCGGTCATCAGCCACACCTTGAGCGTCTTGCCGTTGTAGTCCTTCTTGCCGTCGGCCGTGGCGGACGAGCCGGACGAGCCCGACGCGGAGTTGCCGCTGTCGGTCTTCTTGGCGTCCGAGCCACAGGCCGCGAGACCAACAACCATGGCCGCGACGCCGACCGCCGCGATGAGCTGACGCTTCACGCCATCCTCCTGAGGGATGCCTGGTTACCCCCGTCGGGTGGCAGCGGCATACCCACACGAGGTGGGAGGAATGGTGCCGCGGACTCCATCGAACGGTGGGGGGGATTCATAGTGACCGGCCTAGTGGTGTAGACCAGATGCCTGGAGCTTGGCCTAGACCAATGGGCCTGTCAACGGCTGTTCGACCGATCAGGACCACCCGTTATCAAGCCGACACCGCACATCGTTCATCGCGTGATGAGGTATTCGTTCCGTAGCCATACATGCAACGATGTGAGCCGTTAATGAAGTGGCGAGGCCCCACTGGGGCCCCGCGAGAAGCGGGAGACACGTCCGATGAGCAGCGACGGGGGCAGCACGGCCCAGGTCAACGACCCCCAGGTGAAGAGCCCCGCGGCCCAGGGCGG
Organism: Kitasatospora purpeofusca; assembly: GCF_000718025.1. Classification (GTDB taxonomy): domain Bacteria; phylum Actinomycetota; class Actinomycetes; order Streptomycetales; family Streptomycetaceae; genus Kitasatospora; species Kitasatospora purpeofusca. The sequence goes on from NZ_JODS01000004.1 coordinate 243,179, forward strand.
TACGGACCCGACCGCCAGGGTGCCGAAGTACTACGGCCTCAAGCGCCACCTGCTGCAGCTCACCGAGACCCAGCCCGCCGGCACCCCGGTACCGCCCGAACGGGCACTGGCGGCGCAGTTCGACACCTCGCGCACCACCGTCCGGCAGGCCCTGCAGGAGCTCGTCGTCGAGGGGCGGCTGGAGCGCATCCAGGGCAAGGGCACCTTCGTCGCCAAGCCCAAGGTGGCCCAGGCCCTCCAGCTGACCTCCTACACCGAGGACATGCGCGCCCAGGGGCTGGAGCCCACCTCCCGGCTGATCGAGATCGGCTACATCACCGCCGACGACCGGCTGGCCCCGCTGCTGGACATCAAGCCCGGCGGCCGGGTGCTGCGGATCGAGCGCCTGCGACTGGCCAACGGCGACCCGATGGCCATCGAGGTGGCCCATCTGTCCGCCAAGCGCTTCCCGGCCCTGCGCCGCAACCTGGCCAAGCACAACTCCCTCTACACGGCCCTGCGCGAGGTCTACGGGGTGACCGTGGCCGAGGCCGAGGAGACCATCGAGACCACCCTGGCCGACCCGCGCGAGGCCGGACTGCTCGGCTCCGACCTCGGCCTGCCGATGCTCCAGCTGTCCCGGCACTCCTTCGACGCCGAGGGCGACCCGGTCGAGTGGGTCCGCTCGATCTACCGGGGCGACCGCTACAAGTTCATCACCCGCCTCCAGCGGCCCGAGCCGGCGTAGCGAACGGCCTCCCGCACCACCCCCACCGCTTCCGGGCCCCGGCGTACGCGCCGGGGCCCGTGGTGCGTCCGGGGCGCGCGGCAGGTCCGGATGGCGGGAATCTGCGCCGATCCGGTGACATGGATCACTCGATGCTCTAGATTCCGCATCCATACTGACTGCCGATCACCAGTGGTGCTGCTCGGCGGGCCACGGGGGGCTGTGCGGTTCCCCGGGGCTGCGGCGCCGGCGAGGTGAGACCCTCCGGAGCGGAGCCGAACCATGTCGTCAGATCTCGACACCGACCGACCTGTCATGCCCGAGCCAGAAGAGCCACCGGGCCACGCCCTGCCGGCGGTGACCCCCGAGCGGGTGCTGGCCGTGCTCGCCCTGCTGGTGCCGATCGTCGCGATGCTCTGGGTGGGCTCGTACGACAAGCTCGACCCCGAGGCGGGCGGTGTCCCCTTCTTCTACTGGTACCAGTTGCTCTGGGTGCCCGCCTCGGCCGTCTTCACGGTCGCGGCCTACCTGCTGATCAACCGCGACGAGAAGGCCCGCCGGGCCGCCCGCGCCGGGAAGGCGGGTGAGGTCCGGTGAACGGGGTCAACGTGCCCGCGCTGACGGTCTTTGTCCTCTTCTTCCTGCTGGTCACCGTGATGGGCTTCCTGGCCTCCCGGTGGCGGCGGGCCGACAACGCCCACCACCTCGACGAATGGGGCCTGGGCGGGCGCAGCTTCGGGACCTGGGTCACCTGGTTCCTGCTCGGCGGCGACCTCTACACCGCCTACACCTTCGTGGCCGTGCCCGCCGCGGTCTACGCGACCGGCGCGGCGGGCTTCTTCGCCGTCCCCTACACGATCGTCGCCTACCCGCTGGTCTTCCTCTTCCTCCCCCGGCTCTGGTCGGTCTCCCGGGTGCACGGCTACGTCACCCCCGCCGACTTCGTGCGCGGGCGGTACGGCTCCCGGCCGCTGTCGCTGATGGTCGCGCTGACCGGCATCCTCGCCACCATGCCGTACATCGCGCTGCAGCTGGTCGGCATCCAGGCGGTGCTGGACGTGCTGGGCGTCGGCGGCGGCGAGAACGCGAACTGGTTCGTCAAGGACCTGCCGCTGTTCATCGCCTTCGGGGTGCTCGCCGCCTACACCTACTCCTCCGGGCTGCGCGCGCCGGCGCTGATCGCCTTCGTCAAGGACGCCCTCATCTACGTGGTGATCATCGTCGCGGTGATCTACATCCCGATCCGCCTCGGCGGCTACGGCCACATCTTCGACACGGTCGGCGAGAAGTTCGCCGCGCCCAAGTCCGGCGGCTCGCTCACCGTGCCCGAGAACAAGCAGTGGACGTACGCGACGCTGGCGCTCGGCTCGGCGATGGCCCTGTTCATGTACCCGCACTCGGTCACCGGTGTGCTGGCCAGCAAGTCCCGCAACACGGTGCGCCGGAACATGGCGATCATGCCCGCCTACTCGCTGATGCTCGGCCTGCTGGCGCTGCTCGGCTTCATGGCGATCGCGGCCGGCGTCGGCAAGGGCGACAAGGGCTTCAACACCCAGCTCTCGGTGCCGCAGCTGTTCGAGAACATGTTCCCCGACTGGTTCACCGGCGTCGCCTTCGCCGCGATCGGGATCGGCGCGCTGGTGCCGGCCGCGATCATGTCGATCGCGGCGGCGAACCTGTTCACCCGCAACGTCTACAAGGAGTTCCTGCGGCCCGCCGCCACCCCGGCCGACGAGACCCGGGTCGCCAAGCTGGTCTCGCTGCTGGTCAAGGTCGGCGCACTGGTCTTCGTGCTCGGCATGGACAAGCAGGCGGCGATCAACCTCCAGCTGCTCGGCGGCCTGTGGATCCTGCAGACCTTCGTCTCCATCGTCGGCGGCCTGTTCACCCGCTGGTTCCACCACTGGGCGCTGCTGGCCGGCTGGGCGGCCGGCATGGTCTACGGCACCTGGAAGGCCTACGGGATCGCCAGCCCCAAGACCAAGCACTTCGGCGGGAACGCGGCCGAGATCCCCGGCATCGGCGAGATCGGCTACATCGGGCTCACCGCCTTCGTCCTCAACCTGCTGGTCGCGGTGGTGCTGACGCTGGTCCTGCGCGCCGTCAAGGCGCCCGACGGGCCGGACGAGACCCGGCCGGGCGACTACAGCGCCGAGAGCGGCGACGTGGAGCCGAAGAACGCGCCGGAGCCCGTGGCAGCGCACTGATACGTGCTGTGCGCGCCCTGTGTTCGCGCCGTCCCCTCCGTCAACACTGGAGGGGACGGCGCGATCATATGTATGAACGGCCGCGTGATTTGGGCACCACACCAGGGCACCAACCAGACCGGACCGACAGCCGGCCGGCAACTGATCGACCCACGGGGAGCGGCGGCAATGGCAGAACTCGGCACCACCCTCAACGGCCAGCACCACCACACCGACGGACGGCACCGGACGGCTGCCCCGCACCGGCCCGCCGGTGCCACCGCGGCCCCCGGCCTGTCCTCCGTCCCCTCCGTCCTGATCGCCACCCGCCACGGCGAGTCCACCGCGAACGTCGAGTTCCAGCACGCCGAGGCGGCCGGCGCGCTCAGCGTCCCGATCAGCTGCCGGGACGCGGACATCCCGCTCTCGATGCACGGCCAGCAGCAGGCGCAGGCCCTCGGCCGCTGGTGGGCCGGGCTGCCCAGCGCCGACCGGCCGCGCAGCGTCTGGTGCTCGCCGTACGTGCGCACCGCCGAGACCGCCCGGATCGCGCTCGCCCAGGCCGCCGGCCTCGGCGCCGTCCCGGTCTCGCTGGCCGTCCGCTACGACGAGCGGCTGCGCGACCGCGAGCTCGGCGTGCTGGAGATGCTGACCCGGGCCGCCATCGAGGCCGAGCACCCCGAGGAGGCGGCCCGGCGGCGGAAGATGGGCGAGCTGTACTACCGCCCGCCCGGCGGCGAGTCCTGGGCCGACGTGGCGCTGCGGGTGCGCAGCGTGCTGCGCGACGTCTGCGCCGAGGACGCCGGGCGGCCGGTCCTGCTGATCGCGCACGACTGCACGGTGCTCATGCTCCGCTACGCGCTGGACCGGCTCTCCGAGGAGCAGCTGACCGGGCTGGAGCCGGTGCGCAACTGCTCCACCAGCCTCTGGCGCGCCGAGGCCGGCCGGCTGCGGCCGGAGCACTGGAACGACACCGGGCACCTGGAGCGCACGGACTGAACGGCGGCCGGCGGCCCAGCGTCCGGGGTCCGGACGGAGCCGTCAGGCCCGGACGGCGACCCTGGCGGCGGGCTCGGCGAAGCAGCGCCGGTAGGCCAGCGGCGTGGTGCCCAGCCGGCGGCCGAAGTGGTGCCGCAGGGTGGCCGCGTTGCCGAAGCCGCAGCGGGCGGCGATGGTGTCCACCGGCTCGCTGGTCGACTCCAGCAGCCGCTGGGCGAGCAGCAGCCGCTGCCCGATCAGCCAGCGGTGCGGGGTGGTGCCGGTCTCCTGGTGGAAGCGCCGGGCGAAGGTGCGCGGCGACATGTGGACCCGGGCGGCCAGCTGCTCGACGGTCGACTCCTCGTCCAGGTGGTGGCGCATCCAGTCGAGCAGCGGGGCCAGCGAGTCGCCGTCCCCCTCCGGCAGCGGCCGGTAGACGAACTGCGCCTGCCCGCCCTCGCGGTGCGGGGCCACCACCATCCGGCGGGCGATGCCCCGGGCCACCTCGGCGCCCTGCACCCGGCGGACCAGGTGCAGACAGGCGTCGATGCCGGCCGCCGTACCGGCGGAGGTGATCACCGGGTCGTCGTCCACGTACAGGACGTCCGGCTCGACCGTGGTCCGCGGGTACCGGGCGGCGAGTTCGGCGCTGTACCGCCAGTGCGTGGTGGAGCGCCGGCCGTCCAGCAGTCCGGCGGCGCCGAGCACGAACGCGCCGCTGCAGATCGACAGCACCCGGGCGCCGCGGGCGTGGGCCGCCCGCAGCGCGTCCAGCAGCGGCTCCGGGTACTCCCGGCTGATGGTGGTGGCCGTGACCACCACCAGGTCGGCGGCGGCGATCCGCTCGGGGCCGTGCGGGACGTCGATGGTGAAGCCGGCGTGGGTGCGGTGCGGACCGGGGCGGGGACCGGCGATCGCGAAGTCGTAGCCGGGCAGTCCGTCCTCGGTCCGGTCGAGGCCGAACACCTCGCAGGCCACCCCGAGCTCGAAGGGGTGGACCTCTTCCATCACGACCGCGACCACGTTCTTGAGCATGCCGACAGGGTAGCCCCGGCGTTGGCAGTTTTTCGATGCATTCGGGCATTCCTGCCACTCGTCCGGCGCCGGTGCCGACGGGAGAGTGGAGACATGGATTCCGACACGCTCGCCAGCGCACTGGCCCTGCTCGGGACGGTCGGCGGATTCGGCCTGCTCGGTGCCCTGATCGGACGCGAGGTGGCCGCGCAGAAGGCCACCGGACGCGACAACTGGCACCGTCAGGGGGGCTACCCCGTCGACCCCGCCCTGCCCGACCGGCTCTACGGCACCATGCCCGCCGCCTCGCTCCGCCCGTCCGCCGACCCCGCCACCGACCCTGTCCGCACCGCCGCCACCGCCCCGACCGGCGCCGATGCCGGACCCCCGCTCACCGTCCTCCCCGGCGGCTCGGGCAGACTGACCGAATGGACATCGTCATCCGCCCGGCCCGGCCCGAGGAGTTCGAGGAAGCCGGCCGCATAACCGTCGAGGCCTTCGTCGGCGACGGCCACACCGCACCCGACGGCGACTACGTCCACCGGCTGCGCGACGCGGCCCGCCGGGCCGCGGAGGCCGAACTCCTGGTCGCGGTCGACTCGGCCGCCGGCACCGTCCTCGGCTGCGTCACCTTCGCGGTCGGCGGCACCACCTGGGCGGACATCGCCACCACCGAGGAGGGCGAGATCCGGATGCTGGCCACCGCGGCGGCCGCCCGCGGGCGCGGCGTCGGCGAGGCCCTGGTCCGCGCCGCGCTCGCCCGCAGCCGCGAACTCGGCCTGACCGGGATGGCGTTCTCCACCCAGCCGGCGATGACCACCGCCCACCGGATCTACGAGCGGGTCGGTTTCGGCCGCGCCCCCGAGCGGGACTGGTCGCCGGTGCCGGGCATCGATCTGATGGTCTACAGCATGCTGTTCTGAACGCCGGTGCGAGCCGTCGTCCGACGCCGGCCGGACGACTTGCGAGGCCAGGGTTGCGATCCGCCGATGGGTATGACGATCGGATTTGGGCGCTGCTAGGATCCGCCGCATGACGACGGGGAACACGCCGGCTGGCTGGTACGACGATCCTTCCGGCCAGCCCAATACGGAACGCTGGTGGGACGGTTCCGCGTGGAGCGGCCGCACCCGGCCGAAGTCCGCGGCCGACGCCGCGACGGTGAGCTCGGGGACCGGCGGCGCCGCCGGGCAGGGCGCCCCGGGCGCGTTCGGCCCCGCCCCCTCGGTCTCCGCGACGCCCACGGTGGTCACGCCCGCGGCCACCCCGGCCGCGCCGCAGCCGTTCACGCCGACCTCCGTCGTGTTCGAGACCGTCGAGCCCAACACCGGCCGCCGCAAGCTGCTGCTCGGCGTCGGCGCCGTGCTGCTCTCCGTGGTCATGGCCGGCGCCGGCTACGTCGTCGGCCACCGGACCGCCGACAAGCCCACCACCCCGCAGGCCGGCGGCAGCGCGAGCCCGACCTCCACCGCCGACCCCAAGAGCCCCAACGGCTTCATGGGCGCCACCCTGACCGGCAGTCAGCAGTTCCCCGGCGGGAAGCAGGTGACCGGCCAGGAGTCGAAGATGAACTTCCTGCTGCCGGCCGACTGGCAGGTCCAGAGCGACGCCAAGAACCCCACCGACGTGCGCTACGCGGTCTCCCCGTACGCCTGCGTCGGCCACGGCAGCGGCGCCTGCACCCGCGGTCTGGTGGTCCAGAACCTCCGGGTCTTCAACGGCGGCTGGGCCGATCCGAAGTCCATGGTCCTCGGCATGGGCCAGCTGCTCTACAACACCCGCTTCGGCTCCGACGCGCCCACGCCGCCCGAGCCGCTGAAGCAGTCCGCCGTCAAGATCCAGGGCATGGACGGCTACCTGGCGCTCTGGCACGTCCCGATGTCCAGCGGCTCCTCGACCCCCGACGCCTACTGCGGCGTCCTCGAGGTGACCCCGACGGCCGGCGCCACCACCGTGCCGGTGCTGCAGATCTGCCTCGACCAGGCCCCCGAGGCACCGGCCCTGACGCTGATGGACCAGATAGCCAACTCTGTGAAGATCACTCCCTGATTCGAATACATCCGGACGAATCGAGTCCGCAGGATCTCCCCGCCCCCCGGTGACCCGTCACCGGGGGGTGCCCTTATGCTCACTAGCGGCCACCGGACCCGTCGCCCATACGGCGGGACCACCGGACCCGCCGCCCACACGGCGGGCACCACGCACGCACCGGCCAGGACGAGTACGACCGCAGCCGCCCGCTCACGGGACGGCCCACAACGGGGGATTGGACTGGTGGACTCCACCGACGAACGGACGACGCACACCGGCGGCCGGCGCGGACGAGGACGCCACAGCAGGCTCCTCCCCGAGGCCCCGCACGAGCGGCGCGCGACCCGCAGCCAGTCCCGCAACGCCTCGGCGCGGCGCAACTACCTGGCCTGCGCGGAGGCCACCGGCCCGCTGCAGGACGGCGAGGGCGTCGACACCGTCCGCTACCGCGCCGTCTCCTCACTCGGCGTCAAGGTCGTACTGACCCTGCTGGTCGCCCTGAACGCGGTGGCCGGCCTGGTGTTCGTCGGCTGGCTGCTGCTGCCCTCGCACATACCCGGGCCGGGCGTCGGCTGGTCCCCGGACTGGCGGATCAATGTCGCCCGGATCTGCTTCTGCGCCGTGGTCACCGTCGAACTGGTGCGGCTCGTCCAGAACCTCGCGGTCTGGGTGTTCGCCTTCCGCGCCAAGGACCCGATACCCGTGACCGCCCCGTCCGGCCTCAAGGTCGCGGTGCTCACCACCATCGTGCCGTCCAAGGAGCCGATCGAGATCGTCGAGCAGACCCTCGCGGCCATGCTGGAGATCGAGTACGACGGCGAGGTCGACGTCTGGATCCTCGACGAGGGCGACGACGACCGGGTGAAGGCGATGGCCGCCCGCCTCGGCGTGCACCACTTCAGCCGCAAGGGCCGCCCCGAGTACAACCGGGCGGAGGGCGAGTTCCGGGCGAGGACCAAGTCCGGCAACCACAACTCCTGGCGGGCCGAGCACGAGCACAAGTACGACGTGGTGGCCCAGATGGACCCGGACCACGTCCCCCTGCCGTGCTTCCTGGAACGCACCCTCGGCTACTTCCGCGACCCCGACACCGCCTTCGTGGTCGCCCCCCAGGTGTACGGCAACATGTACGACAACTGGGTCGCGCACGGCGCCTCCGTGCAGCAGTACCTCTTCTCCGGCCTGGTAGAGCGCGGCGGCAACGGCATGGACGCCCCGCTGCTGATCGGCACCAACCACCTCTACCGGCCCGCCGCCTGGCAGCAGATCGGCGGCTACCAGGACTCGATCATCGAGGACCACCTGACCAGCATGCGGGTGCAGGCCACCGAGAACCCGGCCACCGGACGCCGCTGGAAGGGCGTCTACACCCCCGACGTGCTGGCCGTGGGCGAGGGCCCGACCTCCTGGACCGACTACTTCAACCAGCAGAAGCGCTGGGCGTTCGGCATCTGGGAGATCCTGCTCAAGACCCGGCTGCGCAAGGGCATCCGGCTGCGGACGCGCCAGCGGGTGCTGTACGGGCTGGTCCAGTTCTACTACCCCAGCGTGGCCGTGACCACCGTCCTGGGCAGCCTCGCCACCGCCGTCTACCTGGCCTGCGGGATCACCTCGATCCAGCTCGACACCGTGCTCTGGAGCTCGCTCTGGGGCGCCAGCATGGGCAGTTGGTTCCTGCTCTGGCTCTGGCTGCGGCGCTTCAACCTGGCCGCCCACGAGCGGCGCGAGATCGGCATGGCCGGCATGGGCCTGGCCCTGTTCGCCGGACCGGTGTACCTCGCGGCCGCGATCGCCGCGCTGCTGCGCCGCCCGCTGGCCTACGCGGTGACCGCCAAGGGCGACCTGCGCAGCGCCGAGCGGCTGTCGACCTTCCGGCTGCACCTGGTGTGGGCCGCCGTCGCGGCCGGGCTGCTCGCCGCGAGCTTCACCCTGCACCACGGCATCTGGCTGCTGCGGTTCTGGGCCGGCCTCAGCATGTTCACCGGCATCGCGCCGCCGGTCATCTCCTTCGTCAGCGCGCGCCGGATCGCCCGGGCCGAGCGCCGGGCCGCCGCCGGACTGCCCGCCCCGCGCCGTGCCGCCGAGGCCGTCGACGCCGTCGAGGCCGACGACCGTGCCGTCGACGAGGCGGAGGACGAGGCCGAACCGGTCGGACCCGACGAGGACGGAACAGCCGCGGGAGGCCCCGGGACGGGCCCCGAGCGGGAACTCGCGGAGCTGCTGGAGCCGGCCCCGGCCGGCGGCGGCCGGAAGGGCGGTCGCTGATGCTGCGGATCACCGTGCCCCGGATCGTCGGCCTGCTCGCGCTCACGCTGCTGGCCAGCTACGCCTTCGTGCTGGCGCCGAAGTACAACGCCCGCCACGCGCCCGAGCCGTACGCCTTCTCCGGCAAGGCGCCGACCGCGATGCCGGACTGGCTGGTCGCCGCACTGGCCGCGCCGGCCCCGACCGCCGCCGCCACCACCGGCGCCGCGACGCCCACCGACACCCCCGTCGCCACGCCCGCCCCCACCCCCGCCCCGACCGGCGGCGAGGACGCGGGCAGCCCCGCCCCGGCCCCTGCCGAACCGGCCCCGGCCGCGGCCCCCTTCCCGGCCCCCGGCGGCGCCTTCATGGGCCTCATGACCAAGGCCGGCCCCTACGACCTCGACCCGGTCGAGGAGTTCGCCACCGCCGTGAAGCACAACCCGAACGTGCTGGAGTTCTCGGTCGGCTGGTGGGACAAGCGGTTCGACCGCCGGGTCTTCGACACCGTGGCCGAGCGCGGCATCATGCCGATGGTCGCCTGGGAGCCCTGGGACTTCCACAAGGAGTCCAAGGTCGACAAGCTCCGCGGCGAACAGCCCGACTACGCGCTGAGCCGCATCGTCGGCGGCGAGTTCGACCCCTACATCAAGCAGTGGGCGGAGGGCGTCAAGAACCTCGGCTACCCGATCGCCCTGCGCTTCGCGCACGAGATGAACGGCTACTGGTACCCGTGGGCCGAGCAGGCCAACGGCAACCGCCGCGGCCAGTACGTGCAGGCCTGGAAGCACGTCCACGACCTCTTCCGGCAGGCCGGCGCCGACAAGGTGGTCTGGGTGTGGAGCCCGAACATCGACTACGAGAACGCCACCCCGCTGGACTCGCTCTACCCCGGTGACGACTACGTCGACTGGATCGGACTGTCCGGCTACTACGGCACCGTCGGCCTGGAGAAGTACGCCTCCTTCGAGCAGATCTTCGAGCCGACGCTGAAGAAGCTGCGGACCTTCAGCCAGAAGCCCGTGGTGATCACCGAGACCGCCGCCACCGACAGCTCCGGCCAGAAGGCCCGCTGGATCACCGAGATGTTCGAGCAGCTGCCCCGGCACCCGGACATCATCGGCCTGATCTGGTACGAGGCCGTCAAGGAGGTCGACTGGCGGGTCACCGCGTCCGCCGCGTCCGCCGCGGCCTACGCCGCCGGGGTCTCCGCGCCCCGCTACGCCGGGCAGTGGACCGTCCGCTCGCAGCCGCTGCTCACCGTGCCGCCGCCGGCGCCGCCCACCGTGCCGCCCGCCACCACGCCCCCGCCGTCGACCCCGGCGACTCCCCCGCCGAGCGCCAGGCCGACCGGCGGCAGCGGCACCAAGCCGTCCGGGACGGGCGTCCCGACCCGGAAGCCGGCCACCACCAAGCCCCGGAGCTCCCCGTCGGCCGACGCCGGATAGCCCCGACCGGCCGCGGGCCCGTCCGCCCGCAGGAGGCCGCCGGGACACCGGCCGACCCGCACACCGAACACCAGTACCCCGTTGGGAGGCGAAGAGCATGCTCCGCCCGTTCCTGCCCGGCCCCGGGCGTCCCCGGCCGCGCGCCTGGTGGTGGCTCGCGCCCACCGCCCTGCTGGTGCTCTGCCTGTGCGCCGTGCTGATCCCGCGCGAGAGCGCCCCCTCGACCGCCGCCGTCGCCCCGCCGCCTCCCCCGCCGCCGCTGTCCTCGGCCGAGCCGGGCGAGCTGTGCTCCACCGCGCAGAACCGCTACCCCTCGCAGCCGGTGGACTCCGGGCGCTACGTCATCAACCCCAACGAGTGGAACGCCACCGGCGGCCTGTGCGTGCACGGCGGCAACGACAGCGCCGCCTTCAGCGTCACCCGCAGCGCGGTCGCCCGCGGCAACCTCACCGACCCGGCCCGCGGCCCCGGCGCCTACCCCCACATCAGCACCCCGCTCGGCGGCGACGGCGTCAGCCCGCTGCCCATCGCCGTCGACAACCTGCGGTACGCCACCAGCACCTGGCGCACCACCCAGGTGGACGGCGGCGTCTGGAACGCCTCCTACGACCTCTGGTACAGCACCACCCGGGGCAGCTGCTCGTTCACCGAGAGCGCCGAGGTGATGATCTGGCTGCGCGGCAACGGCACCTCGCCGTTCGGCAAGCAGTCCGGCGAGCTGCGCAGCGGCGGCCAGGCCTACCGGGTGTACGAGGCGCCGAAGAAGAGCAGCCACACCCTGATCACCTACGAGGCGGCCTCCGCCACCAACGTCGTCACCGACCTCGACCTGCGCGCCTTCACCCGCGACGCGGTCCAGCGCGGCTACGTCCCGGCCGGCTCGTACCTGTGCGCCGTCCAGGCCGGCTTCGAGATCTGGGAGGGCGGCGCGGGCCTCGGCACCGACACGTTCTCGTTCGAGGTCGCCGCGGGCCGTCCCAGCGGCGCGATCACCTCCGCGGTACCCGGCTACTGCCTGGACAGCCGGGTGGCCGGCGACCCGGCCGCGGTCGGCGCCGCCACCTGCGACGGCTCCCCGGCGCAGAGCTGGACCATGGGCGAGGACGGCTCGGTCGGCCAGGCCGGACGCTGTCTGGAGGACCCCGACATCGGGTTCCCGGTCCTCACCGGCTGCACCCGCCGGCCCGACCAGCGGTGGCGCGCCACCGACGGCGGGCAGCTGCTCAACGAGGACTCCGGGAAGTGTCTGGAGAACCCCGCGACCGGCCCCACGGGCACCGGGAACGGCTCCCAGGTACGGATGCGGCTGTGCGCCGCCAAGCCCGCCCAGGAGTGGCACAGGCCGGTCTGAGGGGCGCCGAAAGCCCCCGCAGCCTATCGCACCCGACCCGCGACACGCAGCGCCGCGACACTACATGTGGTGCTTCGTCGGACGAGCGCCACTAGATGTATGCTCACTCCTGCTGTCGAAGCAGGGGAACCCGGTGTGAATCCGGGACTGCCCCGCAGCGGTGTGCGGCCTACTCCCGAGGGGGCCCGCGAGTCCGAGTACCTGCCGACAGCGTGCCGGCGCCTCCCCGCAGAGGCCATGCGCACCAGCACCATTTCCGGGCCTCGCGGGCGGGCCGGGGACGAATCGCGCGCGACGCCCACGGGCTCGCGCGGCGTACTCCCCTGCCCCGAACGGCCCGGCCCCCGATCCACCGCCGTCGACCGCCGCCAGGAGAGAAGCGCCTTGACCACCGCTGCCTCAGTCGTCCTGCCCGCCCAGGGTTCCAGCTCCGTCCCCGTCGACCCGACGGTCGCCGACCCGGGCGGTGCGCTCCTGCGCCTTCTCACCGACCGCAGCGCCGACCTTCCCCAGGTGGACCCCGGTCATGTCGCCGCCGCCGCGCTCCGCGGCCGCCACGCCGGCTCGGACTTCGCCGAGCTGCGCGGCCTGGCCGTCGACGCCTCCGCGTCGATGATCGCCGAGGACCCGCAGTACTCGAAGCTCGCGGCGCGACTGCTCGCGCTGGAGATCGTCGACGAGGCGGCGACCCAGGGCGTGGTCTCGTTCTCCACCTCGATCGCCGTCGGCCACGCCGAGGGCCTGATCGGTGACACCACCGCCGCCTTCGTCGCCAAGCACACCGCCACCCTGGACGCGCTGATCGACCCCAAGGGCGACGACCGCTTCGAGTACTTCGGCCTGCGCACCGTCCAGAGCCGCTACCTGCTGCGCCACCCGATCACCCGCAAGGTCGTCGAGACCCCGCAGCACTTCCTGCTCCGTGTCGCCTGTGGCCTGGCGGTCGGCGACACCGAGCAGTCGGTGCGCGAGGTGGCCGAGCTGTACCGCCTGATGAGCCGGCTGGAGTACCTGACCTCCTCGCCGACCCTCTTCAACTCCGGCACCCGGCACCCGCAGATGTCCAGCTGCTACCTGCTGGACTCGCCGCTGGACAACCTGGACTCGATCTACTCCCGCTACGCGCAGATCGCCCGGCTGTCCAAGCACGCCGGCGGCATCGGCCTGTCCTACTCCCGGATCCGCTCCCGCGGCTCGCTGATCCGCGGCACCAACGGCAAGTCCAACGGCATCGTGCCGTTCCTGCGCACCCTCGACTCCTCGGTCGCCGCCGTCAACCAGGGCGGCCGCCGCAAGGGCGCGGCCTGCGTCTACCTGGAGACCTGGCACGCGGACATCGAGGAGTTCCTCGAGCTGCGCGACAACACCGGTGAGGAGGCGCGCCGCACCCACAACCTGAACCTGGCGCACTGGATCCCGGACGAGTTCATGCGCCGGGTCAACGCCAACGCCGACTGGTCGCTGTTCTCCCCCGCCGACGTCCCCGAGCTGGTCGACCTGTGGGGCGCCGAGTTCGACGAGGCGTACCTGAAGGCCGAGCTGGCCGGCAAGGCCGTCCGCACCATCCCCGCGCAGACCCTCTACGCCCGGATGATGCGCACCCTGGCGCAGACCGGCAACGGCTGGATGACCTTCAAGGACGCCTCCAACCGCGCCGCCAACCAGACCGCGCTGCCCGGCCGCACGGTGCACAGCTCCAACCTCTGCACCGAGATCCTGGAGGTCACCGACGACTCCGAGACCGCGGTCTGCAACCTCGGCTCGGTCAACCTCGGCGCCCACGTCGCCGCCGGCGCCACCGCCGCCGACCTGCTGAACGCGATGGACTGGGACCGGCTGGACGCCACCGTGCGCACCGCCGTCACCTTCCTCGACCGCGTGGTGGACATCAACTTCTACCCGACCCCCGAGGCCGGCGCCTCCAACTCCCGCTGGCGCCCGGTCGGCCTCGGCGTGATGGGCCTGCAGGACGTCTTCTTCCAGCTGCGGATCGACTTCGACTCCGCCGAGGCCAAGGCGCTCTCCACGCTGATCGCCGAGCGCATCATGCTCACCGCCTACGAGCGCTCCGCCGACCTGGCCGAGCAGCTGGGCCGGCACGAGGCGTACGAGGAGACCCGCGCCGCCCGCGGCGAGCTGCACATCGACCACTTCCCGACCGCCGCGCCCGAGTGGGCCGACCGCTGGGAGGCGCTGCGCACCCGGATCGCCTCGACCGGCCTGCGCAACTCGCTGCTGCTGGCCATCGCGCCGACCGCGACGATCGCCTCGATCGCCGGCGTCTACGAGTGCATCGAGCCGCAGGTGTCCAACCTGTTCAAGCGCGAGACCCTCTCCGGCGAGTTCCTCCAGGTCAACCCGTACCTGGTGCGCGAGCTCAAGGAGCTCGGCGTCTGGGACCAGCAGACCCGGGACGCGCTGCGCGACGCCAACGGCTCCGTGCAGGAGCTCGGCTGGCTGCCCGAGCAGGTCCGCTCGCTGTACCGCACCGCCTGGGAGCTGCCGCAGCGCGCGCTGATCGACCTGGCCGCCGCCCGGATGCCGTACATCGACCAGAGCCAGTCGCTGAACCTGTTCATGGCCGCGCCGACCATCGGCAAGCTCAGCTCGATGTACGCCTACGCGTGGAAGGTCGGCCTGAAGACCACCTACTACCTGCGTTCGCGCCCGGCCACCCGGATCGCCCAGGCCGCCTCGGGCGCCGCCCGTACCGCCGCGCCGGTGCCGACCCAGACCGTCACCGTGGGCGCCCCGACCCTCACCCCGGAGGAGGAGGCCGCGCTGGCCTGCTCCCTGGAGAACCCCGAGTCCTGCGAGGCCTGCCAGTGAGCACCCCCGACCGCGAGAAGATGCTGCTCGACCCCGGTTTCGAGCTGACGCTGCGCCCGATGCGCTACCCGTCGTTCTACGACCGGTACCGCGACGCCATCAAGAACACCTGGACGGTGGAGGAGGTGGACCTGCACTCGGACGTCGCCGACCTGGCGAAGCTGAGTGAGGGCGAGCGGCACATGATCGGCCGGCTGGTCGCGTTCTTCGCGACCGGTGACTCGATCGTCTCCAACAACGTGGTGCTGAGCCTGTACAAGCACATCAACTCCCCGGAGGCGCGGCTGTACCTGAGCCGTCAGCTGTTCGAGGAGGCCGTGCACGTCCAGTTCTACCTGACGCTGCTGGACACCTACCTTCCGGACCCGGAGGACCGCAACGCGGCCTTCGCCGCGGTGGAGAACATCCCCTCCATCCACCAGAAGGCCCAGTTCTGCTTCAAGTACATGAACGCGGTCGACCACATCGACTCGCTGCAGACCAAGGACGACCGGCGGGCGTTCCTGCTGAACCTGATCTGCTTCGCGGCCTGCGTCGAGGGGCTGTTCTTCTACGGCGCCTTCGCGTACGTGTACTGGTTCCGCTCGCGCGGCCTGCTGCACGGCCTGGCGACGGGGACGAACTGGGTGTTCCGCGACGAGTCCATGCACATGGACTTCGCGATGTCGGTGGTCGACACCGTGCGCGAGGAGGAGCCCGACCTCTTCGACGAGAAGATGGCCCAGCAGGTGACGGAGATGCTGGAGGAGGCCGTCGAGGCCGAGCTCCAGTTCGCCCAGGACCTGTGCGGCGACGGCCTGCCCGGCATGAACACCGCGTCGATGCGCGAGTACCTCCAGGCCGTGGCCGACCAGCGGCTCGCCCGCCTCGGCATGCCGATCCGGTACGGCTCGACCAACCCGTTCGGGTTCATGGAGCTCCAGAACGTCCAGGAGCTGACCAACTTCTTCGAGCGCCGCGTCTCGGCGTACCAGGTCGCGGTCGAGGGCTCGGTCGCCTTCGACGACGACTTCTAGACCGCGGCCGGGCCGCCCCGGGACACCGGGGTCCGGACACACGAAGGGCCGGGGAGCTTCCGCTCCCCGGCCCTCCGCCGTTCCC
The DNA here is from genome assembly GCF_000718025.1 of Kitasatospora purpeofusca. Lineage (GTDB taxonomy): Bacteria > Actinomycetota > Actinomycetes > Streptomycetales > Streptomycetaceae > Kitasatospora > Kitasatospora purpeofusca. The sequence continues at coordinate 259,067 of NZ_JODS01000004.1, forward strand.
TTACGGGCGTCAGTTGTTCGGGACGGTCGCGTAGCGCGGGGTGCCCTCGCCCATCTGCTTCAGCGCGTCCTTGCGGTCCCGCTTCGACAGCTTGTCGATGTAGAGGAAGCCGTACAGGTGGTCGGTCTCGTGCTGGAGGCAGCGGGCGAAGAAGCCGGTGCCCTCGACCCGGAGCGGGTTGCCGTCCTTGTCCTGGCCGGTCACCGCGGCGTACTCGGGGCGCGGCAGCTCGGCGTAGGCGGTCGGCACCGACAGGCAGCCCTCGTTGCCGTCGTCCAGGATCCGCTGGCGGTCCTTCGGGAACTCCTCCAGCACCGGGTTGATCATGTGACCGATGTGGCGCACGCCCTCGTCGTCCGGGCAGTCGTAGACGAAGACCTTCAGGTCGACGCCGATCTGGTTGGCGGCCAGGCCCACGCCCTCCGCCGCGTACATCGACTGGAACATGTCGTCGATCAGTGCGGACAGCTCGCCGTCGAAGACGGTCACGTCCTTCACCTCGCGGTGCAGCACGGGGTTGCCGAAGACCGTGATCGGACGCGCGGTGCCCTTGGTCAGGTCCGGCTCCGTTCCGACCACCTTCACGGGCGCCTCGGGCGCCGCCCCCTCCACGTCGTGCTCGTGCTCGTGGTCGTGCTGCTCGGCCATGTCTTCCGCTTCCATAGGTCTACGCGTACCTCACCAGGGTACTCAGCAGACTTCTTCGAGATCCCGGTACGCCCGGGTCCCGGGGGCGGCCGCCGCCCAGCGGTCCAGCAGGGTCCGCACCAGGTGCGCGGGCGCGGCGATCCCGCACTCGCGTTCGGCCAGCCAGGACATCCCGCCCGCGCCCGGGCTCAGATGGCTGAGGTGGCCCGGGTGCGCGGCGTCCCCGTCGTCGTGCGGGTCGTGGTGGGCGGTGTGCCCGTCGTCCGTGGCCATCCGGCTCTCCGAACAGGCCCGGCAGAGCAGCCGCACCGAGGACGTCCAGTCCTCCGCCGCGTAGCCGGCGTCCGCGACCAGCCGCTCCAGCGCGTCCCGGTCCGCCTCGGTCGCCGCCTGGAGCAGCACCACGTAGGTCGGCACCGGCGACGGCGCCCACAGCTCGATCTCGTCGAACACCGGGTACGCCACCCCGTCGGTGACCCGCTCGCCGTGCGGGGCGCCGTCGTGCAGCACCACCTCGCCCCAGCGTCTGCCGGAGGACGGCAGCGGGATCGACAGCACCTCGATCCGGGCCGGGTCCAGCCGCCGGCCCCACACCACCTCGGACTCGCCCTCCGGGGAGAGCCGCACCGGGGTGGTGCCCAGGTCCAGGCTGACCGGGCCGTCGCCGTGCGCGTTCGGGCCGCCCGGCAGCCGCAGCCCGTACGCCTGCCAGGCGCGGCGGGCCAGCGGCCAGTCCTGCAGCGCGGTCGCGGTGATGCCGAGGTTCCACCAGTCCGGTGCCCCCTGCTCGCGGTCCAGCAGCGCCACCGCCCGCAGCCCGGCTGCCCGGGACTGCTCCCAGTCGCGGCGGAACTTGTGCAGCAGCGCCAGGTTGAACCACGAGTCCGACAGCCACGGTTCCAGGTCGGCCGCCATCACCAGCAGCGCGCCGGCGTCCTCGTAGCGTCCGTCGCCGATCAGCGTGAATGCCCGATCGGTCGTCTGCCGCCAGGTGGCGGACGGCCGGTGCCGTGCCCGGTGGAAGATCCTCACGTTCGTCCCTGCCGTCGTCGTCCGCTCAAGTCCCTTGTCCGCTCCCGTGCCCGCTCCCGCGGCACGGGCCCGGCGCCCCGGGTCGGTGTTCCACGCTACGACCGCATCCAACCACGACGGCCGCCGCCCGCGCTCCCCACCGCCGAGGTTGCCCGTAACCGGCCCCCACCCCAGCCTGCCCGCCCCGCCCCGGCTCCTCAACCCCGGGCCGGACCGGTCCGGGGCCGGCCCCCGCCCGCCCCGGGTCCGCCCCGCGCGCGCCGCGCCACCGCCCGGCGAGCGCCCGCGGACGCCCGCGAGCGCCCCCCGCGGCGCCCCTCGCGGCGCCCCTCGCGACAGGACGCGGGACGGGCCCGCCGCCCCGTGCCGCCGACCGCCCCGGCCCTCAGCCGCGGACCCGGACCAGCGCGTCCACCACCCGGGGGTCGTACAGCCGCCCCCGCCCCAGCCGCAGCGCCTCCAGCACCTCCAGCCGGCCGACCGCCTCCCCCAGCCCGCGCCCCCGGGCCGCCGTCAGCAGGTCGTCGTGCGCGTTCGCCACCCGGATGATCCGCGCCGCCAGGGGCACCGCCCGCCCGCCGCCCTCCGGCCCGGGGTGCGGATCGGCCAGCCGGGCGACCTGTTCGGCCACCTGCCGGGGCACCCCGGTGCGCCGGATCACCTCACTGCCCAGCCGGGCGATCCGCTGCTGCTCCTCGTCCGGCAGCAGCGCCGTCGCCCCGCCCGGCACCGGCTCCACCAGCGACAGCTGCCCGACGTCGTGCATCAGCGCCGCGTACTCCAGCAGGGCCAGCTCCCGGGTGCCCAGGCCCAGCTCCCGGCCGACCGCGCAGGCCGTGTCGGCCACCCGGCGGGCGTGCCCCGGCGGCGTGTAGCCCGCCACCTCGGTGGCCTTGGCCAGACTGGCGATGGTCTGCCCGGTGGTGGCCCGGACCGCCGCCGCCCGCCGGAACGACACCTGCGCCAGTAGCAGCGGCGCGCAGAACAGCGGCAGCGCCCACAGGCCCACCTCCCCGGCGGCCAGACTGACCAGCATCCCGGTGGCCGCGATCGCCGAGCCGATCCCGAACAGCGAGCGCAGCTCGTCCTCCAGCCCGGCCGGGAACCGCAGCCCGCTGCGGGCCCGCCGCAGCACCGCCGCCAGCACCGCGTCGCACAGCGCGGCCAGCGCGGCCACCGCGGTCAGGAACGCCCCGTACGCCGGGCCGTCGGCGGAGAACCGGTCCACCACCCCGCTGTTGTAGAGCGGCTGGAACACGGCGGCCGCGAACGCCGCCCCGAGCAGCCGCCGCGCCGCGCCGTCCCGGCGGGCCCGCTCCCGCCAGGGCGCCCGCGCCCGCCGGCGGACCCCGTGCCAGGGCCCCAGCGCCGGCGCCAGCGCCCCGGGCAGCAGCGCCAGCAGCAGGCCCGCGCCGGTCACCGCCACCACCTGGAGCACCCCGTGCCCGGTCGGCAGCCCGCGCAGCGGACCGAGCAGCGCGTACGCCAGCGCCCCCGCCGCCCCGATCGGCGCCTGCTCACGATCGCCCGGAAGGGTGATCCGGACGCACTCGCCGAGCGCGATCAGCAGTATGAACGCCAGCGCCACCCCGGGCGCGGACAGCCCCCGCACCGCGACCGCGCCGAGGGACGCGGCCAGCAGGGCGAGCGCCGCGCCGTGCACCGCGCACACCACCCCGGCGCACCCCTCGGGCTCCCCGCCGCGCCCGGCGCCCGCCGTCGGACCCGCGCCCCGCCGCGCGCTCACGACGGCCCGGCCGTCGGCACGGAGCCGCCGCCCTGGGCGGGCACTCCGCGCGGCGCGGCCCGGACCGGCTCGGGCACGCCCAGCGGGATGTCCGGCACCGCCCTGATCGTCTCGGGCGGCGGCAGCACCGGCTGCCAGTCGTGCACGGCCAGCGCGTCGACCAGCGCCCGCACCATCACCGGGTCGAACTGGCTGCCGGAGCAGCGCTCCAGCTCGGCGACGGCCTCGGTGACCGGCCGGCCGCGCCGGTAGGAGCGGGTGGAGGTCATCGAGTCGAAGGCGTCGGCGACCGAGATGATCCGGGCGAACTCGGGGATCTGCTCCCCCGCCAGCCCGCTCGGGTAGCCGCGCCCGTCCATCCGCTCGTGGTGGTGCAGGATCCCCGCGTGCGCCTCGCCGAGGAAGGCGATCCCGCGCACCAGCTCGTAGCCGTGCACCGGGTGCACCTCGACCGCCCGCCGTTCGGCCTCGGTGAGGGGACCGTTTCTGCGCAGCAGTTCGGTGGCGACGCCGAGCTTGCCGACGTCGTGCAGGACGCCCGCGTACCGCAGGGTGCGCAGCCGCTCGGCCTCCATGCCGAGCTGACCGGCGATCAGCACCGAGGCCCGGCCGACCCGTTCGCTGTGGCCCCGGGTGTAGGCGTCCTTGATCTCCACCGCCTGGACCAGCGCCTGGACGGTGGCCTGGTGGGCGTCGCGCTCCCGGTGCCCCTGGGCGAACACCCACGCCGAGATGGACAGCGGCAGCAGGGCCAGCAGCGCCGCGAACGCGCCGTACGGCCCCTGCCACAGCACGGCCACCATCAGCCCGCCGGCCGCGTGCACCAGCACCGGCAGGCCGGGCACGGCGGCCGCGCGGCGGTGCGCCGGCGGACGGTGCGCCGAGGGGCGCCGGGGGCCGTCGGCCAGCAGCCGCATGGCGCCCACCAGCACCCCGTTGACCAGGCAGAACGCGGCGAGCGCGGCGCACCCGGGCAGCAGCGCGGCGGGGAACCGGGAACCGAGCAGCAGCTGCGGGCCGGCCAGCCGGTGGAACACCACCGAGGCCGCGAAGGCCGACAGCGCGAGCTGGGAGCCGTTCCACACCTGGCGGCGGCGGCAGGTCGGTTCGGCGGCGCCGAGCAGCGCGGCCGGGGCCGCGACCAGCGCGGCGGCGGCCGGCGGCAGCATCAGCACCCCGGCGAACAGCACCGGGAAGAAGGAGTTGACATCGGGCCGGGCCGGCGGGCGGCCGTGCGGCCGCGGGCGGCGCAGCAGCAGCCGGACCAGTCGCAGGCAGGGGCTGGGCAGCCCCTGGGCGAGCGACTCCCAGCAGCCGTGCAGGAAGGCCAGCAGTCCGACCTTCGGCCAGTCCACCGGGTCGCCCAGCCAGTGCGGCCCGGCCAGTGGGGCGGGGAGCGGCAGCAGCGGCAGCAGGCAGCAGAGCGCCGCCACCGGGACCGCCACGAGGTAGCCCGCGGCGCCCCGCGGCAGGTCCGTGTCCACGCTGTCGCTGGCGATCCCGACCTCCCCGCGTCCTGGCCCGCGCCGTTCTGGCCCGTCGGCCGGTCGCACGCCGGGGGCGGCGGACGGGCGACGGTGAGCGTCCGTCAGGAGGATAGGCCGCCGCTCCGGCACGGGGACGCATGATCGCGCAATGCCGCTGCTGGCACACCACCAACTCACTCGAACGAGTGACGGCGCATCCGAGTGGAAGGGGCGCGGACACGGAGCGGCCCCGGGAGCGGATGCTCCCGGGGCCGTCCCGATGTACGCCGTTCGCCGTGCGAGATGTACGCCGTACGAGAGGTACGCCGTGCCGCGCGCTAGCCGCCGGCCGCCGCCTGTGCGGCGCGGTCCGGTTCGGCGACCGGCTGCGCGACCGGTTGGGCCGCCGCTTCGGCGTGCACCTCGATCGTCGTCTCGACCGAGACCACCAGCGCCTCTCCCGTCCGCTGCCCGGCCCGGATCGAATCGATCCTGGCCAGCACCTTGCCGCGCAGATCGGCCGGGGTGTCGTCGCAGCCGCAGGAACGCTTGATCAGCGCCTTGATCGCCTGCTCCAGCCCGTACTGCTTCAGGCAGGGCGAGCACTCCTCGAAGTGCACGCGCAGCTTGTCGCAGTCGCCCTCGGCCATCTCGTTGTCGAGGAATTCGTAGAGGTGGTCGAGGACCTCGCCACACTCGGTGTCGTGCGGATCGCCGCAGCTCATGAACCCGAGCCCTTCGCTTCCTGCCCTGCCCCGCTACCGGCCGGGACCAGCCCGCGCTCACGGGCGTAATCCTCCAGCATGCCGCGCAACTGACGGCGGCCGCGGTGCAGTCGGGACATCACCGTACCGATGGGAGTACCCATGATGTCCGCGATCTCCTTGTACGCAAAGCCCTCGACGTCCGCGAGATAGACGGCGATGCGGAACTCCTCCGGAATGGCCTGGAGGGCGTCCTTCACATCACTGTCCGGAAGGTGGTCCAGGGCCTGGGTCTCCGCCGAGCGCAGACCGGTCGACATGTGCGACTCGGCCCGGGCCAGCTGCCAGTCCTCGATCTCCTCGGCGGCGGTGCGCTGGGGCTCCCGCTGCTTCTTGCGGTACGAGTTGATGAACGTGTTGGTGAGGATGCGGTACAGCCAGGCCTTGAGGTTGGTGCCCTCGCGGAACTGGTGGAAGGACGCGTATGCCTTCGCGAACGCCTCCTGGAGGAGGTCCTCCGCATCGGCCGGGTTGCGGGTCATCCGCAGCGCCGCCGAGTACATCGGGTCCAGGTAGCCCAGGGCGTCGCGCTCGAAGCGCTCCCGCCGGGCCTCCTCGGTCTCCTCGGCCGACACCCGGAAGGTGTCCTCACCGATCGCCTCGGCCAGCTCCTCACCGGTGAGCGCCTCGCCCGCGGGCAGGCTCTCGTCCGGGCCCCGGCCCGGCTCGGCCTCGTGCTCGGTCCCGACGACCGGACCCACCTCCTCGGCATGACGGACACGGCCCACGGCGGGCCGCCCCGAAAGCGAGGATATCGGGCCGACGGGCTTCTCGCCCGCGGCGATCCAGTCCGACCAGGAGGGCACGAACGCCGACTCGGCCTCGTGCTGCTCAAGCCGCTCGGGGCACGCGATCGAACCCATCTGCCCTGCCTTCCACCGGGACTCATGCTGACAAGGGCGTCAACCACGCCGGCCCCGCCCGCATTCCCGGCCCCCACGGGCGGATCCGCGCCACCTCCGCGCGGCCCGCCGCACGCCGCGCGCACCGCCCGTCCGCACCGGCCCGCACCGGCCCGCAACGGCCCGCACCGGCCCGGCCCGACCCGCAGGGTCCGTCTCACCCCAGCCGCAGCACCCAGTCCCCCACCGCGGCGACGATCAGCTCCAGCAGCTCCTCCTGCCCCACCGGCGCCCGCTTCGGCACCTCGAAGCCGTGGTTGCCGTACTCCAGCGCCACCAGCTCGTGCGAGGCCGGCAGCTCCGGGAACTCGGCCGGACCGCCGAACGGGTCCGCCGCACCCTGCACCACCAGCGTCGGCAGCCCCGTGCCGAGCAGTTCCTCCGCCCGGCTGCGCTCCGGCTTGCCCGGCGGGTGCAGCGGGAACGCCAGCGCCACCACCCCCGCCGCCCCGGTCTCCGCCCCGGTCCGGCAGGCCACCCGGGCGCCCGCGCTGCGGCCGCCCACCACCAGCGGCGGGCCGGCCGCCGCCAGCCGCTCGGCCACCGGCGTCCACCCGGTGTCCAGGGTGCGCGGCGCGGGCGCCACCTTCTTCCCCGCCACCCGCCACGGCTGCTCCACCAGGGCCACCGAGACCCCCCGGGCCGGCAGTGCGGCGGCCAGCGCCGCCAGGTCCCGCGCCTCGATGCCGCCGCCGGCGCCGTGGCCCAGCGCCAGCACCGCCCGCGGCGCGGCCGCCGGGTGCAGGGTGATCCGGGCGTCCCCGGCGGGCGTGGGCACGAGCTCCCGGGTGACGGGGGCGGTGTCGGCGGTCACGGCGACTGCGGTCCTCTCGGCTCGGCGGCGGCGCGCACGAAAAGGGGGGTGCGCGCGGGATCAGAACAGGGTGGTCTCGTACTCGACCTCGGTATGGGGCTCGGTGAGCCCGGCGTGGTTGTTGCGGATGCTGCCGACGTCCGGCGACACCGGCGTCGCCAGCAGCGCGCCCGGCGGCGGGGGTATCAGCAGCCGCCGCAGCTCCGGTGCCTCCCCGTCGTCCAGCCCCGGGTCCAGCCAGGCGTCGAACGACCCCGGGTCCAGGAACAGCGGCATCCGCTCGTGGATCGGCGCCAGCAGCTCCTCCGCCTCCGTCGTCACCACGGTGAACGTCACCAGCCAGCCCTCCGGGTGGTCCGAGGGCACCGTGCGATTGCGCCAGAACTCGTACAGCCCCGCCAGCGCCAGCGGCGCGCCGTCCGCCCGGGACACGAAGAACGGCTTCTTCTTCGGCCGGCCCCGCTCCGCGGGCACCGTCTGCCACTCGTAATAACCGTCCACCGGCAGGATGCACCGGCGGGACGCGAACGCCTGCCGGTAGGAGGGCTTCTCGTGCACCGTGTCCGAACGGGCGTTGATCATCTTCACCGCCGACTCCGGCGACTTCGCCCACTGCGGCACCAGCCCCCAGCGCAGCGCCCGCAGCTGCCGCACCGGCCGCGCCGCCCCCTTCGGGAGCCGTTCCAGCACCACCAGGGCGCTCTGGGTGGGGGCGACGTTCCAGCTCGGATCCAGCGTCTCGGCCGGATCCCACTGCTGCACGCCGAACAGCTCGACGATGTCCTCGGGCCTGTTACTCGCGGCGAAGCGACCACACATGCCGTCAGCTTGCCACGGCCCCGGCCGCCCGCCAGAACCACCCGCCCCGGGACCGCCGTCCCCTCCATGACAGGCTGCCGTACCGAAGGAGCGGCCGAACCGAGGCGGAGGAGACCCATGGACGCCAGGACCCTCGACGAGCTGTGGACCGCCGTCACCGGCACCCAGCCCGACCCGCCCGGCTGGCTCGTCCTCGCCGCCGGCGCCGCCGCGCTGCTCACCGTGCTCTTCCGCCCGCTGTGGCGGATCGCCCGCAACGCCGTCACCATCGCCCACGAGGGCGGCCACGGCCTCGCCGCCCTCGCCACCAGACGCAAACTGGCCGGCATCCGGCTGCACTCCGACACCTCCGGCCTCACCCTGTCCTGGGGCCGCCCCACCGGTCCCGGCATGGTCCTCACCGCCGCGGCCGGCTACCTCACCCCCGCCCTGCTCGGCCTCGGCTGCGCCGCGCTGCTCGCCGCCGACCGGATCACCCTGCTGCTGTGGCTGGCCGTCGCCCTGCTGCTGGCCCTGCTGGTGCGGATCCGCAACGCCTTCGGCTTCCTCAGCGTGCTGCTCACCGGCGGCGCGTTCTTCCTGGTCAGCTGGTTCGGCTCGACCGAGGTCCAGGCCGGCTTCGCCTACCTGGGCACCTGGTTCCTGCTGTTCGGCGCCGTCCGCCCGGTCCTCGAACTCCAGCGCCAGCGCCGGCAGGGCCGGGCCGACGACTCCGACGCCGACCAGCTGGCCCGGCTCACCGGCGTCCCCGGCCTCGCCTGGGTCACGCTCTTCCTCGTCACCGCCCTCGCCTGCCTCGCGCTCGGCGCCGACTGGCTGCTGCGCCCGCTCTGAGCCCCCGGTCCGGCCGCCGCGCGCCGACCGCCCCGGTCCGCCCCGGGTCCGCCCCGTCCGCCCCGGTCCGCGCATCGGAGGCGAACGGGCGAGCCCCACCACGGCCCCTAGACTGGCGGCATGACCGAGACCCTGTGGCCCGCCCCCGTCGCGACCACCCCCGTGGACGCCACCGTCACCATCCCCGGCTCCAAGTCGGTCACCAACCGGGCCCTGGTGCTGGCCGCGCTCGCCGACGGACCGGGCTGGGTGCGCCGCCCGCTGCGCAGCCGCGACTCCCAGCTGATGGCCGACGGCCTGCGCGCCCTCGGCGTCACCATCGAGGAGCAGGTCAACAACGACACCGGCGGCACCGGCGGCGGCGAGGCCTGGCGGGTCATCCCCGCCCCCGTGCTGCGCGGCCCCGCCTCGGTCGACGTGGGCAACGCCGGCACGGTCATGCGCTTCCTGCCCCCGCTGGCCGTCCTCGCCGACGGCCCGGTCCACTTCGACGGCGACCCGCGCAGCCACGAGCGCCCCCAGCACGGCGTGATCGACGCCCTGCGCGCGCTCGGCGCCCGGATCGAGGACGGCGGCCGCGGCAGCTTCCCGCTCACCGTGCACGGCACCGGCGCCCTCGACGGCGGCACCGTCCAGCTCGACGCCTCCGCCTCCTCCCAGTTCGTCTCCGCCCTGCTGCTCTCCGGCGCCCGCTACAACAACGGCGTCGAGGTCCGGCACGTCGGCGGCCCCGTGCCCTCGCTGCCGCACATCCGGATGACCGTCGACATGCTGCGCCTGGCCGGCGTCCAGGTCGACGCCCCCGAGGACGGCGGCGAGAAGGACGTCTGGCGGGTCACCCCCGGCGCCCTGCTCGGCCGCGACCTGGTGGTCGAGCCCGACCTCTCCAACGCCGCGCCGTTCTTCGCCGCCGCCCTGGTCACCGGCGGCCGGGTCACCGTCCGCGACTGGCCCCGGCACACCACCCAGCCCGGCGACCAGCTGCGCGAGCTGTACACCCGGATGGGCGGCAGCTGCGAGTTCACCGACGAGGGCCTGCGCTTCACCGGCGGCGACCGGATCCACGGCATCGAGGCCGACCTGCACGACGTCGGCGAGCTCACCCCGGTGATCGCCGCCGTCGCCGCCCTCGCCGACTCCGAGTCCCACCTCTACGGCATCGCCCACCTGCGGCTGCACGAGACCGACCGGCTCGCGGCGCTCGCCAAGGAGATCAACGGCCTCGGCGGCGACGTCAGCGAGACCGAGGACGGCCTGCGGATCCGCCCGCGCAAGCTGACCGGCGGCGTCTTCCACACCTACGAGGACCACCGGCTGGCGACCGCCGCCGCCGTGGTCGGCCTCGCCGTGCCCGGCGTCCAGGTCGAGAACGTGGCCACCACCGCCAAGACCCTGCCGGACTTCACCGCCATGTGGGACGAGCTGCTCACCGGACCGGTGGCGGGCGGCTGAGCGGGGACTGGGCACATGCGCCGCTACGGCAAGGACGCCGACGAGGACGACATCCGCAACCGCCCCGCCCGCCGGGGCTCCCGGCCGCGGACCAGGATCCGGCCCAAGCACGAGGACGCCGACGAGGCGATGGTGCTCACCGTCGACCGGGGCCGGATCACCTGCCTGGTCGACCCGGGCACCAAGCAGGAGCGCCAGGTACTCGCCATGAAGGCCCGTGAGCTGGGCCGCAAGGGCGTGGTCGTCGGGGACATCGTCTCCCTGGTCGGCGACCTCTCCGGGGAGCCCGACACCCTGGCCCGGATCGTCCGGGTCGAGGAGCGCACCTCGGTGCTGCGACGCACCGCGGACGACGACGACCCGTACGAGCGGATCGTCGTCGCCAACGCCGACCAGCTCGCCATCGTCACCGCGCTGGCCGACCCGGAGCCCCGGCCCCGGCTGATCGACCGCTGCCTGGTCGCCGCCTACGACGCCGGCATGGAGCCGCTGCTCGTCCTGACCAAGGCCGACCTGGCCCCGGCCGAACCGCTGCTGGAGTCCTACGCCCCGCTCGGCATCGAGTACGTGGTCACCCGCAGGGACGAACTGGAGGGCGCCGGCGCCGAGGCCGTCCGGGCGCACCTGCGCGGGCTGAGCACGGTGTTCATCGGCCACTCCGGCGTCGGCAAGACCACCCTGGTCAACGCGCTCGTCCCGGAGCGGCAGCGGGTCACCGGCCACGTCAACGCCGTCACCGGCCGGGGCCGGCACACCACCGTGTCGGCGCTCGCGCTGCGGCTGCCGCCGCCGCCCGGGGCCAAGCCCGGTTCGAAGAAGGCGCTGGACACCGGCTGGGTGATCGACACCCCCGGCTTCCGCTCCTTCGGGCTCTCCCACATCGACCCGTCCCGGGTCATCCTGGCCTTCCCCGACCTGGAGCCCGGCACCGCCGAATGCCCGCGCGCGTGCAGCCACGACGAGCCGGACTGCGCGCTGGACGCCTGGGTCGCCGACGGCCACGCCGACCAGGCCCGGCTCTACTCGCTGCGCCGGCTGCTCGCCAGCAAGGAGGCCCGGGAGGACGACTGACGGCCGGTGCGGCGAACCGGTTCCGGCGTTCGAGGTGTCGGAGTGCCCGCTCGTGGTGATCATAGGAAAGTCGGGCCGGATCACGGTCCGCCCGGCACCCGGTCCGCCGACCGGTCCCGACCGGTCCCCGACCGATCCTCCGACCCGCAGGGAGAGCACGCGATGGCATGGGCCCTGGTGATCCTGGCCGGACTGCTGGAGACCGGCTTCGCGATCAACCTCAAGCTCAGCGACGGCTTCACCAAGCTCTGGCCCACCGTCAGCTTCTGCGTCTTCGCCCTGGGCAGCTTCGGCCTGCTGACCATCTCGCTGAAGACGCTCCCGGTGGGCCCCGCCTACGCGGTGTGGACCGGGATCGGGGCCGCGGGCACCGCGATCTACGGCATGCTCTTCCTGGACGAGACCACCTCGGTGCTCAAGCTGGTCTCGATCTCCCTGGTCATCGCCGGGGTGATCGGCCTCCAGCTCAGCGGCTCCGCCCACTGACGGACACCGACGGTCGCCCGCCGGGGCCTGAGCCGCGGTCCGGGGGCGGGTCCGCGCTAGGGTTTCCGGCATGGCCGACTACCACGACGATCTCCGACTCGCCCATGTCCTCGCCGACTCGGCCGACTCGGTCACCCTGGAGCGTTTCAAGGCACTCGACCTGCGGATCGAGACCAAGCCCGACCTGACGCCCGTCAGCGACGCCGACAAGGCCGCCGAGGAGCTGGTGCGCAGCATCCTGCAGCGGGCCCGCCCGCGCGACGCGGTGCTCGGCGAGGAGTTCGGCCTGCAGGGCACGGGCCCGCGCCGGTGGGTGATCGACCCGATCGACGGCACCAAGAACTACATCCGCGGCGTCCCGGTCTGGGCCACCCTGATCGCGCTGCTGGAGGACGGCCCGGACGGCGTGGAGCGCCCCGTCGTCGGCATCGTCTCCGCCCCCGCGCTGAACCGCCGCTGGTGGGCCGCCAAGGGCCTGGGCGCGTACGCGGGCCGCAGCCTCGCCAAGGCCTCCCGGATCCACGTGTCCGGCGTCTCCCGGATCGAGGACGCCTCGTTCTCCTACTCCTCGCTGTCCGGCTGGGAGGAGCGCGGCCGGCTGGAGCCGTTCCTGGACCTCACCCGGGCCTGCTGGCGCACCCGCGCCTACGGCGACTTCTGGTCCTACATGATGGTCGCCGAGGGCGCGGTGGACATCGCCGCCGAGCCGGAGCTGTCGCTGTGGGACATGGCGGCGAACAGTGTCATCGTCGAGGAGGCCGGCGGCCGCTTCACCGGCCTGGACGGCGTCCCGGGCCCGGGCGGCGCCGACGCCGTCGCCTCCAACGGCCTGCTCCACCAGGAGGCCCTGGACCGCCTGAGCGTCTGACCTCGACGCCGCGCCCCGGAGGCGAGCGGGTGAGCAACCGCGCGGGCCCCGGGTGCCGGTTCTCCTCGGCACCCGGGGCCCGCTGCTCGGCGGCGCCCCTCACCGGGCCCCGCCGCGCGGTGCGTCAGCCCTGCTTGCGCAGTTCCCGCACCGCCGTCTCGAGACGCCGGCCGTAGTCGGCGTCGGCCTTGCGGAAGTTCTCGACCGCCCGCTCGACGATGTCGTCGCGGTCGGCCGAGACCTTGGCGATGAAGCCGGCCAGGTTGGCGACCAGCCGCTGCTTCTCCTCCTCGGAGAACAGCCGGTAGAGGTTGCCCGCCTGCACGAAGTCGTCGTCCTCGGCGTGCACGGGCGCCTCGTGGGTGCCGGTGGCACCGTCGACCGGGGTCGCGGCCCAGAGCGGGCGGCCGGTCTCCACCGGGCCGCCGAAGCTGTTCGGCTCGTAGTTCTTGCGGCGGCCGTGGCGACCGTCGTACAGGTGGCCGTCCCGGTGGTTGTTGAGCGCCTCGGTGGCGTGCGGGCGGTTCACCGGCAGGTGGTCGGCGTTGATGCCGACGCGGTAGCGGTGGGCGTCCGCGTAGGCGAACAGACGGCCCTGCAGCATCTTGTCCGGGGACGGGCCGATGCCGGGCACGAAGTGACCCGGGGAGAAGATCGACTGCTCGACCTCGGCGAAGACGTTGTCGGGGTTGCGGTTCAGCTCCAGCTTGCCGACCTCGACCAGCGGGTAGTCGGCGTGCGGCCAGACCTTGGTCAGGTCGAAGGGGTTGAAGCGGTAGCTCGCCGCGTCCTCGGCCGGCATGATCTGCACGCTGACCGTCCAGCTCGGGAACTCGCCGCGCTCGATGGCCTCGCGCAGGTCGCGCTGGTGGCTGTCCGGGTCTTCTCCGGCCAGCTTGTTGGCCTCGGCCTGGGTCAGGTTCCTGATGCCCTGGTCCGTCTTGAAGTGGTACTTCACCCAGAAGTACTCGCCGGCCTCGTTCTGCCACTGGTAGGTGTGCGAGCCGAAGCCGTCCAGGTGGCGGTAGGACGCCGGGATGCCGCGGTCGCCGAACAGCCAGGTCACCTGGTGGGTGGACTCGGGCGACAGCCCCCAGAAGTCCCAGACGTTGTCGGCCTCCTGCGAGCCGGTGTACGGGTCCCGCTTCTGGGTGTGGATGAAGTCGGGGAACTTGCTGGCGTCCTTGATGAAGAACACCGGGGTGTTGTTGCCGACGAGGTCGTAGTTGCCCTCCTCGGTGTAGAACTTCAGCGCGAATCCGCGCGGGTCGCGCACCGCGTCCGCCGAGCCGAGGTTGCCCGCCACGGTGGAGAACCGCAGGAAGGTCTCGGTCTGCTTGCCGACCTCGGAGAGGAAGGCCGCCCGGGTCCAGCGCGAGACGTCGGCCGTCACCGTGAACGTGCCGTAGGCGGCGGCGCCGCGGGCGTGCACCACGCGCTCCGGAATGCGCTCGCGGTTGAAGTGCGCGAGCTTCTCGAACAGCTGCTGGTCCTGGATCAGCGCCGGACCGCCGACACCGGCGGTCTCGGTGTTCTGGTTGTCGGCGACGGGGGCACCCGCCTCCGTCGTGAGGGTGGGGCGCAGCTCGTCCTGGGTAGTCATGTGAGGGGCCTCCGCGTGATCCGGTCGTGACGAACCGATCCTAACTTGGACTTTGTCCAAGTCAACACTGGAACCAAACTCGGAGTCTCACTTACCCTTGGTCCATGAGTGACCTGCTGGAACGACTTCGTGGACGTGGATGGCGGCTGACCTCGCAGCGCCGGGTCGTGGCCGAGGTCCTCGACGGCGAGCACGTGCACCTGACCGCCGACGAGGTGCACGCCCGCGCGGTGGAACGGCTGCCCGAGATCAGCCGCGCCACCGTCTACAACACGCTCGGCGAACTCGTCTGCATCGGCGAGGTACTGGAGGTCGCCACCGACGGCCGCGCCAAGCGCTACGACCCCAACGCGCACCACGCGCACCAGCACCTGATCTGCTCGGGCTGCGGCGCCATCCGCGACGTCCACCCGCTGGGGGATCCGCTGGCCGCGCTGCCCGAGGCCGAACGCTTCGGCTTCACCGTCTCCGGCGCCGAGATCACCTACCGCGGCCTCTGTCCGCAGTGCTCGAACAGACCCTGACGCGAACAGACCCGGCGCGAACAGACCTCTAGCGCCCCGCCCGGCCCGGCACCGCTACGCGCTGAGCTCCGCGTGCAGCGCGCCCAGCAGCCGGCCCGCCCGCTCGGCGACCTCCGCCGGAC
This sequence comes from Kitasatospora purpeofusca, assembly GCF_000718025.1. Taxonomy (GTDB): domain Bacteria; phylum Actinomycetota; class Actinomycetes; order Streptomycetales; family Streptomycetaceae; genus Kitasatospora; species Kitasatospora purpeofusca. Next base: position 274,219 of record NZ_JODS01000004.1, read on the forward strand.
CGTAGTCCGCGGCCCGCCGGCACCAGCCCTCCGCCTGCACCGGCTCCCCCCGGCGCAGCGCCAGCAGGGCCAGCCGCAGCGCCGCCCGCCCGTGCCCGGCGTCCGCCGCCCGGGTGTACCAGAGCATCGCCTCGGCCTCGCTGTCCTGCCGCGCCAGCAGCAGCCCCAGGTTGAACGCCGCGCTGCGGCTGCCCGCCTCCGCCGCCCGCCGGTACCAGCTCTCCGCGATCTCCAGCGCCCCCCGCTCGGCCGCCCGCACGCCCATCCGGACCTGCGCCCGCCGGTGCCCGGCGTCCGCCGCCGAGGCGTACCAGTGCTCGGCCTCCGCGTCCGCGTCCCCGCGCCGGTCCAGCACCGAGGCCAGCCGGAACGCGCCCTCGGCCGAACCGCCCGCCGCCGCCTGCCGGTAGCGCTCCAGCGCGCCCGCCGCGTTGCCCCGCTGCTCCTGCACGACCGCCAGCTGCAGCGCCGCCTCGCCGTGCCCCTCCGCGGCGGCCCGCGCGTACCACTCCTGCGCCTGCCGCTGCTCGCCGCGCCCGGCGTGCAGCACACCCAGGTTGAACGCGCCGTCCACGCTGCCGGCCTCGGCCGCCCTGGAGAACCACGGCTCCGCGCCCGACTCGTCGCCGCGCTGCAGCAGCACCACGGCCAGCGCGTTGCAGGCCTCCCGGTGCCCGGCGTACGCGGCCCGGCGGTACCACTGCTCGGCCTGCTGGTCGCGGCCCGCCCCGGCGCACAGCAGCCCCAGGTTGAACGCGCCGTTGTGGTCGCCGGCCTCCAGCGCGCTGCGGTACCAGCGCTCCGCCTCGGCGGCCGCGCCGCGCGAGGCGTGCAGCGCGCCCAGCGCGTTGGCGGCGTTGCCGTCGCCCGCCTCGGCGGCCTCCTGCCACCACTCGGCGGCCGCGCCGAGGTCCCCCGAGTCGCGCAGCAGGTACCCCAGCGCGCACGCGGCCCTCGGCTCGCCGTTCTGCGCCGACTGCCGGTACCAGCGGGCGGCCTCGTCCAGCAGCGGCGCCTCCCCGCCGGACCGGTCCTCCAGCAGCACGCCCAGCCGCAGCGCGGCCCGGGCGTGGCTGCGGGCGGCGGCGATCCGGTACCAGGCCTCGGCGGTCTCCTTGTCCCCCGCCGCCTCGCGCATCCGGGCCAGCCGGTAGGCGCCCTCCCGGTGCCCGGCGTCCGCGGACACCTTGAACCAGCGCTCGGCGCGGACGTCCCGGCGGTGCTCCATGAGGTCGCCCAGCGCGTAGGCGCCCAGCGGGTGGCCGTGGTCGGCGGCGAAGTGCAGCCAGTACTCGGCCGCCTCCTCCTCGCCCTGGTCGCGCAGCTGCAGGCCGAGCGCGTGCGCGGCCGGCGCGCTGCCGGCCACCGCCGCCTGGCGCCACCACTGGGCGGCCTCGGCCCGGTGGCCGCGCTGGTGCAGCAGCACGCCGAGGTTGTTGGCGGCCGCGCGCAGGCCCGCCGCGGCGGCGGCCCGCAGATAGGGTTCGGCGTCCGCCAGGTCGCCGCGGCGCAGCAGCAGGGTGCCGAGCCGGGCGGCCGCGTCCGGGTCGCCGTCGTCGGCGGCGCGCCGGTGCCGGGCCTCCAGGGCGGCCTGCTCGCGGGCGGCGAGCGCGGTCTCGAAGCTCGCCGAGTCGAAGCCGGGGTCGCCCTCCACGTCCGGGCCGGCCTGGCCGTCGGACCCGCCGTGGGCGCCGAGCGCGGCGGCGAGGCCGCCGGCCGGCACGTGCACCAGGGAGTCCGGGCCGTAGCCGCCCGCGGGCCGGCGCTCGGCCAGACCGCTGGTGCGCTGTGCGGGCAGGGCGCCGGGCCGCCGTTCGGGGCTCTCCGCCCAGGTCTCGGTGTCCGCCTCGGTGGTCGCCGCCGGCCCTGCTCCCGTCCCGTTCCTGCCGATCAGCCTCATGCCGACTCCCGCTCCCCCAGAGTGTCGCGGCGTCGTCCTCCGGCGCTGGGCCGGGGGCACTTTACGGGGGCCGCATCGACCCGACGGCCGCTCAGCGGCCGTGCAACGTCCCCCATGTGTCCCATCGTCGCATCACCCGCAACCCGCGTACACCTGCCCCGGCCGAATTCGGCGAGGCGGACCTGAGCCGACGAGATTGCTTCGGCGCTTTGTCGATTTCCCGACACTCGCCCCTCACAAACCCCGTTGCCGTCGTCCTTGGCGACGCTCGATGGTACCGGAGCGTTCCCGGCCACCCGTGCGGACGACCGACCGCGGGCAAACGACGAAGGCCCGGAGGACGAGTCCTCCGGGCCTTCGTTGCTACTGAGTAGCGGGGACAGGATTTGAACCTGCGACCTCTGGGTTATGAGCCCAGCGCCGGCGTCGGCGCCCCGGTCGCGGGCGGTGTGGCGGGCGGTGTGGCGGGCGCCGTCGGGGCCGGGGTGATCCCGGCCTTCTGCTCGGCCGCCTCGATCGCCTTGAACGCGTCGCCGAGCGCCTTCTGGGCCTGGCCCCACGCCACCCAGTCACCGCTCTTGAACGCGGTCTGGCTGTCGTTGTTGGCCTTCACCGCGTCCGCGAGCGCCTTCTGCAACTCGGGGGTGATCGATCCCTGCGGCGTGGGCGTGGTCGGGTTGGTGGGCGTCGTCGGGTTGCCCGGCGTGGTGGGGACGGTCGGCGTGGTCGCCGGCGCCGCGCCCGCGAACACCTTCCGCAGCGCCTCCTCCAGCGTGTTCTCGAACGCCACGTTGTCGTTGCCGTAGACCGCCAGCACCTTCTGCAGCGTCGGGTACTTGGCACCGCGCCCGCGGACGTACACGGGCTCCACGTTCAGGAGTCCGCCGCCGACGGGCAGCGTCAGCAGGTTGCCGTACTCGAGTTCGGAGTCGCCGCCGCTCTTCAGCAGGGTGATCTGCTGCGCGACCTCCTGCCGCGAGTTGAACTGCGACTGCACCAGGTTGGGGCCGAGCGTCTTGGAGTCCCCCGGCACCTTGAGGATCCGGATCTTGCCGTAGTCCGGCCCCGGGTCGGCGCTGACGGCCATGAACGCCGCCAGGTTGTCCCGGCCGCGCGGCACGAAGGTGGTGGTCAGCGAGAAGCTCGCCGAGGTGACCGCCGGGTCCGGCATCCGCACCGTCAGGTAGTACGGCGGCTGGAACTGCTTGGTGTCACTGGTCGGGTCCACCGGGACCTGCCAGATGTCGCTGCCGTTGAAGAACGAGTCGGCGTCGGTCACGTGGTACTGGCCCAGCAGGTCGCGCTGCACCTTGAACATGTCCTGCGGGTACCGCAGGTGCGGCAGCAACGTGCCCGGGATCTCCGCCTTGGCCTTCACGGTGTCCGGGAACGCCTTCATCCAGGTCTTCAGCACCGGGTCGTTCTCGTCCCACTGGTACAGCGTCACCTCGCCGGTGTACGCGTCCACGGTGGCCTTGACCGAGTTGCGGATGTAGTTGACCTGGTTGGCGACGGTCAGCAGCTCACCGCGCTGGTTGGTCAGCGAGTCCTTGGTGGCCGTGCCCAGCGTCGTCTTCGACGAGAAGGGGTAGCCGTCCGAGGTGGTGTAGCCGTCCAGCACCCAGACCACCCGGCCGTTCTGCACCACCGGGTACGGGTCGGCGTCGATCGACAGCCACGGCGCGACCTTCTCCACCCGCTCCTTGGGCGTCCGGTCGTAGATCACCTTGGCGCCGTCGGTGATCGCCCCCGCGTACAGGATCTGCGGCTCGGCGAACTTGACCGCGTACGCGGCCCGGGTCAGCGGGTTGTCCAGCGAGACGCCGCTGCCGCCGGTGTACTTGTACTGCTTGTTCTCGCCGGAGTCGGTGGTGTAGTCGATCTCCTGGTTGGAGCCGCCCACGATCGAGTACGTGGAGGTCTTCTCGCCGTAGTAGATCCGCTGCTGGTAGTCGCCCAGCGAACCCGTCGCCGGCAGGCCGGACTCGGTGAAGACCGGCTGGCCCTTGTCGTTGACCTGGTTGCCCTTGGCCACGACCGCGCCGTAGCCGTGGGTGTACTTGAAGTGGTCGTTGATCCAGTTCCGCTGCACACCGTTGAGGTCCAGCTCGCGCAGGCCGATCACGGTGTCCTGGGCGCCCTCGCCCTTGCCGTACCGGTCCACGTCCAGGGTCTGCGGGAACGCGTAGTACGAACGCTGCTGCTCGATCGACTGGAAGGTCGGCGAGACGACGTTCGGGTCGATCAGCCGGATGTCCGCGATGGTCTGCGCGTCCGGCTTCAGCGCCTCGGCGTCGGTCGTGCCCTTCGGGGTGTACGGGGTCGTCTGGCTGTCCGCGATCCCGTACGCCCGGCGCGTGGCGTCGATGTTCTTCTGGATGTAGGGCGTCTCCTTGGCCTGCTCGTTCGGCTTGACCTGGAACTGCTGCACGATCGCCGGGTACACCCCGCCGATCAGCACCGCCGACAGCACCATCAGGCCCAGCCCGATCAGGGCCGGCGCCCAGGTGCGCCGCACCGGGGTCAGGAAGAACAGCACCGCGCAGATCACCGCGACGAAGAACAGGATCGTCTTCGCCGGCAGGAACGCGTTGGCGTCCACGTACCGCAGGCCGGTCCAGCCGGAGACCTCGCGGTAGGCGCCGGTCTTCACCGCCAGCGCGTACCGGTCCAGCCAGTACGCCACCGCCTTCAGCAGCACGAAGACGCCCAGCAGCACCGCGAGGTGCCCCTGCGCGCCGGTGCTCGCCCGCCGGCCGGGGCCCTGCAGCCGCAGCCCCCCGTAGAGGTAGTGCACCAGCGCCGAGGTCAGCAGCGAGACGATCACCGCGCTGAACGCGAAGCCCAGCAGGAACTCGTAGAACGGAAGGTCGAAGGCGTAGAACGAGACGTCCTTGCCGAACTGCGCGTCCTTCTCGCCGAAGGAGGTCCCGTTCGTCCACAGCAGCCAGGTCCGCCACTGGCCCGAGGCCGCGGCACCCGCCACCAGCCCGATCACCAGCGACACCCCGAGCAGTGCCCAGCGCTTGAACGGCGCCAGCCCCGAGCGGTACCGGTCCAGACTCTGCTGCTCGACCGACATCGCCGACAGCGGCGGCCGCAGCCGGTGCGCCAGCCACACGTTGAAGCCGACGATCACCGCCATCAGCAGGCCGAACACCGCGAACAGGCCGACCTTCGTCCACAGCTGGGTGGTGAACACCGAGGAGTAGTGGACCGACCTGAACCAGAGCCAGTCCGTCCAGAACCCCGCGAACATGACGAACAGCAGGAAGAGCACCGCGAGTACGCCCAGGGTCAACAGGGCCACCCGCGCCCGCCGGGAGGGCGGGCCTACCCTGCGCCGGAACCCCGGCCCTGAGCGTTCCGGCATCTGGAATACCACGGTGGCACCTCAGTTGTGTCGTCTTGAGTCGGTCGGTCTTCAGTGCAACTTAACCAGTCTTTGGTCGAGTTCCCACCGTTAGCAGACGGTTACGACAACCCCGCCCGACGCGGGCCCTCCCCCGGGGCCCCACCCCGGCCCGGCGGCGCGCCACGGCGCACCGCCCGGCGTGTGAGGATTGAGGCATGTCCGATGGATCCAACCTCCCCGACGACGTCTCCACCCTCCCGGCCGGCAGCCCGCTGACCCGGGCCGCGCTGGAGATCGACGAGTACGCCGCCACCCTCGGCTGGGACCTCCCGGCCCGCCTCTTCGCCCTGGTCGACAGCGCCGCGCTGCGCAAGGCCGACCCCCGTATCGCCGAGCAGCTCGGCCTCGCCGACAGCGACCAGCCCGGTCTCACCCCGGTCGAGCAGGACGAGCTGCCCGCCGGCATGGAGCTGGACAAGTTCCTCGGCACCATCGCCTGGCCCGCCGCGGTGGTCGGCTGCGCGCTGGTCGTCGAGCGGCTGATGCTGCCGCCGGGTGCCGAGCAGTCCCGCCCGCGCAACGCCAACGACGCCCAGCTCGCCGAGTGGGTGGCCAACCACCCCAAGCGCGAGGAGGTGCGGATCACCGCGGCGGTGCTGCGCGGCGGCAAGCGGGAGGTCGCGCTGCGGCTCCGCTCCAAGGACGTCGCGCGCGAGGTGCTCACCGGCCCCGACCTGGTGCCGGGCCTCACCGAGGCGCTGCTGGCGACCTTCTCCTGACGGACTCCCCGGCCGGGGCTCCGTCCGGGAGCCCCGGGGCCCGGGCCGCGCCGGGTTCTGCTTCTAGGAGGAGCAGGACGGCAGCGCGGAGGTCTGCCCGGACCGGACCTGCTCCAGCGCCTTCAGCGCGCCGTCCAGCGTCTCCACCTTGACCAGGCGCAGCCCCGACGGGGTGTTCTTGGCCGCCTCGGCGCAGTTCGCCGACGGGGTGAGGAAGAACTCGGCGCCGGCCTCGCGGGCGGCGATCAGCTTCATCGAGATGCCGCCGATCGGCCCGACCTGGCCCCCGTCGTCGATGGTGCCCGTGCCGGCCACGAACCGTCCGGCGGTCAGGTCGTCGGGGGTCAGCTTGTCGATGATGCCGAGCGAGAACATCAGGCCGGCGCTGGGCCCGCCGACGTCCTGGAGCCCGATGTCGATCCGGAACGGGTAGGTGTGCCTGAGGCCCGGGCGGATGCCGACCATCGCCGCGCCGGTGTCCGGGGACTTCACGGTCGGCACGCTGATGTCGGTGCGGGTGCCGGGCTCGGCCGAGCCCTCCTTGACCCGGGGCACCACGGTGAAGACCGCCGGCTCGCCGGGCTGGTGCTTGGTGACCGCCTTGGCGACCGCGTCCGCGTCGGCCACCGGGGTGCCGTCGACCGCGACGATCTGGTCCCCCGCGTGCAGCCGGCCCTCCGCCGGGGCGCCGGCGGTGACGGCCTGGACGATCAGCTCGCTGCCCATCGGGATGCCGAGCTGGCTCAGCGCGGCGGTGCGGGCGTGGTCCTCGGAGAGCGCGAACTCCTCGGCGTTCTGCCGCTTGGCGTCGGCGTCGGACTGGCCCTTCGGGTAGACGTTGTCGTGCGGCACCACCAGCACGTCGTCGCGCAGCCAGCCGACCACCGCGTTGACCAGGCTCGGCTCGTACTTGGCGCCGGTGACCTGGACCGTGGTCATGTTGAGGTGGCCGCTCGCCGGGTACGACTCGTGGCCGGTGATGGTGATCACCGGCGTGCCCGTCTTCTCCTGCACCCCGAGCGTGTTGTACGTCGGGCCCGGGCTCATCTCGGTGTACGGCACCTTCATCAGCACCGAGGCACAGAGCAGCGCTATGAGCAGCAGGGTGGCGGCGAGCATCGTCGCAGAGCGGCGTGGCATGCCTCGACAGTACGGGACGCGGGTGACCGTGCGCCCGGCGGGTCGTCGGGACGCCGGGCGGCGTCAGCGGCCGGTGCGCTCCTCGGGGCCGCCGCCGGCGGTGGTGCGTTGCATCGCGGCCATGAACCGCTGGTGCTCGGCCAGCGAGGCCGGGTCCCCCGTCGCTCTCGGGGCCCGCTGGGCCCAACCCGCCCACACGGCGGCCAGCACCGCGGCGACGCAGGGAATGATCAACCAGGCGAGCACAGCCATCTCAGTACTCCCAGCTCGTCGTGTCTATGAGCAGATTAACCATCCCGACGGACAACGCTGCGGGCGCCGTCCGGGTTACGGCACGGCCGATCGGCTCACTGCCAGGGAGTATCCGGCGCAGCGGCCCACACCCGTTCGAGTGAGCGACCGGCGCGCCTGCGTGTCGCGGGGGCAGGACGGGTGTCCGAGTGGGTGCCCGGGCAGCCGTACGAACGGCTGTACGAGGAATGTACGAGCGGCTGCGCGGACGGCTGCTCAGCAGCTCCCGGCGCCCACCCACTCCTCCTCGCCGTCGGCGAAGACCTGGTGCTTCCAGATCGGCACCTCGTGCTTGAGGTCGTCGATCAGCCGCCGGGCGGCGGCGAACGCCTCGCCCCGGTGGGCGCAGGAGACGGCGACGATCACGGCCTTGTCGGTGATCCCCAGCCGGCCCACCCGGTGCACCGCGGCCAGCGCGCGGACCGGGAAGTCGGCGACGACCTTCTCGGCCACCCGGCGCAGCTCGCGCTCCGCCGTCGGGTGGCAGCTGTACTCCAGCGCGGAGACGTGCTTGCCGCCGTCGTGGTCGCGGACCGTCCCGACGAAGACGGTCGTCCCGCCGGCCGCGTCGTCACCGACCGCTTCGTACACCTCGTCGAGGGAGAGCGGGGTGTCGCGGATGGCGAGCAGGCGGATCGGGTCGTGGTTCTCGGACATGCCCCCATGATTGCCCATGCCGGGCGGGCGGGGGCAAGTACCTTCCGCATCACGATTGCGAAATTTCGCATCGTGAGAACGGCATGCTCAAGGGCGCGGGTCCCGGTGCGGCCGGTCTCCCGGCCCCGGGCTTCGGGGCCCGGGACCGGAGGCGCTCAGAACCGGCGCCGCTTGCGCGCCCGCCGCACCAGCGCCGCCGTACCCACCAGCGCCACCGTCGCGCCCGCAGCGCCCAGACTCGTGGCCGCCTCCTTGCCGCCCAGCCGCCGGCCCGCCACCGCGTGCTTGCCCGCCACCTGCGCCAGCAGCTCCGCCAGCACCTCCTCGTTGGTGTGCGTCGGACGCCAGCCCGCCTCGTGCAGCCGGCTCCCCGACACCACCCACGGGTACATCGTGTAGGCCAGGTCCCCGGCCGGCGCCGGGGTCAGCCCCAGCCGGTGCAGCCGCGCCGCCGTGCCCAGCGCGAGCGAGGCCGGCAGCTCCATCCGCCGGATCCCCGACAGTCGCTCCACGTCCTCCTGCTCCAGCCAGCCGTCGCAGCCGACCGTCACCTCGCCCTCGACCAGGCCGAGCGCCGCGTACTCCAGCGCCGCCGCCAGGTCGTCCACGTGGCAGAACTGCCAGCACGGCCGGGACCCGGCCACCACCAGCAGCCTCGGCGCCTCGAAGTGCCGGGTCAGCACCGTGTCCACCCCGGGACCCACCACCACGGCCGGCCGCAGCACCGTCACCTGCAGCCCCGGGTGCGCCCTCGGCGCGCGGCGTGCCAGCCGCTCGATCTCCAGCAGGTCCCCGACCAGCGAGGCCTCCTCGGTCGCCCGCAGCTCCGAGTCCTCCGCCAGCGGCACCTCGTTGTCCGCCAGCGCGCCGTAGACCATCGCCGACGTGCACAGCACCACCCGGTGCACCCCGGCCGCCGCGGCCGCCGTCAGCACCGTCTGCGCGCCCCGCACGTTGTAGGCGCTGCGCGCCCTCGGGTCGGACTCCATGCCCAGGTCCATCGCGAGGTGCACCACCACGTCCACCCCGGCCAGGCGCTCGGCCACGGCCGGGTCCCGGACGTCGAGGACCCGCCACTGCACCCCGGGCACCTCACCGCGCCGGTCGTCGACGGCCAGCACCTTCCGGACCCCCGGCGAGGCCACCAGCCGGGCCGCGACCCGTTCGCCGAGCACTCCGGCGGCACCTGTGACGGCCACGGTCAGGGGTCTTCCGGCATAGGCTGGAGGCGGCGACGCCGTGGTGTCCGGGGCGTCCTCTCCTCCGGTCAGCCCAGAGCGAACGTCCGAAGGCGGGGAACTCACCGGCCATCCTCCACGGTTAGCTTATGTGCGTACGTACGTGTGTCACGTACGTCCATCCTGCCCGAGGCTGAGGCCCGGCGGTGCACCCGGCGCGGTACAGCCGTCCGGGAGCCGCCCGCCGGCGGGGAGTCCCCCAGCTCCGCCGACCGCCCCGGGCAGCAGGAAACACCGCCACCACCCGTATGACGGCCGACCGGATCGAGGACCCCGTGAGCGACCTTCCCTTCGGATTCGGCGTTCCGCCCGAGGAGCCCGAGGACGGCAAGGCCAAGCCCGACAACGACCCGAAGAAGAAGGACCAGGGCGACGAGCCCACCGGTCCGCAGTCCTTCGGCTTCAGCGGGAACAACCCGCTGGGCGCCCTGTTCGGCATGGGCCTGCCCGGCATGCCCGGCGGACCCGGCGCGGGTGGCCCCGGCGCGCCCGGCGCGGGCGACAACCCCTTCGCCGCGATGTTCGGCGGCCTCAACCCCAACGACCTCGGCGCCGCCTTCCAGCAGCTCGGCCAGATGCTCTCCTTCGAGGGCGGCCCGGTGAACTGGGACCTCGCCAAGGACATCGCCCGGCAGACCGTGGTCGCCGAACCCGCCGAGGGCAAGAGCAAGGACCGCTCCGTCGGCGACGCCGAGCGCTCCGCCGTGGTCGAGGCCGTCCGCCTCGCCGACCTGTGGCTCGACGGCGTCACCACCTTCCCCTCCGGCGCCGCGGCCGCCGTGGCCTGGAGCCGCGCCGAGTGGATCGAGGCCACCCTCCCGGTCTGGAAGGACCTCGTCGACCCCGTCGCCGAGCGGGTCGGCAACGCCATGGGCGGTGTCCTCCCCGAGGAGATGCAGGCCATGGCCGGCCCGCTGATGGGCATGATGCGGTCCATGGGCGGCGCCATGTTCGGCACCCAGATCGGCCAGGCCCTCGGCGCCCTCGCCGGCGAGGTGGTCGGCTCCACCGACGTCGGCCTGCCGCTCGCCCCCGCCGGCAAGGCCGCGCTGCTGCCCCAGAACGTCGCCGAGTTCGGCGAGGGCCTCAATGTGCCGGCCGAGGAGGTCCGCCTCTACCTCGCCCTGCGCGAAGCCGCCCACCAGCGGCTGTTCGCCCACGTGCCGTGGCTGCGCGCCCACCTGCTCGGCGCCGTCGAGGCGTACGCCCGGGGCATCAAGGTCGACACCTCCCGGATGGAGGAGCTCGTCGGCCAGCTCGACCCGGGCAACCCCGAGGCCCTCCAGGAGGCCCTCGCCGGTGGTCTGCTCCAGCCCGAGGACACCCCCGAGCAGAAGGCCGCCCTGGCCCGTCTGGAGACCGCCCTCGCGCTCGTCGAGGGCTGGGTCGACGCGGTCGTGCACGCCGCCGCCGAGCCCCACCTGCCGCAGGCCGGCGCCCTGCGCGAGACCGTCCGCCGCCGCCGCGCCGCCGGCGGGCCCGCCGAGCAGACCTTCGCCACCCTGGTCGGCCTCGAACTGCGCCCCCGCCGGCTGCGCGACGCCGCCCGCCTCTGGGCGCTGCTCGCCGACGCCCGCGGCACCGAGGGCCGGGACGACCTCTGGCAGCACCCCGACATGCTCCCCACCGCCGCCGACCTCGACGACCCGGACGCCTTCGTGCACCGCGGCAGCGCCGACGACCTGGAGGGCGGCATCGACTTCGACGCCCTCGACAAGCTGCTCGGCGAGGCCGCCGCGGGCGGGGCCGCCGGGTCCGCCAAGCCCGACCTGACGAAGAACGACGGCGGCGACGGCAGCAACGGCAGCGACGGCAGCGACGGCGACCAGGGAAAGGGCGAGCCCACCGCATGACGGCTACCGAGACGGACCTCGCCGACGCCCGGCAGGACGACGCCCCCAGGGGTGGCGCCCTGCACGCCGACGCGGTCCGCGCCCTGACCGACTGGCGGCCCGCCGAGCCCGAACAGGACCGGCTCCGCCTCGACTACCTGCGCCACCTCGCCGAGCAGCCCGGGGGCATGTACCGCTCCTGCCTGCCCGCCCACATCACCGCCAGCGCCGCCGTCGTCGACCCCGCCGCCGGGCGCGTCCTGCTCACCCTGCACCCCAAGGTGGGCCGCTGGCTGCAGATGGGCGGCCACTGCGAGCCCGGCGACGGCGACCTCGCCGCGGCCGCCCTGCGCGAGGCCACCGAGGAGTCCGGCATCCCCGACCTCGCGCTGCTCACCCGCGACGGCGCGCCCGTCCCGGTCAAGCTCGACCGCCACCAGGTCCGCTGCACCGGCAAGGACCGGCCGGAGAACACCCACCTCGACGTCCAGTACATCGCGGTGGCACCGCCCGGCGCCCAGGCGCTGATCAGCGAGGAGTCGCTCGACCTGCGCTGGTTCGACTACGACCGCCTGCCGGAGCTCACCGACCACTCGGTGCGCGACCTCGTCGCCCGCGCGCGCGAACTCACCGGCTGAGGCGTTCGGGGGCGCGAGTACGACGAGAGGGGCGCGGGCCGCATTGGCCCGCGCCCCTCCGTCCGTCCTCCTCCGCCTGTCTTCCTCCGTCTGTCCTCCTCCACCGGATCCACCGGGACCCGGTGGCAGGGCCGGCGAAGGGACCGAGCCGCAGGACTCAGCCGCAGGACTCGGCCGGACCGGGCTCCGCCGGATCCTCGTGCCGGGCCCCCGGGATGTGCGGCAGCCGGGCCGCCGACACCACGCCCTCCAGATAGCCCCGCGCCCGCTCCGTCCGCGGATACGCCTCCAGCAGCGCCCAGAAGTCCGGACCGTGGTCCGGCACCAGCAGGTGCGCCAGCTCGTGCAGCAGCACGTAGTCGACCACGTACTCCGGCATCCCCTGCAGGCGGTGCGAGAGCCGGATCGTCCGCTCACTGGGGGTGCACGAACCCCAGCGCGAGTTCTGATTGGTCACCCATCGGACCTGGGCGGGCTGCGCCCGACCGCCCAGATACGCCGCCGAGAGCTCCCGCGCCCGGGCCACCAGCGCATCGTCGCCGAGCACCCGGCGGCTCTCCTGCGCCGCCAGCTTCTCCAGCATCTGCGCGACCCAGCGCTGCTCCTCCGCGTGCGACATCCGGGCCGGAATCAGCACGATGGTGCGATCGCCCTCGCGGTACGCGGACACCGTCCGGCTGCGGCGGGCACTGCGCCGCACCTCCACCCGGGAGCGGTCGAAGGGCTCCCGCGCGGGCGACGGCTGCTGCTCCGGACACTGCTGCTCCGGACGCCCACGCGTACTCGGCGCCGCCACTTGCGACCCGGACGCTGCACGGGCACGCCGAGGCGACGCCGGGGGATGGGAGTCCCGTTCGGCTGCCATGGCACACGACGTTACCCGTTACCCCTGACAGAAGTCCGCTGCCGTGGCCGAAATCTTTCGTGGAGCGATCGGGAACGAAAGGCCGACGGAAGGTGTCCGGAATCCGACATCAGTCCGCACGACAAGTTATCCACAGGGCATGCGAACGGATCATCCGATCATCGATCCGTGCCTGTGGACAACCCGCCGCACCCGACCGCCCCGATCGGGCATGCTGCCGTCGGCCGTCCGGAAACGATCGGGAGGAAGACCACCGTGCGCCTCGCCCTCAAGCCCGCCCTCTCCCGCAGCTGGCGGGACTCGGACACCCTGCAGTTCGGCACCGTCCCCCAGCACGCGGGCGTGCTCGCCCACGCCTCCGGCAAGGTGCTGCGCGAGTTCCTCGACCTGGTCGACGGGACTCGCGACCGGCCCGCCCTGCTGGCCGAGAGCGAGCGGATCGGCTTCGGGCGCGACCCGGCCGACTCCCTCCTCGACCTCCTGGAGGAGGCCGGGGTGCTCGACGACGCCGAGGCCGCGGCCGGCGCCCTCGCGCTCTTCCCGCAGCCGCACCGCGAGCTGCTCGGCCCGGACCTCGCCTCGCTGTCGCTGATCCACCCGGGCCCCGGCGCCGCGCCCGCCGTCCTGGCCCGGCGGCCCGGGCACGCCGTCGAGGTCCGCGGCGCCGGCCGGATCGGGGCGGCCGTGGGCGCCGTCCTCTCGGCGGGCGGCATCGGCAGGGTCACCGTGGTCGACTCCGGCCGGGTCGCGCCGGGCGACTGCTCCCCCGCCGGGCTCCCGCCGACCGACGTCGGCCGGATCCGTGCCACCGCCGCCCGCGAGGCCGTCGACCGGGCCGCGGCCCGGAGCCCGGCCCGGCGCAACCGGCGCCCCAGACCCGGGCCGCCCGACCTGGTGGTGCTCGCGCCCCGCGACGGCAGCGCGGCCTTCGCCGGCGGCACACCCCTGGCCCGGGAGCTGCTGCGGGCCGGCGTCCCGCACCTGTACGTCGGCGTGGTCGAGGAGTACGGGGTGGTCGGCCCCCTGGTCGCGCCGGGGGTCTCGGCCTGCGGCCACTGCCTGGTCCTGGCCCGGGAGGACCAGGACGCCGCCTGGCCGAGGATCCTGGCCCAACTCGCCGACGGCGGCCCGGGGCGGGCCCCGACACCGGCCTGCGACACCGCCCTCGCCACCGCGGTCGCCGGGCTGGCCGCACTGCACGTCCAGGTGTTCCTGGACGGGGGCCGCCCGCCCAGCCTGGACGGCTGGTGCGAACTCTCGGCCGTCGACGGGACGTCCCGCCGGCTGCGCCTCAAGGGCCACCCGGAGTGCGGCTGCCTCTGGCAGCCGACCGCACCGCACTGAGACCCGGGGCACTCTCTTCAGGATCACCAACCGGACTGGAGGGGAAGAGTCTTGATCATTCGTCAGTCGCGCGGGAAAAGGGGGCACCGCAGGGCCCTGGAGCTACTACTGTGGCGTCGGCCGCCCGGCCGATGCCGAGGGTGGCACGCGCAACGATCGCAACGCTCGTGCACGACCTCACCGAGAGGTATCGACATGATCACTCGCAGATCGCTCATCGGCGCCGGGGCCCTGGCCGTCCCGCTGGCCGCCGTCCCGGCCCTGCCCGCCGTCGCCACCGCGACCGAGGCCGGGCGACGACGATGGTCCCGGCTCTCCGACCGTCTGCACGGCACGCTCGTCCTCCCCGGCGACCCGACCTACGACGTCGCCAAGCAGATCGGCCAGGCCCGCTTCGACTCGGTCGAACCGGCCGCCGTCGCCTACTGCGTCGACGAGGCGGACGTCTCGCTCTGCCTCCGCTACGCCCAGGACCACGACCTGCCGATCGCCGTCCGCGCCGGCGGCCACAGCGGCGGCGGCTGGTCCACCGGCACCGGTCTGGTGGTCGACGTCTCCCGGCTGAACAGCGCCGCGGTGACACCCGGGTCCGCCACCTTCGGCGGCGGCACCCAGCTCGTCGACGTGACCAACGCCGTCGCCCCGCACGGCCTGGCCGTCTCCGGCGGCTTCTGCCCCACCGTGTCCCTCGGCGGCTTCCTCCAGGGCGGCGGCATCGGCCTGCTGACCCGCCATGTCGGCATCTCCAGCGACAAGGTGACCTCGGCCCGGGTGGTGCTGGCGAACGGCCGGACCGTCACCGCCTCGGCCCAGGAGCACGACGACCTGTACTGGGCGCTGCGCGGCGGCGGTGGCGGCAACTTCGGTGTCGTCACCTCCTACACGGTGACCCCGGTGCCGGTGACGACCCTGAGCATGGCCAGCCTCACCTGGTCCTTCGACCGCGCGGTGGATGTGCTGGACGCCTGGGCGCACTGGCTCCCCGACGCCCCGCGGACCCTGGGCGGCGGCGCGGTGGTCGGTCTGCGGGACGCCGCGCCCGGCGCCACCCCGTTCGTCTCGGTACTGGTCGGTTCGGTCGGCACCGAGGCCGAACTCAACACCCAGATAGGCCGGTTGGTCGACCTGGTGGGCGCGGTGCCGGCCTCCCGGAGCGGCTACACCGCCCCGTACCTGTCCGTCATGATGGGCTTCTACGGCTGCGGCGCCTACACCCAGGACCAGTGCCACCGGACGGGTACCGGGCCGGCGGCCCTGCTGCCCCGGCCGACCGCCGCGGTGGACCGGGGCCGCCTGTTCGACGCCCCGCCGCCGCGCGCGGTCTGGGACGCCGCGGTCGGCCTGCTGGACCGGGACCGGCTGGCCGGGCAGCAGCGGATGGTGCAGTTGAGCGCGCTCGGCGGCGCCGCCAACGATCCGGCGCGCACGGCCACCGCCTACGTCCACCGGAACGCGCTGTTCAACGCGAGCCTCGGCGCGGTGATCGCCTCCGGGCCGGTGGACCCGACGGCGATCGCGGCGGCCCGGAGCTGGGCGGACGCCGGTTTCGCGGTACTCGACCCGCACTCCTCCGGCGAGACGTACCAGAACTTCGTCGATCCCGGACTGCCGGACTGGCGGGGCGCCTACTACGGGGAGAACTATCCCCGGCTGGTCGCGGTGAAGCGCCGGTACGACCCGCACCGGCTGTTCTCCTTCGCCCAGGCCGTCGGGGGCTGACCCGGCCCGGCCTCCGGGCCCGACCGTCGGGCCCGGAGGTCCGAACCCGGAGCTCCGGGCCCGACGGCGACCGGCACCACCCCGGCGGGGCGGCCGATTCCGGCCGGGGCCGCACCGTCGAGCGGGCACAATGGCGTATGACGGTCGGCCCCCGCCGCGGGGGCCTGGGGCATGTCGACTTGGAGGCCCGGGTGAGCGATCTTCCGCGCAAGGCAATGACCCGCACGGCAAGACTCGCCGCCCTGCCGCTGGGGATAGCCGGCCGGGCCACCCTGGGGTTGGGGAAGCGGATCGGCGGCCGGTCGGCCGAGGTGGTGACCGCCGAGCTGCAACAGGCGACCGCCGACCAGCTGTTCAAGGTCCTGGGCGAGCTCAAGGGCGGGGCGATGAAGTTCGGACAGGTGCTGTCCGTCTTCGAGGCCGCGCTGCCCGAGGAGGTGGCCGGACCCTACCGGGCGGCGTTGACCAAGCTGCAGGACGCCGCGCCGCCGATGCCGGCCGCGAAGGTGCACGCGGCTCTGGCGGAGCGGCTGGGCGCGGACTGGCGGAGCCTGTTCCTGGAGTTCGAGGACCGGCCGTCGGCGGCCGCGTCGATCGGCCAGGTGCACCGGGCGGTGTGGCACGACGGCCGCACCGTCGCGGTCAAGGTCCAGTACCCGGGAGCCGGTGACGCGCTGCTGGCGGACCTGACGCAGCTGAGCCGGGTGGCGTGGCTGCTGGGTCCGCTGATTCCGGGCCTGGACATCAAGCCCTTGATCACGGAGCTGCGGGAGCGGGTCGCCGAGGAGCTCGACTACGAGCTGGAGGCCCAGGCCCAGCGCCGTCATGCCGAGGAGTTCGCGGACGATCCGGAGATCGCGGTGCCCGGGGTGGTCGCCCAGGCGGACCAGGTCCTGGTGTCGGAGTGGATGGACGGCACACCCCTGGCCGAGGTGATCGCCTCGGGGACGCAGGAGGAGCGGGACCGGGCGGGGAAGCTGCTGGCGCGGTTCCTGTTCGCCGGTCCGTCGCGGACGGGGCTGCTGCACGCGGATCCGCACCCGGGCAACTTCCGGCTGCTGAAGGACGACGGCCCGGTGGAGGGCTGGCGGCTGGGGGTGCTGGACTTCGGGACGGTGGACCGGCTGCCGGGCGGGCTGCCGGCGCCGATCGGGGCGTCCCTGCGGATGGCGCTGGCCGGGGACGCGGCGGGCGTGCTGGCGATGCTGCGCGAGGAGGGCTTCGTGAAGCCCTCGATCGAGCTGGACCCGGACGCGGTGCTGGACTACCTGGTGCCGATCATCGAGCCGGCGGCGGTGGAGTCGTTCCACTTCACCCGGGCGTGGATGCGGGCCCAGGCGGCGCGGATCGCGGATCCGCGCTCCCCCGCGTACAACCTCGGCAAGCAGTTGAACCTGCCGCCGTCGTACCTGCTGATCCACCGGGTGACGCTGAGCACCATCGGGGTGCTGTGCCAGTTGGGTGCGAAGGCGCCGTTCCGGGTCGAGATGCTGGAGTGGCTGCCGGAGTTCGCGGGGCCGGGCTCGGCGGGCAGCCGCCCGACGGCGCGGACGGCGGCTCCCGAGGGCACGACCGAGCAGGACACGACGGAGCAGGACACGACGGAACAGGGCACGACCGGGAAGGCCGCCGCCCGGAAGACCGCGTCGCAGAAGGCCGCGGCTCCGAAGGCCACGACCCAGAAGGGCGCGGCCACGAAGCGGTCGGCGCCCGCGCGGCGCCGGGGCCCGTCGACCGGGGACTGACCGCCCAACCGTCCACCGTTGCCCGCCGCCCGCCGCGGCGGGCAACGGCCGCAGGCCGCCCCCCGGAGTCGGGGGGCGGCCTGCGGCGCGACGGGGGTCCGGCGGGGCCGGGCGGGTGCCGGCGTCCCGGTCACCCGGCGGCACTGCCCGGGCATGGCGATGTCGCCTCGGGTCGGCGCCACCTCTCGGTGGTCCGACCTCGGGGCGACATCACATCAGGGCGACGGCGATGGCCTTGCGGGCCCGCAGCGAGGCACGCTCGGCCTTCTGCTTGAGCCGGTGGGCCCGGGCGACCCGGCCGACGAGCCGTTGGTGCTCGGCCTCCTGGAGGCGCTCTTGCATATGGGCCCGGGCCAGGGATTCGTGGAGGAGTTGCATTTCGAGGGTCCTGTTCTGGATCTGAAGTTCGGTGGTCTGCTCAGCGCGGACGGTCGGATCGATGGCGGCGGCGGTCATGTGGTGGTCCTGCTCGGAGTGCGTCGTCGGAAAGGGGTGGATGCGGGCGGCGTCGGCCTTGGCGGCCGCGAGGCGTACGGATCGGCGGAGGGAGTCGTCCGGCAGGGGCTGCTCTCCCCGGCGGACGGCCTCGGCCCTGGACGCGGGGTTCACGCCGCGACCTCGGTCTTGCGCGGGCGGCCGCGCGGCCGCTTGCGGGCCACGACGACACCCTGGACGAAGAGCTCGCCACCCCAGACGCCCCACGGCTCGCGGCGCTCGACCGCACCGGTGAGACAGGCGTCCTTGACCGGGCAGGTGCCGCAGAGGGACTTCGCGTACTCGACGTCGGCGGGCGTCTCGGCGAAGAAGACCTCGGGGTCGAAGGCGCGGCACGGGATGGGGAGACCGAGCTGCTCGGCCTGGTCGATCGAGGTGAACTGCATGGGGAGAACCTCCGGGGGGTCGGCCTGGTCGGCCTTGATCTGGCTTGTCGGCGGTACGGACGGGGTGGGCGGTGTGATGACCGTGGACACTGTGTGCGTCTTCCTCGTCTTCTCAGTGGGTCCGGCTCAGCTGACTGGTGGGGCTGGGCCGGAGGCCCCGGAGGGCCTGGGTGGTCTTGCGTACCGGACAAAACAGAAGGGCCGCGGATCCCGGTGTGACGGGGTTCCGCGGCCCTGGAGGCGCCGACCTGAGGTTGCTCAGGTTCGTTCTCTCCAGGGTTCAGGCCCGCGGAAGGCCCGCATCCGGACGGCCGTGGCGTCCGCGAGGACGACCATGGCCAGGTCGATCTGCTGCTGGTTCTGCTTCTGGGCGTTTCCGGCACCGATGAGCTGCGCATAGCCGCCATGCATGGCGACGGCTACGGCCGTCTTCGGTGCCTGGGTCGGTCGCTCGTCACGCGGGGAGCGGGACTCGTCGACCGACGCCCAGTCGCCGGACAGACCAATCTCGACACGGGTGGCACCAAAGTTGCCGCCCTCATCGCCATTGCTGCCGAAGCCAGTGTGTCCAAGACCACTGACAACGGAGGCGGCGAACGCGGGAGCAACCGAGACACCGGTGGTGTCGAAACCCAGACCGGTTCCGCACAGCTCGGCGGTGATCCGCAGGCTGGCGGCGGCACGCACGGAGGCAGCGTCGACGGTCTGGCCAGTCATTTTCGTGATCATGGTTCCCACTGTCTTCGCCTCCTCTCGGCGTCTCGCGGAGCCTGGTTTCCCGGGCTCCGAACTGTTCGGATGTCTGTCTCGGTGAAGCTGGTGGGGCAGGGGGGCACAGCGACAGGTTTCACCCCGTGCGTTCGCGTCCCCTTGACCGCTCCGGCAGGCTATTGCGCTCCCGGTACGGCGCGCAAACTATTTTTCCGGCGAGTTTCCCGACGGTCTCCTCGGCGCTCTCCGGCGCCGGCTGTGATCGCCCCGGACCGGCTCAGGCCGGTTCGTCCGACTGACCGTCCATGACGTCCGCCGGATCCCCCTCGGGCTTCTCCCCCGCACACAACGAGAGCACGGCCGCCCCGTATTTGTCCAGCTTCATGGCCCCGACCCCGGAGATCGCGGCCAGCTCCTGGCGGTTGGCGGGGACGTCCTCGGCGATGGCCATCAGGGTGGCGTCGGTGAAGACCACGTAGGCGGGCGCGCCCTGCTCCCGGGCCTGGGCCGCGCGCCATTCCCGCAGCCGCTCGTAGAGCGCCTCGTCCATGGTGGAGGGGCAGGTCTCGCAGCGACGGAGCTTGCGCTCGACGGCCTCGGTGAGGACGCGCTCGCAGACCCGGCAGGTGACCGGGCCGCGGACCCGGCGCCCGGCGGAGCGCTCGCCGCCCTCGACCCCGCCGCGTCCGCCGCGCCCGGCGGGGCGGCTGCCGGGGGCGCTGGAGCCGGGCCGCAGCCCGTCCAGGAAGCGGGTGGGCTTGCGGGAGGCCCGGCCGCCCGGGGAGCGGGAGAGCGCCCAGGAGAGGGTGAGGTGCTTGCGGGCACGGGTGACGCCCACATAGAGGAGACGGCGCTCCTCCTCGACCTGCTCGTCCGTCTTGGCGTAGATGATCGGCAGGGTGCCCTCGGTCAGGCCGACGAGGAACACGGCGTCCCACTCGAGGCCCTTGGCGGCGTGCAGGGAGGCCAGGGTGACGCCCTCGACGGCGGGGGCGTGCTGGGCGGCGGCGCGGGCGTCGAGTTCGGCGACGTAGGCGGCGAGGTCGGTGGTCAGCCCCTCGGCGGCGCGGCCGCGCTCGAACTCCTCGGCCAGCCGGACCAGGGCGGCGAGGGACTCCCAGCGGTCCCGGACCGCGCCGGAGCCGGCGGGGGGCTCGGGGGTGAAACCGCGGGCGGCGAGGACGGCGCGGACCTGTCCCGCGAGGTCGGGGGCGCCGTCGGTGACGGGGTCGGAGCCGGCCCGGGCCGCGCCGCGGAGCAGCACCCCGGCGTCCCGGACCTCGGGGCGCTCGAAGAACCGCTCGGCGCCCTTGAGCTGGTAGGGGACGGCGAGGTCGGAGAGGGCCTGCTCGTAGACCTCGGACTGGCCGTTGGTGCGGAAGAGGACGGCGATCTCGCTGGCGCGCACACCGGCGGCGATGAGGCCCTTGATCCGCCGGGCGGTGGTCTCGGCCTCGGTGGGCTCGTCCTCGTACTCGGTGTAGAGGGGCTCGGGGCCGGCCTCGCGCTGGGAGACGAGTTCGAGGCGGTGGCGGGCGGCCTCGCCCCGGGCCTGCGCGAGCAGCCCGTTGGCGAGGTGGACCACCTGGGGGGTGGAGCGGTAGTCGCGGACCAGCTTGACCACGGTGGCCTCGGAGTGGCGGGTCCGGAAGCCGAGCAGGTAGTCCGGGGTGGCGCCGGTGAAGGAGTAGATGGTCTGGCTGGCGTCGCCGACGACGCAGAGGCTGGCGCCGCCGCCGGGGCCGGTCCACTGGTCGAGGAGGCGCTGCTGGAGCGGGGAGACGTCCTGGTACTCGTCGACGGTGAAGTGCCGGTACTGGGCGCGGACCTGGTCGGCGATGTCCGGGCGGTCCTCCAGGATGGCCGCGGTGAGCAGCAGGACGTCCTCGAAGTCGATGTTCCCGCGGCGGCTCTTGGTCTCCTCGTAGACGCGGTAGACCTGGGCGGTCTCGGCCGGGTCGCGGGGGGCCTCGCGGCCGGACTTGGCGACGGCCGCGGGGTAGTCGTCGGGGCCGGTCTGGGTGACCTTGGCCCACTCGATCTCGGCGGTGAGGTCGCGCAGCTCGGTGCGCTGGACGCGCAGGCCGCAGCGGCCGGCGGCCTCGGCGACGAGCTGGACCTTGCGCTCGAGCAGCTGCGGGACGGGGCCGCCGATGGCGCGGGGCCAGAAGTAGTGGAGCTGGCGCAGCGCCGCGGCGTGGAAGGTGCGGGCCTGGACGCCCTCGGCGCCGAGCTGGCGCAGGCGGCCGCGCATCTCGCCGGCGGCGCGGGCGGTGAAGGTGACGGCGAGGACCTGCTGCGGCTGGTAGACACCGCTGCGCACGCCGTAGGCGATGCGGTGGGTGATGGCCCGGGTCTTGCCGGTCCCGGCGCCGGCGAGGACGCAGACGGGGCCGTGCAGGGCGGTGGCGACGGCCCGCTGCTCGGGGTCGAGTCCGGCGAGGACGGCGTCGGGGCCGCCGGCGGCGGAGTGGCCGGTCCGGTGCGCGTCCTGGTGTCCGTCGAACGGGCTGCCGCTCAAGAGGTCTTCCTGCATGCGTTCCATCCTCTCAGCCCGGGCGGACATCCCGGGCAGGGTTGTCCACAAGCCCGGTGCGATCGCCGGATGATCGCGGCGCGGACGGCGGGTGGTGGCACACCCGGGGCGCGTGCCTCGGGATGCGCGCCGGTACGCCGGGACCGCCGTGGACCGACGCGGTGGAATGACCGCCGGGCGGTGGACGTTCTCCCCCCGGAGCCGTGAACGCACGCGGTACCGGTACGCGCGCGCATTCGCGTCCGCACGCCCCTCTCCACCCGATTCGCCATCCGAAGGAGTCCCCTCGATGTCCGGCAGCGTGACGATGTACAGCACGACCTGGTGCGGCTACTGCAACCGGCTCAAGAGCCAGCTGGAGCGCGAGGGCATCGGCTACACCGAGATCAACATCGAGGAGGACCCGGCGTCGGCGTCCTTCGTCGAGTCGGTGAACAACGGCAACCAGACCGTGCCGACCGTGCTGGTGACGCCGACCGCCGGCGGCGAGCGGGTCGTGATGACCAACCCGAGCCTGCTCCAGGTGAAGAAGGCCCTGGCGTCCTGACGCCCGGCGGTCCGACGCCCGTCGGTCCGACCCCCGGCACCCCTGTGCCCGGCCGTCCCGGCCGGCGCGCGCCCGCCCCGCGGGTCACTGCGCGTCGGCCCGGGCCGGGTCGACGGGGGCGGCGGGCGCGGGCAGCGTGGTCCGGGCGGCGAGGTCGCCGACCCCGTACACCAGCCGGCTGCGGTCGGCCGAGTAGCGGGTCTCGATGACCCGGACCGGCCCGCGCCGGTCGTAGGTGACCCGGGTCTGGACCACCAGCGGCACCCCGGGGCCGCCCTGGAACCACTGGGCCTCCTCGGGCCCCGGCATCCGGGCGACCAGGTGGTCGACGGCGCCCACCTCGGTGCGGCCGAGGACGGCGAGCACGGCCTCGTCGCCGCCGTCGATCTGGTCGGGTTCCATCAGCGGGGTGCCGGCGGCGAGGCCGGCCCGGTAGTGGCTCTCCTCGATGGAGTACGGCTCGCGGTCGAGCAGGCGCAGCTGGCGGCGGACCACGATGGCCTCGCCGGGGCGCAGTCCGAGGCGCTCGGCGATGTCGACGCGGGCCCGGACGATCATCATCTCGAAGTCGACGGTGAGTTCGCGTCCGCTGTCGTCGGCCTCGCCCCGGTAGACGGCGCTGGGGGTGGCCAGGCAGTCCAGCGGGGCGGGGCCCTGCGGTTCGAGCCGGGGGGCGGGCCCGTAGGCGCGGTGGTCGAGCACGGGGTGCTCGCGCAGATAGGTGCCCTTGCCCTGGAGCCGGACGAGCCGGCCCTCGTTGACGAGGACGTCGACGGCGAGGCGGACGGTGTTGCGGGCGACGCCGTACTGGCGCTCCAGCTCGCTCTCGACCGGGAGCGCGGCCGCGGTGGTGAACTCGCCCTCGGCGATGCGGCGGCGCAGGTCCGCGGCGAGGCGCTGGTATTTGGGGGATTGGGCGGTGCCCCGGGGGATTGTCACCCGAGTGAATGTAGCGAGACGGGTGAGCGGCTTTCAGGCGTTTGCGGCAAAGTCGCCCGGGATCGGTGACAGTGTCCGACCGGTGCCCCGGGGCCCTTCCGGGCAGGGCCGCTCCGGTTACGAACATCCTGGGGAGACGGGTTCGGAATGGAAATTGGGGGCGCGCGAATCAACTCCGCGCGCCCCCAATCCGTGGAACGCTCCGACCCCCGAGTTCCGACCCGAGTTCCTACCCGAGACCCGGCCCGAGACCCGGCCCGAGTTCCGACCCGAGTTCCGGCCCCCGGCGCCGGACCCCCGGCCCCGCGGGGCCGCCGCCGGAACTACCAGCGGGCCGCCGTCGGCAGCGGCTCGCCGTACCAGAGCTCGACCAGGTGCCGGGCGATCGAGATCCCGGACGGCGGCAGGATCTCCCCCGCCTCCATGCCGGCCCGCAGCTCCTCCCGGGAGAACCAGCGCGCCTCCGCCAGCTCCTCCCCGTCCACGGTGATCGCGGTGCCGTCCGGGTGCGCCTTGCCCAGGAAGCCCAGCATCAGGCTGGACGGGAACGGCCACGGCTGGCTGGCCACGTAGGAGACCTCGGCGACCTTCACCCCGGCCTCCTCGAACACCTCGCGCACGACCGCCTGCTCGATCGACTCCCCCGGCTCGACGAAGCCGGCCAGCGTCGACCAGCGGCCCTCGGGCCAGAGCGCCTGCCGGCCGAGCAGGCAGCGGTCCTGCTCGTCGGTGATCATCATGATCACGGCCGGGTCGGTGCGCGGGTAGTGCTCGGCCGCGCAGGAGGTGCAGCGCCGCACGTGCCCGGCGCCGGCCTTCTCGGTCGGGTGGCCGCAGCGCGAGCAGAAGCTGTGCAGCCGGTGCCAGTGCTCCAGGGCGACGGCGTGCACCAGCAGCCCGGCGTCCCGGTCGGAGAGCAGCGCGCCGACCTCGCGCAGCCCGGCCGGACGGGCGTCGCCGTCCAGCCGGCCCGGCAGGCTCTCGCCCGCCAGCGCGAAGTAGGAGACGCCCTCCTCGTCGGTGCCGAGGAAGTACCGGTCGCCGGTCTGCGGCGCCTCGAAGGAGGGCAGCAGGACCAGCTCGGTCCCCTGCCCGCTGTCCACCACGAACGCCTCGCCGCCGGCGATCGGCAGCACCTTGGTGGACGGGTGGCTCCACGCGGCCGCCAGCCAGGGCTCGTCGACCCGGTGCTGGGCCGCCCGGTCCACCCCGGCCCGGGCCAGCGCCAGGTGCAACGGGTGTTCGGTCTCAGGCACGGTGCTCAACTGTTCTATCCCCACGTGATGAGTCTTCCGGACGGGTCGGGTGCGCGGCGCGGGCGGGACGGCGGGCGTCTGCCGCCGCCCCGGCCGCGCGCTGCCGATTCACTCCTGCCCGCCGCCGGGCCGCCAGTTCTCGGCGAGGTCGGCCCACAGGTAGGCGGCGGTCTCGACGCCCTTGGCCAGCAGGTCCAGCTCCACCTTCTCGTCCACCGAGTGCCAGCCGTCCGAGGGCACCGAGATGCCGAGGAACAGCACCGGCGCGCCGAGCACGTCCTGCAGGTCCGCGGCGGGGCCGGAACCGCCCTCGCGGGTGAACAGGATCCGCTGCTCGAAGGCCCGGCCCATCGCCCGGACGGTGGACTGCAGGGCCGGGTGGTCGAGCGGGGTCAGGCAGGGCCTGGTCGCGCCCGGGAAGACCAGCTCGTACCTGATGCCCTCGGGCACCCGGTCGGCCACCCAGGTGCGGACGGCCTCGCGGACCTTCTCCACCTCCTGCCCGGCGACCAGCCGGAAGGACAGCTTCAGATGGGCCGAGGCGGGCACGATGGTCTTGCCGCCGGGGCCGGTGTAGCCGCCCCAGATGCCGTTGACCTCGGCGGTCGGGCGGGCCCAGATCCGCTCCAGGGTGGAGTAGCCGGCCTCGCCGCGGGTGCCGTAGGACTTGGCGACCTTCAGCCAGGCGGCCTCGTCGAAGGGCAGCTCGGCGAACAGCTCGCGCTCGCGGTCGGTCAGCTCGACCACGCCGTCGTAGAAGCCGGGGACGGCGACCCGGTGGTCGGCGTCGTGCAGGCCGGCGGCCAGCTCGGCGGCGACGGCGGCCGGGTTGGGCACGGCGCCGCCGAAGGAGCCGGAGTGGATGTCGGTGTCCGGCCCGTACAGGTCGATCTGGGCGTCCGCGAGGCCGCGCATGCCGGTGCAGACGGTCGGCGTGGTCTCGGACCACATGCCGGTGTCCGAGATGATGACGACGTCGGCGGCCAGCCGGTCGGCCTCGCGGCGGACCAGCTCGGCGAAGTGCGGCGAGCCGGACTCCTCCTCGCCCTCGACGAGCAGCTTGAGGTTGACGGCCGGCGCGGTGCGGCCGGTGGCGGCCAGGTGGGCCCGCACCCCGAGGGTGTGGAAGAAGACCTGGCCCTTGTCGTCAGCGGCGCCCCGGGCGTACAGCCGGTTGCCGACCACGGTCGGCTCGAACGGGTCGGTCGCCCAGCCGTCCTCGCGGGCGGCGGGCTGCACGTCGTGGTGCCCGTAGACGAGCACGGTCGGCGCGGACGGGTCCCCGGAGGGCCACTCGGCGAAGACCGCCGGCAGGCCGTCCGTCTCCCACACCTCGGCCACCGGGAAGCCGGTGTCGCGCAGCTTGGCGGCCAGCCACTCGGCGGAGCGCCGCACGTCCGCGGCCCGGCCGGGGTCGGCGGACACCGAGGGGATGCGCAGCCAGTCGGCGAGGTCCGCGAGGAAGGCGGCCTGGTGCTGGTCGATGAAGGAGCGGACGACGCTGTCCGGGGTTCTCGTCATACCGACGACTTTAGTTCGCCCGGGCACCCCGCAGCGGCCCCGGTCCCGCTGGGTGGGCACCCAGGGGCCTGTAACGTCCGTCACCCCCGGACGCGCGCGGGGAGCGGCGCCGGGGGCGACGGGTCGACAGAACGGTCGACGGAACAGCGGGAACAGCGGGAAGGACGGCGCGGGATCAGCCGGAGCGGCGCAGCAGCGAGATCCGCGAGCGGGTGAGCAGCGCGGCCAGCGCCACCGCGAGCAGCGGCAGCACGACCACCGTCACCCCGATGTTGAGCCAGGGGAACACCACGATGCCCTTCGCCGCTTCCTCCTGGAGGCTCATCCCGGGGTAGACCGACGCGGCGGCCTCGACCTTGCGCAGGGCGACGGCGGGCACGATGCCCGCGACGGCTCCGAGCAGGGCGCCCATGGCGGCGATGACCCCGCACTGGAACCCGGAGAGGGTGCGCCGGATCCGGGGCGCGGCGCCGACGGCGGCCAGGGTGGTGAGGTCGCGCTGGGAGTCGGCGGCGGCGAGGCCGGTGGCGATGCCGGCGGCGCCGAGGGCGACGAGACCGGCGAACGCGGTGAGCCCGAGGCTGATCAGGTCGCCCGGGGAGCGGTAGCCGCGCTCGATGTCGAACTCGATGCCGTCGGACAGCTTGGCGAGGGCCGCGCGGGCCCGCTGCTCGGCGGCGTCGGCGGGCGCGGTGTCGGGCAGCCAGACGGAGCCCGCGTCACTGCTGGTGAGGCCGAGCCGGCGCACGGTCTCGGCACTGACCACGGCGGTTCCGCCGACGTTGGCCTGGCCGCCGACGAGCACGGCGTCGAGGGTGACGGTGCGCGAGGCGGGCTCGAAGTCCGCGTCCATCGGGCCGTCCGGGTAGGGCTCGGTGAGCTCGAGGGCGACCTTGCCGTCCTTGAGGTAGCGCTCGTCGAAGACGACGGCCTTGCCCTCGGCGATCGCCTGCCCGGCGGCCGGGTCGGTGACGTTGTAGAGGTTGCGCAGCAGGGCGGCGTCGCCGGACTGGACGGAGCCGAAGCTGTTGCCCCGGGTGATCGTGCGCTCCTTGCAGCGCTGGTCCTCACGGCCGAGCCGGGCGATCTCCTCCTCGCTGAGGCTGCGGCGGCCCTTGCCCCAGATCGGGCACTGCCGCTCCTCGGGCAGGGCCACCGCGACGCGGCCGCAGCTCTGGCCGTTGGCCCGGCAGTCGCCCAGGTAGTTGACCCGCTGGACGTCGGCGCGGACGCCGAGGCCGGGGACGGAGTTCTGCACGGCGCCGCGCTGCTGGGCCAGCATCGAGCCGTCGGAGGCGGCGCCCCAGCCGCTGGACAGGATGACGGCGTTGGCGGGACCGGCGGCCACGTACTCGCGGCGGTGCTCCTCGTCGCTGCTGGCGACGTAGACGCCGACGGCGACACTGCCGGCCACGGCGGCCATGACGGCGGCGACGGCGGGGGCGGTGCGGCCGCGGTGGCGGACGGAGTCGCGCAGGGCGAGGCGGGGGCCGAGCGGCAGCCAGCGGCCGATCCGGCCGAAGAGGCCGACCAGGTAGGGGGTGAGGGCGACCATGCCGAGCTCGGCGATCGCGGAGCCGCCGAGGACGGCGAGCGAGCGGCTGCCGAAGCCGCCGGTGGCGCCGAGCAGGGCGAGGGCGGAGCCGCCGCCGAGCATCAGCAGACCGAGCAGGGCGAGCTTGCGGCTCGGCGGCTTGAGGTTGTCGCGCCCGGTGAGGGCGGCGACGACGTCCTGCCGGGAGGCCTGGACGGCGGGCACGACGGCGGCGAGCAGACCGGTCACGAGGCCGATGAGCAGGATGCCCAGCAGGTCGAGCGGCTGCAGGTCGAAGTGGCCGAAGCGCTGGCCGGCGGACTCCTCGGCGCGGGTGCGGAGCAGGGCGACCAGGCCGATGCCGCCGGCCAGGCCGACGACGGCGCCGGTCAGGCCGAGCACGACACCGCCGCCGAGGACGACGGCCCGCACCTGGGCGCGGTCGCCGCCGCCGGCGGCGAGCAGGCCGAGCTGGCGGCGGGAGCGGCGGGCACCGACCGCGAAAGCGGGGCCGGCCAGCAGGACGATCTCCAGCAGGGCCATGCCGACCACGGTGCCGAGGACGACGACGGCGGTGCGGTCGAAGAAGGGGGTGCGGCCGCTGCTGCCGCCCTGGCTGTCCTGGTAGGCGTAGAACGGCACCTCGGAGCGGGCCGGCGGGTCGAGCAGCACGGCGCGCGAGGAGGCGACGAAGCCGTACTTGTTGAGCTCCACCACCTTGGGCCAGTCGACGCCGGCCCCGGCGGGGAGCTTGACCAGCCAGCGGCTGACACCCTCGCTCACCGAGCTCGCGCCGGCGCGGGGACCGTTGCTCGGCAGCTTGTCGAGCACGGCGCCCGGGCGGGCGTACAGGACGGCGGTGCGCAGGTCGCCGGGGTACTCGGCGACACCGGTGATGGTGAAGGGGGTGGATTCCAGACCGCGGGGCGCGGTGCGGTCGCCGATCCGCAGCCCGGAGGTGTTCAGGAACTCCTGGCTGGCGGCCACCTCGTGGTCGGCGCTGGGAGCACGGCCCTTGACGATGTCGTAGCGGCCGCGCCAGACCGGGTCGGCGAGGTCCGCCTCGGTGATCCGGACGTTGGTGAGGCCCTCGGCGGTGGTGGTGGCGGTGTAGGGGCCCTCGCGGAACGGCACCAGGGTGGCGCCGGGCAGGAGCCGGCGGGCGAGCTCGGCGGGGTCGGTGTCGAGGCTGAGCCGCTGCTCGGGGGTGTAGGCGGGCTGCCCGTTCTCCTTCTTGGTCTCCGAGGCGTCGGTGACGTGGAAGTCCTCCTCCGGGTTCGGGGCCTGGAGCACGACGGCGCCGCGGTCGAGGATCCGCAGCTCGGCCGCGGACTGGCCCATGGCGCGGACGACCTTCTCGGCCGGGTCGAGGTCGGCGCTGCGGAAGACCACGTCGGCGCCGGCGACGCCGAGCACGGGCAGCGCGACCATGGCGACGACGAGGGCGCTGCGGCCCTTGGCGCGCAGGGCGTCGCGGCGGGCGATGCGCAGGGCGACCCGCCAGGAACTGAGCTTCACTCCGCCACCGGGCCCTTCGCGTTGGTGGCGGCGGCGAGGAGGAGGCTGCCGGCGTCCTGGCTGGCGCTCTCGTCGACCATCCGGCCGTCGCGCAGGAAGACGACCCGGTCGGCCCAGGCGGCGTGCCGGGGTTCGTGGGTGACCATCATGGCGGCGGCGCCGGCGTCGCAGCGGGCGCGCAGGACGGCGAGCACGGACTCGCCGGTGGTGGAGTCGAGGGCGCCGGTGGGCTCGTCGGCGAGGACGAGGCGGCGGTCGCCGATCAGGGCGCGGGCGATGGCGACGCGCTGCTGCTGGCCGCCGGACATGTCGTCGGGGAAGCGGTCGGCGAGCTCGGGGATGCCGAGCTCCTCCAGGGCGACGAGGGCCTCGCGGCGGGCGGCGCGGGCGGACAGGCCGTCGAGCTCGCGCGGCAGGGAGATGTTCTCGGCGGCGGTGAGGGCCGGTATCAGGTTGTAGTCCTGGAAGACGTAGCCGACGGAGCGGCGGCGGACCTCGGCGAGCCGCTTGCGGTCGAGGCCGCCGAGGGCGACGCCCTCGACCAGCACCTGGCCGGTGCTGGGGGTGTCGAGGCCGCCGGCGAGGGTCAGCAGGGTGGACTTGCCGGAGCCGGACGGGCCCATGACGGCGACGAACTCGCCGGGGCGGACCTTGAGGTCGACGCCGCGCAGCGCCTGGACCTCGCCGGCGCCCTGGCCGTGGACGCGGGTGACGTTGTCCAGGTGCAGGACGGCGTCGCCGCTCCTGGTCGGATCGGTGTGGGACACGGTTCCCCCTGCTGTGGTGGGGCCCGTCGCGCGGTGGCGGCGGTCGGGCCGGTGGTTCGGGTTCAAGCCGGTTCGGTGCGGGCCCAGTGGTACGGGCAGGTGTCAGGCCTTGCTGCGGCGGCGGCCGAAACGGGCGGGCGCGGCCGCCGCGCCGTCACCCGCCCCGGCGGCGCGCTTCTCGGCCGCGCGGGCCTGCTCCGCCTCCGCGTGCTGGGCGAGCCGGGTCTCGCAGTGGTCGAGCCAGCGGACCTCGGCCTCGGTCTGGAAGATCAGCTGTTCGAGGACGAGCAGCCAGGCCAGGTCGGCCCCGGGCTGCTCGGGCCCGCCGGGCCGGCTCTCGCCGGCCAGGGCGCGGGCCTTGAGCCGGGTGTAGTCCTGGAGCGCCTTGATGCTGTGCCGGCGCTGGCCCTGGACGACCGCGGGCACGTCGACGCCGGGGACGGTGACGGCCATGGCGAGCTTGATGGCGAGTTCGTCCCGGGGCGGGTTGGTGCGCGGCACCGGGGTGTCGAACCAGGTCCGCAGTTCGGCGCGGCCGGCTTCGGTGGCCTCGTAGAACTGGTGGCCCTCCTCGTCCTCCCCGGCGGGGACGACCAGGCCGTCGCGTTCCAGTCGGGCCAGGGTGGTGTAGACCTGGCCGACGTTCAGCGGCCAGGTGGCGCCGGTGCGCGCCTCGAACTCGGTTCTCAGCTGGTAGCCGTAGCGCGGCCCCTGGTCGAGCAGGGCGAGCAGGCCGTGGCGGATGGACATACCGAGTATGTATACCCGGTATGCTCGACGGGTCAAGCCGGGACCCCGAGGGGCGCCCGGCGACAAAGCCCTGCGCGGAAGCCCTGCCAGGAGCCCTGCCAGGAGCCCCCGACGGAAGCCCTGCCAGGAGCCCCCGCGAAGGACCCCGGACGGGAGCCGACGCGGGCGGGCCGACGGCGACCGGTAACGTCGTACCGCGTGAGCCAGTTGCGCATCGCCACCTTCAACCTGCTGCACGGCCGACCGCTGGCCCCCGACGGCGCCCCGCGCCCCTTCCCGCCCGACCCCGGGGCACCGCTCGCGGAGGCGGTGGCCGCACTGGACGCCGACGTGCTGGCGCTCCAGGAGGTGGACCGGCACCAGGCCCGCTCCGGCGGCACCGACCAGGCCGCCGTCGCCGCCGCCGCGATGGGCGCCGCCGACTGGCGCTTCGCCGCGGCCCTGCACGGCCGCCCCGCGCCGGTGGCCGGCTGGCTGCCGGAGCCCTCGGCGCCCGCCGGGATCCAGGTGTACGGGCCGGCCGACCTCGGCGCGCAGGCACCGCCCGCCTACGGCACCGCGCTGCTGACCCGGCTGCCGGTGCTGCACTGGCGGGCCCGCCGGTTCGCTCCGGCGCCGTTCGGACTCCCGCTGCGGGTGGCCGGACGGCGCGGGCTGACGCCCGTTCCGGACGAGCCGCGCGCCGCGCTGGCGGCGGTGCTGGAGGGCGAGCGGGGGCCGTTCACCGTGGTCGCGGCGCACCTGTCGTTCGTCCCCGGCTGGAACATGGCGCAGCTGGCGGCGATCCGCCGGTGGATCGCCGACCTGCCGCAGCCGTACCTGGTGCTGGGGGACTTCAACCTGGTGGGCGCGGTGCCGCGCACGGTGCTGGGCGGGGCGAGCGCGCTGGAGCGGTCGGTGCCCCGGGCGCGGGTGCGGGAGCTGCGGGCGGCCCGGCGGGCCCGGCCGGCGCTGGTGGAGCCGCGCCGGCGGCGGGTGCGGGAGCCCCGGCCGCGGCTCTCGGGCTGGTACGACCTGGCGCGCACCCCCACCTACCCCTCGCACCGGCCGGCGGTGCAGTTCGACCACGTGCTGGCGGTGGGGGTGCCGCGGACGGCGGTGGGCCCGGCGACGGCGCCCCGCACGGCGGTGTCGGACCACCGCCCGCTGGTGGTCCGGGTCTCGTTGTAGGCCCTCTCCTTCGGATCACGCCAGGCTGTCGCCGCCGGGATCCGAAGGAGAGGCCCTGGCCAGCCTCACTGCCGGGAGAGATGGGCGTTCTGCTGCGGGACGTGCGGGACGGACGGCGCGCGCGGGGCCGGCGGGGCGGGCTGCCCGCCGGAGTCGGCCGGGGCCGGGGCGGCCGCGGCGGCGATGGCGACGGCGGGCCGGTCGGTGACCGGCGGCGGGTCGTACTGGAGGAGCAGCATGGCCGCGTCGTCGCCGAGCTGGCGTCCGACGTGGCGCACGACGTCCTCGTGCAGGCGGTGCAGCACCTCGACGGGTCCGCCGTCGGCGTGCCGGGGGAAGCGTTCGGCGAGCGGGTAGAAGACGCCGGCCCGGTCGCGGGCCTCGATGACGCCGTCGGTGAAGAGCAGGACCCGGTCGCCGGGGCGGAGCGGGACCCGGTGCACCGGGGGCCGGACATCGGCGGGGTCGAGCACGCCGAGCGGGGGCACCGTCTCGGCGAGTTCGAGCGGACGGACGGCCTCGCCGCCGCGCAGCAGCAGCGGGGCGGGGTGGCCGCAGTTGACGATCTCGGCGGTGCCGTCGGGGCCGACGCCGATCAGGACGAGGGTGACGAACTCCTCCTCGACGCCGGGGTGGTCGTTCTCGTGCAGGGCGCGGTCGAGGCTGTCGGCGAGCCAGCCGGCGACCTTGTCGAGGGCGGCCTCCTGGTGGGCGGCCTCACGGAAGGCGCCGAGCACGGCGGCGGCGGTCTCGACGGCGCCGAGGCCCTTGCCGCGCACGTCGCCGACGACGGCGCGCACGCCGTGCCGGGTGTTGACGACTTCGTAGAGGTCGCCGCCGATGCGGGCGTGGGCGGCGGCGGCCGCGTAGTGGACGGCGGCGCGGACGGTGCCGACCCGGTCGGGGACCGGGCGCAGCAGGACGCGCCGGGCGATGGAGGCGACCAGCTGGGCGTCGGCGAGGAGGCGCTCCTGGCGCAGCCTCAGGGTGGCGCTGACCCAGCTGATCACGGCGACGAGGACGATGGCGAAGACGGTGGCGCTGTGCACGGACTCGGCGAGCACGTCGTTGCGCACGGCCATGACGAAGGCGGCGACCTCGGTGCAGGCGCCGATGGCGAGGGGGTACCAGGTGCGTCGGCTGACCACGGCGGCCAGCGCGGGGACGGCGGTGAGCGCCGGTTCGACGGTCACCGCGGCGTCGGTGAAGTAGTCGAGGACGACGACCAGCGCCATACCGATGAACGGCAGCGACAGCGCCGTCCTCGGCCAGGTGCCGGTCGCGCCGGGTGCGGTTCCCGGGGTCGGCCCGGCGAACCGTTCTCTGATCCATCCGGTCGCGCTCAACTTCGGTTCTCCAGCAGAAGACGCGGATGCCCGGGGGCACCTGCGGTGATGACTGAGGGTTAGGGAATACGGGCCTCGCTGGCGGCCGGAGCACGGGGGTTGACCGGTTACCGACCCCACAATAGGCGCGAAACGTGCACTACGCACAGGTTTCGCCCGATGCCGTGATGACTTGAATGCTCTCTGTGACTCATTCTTCACTGTTCCCGATCAGGAGCCGTTCCAACTCTTTTCGGTCGGGAAGTCCTGCGGGTTGTTCGATCCGACCGCTCCGGACGTACAGGAACGAGGCCGTGACCTGCTCCAGTGGAACGCCGGCCTGTTCGGCCCACGCCAGTCGGTACACGGCGAGTTGGAGCGGGTCGGCGGTCTCCTCGCGGTGCGTCTTCCAGTCCACCACCTCGTAGCGTGACGCGCCGCCGATTTCTGACCCGTCGTCACCGTCACGGTAGACCGCGTCGATCCGGCCGCGCACCACCCGGCCCGCCAGCACCAGTTGGAACGGCGCCTCGACCCGCAGCGGCGCCCGGTCGGCGTACGGGGTGCGCAGGAACGCCTCCTTCAGCCGCTCCAGGTCCTGCTCGTCCTCGATGCCGTCGTCGTCGGCGCCGGGCAGCGCGCCCGGGCCGATCAGCATCAGCGGTTCGATCCGCGACTGCACCCAGGCGTGGAAGCGGGTGCCGCGCCGGGCGGCGGGCTGCGGCGGGCGGGGCATCGGCCGGGCGAGGTCGTGCGCGAAGCCGTCCGGGTCGGCGGCCAGCCGCAGCAGCTGGGTGGCGGAGAGCGAGGCCGGCAGCGGCACCTCCCGCACCCGGCCGCGGGAGCGCTCCAACTCGCCTATCAGCGCGGTGAGGTCGCGGTCCCAGGACTCGACCAGCCGGCGGTCCTCGGGCGCCATCGGCCCGGGGTCGGGGGCGGGCCGCCCGGCCAGGCGCTGGTGCACGACCTCGGCGACCCGGCGGCGGGCGTGCTGGGCGGCCGGGTCCAGCGGCAGCGGCCAGGGGCGTTCGACGGGCGCGGCGAGCGCCGGGTTCTCGGCGCCCTCCGCGGGCGGCTCGGCCCAGCGGTCGATCTCGCCGTTGCCGGGGAGTCCGGCGTGCTCGCGCAGCTGCTCCAGGAAGGCGGAGGGGCCGCGCGGGGTCTTCTGGCTGGGCCCCCACCAGTGGCCGGAGGCGAGCAGCAGGGCCCGGGGGCGGGTGAAGGCGACATAGCCGAGGCGCAGTTCCTCGGTGGCGGAGTGCTCGGCCAGCGCCGCCCTGAACTCCTTCATGGCCTTGGCGTTCCAGCCGCCCCGCACATCGGGCAGGGTGGCGGCGTCGCCGCGCAGGGCGTGCGGCAGCACCCGCTTGGCGCTGGTCCAGCGCTCGCGCGGGGACGAGGACGGGAAGGCGCCCTTGACCAGGCCGGGCACCGCGACGACGTCCCACTCCAGGCCCTTGGACTTGTGCGCGGTGAGGACCTTGACGGTGTCCTCGCCGCCGGGCAGGCCGGCGTCCAGGCCCCGGTCGTGCTCCTGGGCGGCGCGCAGGAAGCCGAGGAAGGCGGCCAGGCCCGGGTCGCCGTCGAGGTCGGAGAAGGAGGCGGCGACGTCGAGGAAGGCGTGCAGGGTCTCCCGGCGGCGGGCGGCGAGCGCGTGCGGGGAGGCGGCGAGTTCCACCTCCAGGCCCGTGACGGCGAGCACCCGGTGCAGCACGTCCATCAGCGGTTCGGCGAGCGAGCGGCGCAGCTCCCGCAGCTCGCGGGCGAGCCGGGCGAAGCGGATCCGGGCCTCGGCGGAGAACGCCGGGGCGTCCGGGTCCTCGGGCTCCTCGCCGTCGAGGAAGCTCTCCAGGGCGTCGGCGAGCGAGACCACCTCGGTGGGGTCGGTCTCGGCGACGGCGGCGGCGAGCGGCTCCACCCCCTCGGGACGGGCGGTGCGGACGAGTTCGGCGGCGCGCCGGCCGAGCAGCGCGAGGTCGCGCGGGCCGATCCGCCAGCGCGGGCCGATCAGCAGCCGGACCAGCGCGGCGTTGGCGGTCGGGTCCTGGAGCACCTCGCACACCGCGACCAGGTCGGCCACCTCGGGCAGGTGGAGCAGCCCGCCGAGGCCGACCACCTCGACCGGCACCTCGCGGGCGACCAGCGCGGCGTGCACGTCGGGGAAGGCCGCGCCGCCCCGGCACAGCACGGCGATCCGGCCGGGGGCGGTGCCTGTGCGCACCAGGTGGGCGATCTCGTCGGCGAGCCAGTCGATCTCCTCGGCGTGGGTGGGCAGCAGCGCGGCCCGCACCCGGCCGTCGAGTTCGGCCCCGGGGGCGGGGCGCAGCGCCTCGACGCCCTCGTGCATGGCGCGCAGCGGCGCGGCCAGCCCGTTGGCGAGGGCGAGCAGCCGGCCGCCGCTGCGGCGGTTCTCGCTGAGCGCGTACCGGTCGGCGGGGGTGCCGTCGGCGGCGGGGAAGTGGCGCGGGAAGTCGTCGAGGTTGGCGACGGAGGCGCCGCGCCAGCCGTAGATGGCCTGGCAGGGGTCGCCGACCGCGGTGACGGGGTGGCCTGGGGCGGTGCCGTCCGGGCCGGCGCCGAACAGGCCGGCCAGCATCAGCCGCTGGGCGACGGAGGTGTCCTGGTACTCGTCGAGCAGCACCACCCGGTACTGGTCCCGCAGCAGGGCGCCGACCTCCGGGCGCTGCTGGGCGAGCCGGGCGGCGGCGGCGATCTGGTCGCCGAAGTCCATCAGCCCGGCGGCGCTCTTGCGGCGCCGGTAGTCCTCGACCAGGCGCAGCAGTTCCAGCCGGGCCCGGGCGGTGGCGGGCACCGCCCGCAGGTCCTCGTTGCCGAGCCGGACGCCGACCAGGGCGTCGAGCAGGTCCTCGTCGTGGGCGCGCAGCCGCTCCGGCGTGACGAGGTGCTCGGCGAGTTCGCCGTCCAGCGCGGTGAGGTCGGCGACCAGGCCGGTGAAGGTGCCGGTGAGGGCGGGGAACGGGCCCCGGGCGGTGCGCAGCACCTTGGCGGCGAGCTGGAAGCGGGTGGCGTCGGCGAGCAGCCGGACGTCGGGCTCGATGCCGATGCGCAGGCCGTGCTCCTTGAGGAGGCGGCCGGCGAAGGCGTGGTAGGTGGAGATCTCGGGTTCGCCGAGGTCCTCGTCGGCGGGGCCGGCGAAGCGGCCGTCGTCCGCCGGGGGCTGCCCGACCCCGGCCTGGCGCAGGGCGGAGCGGACGCGCTCGGCGAGCTCGCCGGCGGCCTTGTTGGTGAAGGTGAGGCCGAGGACCTGCTCGGGGCGGACGGCACCGGAGCCGACCAGCCAGACGACCCGGGCGGCCATCACGGTGGTCTTGCCGGAGCCGGCGCCGGCCACGATGACGGCGGGCCGCAGCGGGGCGCCGATTGCCGCGATCTGCTCCCGGTTGAAGGGGATGCCCAGCAGCTCCTTGAGCTGTTCGGGATGGCTGAGCACGGCGGTCACCACGCAACGGTAACGGGGGCCGCCGACAGCCCGGGCCCCGCTGTGGCGACGGCCACGTGTTGCGAGGGCCACGCCGCGCGGCCGCCGCGCGGGTCGCGGGGGCGGAAGGACGGGCCTACTCGACCACCTGGACGCCCTCGCGCTGAGCGGAGCAGCTGCGCCGGAAGGTGCAGCGGTCGCAGCCTCCGCCGGTCTGCGGGACGAAGCGTTCGGCGAGGATCCGCCCGGCGGCGTCGGCGAGCAGGTTCTCGATCCACGGCTCGCCGTCGGGCGGGTCCTGCCGCTGCACCTTGGGCGCCTCGGGGACGGTCTTGTCGGGCTTGCGGAGCTGGACGAGTTCGGCGCCGCCGGACTCGGCGGCGCCGGCCGCGTCGAAGCCGGGCAGCCCGTTGAGCGCGCCGGAGCGGACGGCGAGCTGGTAGACGGCGAGCTGCTTGTGGTCGGGCAGGGACTTGTCGGTGGGCGTCTGCTTGCCGGTCTTGAAGTCGACCACGTAGGCGCGGCCGGCCTCGTCCTGCTCGACCCGGTCCATCGAGCCGCGGATCCGCACCTGGACGCCGCCGGCGTCGAGGGTGACGTCGAAGCCGTGCTCGGTGGCGACCACGTCGCGGCCGCGGGCCATCACGTGCCAGGTGAGGAAGCGCTCCAGGGCGTCGCGGGCCTCGGACTTCTCCTGCTGGGACTTCCACGGCGCGTCGAAGGCGAGCGCGTCCCACACGGTGTCCAGGCGTTCCATCAGGACGGCGAGGTCGGCGGGGGTGCGGCCGGAGCCGACCTCGTCGGCGAGGGCGTGCACCACGTTCCCGAAGCCCTGCGCGGCGGAGGAGGTGCCGCGGGCCTTGACCTCCTTGTCGAGGAACCACTGGAGCGAGCAGCTCTCCAGCTGTTCCAGGCCGCTGCCGGACAGCCGCACCGGCAGCGCGGCGTCGCGCAGCGGGGCGGGGGCGGCGGTGGCGTCGTCCAGGCCCCACCAGGCCTCGGGGCGGGCGGCCGGGACGAGCGGGCGGCCCTCCTCGTCGGTGGCGAGGGCGAGGGTGGCGAGCCGTTCGGCGGCGGCGCGGCGCAGCTCGGGCGAGCGGGTGGGGTCGACGGTGACCGCGCGCAGCTCGGCGACCAGCGCGGGCACGGCGAGCGGGCGGCGCGGGCGGTGGGTGACGTCCTCGACGGTGACGGCCGGGGTGCGGCGCAGCACCCGGCCGGTCCTGGGGTCGACGTCCTCGCGGTACAGCTCGCGCAGGAAGCGGGACGGCTGGTCGCCGTCGTCGGCGGGGGCCTTGACGGCGGTGACGACCAGCCGGTCCTTGGCCCGGGTGGCGGCGACGTAGAAGAGGCGGCGTTCCTCGGCGAGCAGGGCGGCGGGGGTGAGCGGCTCGGCGAGGCCGTCGCGGCCGATCCGGTCGGCCTCCAGCAGGGAGCCGCGGCGGCGCAGGTCGGGCCAGAGGCCGTCCTGGACGCCGGCCACGACGACGAGCCGCCACTCCAGGCCCTTGGCGCGGTGGGCGGTCATCAGCCGGACCGCCTCGGGGCGCACGGCCCGCACGGTGAGGGTGTCGGCCGCGATGTCCTGGGCCTCCAGCTCGGCGAGCAGGTCGAGGGCGCCGCGGTGGCCGGTGACCTGCTCCTCGGCGCGGGCGGCGGTCTCGAACAGGGCGCAGACGGCGTCGAGGTCCCGGTCGGCGTTGCGGCCGGCGGCGCCGCCGCGCAGGGCGGCGCGTTCCAGGCGTTCGCGCCAGCGGCGGGAGCCCTCCCAGAGCTGCCAGAGGGCGTCCTCGGCGGTGCAGCCGCCGGCGAGGGCCTCGCGGACCTTGCGCAGCAGACTGCCGAGGGCGTGGGCACGGCGGGCGTAGGGGGTGTCCAGCACGGCGAGGCGCTCGGGTTCGGCGAGGGCCTCGCGGAGCAGCTCGCCGGCCGGGCGGGGGACGGCGGCGGCCGGGACGGCGGCAGCAGGGGCGGCCGGGGCGTCCTCGCCGTCCTCCTCGGCGGCGGCGCGGGCCCGCTCGGCGTCCCGGGCCCGCTCGGCGGCCTCGGCGCGCAGCACGGCCCGCTCCTCCTCGCGCAGGGTGCGGCCCAGCCGGCGCAGGTCGGCGCCGTCCAGGCCGCCGAGCGGACCGGTGAGCAGGGCGTGCGCGAGTTCGGTGGTGAGCGGGTCGGGCGTGCCGGGGCCGGCCCCGCCGTCCTCGGCGTCCCGGTCGTCCTCGGCGTCGTCCCGGCGGTCGCGGACGGCCTGCTCGGCGCAGACCCGCAGCGCCAGCAGCAGCTGGGCGACGGCCGGCTCCTCGCGCAGCGGCAGGTCGTCGCCGTCGATCTCCAGCGGCACCCCGGCCGCGCCGAGCGCCCGCCGCACCCCGGGGATGGACCGGGCGCCGGCCCGGACCAGCACCGCCATCTCGCCCCACGGCACGCCGTCCTCCAGATGGGCCCGGCGCAGCAGGTCGGCGACCGAGTCCAGTTCGGCGCCGGGGGTCGGGTAGGTGCGGACCTCGACCCGGCCGCCCTCCCGGGCGGGCAGCGGGGACCGGTGCTGGGCGAGCTTGTCGCTGGGCAGCCGGCCCATCGGCATCCGCCGGGTGAGTTCGCGGGCGGCGGCGAGCAGCACGGCGCCCGAGCGGCGGGACACCCGCAGCACCTTGACCTCGGCGGGGCGGCCGTCGGCGTGCCGGAAGGTCTGCGGGAACTCCAGGATGCCGTTGATGTCGGCGCCGCGGAACGCGTAGATGGACTGGTCCGGGTCGCCGACGGCGACCAGCTCCCGCCCGCCGCCGGCCAGCCGCCGCAGCAGCCGGACCTGGGCCGGGTCGGTGTCCTGGTACTCGTCGACGAAGACCGCGTCGTAGCGCTCGCGCAGGCTCCGCTCGACCTCGGGGCGCTCGGCGAGCAGCACGGCGCGGTGCACCAGCTCGGCGTAGTCGAGGACGCCGCGCAGGTCGAGGACGTCGAGGTAGTCGGCGAGGAAGTGCGCGGCGGCGGCCCAGTCGGGGCGCCGCACGCCCTCGGCGAAACGGGCCAGCTCGTCCTCGCCCAGCCCGAGCTCACGGCTGCGGGCGAGGACGGCGCGGACCTCGTCGGCGAAACCGCGGGTGGTCAGGCAGGCCCGCAGGTCGAGCGGCCAGGCGATCCGGGAGCGGCCGCGCCGGGCGTCCTCGGCGCCGCCGGCGAGCAGCTCGCGGACCATGACGTCCTGCTCGGGGCCGGAGAGCAGCCGCAGCGGCTCGGCGTAGTCGGCCGGGTCCTGGTGGGCGCGGAGCAGGGCGTAGCAGAAGGAGTGGAAGGTGGTGGCCTGCGGGGCGGCGGCGCGGGCACCGGCGGCGGTGGCGGAGAGCCGTCCGGCCATCCGGTCGCGCAGCTCCACGGCGGCCTTGCGGCTGAAGGTGAGGACGAGGATCCGCTCGGGGTCGGTGCCGTTCTCGATCCGCCGGGCGACGGCCTCGACCAGGGTCGTGGTCTTGCCCGTGCCCGGTCCGGCGAGCACCAGCAGCGGACCGCCCGTGTGCTCGACCACGGCGCGCTGGTAGGCGTCGAGTTCGGGCGGTACGGGCGGTACGAGGGGGCTGCGCACCAGACGGTAGGGGGAGCTCACGGACGTCCTGGGGGTCGTGCTCGGCAACTGCGGGCGGGCCCCGTCGAGGGGCCCGTCGTACATCGAGCCTACGATCCTGCCCCGTCA
The DNA here is from genome assembly GCF_000718025.1 of Kitasatospora purpeofusca. Lineage (GTDB taxonomy): Bacteria > Actinomycetota > Actinomycetes > Streptomycetales > Streptomycetaceae > Kitasatospora > Kitasatospora purpeofusca. The sequence continues at coordinate 314,301 of NZ_JODS01000004.1, forward strand.
TTCCCGTCCGCGCACATGATTCCGGCCGATCCGGACCGTAGGCGCTACCTGTCGCCCAGTCCCTGGGCGCCGCCGTCCCAGCGGGCGCGCCGCAGGTCGACCCGGGGCGGGTCGGCGAGCTCGCGCAGCGGGGTGCCCTCGTCGCCGTAGTGGCCCAGGGCGCGGTGCTCGTGGCCGGGCAGCAGGCGGCCGTCGGCGCGGACCACCCGCCACCAGGGGACGGCGCCGCCGTACAGGGCCATCACCCGGCCGACCTGCCGGGGCCCGCCCTGGCCGAGGTACTCGGCGATGTCTCCGTAGGTCATCACCCGGCCGGGTGGAATCCGCTCGGTCAGGTCGAGCACGAGTTCGGCGAAGGGAGGCAGCTCACCGTGGCCGGCCTCGTCGGGGGCGTCCGTCACCTGCGGCATTCTTCCGCATCCGGCCGGACGGCGGGGGCCGTGCGAACGATCCGCCGCGCCCGATCCGGCCCCTGTCCAGCGCGGGGCGCCGAGGCATGCCACCATCTTCGGGGCGGTGAGTGGTGATACGAGGACAAGACCAGATGACCGGGACGGCTGACGTGGGTGTGGACGAGGGCTCCGACGAGTCCTCCGCCAGCATGCCCGCAGGTCGCGGCGGACAGCCCGCCGCCGCGCCGTCACCGGAAGTCTCCCTGATCAAGGAACGGACGATCAAGAGCCCCCAGCCGGCCGGCCCCGCGACCGGGGCGCCCGCCGCCGTACCCAGCCAACCGCCCGCGGCCGACCCCGGACCGGGCGCCGTGACCGACGGCACGGAAGCCCCGCAGCCCGGGCACGATCCGCTGGACGACACCCCGCACCTGGATGTCGACGAACCGCTGCTCGCCGCCCGCGCGCACCGCCCCTCGGACCTCATCCGCTTCCTGGCCGGCGTCTTCGGCATCGTCGCGGTGTTCGTGCTCGCCGGTGTGGCGACCTCGACCACCACCGGCATCGAGATCGACATCGCCGAGAACGCGCCCCGCTTCTCCCCGGTGCTGTCCACCATCACCGGCCTGGTCTCCAACGTCGCGGTGCTGGCCGTGCCGCTCGCCTTCGCGGTCGAGCGGCTGATCAAACGCGACGGGCTGCGGGTCGCCGACGGCGTGCTCGCCTCGGTCCTGGCCTACGGCGTCTCGCTGGGCATCGACTGGTGGGTGGCCGAGGGCGCCTCCGACCACATCCGGGACGCGCTGACCCGCTTCCCGCTGGACTCCGTCGGCACCCTCACCGACCCGGTGCACGGCTACCTCGCCCCGGTGATCGCCTATATGACCGCGGTCGGCATGTCGAGCAGACCGCGCTGGCGGGTCGCCCTGTGGGTGGTGGTCGTCTTCAGCGGCATCACCGAGCTGCTCGGCGGCTACACCACCCCGCTGTCCCTGCTGCTCACCGTGCTGATCGGCTGGTCCGTCGCCTACGGCACCCTCTACGCGATCGGCTCGCCGAACATCCGGCCCACCGGGCAGCACCTGATGATCGGCCTGCGCAAGGTCGGCTTCACCCCGGCCAGCGCCCACCGCGCCCCCGACGCCCCCGGCGGCACCCGCCGCTACCTGGTCGCCCAGCAGAGCGGCCCGCCGCTGGACGTCCACATCGTCGACCGCGAGCAGCAGGCCTCCGGCTTCTTCTACCGGGCCTGGCGCCGGCTGCGGCTGCGTTCGGTGGCCGTGCGGCGCAGCCCGCAGTCGCTGCGCCAGGCGCTGGAGCAGGAGGCGCTGATCGCGTACGCGGCCGCCGCCTCCGGGGCCCGCGCCCCGCAGCTGGTCGCCACCTCCGAGCTGGGCCCGGACGCCGCGATCCTGGTCTACGAGAACGTCGAGGGCCGCACCCTGGACGACCTCGCCGACGAGGAGGTGACCGACCGGGTGATGGCCTCGCTGTGGGAGTCGGTGGCCGCCCTGCACGAGCGCCGGATCGCCCACCGCCGGCTGACCGGCGAGTCGCTGCTGGTCGTCGACGGGAAGACGGCCTGCCTGGTCAACCTCTCCGGCGGCGACATCGCGGCCACCGACCTCACCCTGCGCATCGACGTCGCCCAGCTGCTCACCACCTTCGCGCTGCGGATCGGCCCGGAGCGCACGGTCGCCACCGCCAACGCGGTGCTCGGCGCCGAGCGGGTCGCCCAGGCGCTGCCGCTGCTCCAGCCGGTCGGGATGAGCCGCTCGACCAGGGTCGACCTGAAGAAGCTCGGCAAGGAGCGCAAGGCCGCCGCCCAGGCCAAGGCACTGGAGCAGGTCGCCGCCGGCGAGCGCACCCAGGAGCAGGCCGAGGAGGACATCGCGGTCGCCGGCGAGGACCTGCTCAGCCGGATCCGCGGCCAGATCCTGCAGATCGCGCCCGAGGCGCCGATGGAGCCGGCCAGGCTGGAGCGGCTCAAGCCGAAGACCCTGATCATGGTGATCGCGTTCGCGTTCGCCGCCTATCTGACGCTGACCACCGTCAAGCCGGCCCAGCTCAAGCTCTCCCAGATGGACTGGGCCTGGGCCGCGGTGGCGCTCGCCGCGGCGGGCTTCTCCTACGTGGCCGCGGCGATGAGCCTGACCGGCTTCGTCCCGGAGAAGCTGCCGTTCCGCCGGACCGTGGCCGCCCAGATCGCCGGCTCCTTCGTGAAGCTGGTCGCCCCGGCCGCGATCGGCGGCATCGCGCTGAACACCCGCTACCTGCAGAAGGCGGGCATCCGCTCCGGCCAGGCGGTCGCCTCGGTCGGCGCCTCCCAGCTGGCCGGCCTGACCGGGCACCTGCTGCTGCTGTTCAGCTTCGGTCTGATCACCGGCAGCCAGACCAACGGCGACCTCTCCGCCTCCCGCGCGGTGATCATCGGCGTGCTGAGCGCGGCCGTGCTGGCGCTGGTGGTGGCGGCGGTCGCCCCGCTGCGGCGGTTCGTGCTGAACCGGTTGCGCTCGCTGTTCTTCGGCGTGGTGCCGCGGATGCTCGACCTCATGCAGACGCCCAGCAAGCTGGTCACCGGCTTCGGCGGCATCCTGCTGCTGACCCTGTCGTTCACCGCCTGCCTGGACGCCTCGGTGCAGGCCTTCGGCGGCTCGATCTCCTTCTCGGCGGTCGCCGTGGTCTTCCTGACCGCCAACGCGGCCGGCTCCGCCATCCCCACCCCCGGCGGCATCGGCCCGGTCGAGGTCGCCCTGATCGGCGCGCTCACCGTCGCCGACGTGCCGGCCGCCGTCGCCACCCCGGCGGTCTTCCTCTACCGGGCGCTCACCTTCTGGCTGCCGGTGGTGCCCGGCTGGATCTCCTACAACGTGCTCCAGCGCAAGGGCGCGCTCTAGCGACCCGTTCCGGGCTCCTCGGGGAAGAGGCCCGGGAACACGGAAAGGGCCCGCCGGAGCGGGCCCTTCACGGTGGTCGGTGCGACGCGGTGCGATCAGTAGACCGGCTTGTGCGGCTCGATCTGGTTCACCCAGCCGAGCACGCCGCCGCCCAGGTGGACGGCGTTGGAGAAGCCCGCCGACTTCACCACGGCCAGCACCTCGGCCGAGCGGACGCCCGACTTGCAGTGCAGCACGATCTTCCTGTCCTGCGGCAGCTGCTCCAGCGCGTTGCCCATCAGGAACTCGTTCTTCGGGATCAGCACCGCGCCGGGGATGCTGACGATCTCGTACTCGCCGGGCTCGCGGACGTCGATCAGGAAGATGTCCTCCTTGTCGTCCTGCCACTGCTTGAGCTGCTTCGAGGTGATCGTCGAACCGGCGGCCGCGGCCTGCGCCTCCTCCGACACGACGCCGCAGAAGGCCTCGTAGTCGATGAGCTCGGTGACGGTCGGGTTCTCGCCGCAGAGCGCGCAGTTCGGGTCCTTGCGGACCTTCACCTGGCGGTAGTTCATCTCCAGGGCGTCGTAGATCATCAGTCGGCCGACCAGCGGGTCGCCGACCCCGGCCAGCAGCTTGATCGCCTCGGTGACCTGGATCGAGCCGATCGACGCGCACAGCACGCCCAGCACGCCGCCCTCGGCGCAGGAGGGGACCATGCCCGGCGGCGGCGCCTCCGGGTAGAGGCAGCGGTAGCAGGGGCCGTGCTCGGCCCAGAACACGCTCGCCTGGCCGTCGAAGCGGTAGATCGAGCCCCACACGTACGGCTTGCCGAGCAGCACCGCGGCGTCGTTCACCAGGTAGCGGGTGGCGAAGTTGTCGGTGCCGTCCACGATCAGGTCGTAGCCGGAGAAGATCTCCATGACATTGGAGTTGTCGAGGCGCTCGTCGTGCAGGATCACCTCGACGTACGGGTTGATCTCCTTGACCGAGTCCCGCGCCGACTCGCCCTTCGAGCGGCCGATGTCCGACTGGCCGTGGATGATCTGCCGCTGCAGGTTCGACTCGTCGACGACGTCGAACTCGACGATCCCCAGCGTTCCGACGCCGGCCGCGGCCAGGTACATCAGCGCGGGCGAGCCCAGACCGCCGGCGCCGACACACAGCACCTTGGCGTTCTTCAGCCGCTTCTGCCCGGCCATGCCCACGTCGGGGATGATCAGGTGGCGGGAGTACCTGCGGACCTCGTCGACGGTGAGCTCGTCGGCCGGCTCGACCAGGGGTGGCAGCGACACGGGTTCTCCGTTGCTCGTCGGTTCGGGTGGCCGGGGCCAACCTCTTGGGGCTTGTTGCGACGCCACCGCGGTGGCTCTGCTAGGCCAACAGTGTCACGCCGCCCCGGTATTCCGAGACAGCCCGTCCGAAGGACGAGACGGGCCGCACCGGATGGTGGGACCACGCAGCGGGCCCCGGAACGGTCGCCGCGGACCGTCCCGGGGCCCGGAAGCAGCGGGTTCCCGGTGCTGTCGCGGCCCGGACCGGTCCAGGCCGGTCCGGGCCGCGACGGAGGCGCCGGCTCAGACCCGGCAGGCCGTCTCCAGCCAGACGTCCCCCAGCGACTCCTCCAGCGGCACCTGTGTCCGCCAGCCGAGACGGTCCCTGGCGGTCCGCACATCGGCCTGCCGCCACGGCACCGGCTCCCCCGCGGGCGCCCGCCCCTCGCCCGGACGGGGCTCCGCCGGCCGGTGGCCGGGCAGGTGGTGCGCGGGCACGTGCCCCGGCACGTGCTCGACCGGACCGCCCGCCTGCGCGGGCAGGACGACCTGCCGGTTCTCCTCCACCACCGAGCCCTCGAAGCCGGACGCCCGGACCAGCAGCTGGGCCGCCTCCCGGGCCCGGACGGCATGCCCGCTGCCGATGTTGATCACCCCGGTCGCGGCCGAGACCGCGGCCGCCTGGATCGCCCGCGCGACATCCCTGACATCCACGAAATCCCGGTATCCGGACAGGTCCGGCATCCGCACCTGGGACTCCTCGCGCTCCAGCGCCCGCCGCAGCCCCTCCGCCAGCCGCCCGAACAGCGAGGCCGTCGGCGCCCCCGGCCCGACCACGTCGAACACCCGCAGCACCGCGGCGTCCAGCCCGGAGGCCAGCACCAGCTCCGTCCCGGCCAGCTTCGACACCCCGTACGGGCCCACCGGCCGGGGCTCGGCGCTCTCCGACACCGGCACCCCGCCCGGGACCGGCCCGTACTCGGCCGCCGAACCCACGTGCACCAGCCTGGCCGGCTCCCGGCTGCGCCGGATCCCCTCGCAGACGGTCGCCACGGCGAGCGTGTTGGCCCGGATCAGCGTGCGCGAGCTGCCGTAGGTGGCACCCGCGCAGTTGATCACCACCTGCGGCGCGACCGCGTCCAGGAACCGGGCCAGCGCCCCCGGACTGCCGGTGGTCAGGTCGAAACGGATGTCGGCGGAGTCACGCCGGCCGAGTACCGTCACCTGCAGTTCCGGATCCACGAGCAGGCGATCGGTGACCCGACGGCCGATGAAGCCGTCGGCGCCCAGCAGCAGCACCCTCATCGGGGGGCGTCCTTCCACGAAGCCAGACCGGGCACGGTCTGGCGGGTCCGAGTGAACAACGGGAAAGCGGGAGTTCGAGGGGTGGTCCGACCACCCCTGGGCGCCGTCCGGGCCGGCCGGCGGTCAGCGGTGCGCATCGGGACGGCCCAGCACCGGCCACGCGTACAGCAGCAGGGCCAGTGCCACCGCGCCGCCGCCGAGCAGCCCGGCGGACGGCGCGGGCGGCGCCGCCGTGCCCGCCGCCCCGGCCAGCGCGCCCAGCGCGGCCGCACCGGGACGGCCGCAGCGCGCCAGCAGCACGGGCAGCACCAGCAGCAGGCCGAGCAGGCCCTGCGCCGCCCACTGCCAGGGCTCGGCGCGCTCGGCCGCCAGGTGCAGCAGCCCGCCGCCGTGCGCCGGGCCCGGGCGCGGCGCGAGCGCGGTCAGCACGGCCAGCGCCGCGAAACTCAGCACGGCCAGCACCGCCAGGTGCAGCGCCAGCGCCACCGGGAGCACCGGCCGCATCCGGGACCTGAACTCGGCCAGCGTCGCCGCCGCCCCCAGGTGCCCCCGGCCGACATGCCGGTACCACCGGGCCGCCCACTCCGCGGACCCGGTGGACAGCGCCGCCGCCAGCACCAGCGCGGCCGTCACCCGCCGCTCCTCCGGCCCGTCGGCCGCGACGGCCAGCGGCACCAGCAGCAGGGCGGCCAGTCCGGCCCCCCGCAGGGCCGGGTCCCACCAGCGGCGGGCCCCGGCGGGCGGGGTCGGCGCGCAGGGCGCGACCGGGCCCAGCTCCGCCTCCGGCCCCTCCCCGGGCCCCGGCCCGGCCCACGGCGCGGCCGCCGCACCGCCCGCTCCGGTGCTCCCGGCGGCGGCCGGGACCAGGACGAGCGGAACGGCCGCCACCAGCAGGACGGGTCGGCCCGCGCCGAGCGCGGCCGCCGCCGCGCACGGGAGCACGGCCAGCCCCGCCGTGCGCAGCGCCGCCCCGCGCCGAGCGCGGCCGCCCCCGGCGGGCCCGGCCGGCTCCGCCGAGGGCGGCCGGCGCGGCACCCGGGCGTACAGCTCCTCGGCGAGCGAGAACAGGTCGGCGTGCCGGCACCGGGCGGCGGCGGCCGGTCCCAGCCCGGCCTCCGCCAGCCCGGCGGCGATCTCCAGCGGGTCCACGGCCCGTTCGCAGAGCACCCGGTGCTCGGCCATCACCTCCCGGACCGGGTCACCGGACCCGTTCGCGAGCCCGACGGCCGCCGCTCCCCCGCCGGCCGCCATCAGACCGCCTCCGCGAAGGACCCGGCCCGGTCCGGCGCCTCGCCGGCCGCCGGCAGCCGCCCCCGCGACAGCGCCACCAGGGCACCGGCCCCGTCCGCCCGGTCGGCGGTGCCGCCGTCGTCGGTGCTGCCGCTGCCCGCATTGCCGGTACCGGTGCCGGTGCCGTCGGCCGTCACCGGGTCGCTCGGGACCGGGTCGCTCGGGACCGGGTCTCCCGGCACGGGGGCGGCAGCGGCCTCCGGCGGCTCGGTGTGCCGACGGTCGGTGATCCAGTACTCGGCGGGCCGGGCGAACGGCCGGGGCCGCGGGCCGGCACCGGCGTCGGGCGCGGCCGCCGGGAAGGCCGGCCACTGCGAGACCAGCTCCAGGTAGATCTCCCGGAAGGCGCCGGTCACCGGCTCCACGGCGAAGCGTTCCTGCGCCCGCAGGCGGCCGGCCAGCCCGAGCCGGGCCCGGCGCTCGTCGTCGCGCAGCAGGGCGAGGCAGGCTCCGGCCAGCGCCTGCGGGTCGCGCGGCGGCACCAGCAGCCCGGTCGGGCCGACCACCTCGCGGGCCACCCCGACATCGGTGCTGACCACCGCGCGGCCGCTCAGCATCGCGTCGGCCAGCAGGCGGGGGCGGCGCTGGGAGAGGGCGGAGAAGACCACGACGGTGCCGTCCGCCCAGGCGTCGGCGGCCGAACGGGGCCGCCCGGCGAACTCGACCGCGTCGGCCACCCCGAGCCGTTCGGCGACGGCCGCGCAGTGCGCCCGGTAGCCGGGGACGGCCTCCTCCCCGTGCAGGACCAGCCGCGCGGCGGGCAGTTCGGCCCGGACCCGGGCGAAGGCGTGCAGCGCGAGTTCGGGGTCGCGGCCCGGCTCCAGGGCGCCGGCCCAGACCAGGGTGGGGGCGTCCGGTTCGGGACCGGCCGCGGGCCGCTCCACGGCCGGGGTGCCCTCGTACACGACCCGGGTGCGCGCCGGATCGGCCCCGCAGTGGCGCTGCCACTGCTGGTCGTGGGCGCTGCCCGGGGTCAGTATCGCGGCCTGCCGGTAGGTCTCCTCGGTGAGCGCCCGGAAGAAGGCGAGCAGCAGGGCCCGGACCGGCCAGCGGTAGGGGGCCTCGCGGTAGCCGAGGTACTGCTCGCGCAGGTGCAGTCCGTGCTCGGTGACCACGAACGGCACGCCGTGCAGTTGCTTGGCGACCAGCGCGGGCAGCGCGGCCGGGCCGCCGCCGACGACATGGCAGAGGTCGGCGGCGCCGAGGCCGCCGGGCGCGGTGCCGTACCAGGGCGCGGAGAGCGGCCGCAGGCACTGTTCGAGCAGGTCGGCGGCGACCAGGACGTCGCAGACCAGCGGCTGCCCGGCGGAGGTGTCGGCGCCGGGCGAGCGCCAGACCCGCTCCAGGACGCGGCGGGCCCGGTCGGAGACCAGGAAGGCGGGCAGCGCGCCGTCGGCGCGGGCGAGTTCGGCGAGCCGGTAGAGGCCGGGGCCGAAGCCGGATCGCTCGCCGGGGCGCAGCAGGGCCCGGACCAGCCGGTCGTAGGCGGCGGCGTACTGGCGGCCGCGCAGGGCGCCGGGCGCGCGGCCGGCCGGGCGGCGCCCCCAGAGGGCGAGTTCGTGGACCGCGGGCCGGGCCGCGTCCTCCGCGTCCGCTCCGGCGTCCGTCGGGGAGGTCCCTCCGGTTCCGGCCGTCCCGGCCGTCCCGGCGAGGACGTACCACGCGAAGTCGTGCTCGCGCAGGCCGTCCACCAGCCGGTCGCACCAGCCGCCGGCGCCACGCGGGGAGCGCGGGCGCACACCCTCGGTGAGCAGTGCTACGCGCACGGGAGACCTCCAGGACAGAACGGGATCGACGGATGGCCGGGCCGAGCGGGCGGTGCCGGCCGCGCGGGCCGGTCGGCGCCCGGCCGCCCCACGGCGACGCGTGCGGCGCGTACGACGTGGGGGCGGCCCGGGGCGGAGGAGGCGTTCCGCCGCAGACACGGCGGCCCGGACCGGTGGCCGCCGTCGGCCGCCACCGGCCGTCGGCGTCCCTCGCGCGGCCGCCCTCCGGGTTCTCCGGCGGCCGCAGCTCCCCCACACCTGTTCGGTCCGACAGCAGAAAGGTAGGACCGGCCCGGGGCAATCCATCGGTCACATGCCTGGTTGCCACCTGAACGAGTGAACCGGAGTGACCTCTTCCCGATCATGGCGTTAACGGCGGCCCCTCACGGGGTATCCCCCGCCCCACCACGACGGGGGCGGGCGTCAGGCCCGGCCCAGCAGCTCCTTCACCGCCCTGGCGACGGCGTCGGGGTGCTCCATCATCGCGACGTGCCCGGAGTCCGGCAGCACCAGCAGCCGGGAGTCCGCGAAGGCCGCGCAGGCCCGGCGGGCGGAGCGGTAGGAGACGAGCTTGTCCCGCAGCCCGTACACCAGCAGCACCGGCACGGTCACCCGGGCCGCCTGCCGCCACAGCGCCTGCTCGCCGCGCTCGGTGTAGGCGGAGACGATCCCGCGCGCCGAGCCCACCAGCGCCCCCGCCGCCCAGGGCAGCTCGGTCCGCCGCCGGTACTGGGCCACCGCCTCGGCCCGCTCGGCCGGGCTCAGGCTGTCCGGGTCGCCGTAGACGAGCCGGAGCAGCCCGTCGGCGGCCCGCTCGGGCTCGCGCGCACCGGTCGGCAGCCGGCGCAGCAGCGCGGGGACGCCGGGGACGGCGAGCATCGCGGTCGGCCAGGCGGAGCGCTGCGGGGGCAGTTCGGGCAGGGCGGGCGAGACCAGGGTCAGGCTGCGGACCAGGTCGGGGCGGAGCGCCGCGAGCCGGACGGAGACCGCTCCGCCGAGCGAGTTGCCGAAGAGGTGGACCGGTCCCCGGCCGGCGGCCTCCAGATAGCCGACGACGGCCCGGACGTGGCCGGAGAGGCCGAGGTCGCCGTCGGCGGGCGGGGCGGATTCGCCGAAGCCGGGGAGGTCCACGGCCTCGCCGTCCAGCTCTCCGCCGAGCCGGGCCATCAGCGCGTTCCAGTTGGCGGCGGAGCCCCCGAGCCCGTGCACGAACAGCGCCGGGGCCCGTCCGCCGCCCGGTCCGGGAGCGGTCGGAACGGCGCCGGGGCCGGTCGCCGGCCGGTGCACGGCGAGCACCGCTCCGGGCACCTCGACGGTCCGGAAGGGCTCCGGGGAGACCGGTTCCGGGAGTATCTGCTGCTCAGCACCGCTCATGGTGGACGATGGTAGTGAGCCGGTGCCGTCGCGGCCCCCCGAAGGCGCGGGGCCGGAAGGTCTCCCCATTCACCGGTCCACAGCACTGCCGACGGCCGTGGTGCGCGCCGTATTGTGGGCTCCTGACAAGGGGGACGGCCGCTTTTCTCGCGCCTGGCAAGCGCGAACGCGGTTACCCGAAAGTAGAATCGGCCATCTTGCCGACCCCGTACGACCCGTGAAGTGAGGAGCGCCGTGACGGCCATCCAGGAGGCGCAGGAGCGCCCGCGCGGTGCCCGCCTGCCGCGAAGCGCCCGCCGTGAACAACTGCTCGGTGCCGCCCAGGAGGTGTTCGTCGCGCAGGGTTACCACGCGGCCGCCATGGACGACATCGCCGATCGTGCCGGGGTGAGCAAGCCGGTCCTCTACCAGCACTTCCCCGGGAAGCTGGAGCTCTACCTGGCGCTGCTGGACAAGCACTGCGACGCCCTGGTCGACTCGACCCGCGAGGCGCTGGAGACCACCACCGACAACAAGCTCCGGGTGGCGGCGACGATGGAGGCGTACTTCAACTACGTCTCCAGCGAGTCCGGCGCGTTCCGGCTGGTCTTCGAGTCGGACCTGACCAACGAGCCGGCCGTGCGCGAGCGCGTCGAGCGGGCCGCCGAGGCCAGTGCGACGCTGGTCAGCACGGTGATCCAGGAGGACACCGACCTCCCGGAGGCGGAGTCCAAGCTGCTCGCCGCGGGCGTCTGCGGCCTGGCCCAGATCACCGCCCGGTACTGGCTGTCGCAGGGGCTGGAGATCCCCCGCGACGAAGCGGTCCGACTGGTCGCCAGCCTGGCCTGGCGCGGGCTCAAGGGCTTCCCGATGCACCCGCACGCGGAGTCCGCGGACGGGTCCTCCGCCGACCGGTGATCCACTGACCTTCGTCTGGGCACCGATCCGGTGCTCTATGGTGAAGCCGTACGGCGCGGTAGACGTGAACGCTTGTCCCAGGCGGTCCGGTGCCGCGCGTGGATGGCTGCAACCCCGGAGGGACGGAAGCCGTGGAGGTCAAGATCGGCGTGCAGAACGCGCCGCGCGAGATCGTGATCGAGAGCTCGCAGACTGCCGAGGAGATCCAGAACGCGATCGCCAAGGCGCTGGAGGGCACCGAGAAGCTCTTCACCCTGGCCGACGAGCACGGGCGTCGCGTCATCGTCCCGGCGGACCGCCTGGCGTACGTGGAGATCGGCGAGCCGGCCGTGCGCAAGGTCGGCTTCGGCACGCTCTGAGCCCGACGGGCCTCGCCCGGTGCCCCGCTCCCTCGGTCGAGGGGGCGGGGCACCGTCGTTCCCGGGGCCTGTTCCCCGGGCGGACTCCCGGGCTTCGCTCCCGGGGCGGGCGGTGCGCACGGGGTGTACGGACCGGAAGCCCGGGGTACGGCGACAGTGCGGCCGACCGCGCGCCGCGCACCGGTACCCCGGGGAGGCATCCTTGCTGGTCGAGACCGTCGCCTTCGCCCTCGTCGGCCTGATCGTCGGCGCGGCCGCACTGCTGTCGCTGCCCGCGTACTTCCCGGCCGGCCGGGCCCTGACCATGGGCACCGCCCTCGGGTCTGCGCTGCTGACCGGGGTGATCGCGCACTTCACCATGGACGGCCGGTACCCGGCGGCGAGCATCGCGATCTCGGCGGTGGCCTCGGCCCTGCTCACCTCGGTCCTGGCCCGGCCGGACCTCGCCGCCGGGCGGGCCCCGGCACACCGGCACCGCCAGCACCGGACCGGCGGGCACCGGTCGGGCGGGCCCCGCGCGGGCGCGCACCGGCGCCACCGGCCCGCCTGAGCGCCCGGGGCGGGCCGGGCGGGCCGGGGCCGGGAGCCGCGGTCAGGAGGCCAGGCCCAGGGCGGCCATCCGCCGGGTGTGCGCCTCGGTGATCCGGTTGAACATCTTGCCGACCTCGACCAGGTCGAAGCCCTGCACCTGGACGCCGCCGACCAGCAGGTTGGACAGCGCGTCCCGCTCCGCGACCACCCGCTGGGCCTGGCTGAGCGCCTCGCCCATCAGCCGCCGGCCCCACAGGGCGAGCCGGCCGCCGGACCGCGGGTCGGCCTCGATGGCCTGCCGGACCTTGTCGACGGCGAACTGCGCGTGGCCGGTGTCGGACATCACGCCGAGGACGAGATCACGGGTGTCGTCGTCCAGCCGGACGGCCACCTCGCGGTAGAAGTCGGTCGCGATGGCATCGCCGACGTAGGCCTTGACCAGGCCCTCCAGCCAGTCCGAGGGCGCGGTCATCCGGTGGAACAGCTCCAGCGGCTCGACGAAGGGGCGCATCGCCTCCTCCGGCTCGGCACCGATCTCGGCGAGCCGGTCGTGCAGCCGCTGGTAGTGCTGGAACTCGGCGGAGGCCATCCGGGCCAGCTCCGCCTTGTCCGCGAGGCCGGGCGCGAGCTTGGCGTCCTCGGCGAGCCGCTCGAAGGCGCTCAGCTCGCCGTACGCGAGGGCGCCGAGCAGGTCCAGTACGGCGGCCCGGTAGGCGGGTTCGGCCGAGCAGGTCGCCCAGTCGCCGATCGAGCCGGCCGCCACGTCGTCCTGCGTCTCACCACGGTTCTCCATGACCCGCACCTTAGTCCCGGTCCGTCCCCGGGCACCTCACCCACCTCTCCGACCTGCGATGTCGCCCGCGTCACGTGTTCGAGTCGTCGGGTGACTGTATGGTGGTACGGAGGCCCGTCGTGCTCGCACGGTGTCACCGCCGTCTCGGTGTGCCGAGCGAGCCCGCTCCGAAACGCCGCCGTCCCCCTGGACGGGTCGTACGGAAGCCGGGAACTCAACGTACGCGGATGCCCGGTCGGAGAGCCGATCGGCTCCGACCAGGGCTTGGACTTCAAGCCTTGGCACCGCATCAGTGGCCGAGCGAGGGCCGCCGAGACCGCGCCAGTCGGCGCAGGTCCCGCGCAGGTCCCTCACGGGAATCCTCCCCGACGCCGCCGGCGACGCGCCCCTTCACCGGGCCGCGCGCACCGGCCGGCCGCAGGGACCGGCGCGGTTGTGCGTCCGCGCAGCTGTATTCGAGGCCGTCCAGGCCTGTACACAGCCGCGCGGGCTGCCCGCCCGCCGCTCGCTCTCGGCCCCTCCACACGGAAGAGGCAGCACCCTGTCCACCACCGCTGAACCCATGAAGACGACCTTCCGGGACCTGGGGATCCTCCCGGAGACCGCCGAGGCCCTCGAGTCCGTCGGCATCGTCCACCCCTTCCCCATCCAGGAGATGACCCTCCCGGTCGCGCTGACCGGCCACGACGTCATCGGCCAGGCCAAGACCGGCACCGGCAAGACGCTCGGTTTCGGCCTGCCGCTGATCGAGCGGGTCGTCGTGCGCGCCGACGTCGACGCCGGCCGCGCCACCGAGGAGCAGCTCACCGAGTCCCCGCAGGCACTGATCGTGGTGCCGACCCGCGAGCTGTGCACCCAGGTCACCAACGACCTGCAGACCGCCGGCAAGGTCCGCGACGTCCGCGTGCTCGCCGTCTACGGCGGCCGTGCCTACGAGCCGCAGGTCGAGGCTCTGCGCAAGGGCGTCGACATCGTCGTCGGCACCCCGGGCCGTCTGCTCGACCTGGCCGGCCAGAAGAAGCTGGACCTCTCCAGGGTCCGCTCGCTGGTCCTGGACGAGGCCGACGAGATGCTCGACCTCGGCTTCCTGCCGGACGTCGAGAAGATCATCACCATGCTGCCGGCGAAGCGGCAGACCCTGCTGTTCTCGGCGACCATGCCGGGCCAGGTCATCAGCCTCGCCCGCCGCTACATGAGCCAGCCGACCCACATCCGAGCCGCCGCGCCGGACGACACCGGCACCACCGTCGCCAACACCGAGCAGCACATCTTCCGTGCGCACTCGCTGGACAAGGTGGAGATGGTCTCGCGCATCCTGCAGGCCGACGGCCGCGGGCTGGCGATGATCTTCTGCCGGACCAAGCGGACCGCCGCCGATGTCGCCGACCAGCTCACCCAGCGCGGCTTCGCGGCCGGCGCCGTGCACGGCGACCTCGGGCAGGGCGCCCGCGAGCAGGCCCTGCGGGCGTTCCGCAACGGCAAGGTCGACGTGCTGGTCTGCACCGACGTCGCGGCCCGCGGCATCGACGTCGAGGGCGTCACGCACGTGATCAACTACCAGTGCCCGGAGGACGAGAAGACCTACCTGCACCGGATCGGCCGCACCGGCCGGGCCGGCGCCTCGGGCACCGCGGTCACCCTGGTCGACTGGGACGACATCCCGCGCTGGCAGCTGATCAACAAGGCGCTGGAGCTGTCGTTCAACGAGCCGGAGGAGACCTACTCCACCTCGCCGCACCTCTACGAGCTGCTCAAGATCGCCCCGGGCACCAAGGGCATCCTGCCCCGCTCGGAGCGGACCCGGGCCGGGCTCGGCGCGGAGGAGGTCGAGGACCTCGGCGAGACCGGCGGGCGCGGTTCGCGCTCCGGCGGACGGGGCGCCCGACGGCGGCGCCCGCCGCGCCGCAGGCCCCGGCCGTCGAGGGCACCGAGGACGGCGCCGCCCCGCGCCGCCGTCGCCGCCGCTCGCGCGGTGCGGCGTCCGGCGAGGGCACGGCCACCGAGGCCGCCGCCGTGGTCGCGGAGGCCGCCGAGGTCGCGCCGGCCACCGCCGCTCCGGTCGTCGCCGAGGCCGCCGAGGCCCCGGCCGCCGAGGAGAAGCCGAAGCGCACCCGGACCCGCTCGCGGGCCAAGGCCGCGGCTCCGGCCGAGGCCGCCACCGAGGCGGTCACCGTCGCGGCTCCCGCCGAGGGTGCCGCCGACGGCGAGGCCCCGGCCCCGCGCCGCCGTACCCGGGCCCGCCGTCCGGCCGCCGCCGAGGCGACCCCGGAGAGCTGATCCGCGTTCCCCGAAGGGGCGGTCCGGACCTCCGGACCGCCCCTTCGGCGTTCCGCGAGCGACCCGGGAACCGCACGGCGGTGGCACGACGGGCCCGGGAGCGACCGGCCGGACGCCCCTATGCTCGGGTTACCCACGAGTTCGCACCGGTCGCCGGAGGTCCGTCCATGAGCACGCCGCCGTTCCTCACCCTCCCGCCCTCGGCCCGTGCGCTGCGGGTGGTGACGGCGCGCGGGCAGTTCGCGGCGCTGCGGGCCGAGCCCGCCGGGGCGGTGCGGGGCTCGGCCCTGCTGGTGCCCGGCTTCACTGGCAGCAAGGAGGACTTCATCGCGCTGCTGGAGCCGCTGGCCGCGGCCGGCTACCGGGTGACCGCGGTCGACCAGCGCGGCCAGTACGAGACCGGCGGGCCGCACGACGATCCGGCCGCCTACGCGGTGGCCGCCCTGGGCGCGGACGTCCGGGCCCTGACCGCGGCCCTGGCGGCCGAGGGCGGCACCGGCCCGCTGCACCTGCTGGGCCACTCCTTCGGCGGCCAGGTGGTCCGCGAGGCCGTCCTGGCCGCGGCGGCCGGGGCGGCGGCTCCCGGCGGCGCGCCGCTGCCGTGGGCCTCGCTGACGCTGATGTCCACCGGCCCCGGCGCGATCGACCCGGCCGAGGCGGAGCGGACCGGGCTGCTGGTCGAGGTCCTGCCCACGATGGGCCTGGAGGAGATCTGGCAGGTGATGCAGCAGATGGAGAAGGCCGACGGGGAGCGGGCGCGCCGCCTGCCGTCCCCCGAGGTGGCCGCGTTCCTGCACCGCCGCTGGCTGGCGAACGTGCCGCAGGCGCTGATCACCACCGGCGGCCACCTGGTCGCCGCGCCGGACCGGGTGGCCGAGCTGGCCGCCGCGGTCGCCGCCGGGCTGCCCGCCCTGGTGGTCTCCGGCGTCCACGACTACGCCTGGCCCGTCCCGGAGCAGACCGCGATGGCGGAGCGGCTGGGGGCCCGCCGGGTGGTCGTCGCGGACGCCGGGCACTCCCCCAACGCCGAGCAGCCGGCGGCCACCGCCGAGGCGCTGCTGGCGCACTGGGTCTGACCCCGCCCGGCCCCGGCCGCCGCGGCTACCGCCGCCCACCGCCCCGTACCGCCGCCCGCCCGGCTCCCACCGGCTCCGGAGCACCCCTCACCGCCCCGGAGCGGGACCCCGATCAACCGGCCGCCGCGGCCCCCTGGTACAAGGGGGCGACAAAATTCGTTAGTTGCGGTAATATTTGATTCAGTCCTGGAAACATCGTCGACAGTGACGTCGGCACATGGTCGACGCGATCCATCCGAAACCAGGACGTTACGGACGGGCAATGGCCCGGTAGCAGCGCCACCGCAGTGTGGTTCACGAGGGCCATCGGCGCCCTTGGCAATCAGGGGGGAGCCCTCTTTGCCGCGACAGCAGCCGGTCGACGACTCGACCCGACAGACCCCGAAAGGGCTGATACCCACTCAGCCACGACCGCCCCGCGCCGCGGGGCCAGGAAAGGAAACGCCCATGCGCTTCGAGATCCTCCGACTGGACGACGCCCACGGCACCGCCACCGACCGCGTGATCGCCGACGCCGAGACCGTCCGCGAGCTCGTCCAGGCCGCCGCCCGCACCGGCGAACGCCTGCTCATCCGTCCGTGCCCGGCCGTCTGACCGGGCCGGCCGCCGCGGAGTCCCCGGACTCCGCCGCCGCCGGGCCCGACGCGTCCGATCCGGACGTTCCCATACCCGACTGACGCCCCGTCATCGCCGCAGCGAGCACGGGGCGTCAGCGCTTTCGGGCCCTCCCGCTCCGGACCCCTGACGCGAACACCGGTCGAACACGGCTCGAACTCCGTCGGGGCGCACCCCGGCGCACACCCCCGACGTTTGCCGCCGCCCCCCGCTGGACATTTCCCAACGGGAGCCGCCCGCACCGCGCCCACCCCGCGCCGGACGGGCACCCGCCACCGACAGGTGCCGCCGAGCCGCCCTCCGTACGGGTGATCGTCCTTGACGCGGCGGCCCGGAGGGAGGAGCGTTGTCGGCTATGAGGGGCGAGCCAAGCTGCCCGAGGTGCGCCGGTCGGGTCCGCGCTCCCGGTCTGTTCTCAGACACCTGGCAGTGCGACCGGCACGGCGCCGTGCACCCGATGCAGCCGGTACTGCCCCCGAGCATCGAGGCACTCGGCGTCGCCGTCGCCCGTTCCCAGGTCCCCGTCTGGCTGCCCTGGCCGCTCCCGGTCGGCTGGCTCTACACCGGCATCGCGCACGTCGGCGACGACATCTCGGGCGCCCGGGCCACCGCCGTCGCCTGCTCGGGACCGGCCCCGCTCGGCGGCTTCGGCGAACTCGTGCTGGTGGCCGAGGAACTCGGCGTGGGCCTCGGTGCCCGGTACGCCGGACTGTCCGGCCCCGACCCGGGCGAGTCGGTGGCCCTCTACAAGCCCGCCGACGCCAAGCTGATGGCGGCCGGCCGACCGACCCCGATGTTCCATGTGCCGGACGCCCCGGCCGACCGCGCGGTGTTCGTCGGCGAGGCCCGCGGGCTCTGGCTCTGGGCCGTCGCCTGGCCCGAGCAGTCGGCGCTGGTGATGTACGACGAACTGGTCCTGACGGACCTGCGGGAGGCCGGCGCGGAGCTGGACCTGCTGCCCTGCGGCGCCCTGTCGCCGCACCTGCTCGGCTGACGCCCCGTCCGTCGCCGGGAGGCCGGCCGCCGCCGCACTATCCTGGGCGGCACCCCGCCGGCCCGCCGCGCCGGCCCCCAGCGCCGGCCCGCGCCGCGCCGACTCCGAGGAGCACGCCCGTGCGCATCGACCTCCACGCCCACAGCAATGCCTCCGACGGCACCGACACCCCGGCCGAACTGGTCGCGGCGGCCGTCGGGGCCGGGCTGGACGTGGTGGCGCTGACCGACCACGACACGGTGGCCGGCCACACCGAGGCGGCCGACGCGGTGCACGCGCTGCCCGCCGGCACCCGGCTGACGCTCGTCCCGGGCGCGGAACTCTCCTGCGTGGCCGGCGACATCTCGATGCACCTGCTGGCCTACCTCTTCGACCCGGCCGAGCCCGCCTTCGCGGCGGAGCGCGAGCTGGTGCGCACCGACCGGTTCCGCCGGGGGCGGGCGATCGTCGAGCGGTGCCGCGAACTGGGCGCGGACATCAGCTGGGACCAGGTGCGGCGGATCGCCGGGGACGGCTCGGTGGGCCGTCCGCACATCGCCAGCGCGCTGGTCGAGGCGGGCGTGGTGGCCTCGGTGTCGGACGCGTTCACCGCGGACTGGCTGGCCAACGGCGGGCGGGCGGACGTCCGCAAGCACGAGACCGACCCGGTCACGGCGGTCCGGCTGGTCCGGGCGGCCGGCGGGGTGCCGGTCTTCGCCCACCCGGGCGCGGTGAAGCGCGGACGGACCGTCTCCGACCAGGTGATCGCCGACCTCGCGGCCGCCGGTCTGGCCGCGCTGGAGGTCGACCACATCGACCACGACGAGCCGACCCGGGCCCATCTGCGCGGCCTCGCCGCCGAGTTGGGGCTGCTCACCACCGGCTCCAGCGACTACCACGGCAGCCGCAAGACGGTCCGGCTGGGCGAGCACACCACCGACCCCCAGGTGTACGAGGCGCTCGTGGAGCAGGCGACCGGCGCCAAGCCGATCGGCGGCTGAGCCCGGGGGGCGCTCCCGGTCCGGCTGCCGCGTGCCCGGTCGCCCCGGGCCCGGCCGTCAGTCCAGGGCGACGCCCCGCCGCTCCGGGTCGCGCAGATCGGTCCCGTGCTGGAGCCAGCGCTCCTGGAGCGCCGCCGCGCCGTGCACCCGCTTCCAGCCCGCCTCGTTGGGGGTCATCGGCAGCAGCGGCAGGAAGTGCACCGGGTCGGCCGGCTCCTCCAGTTCCAGGTCCTCGACCAGCCCGCCGGGCTCGGCCGCCAGGACGGAGGTGAACGGCGCGCCGTCCCAGAGCGGGGCACCGAGGTCCAGCGAGCCACCGGGGGCCACCACCAGGCCCTCCACCTGCGGCGTGGCCGCGAAGGTGGCCAGCGGACGGAGCACGCCGTCGCGCCCGCCCCGGATCGTCAGCACGAGCTCCGCGCGCGGGCCGCGGACCTGGTCGGCGACCGCGGCGCTCGGGTCGGCCATCGGCGCGGCGGACATGCCGAGCGTGGCGTAGCGGACCAGGCCCTCGGCATCGGGGCCGAAGCGCAGCACCTCGATCCGGTCGGCACCGAGGAAGGTCACGGCGGCGCGGCCGCCCGGCTCGCCGAAGGTGGTGAGCAGCCGGGCCTCGACGGCGGCCAGGACCGCCGTCCGGGAGGGGCCGTGCGCGCTGCCGCCGGAAGGGTCGCCGAAGAGCGGGAAGTCGTGGGCCATGCCGGTGAGCGTAACCCGCGGCCCCCGGGCCGTTGGCACGGCCTTTACGTGAACGCGGGCGCGACGAGGGCCGATCGGATGTTAGTGTGAGCGACTGGCCACCGGGGAGTTTTCCCTCCTCCGGGGCAGCGGCGCGAAGGAGGTGGTTGCGGTGGATACCAGCCGACCATGCAGTACCGGCAGCTCTACCCGGCCCGGACGCCTTCCCCGTACCCCTCGCCACGCGGACTGAAACAGCGGGCCCTGGGAGTCTCGGCGACAGCCGACCGGCTTCCCCACCGGCACCCTGGTTCCGTCCCTCCGCGCGGACGGCACGGCGGTCCTCCGGTCCGGCCGGGAGAGCACCCCACCGACGTCCGGTCGTTCCGTTCCGTGTGCCCCTAGCAAGGCCCGGGAGCGACCGCAGGCGCCGGATTCCATCGGTGTTCCTCCGCCGTCGCCCCGCGGCCGTTCGTCACCACGCCGTCGTGCGGCGGTTCCTGCCCCAGGGAGCCTGCCATGTCGATGATCAACAGCCTGCGCGCAGCCGTCCGTACCAACCGCCGCCGCACCGCGGCGGGCCTGTTCGACTCCATCCACCCGGGTGAGACCCCGTCGGCCGTGGTGGACTGCGCGGTCTACCAGCACGGCCGGCGGCACGGCGAGACCTGCAGCCCGCGCGACGCCGCCCGGCTGGTCAAGGCCTCGAAGCAACTGCCCGAGGGCGAGGGCTCGTTCAGCTGGATCGGCCTGCACGAGCCGACCGAGGCGGAGTTCGAGGGCATCGCCCAGCGCTTCGGGCTGCACCCGCTGGCGGTCGAGGACGCGGTGCACGCGCACCAGCGGCCGAAGGTCGAGCGGTACGACGACGTGCTGTTCGCCGTCTTCAAGACGATCCGGTACGTCGACCACGACCAGCTGACCCCGACCAGCGAGGTGGTCGAGACCGGCGAGCTGATGGTGTTCGCCGGCCGGGACTTCGTCATCACCGTGCGGCACGGCGGGCACAGCTCGCTCAAGGAGCTGCGGCACCGGCTGGAGGCCGACGCGGACGGCACCGGGCTGCTGGCCAAGGGCCCGTCGGCGGTGCTGCACGCGATCGCCGACCACGTGGTGGACAACTACATGCTGGTCGCGGACCAGCTGCAGACCGACGTGGACGAGATCGAGTTCGAGGTGTTCTCCAACCGGGGCGGCCGGGGCGCGGACGTCGGGCGGGTCTACCAGCTCAAGCGCGAGGTGCTGGAGTTCAAGCGGGCCGTGGCGCCGCTGCTGCGGCCGATGCAGCAGCTGTCGGAGCCGCTGCAGCGGCTGGTCGACCCGGAGATCCAGAAGTACTTCCGGGACGTCGCGGACCACCTGGCCCGGGTCACCGAGCAGGTGCACGGCTTCGACGAACTGCTGAACTCGCTGCTCCAGGCCAATCTGGCGCAGGTGTCGGTGGCGCAGAACGAGGACATGCGCAAGATCACCGCCTGGGCGGCGATCTTCGCGGTGCCCACCATGATCACCGGCGTGTACGGGATGAACTTCGACTACATGCCCGAGCTGCACCACCGCTACGGCTACCCGATGGTGCTCGGCAGCGTGGTGCTGATCTGCATCGGCATGTACCGGGGCTTCCGCCGCAACGGCTGGCTGTAGCCGGGGCCCGCGGCTACAGCTCCGGCCGGTCGGCGGACCGCTTCCGGTCGGCGGACCGCTTCCGGTCGGCTCGGGCGACCACGACCAGGCCGAGCAGGATCAGCACCACCGCCGGGTAGGCGGCGGCCGGCGGCCACTGGCCCAGCCAGAGCGCGGCGATCAACGCGGCCCCCGGGGTCTCCAGCAGGATCGCGGTGGAGGTCACCGAGGGGCCGAGGGTGCGCAGCACCCGGTTGCTGAGCGAGTGGCCGAGCAGCTGGGCGGTGACCATCAGCAGCACGATCTGCCACCACGCGCCGGCGCGCCAGCCGGACAGCGGCGTCCCGGCGACCAGGCAGACCGCGAGCAGGACAACCGCCGTGGTGGCGTAGCAGACCAGGGTGTACGCGGTGGTGCTGACGGTCCGCCGGACCTCGGCCCCGAGCAGCATGTAGCCGGCCGCGGCGAGACCCGCGCCGAGCGCGAGCGCGTCACCGGCCAGGGCCCGCGGCGAGAGCGAGAGGTCGACGCCGGTGAGCACCAGGACGCCGGCGAAGGCGGTCACCGTGCCGAGCCACACCATCCGGGGCGCCCGCACCCCGAGCAGCCGCATCAGCACGATCGTCCACAGCGGGGTGGTGGTGACCAGCGCGGTCGCGGAGGCCACCGAGGTCATCCGCAGGCTGGGCATCCACAGTCCGAAGTGGACGGCGAGCAGCACCCCGGCCGCCATCGCCAGCAGCAGCGCGCGCCGGGGGACGGCCCGCAGTTCGGCCCGGTGGCGCAGCAGGGCGTAGGGGCCGAGCACGCCGACCGACATGAGGTTGCGCCAGAAGGCGATGGCCAGGGCGGGTGCGGCGGTGGCGCTGATCAGCGGGGCGGAGAGCGAGATGGCGCCGACGGAGACGGCCAGCAGCAGCAGGTCGGTCCTGGGGAGCGGGCCCGCGGTGGCGGCGGGGGCCGTGACGGTGGCGGGGGCGGTGGTGATGGCGATGGGGAGGGCGGCGGCGTCGCTCTCGGGCCGGGCGGCGGGCACGGCGCTCCTCTGGATCCGGTCGGCGGTACGGGCGGCTCCTACCGTAAGGCCCGTGCGGCGCCCATGGAACTGTCGCCCGAACCGCGAGACACCGCCCCCGGCGCAGGCCGTACGCTGTGCGCCATGGACCGTACGCCTGCCGCAGCCGCGACCGCCGACGACTTCCTCGACCGGGCCCTGCTGGAGGAGGCCGCGAAGAAGTCCGGCCTGCTCTGGGTCCGGGCGGACGGCCAGGAGCACGGGCGGGCGCTCTGGCACGCCTGGCACGACGGCGCGGTGGTGGTGGTCGGCGACGGCGCCGAGCAGCCGCTGCACGGGCTCACCGGCGGGGCGGGCGCGACCGTCACCGTCCGCAGCAAGGACAAGGGCGGCCGGCTGACCGGCTGGCCGGCCCGGGTGGTCGAGCTGGCCCCGCGGAGCGAGGCCTGGCAGGGCGCCGTCGAGGAGCTGAAGGGCAAGCGGCTGAACGCGCCGGACACCGACGCCATCGCCGACCGCTGGGCCCGCGAGTGCCGGGTGCTGCGGCTGGAGCCGGCCGGGACGTCGGGCGCCGAGCTCACCGAACGGCCCGGGTCGATGCCGGAGGACTCGCACGTGGCGGCGCCGATGCCCACCCCGGCCACAACCCGTCGGCCGATCCCCGCCGGGCTGCCGAAGCTGCTGCTGAAGCGCCGCAAGGGCTGACGCGCCGCCACACCCGGCCCCCTCCCGGTCGGGCCGCCTCCCCCGGTCGCCCGATTCGCCCGTTTTCACCGAGCCCGGGCGGAGATGCCCGAGTAGCCTTGGCCGCGGGGCGTGGCCGCGCCCGGCCGGGCGTCCGCGAGACGCGTCGAGCGAGGCGAGGGAGACCGGAGTCCATGGCAGGACCAGGCAGCCGCGTCTTCATCTCGCACCTGTCCGGCATCGCCGTCTTCGACCCGAACGGCGACCAGGTCGGCCGGGTCCGGGACGTCGTGGTCGCCCTGCGGATCGGCGGCCGGCTGCCCCGGGTGCTCGGCCTGCTGGTCGAGGTGGTCGCCCGGCGCCGGATCTTCCTGCCGATGACCCGGGTGACCAGTCTGGAGTCCGGCCAGGTCATCACCACCGGCGTGATCAACATGCGCCGCTTCGAGCAGCGCCCCGCCGAGACCCTCGTCCTCGCCGAGCTGCTCGACCGCACCGTCACCTGGACCAAGACCGGCCAGGAGGTCACCGTCCTGGACGTCGCGATGAGCCAGACCCGGCTGCGCGAATGGGAGATCGGCAAGGTCTTCGTCCAGGTGGGCCGGGTCGGCCGGCTGCGCAAGGCCCGCGGCGAGACCGTCACCCTGGACTGGCAGGACGTCACCGGCTTCACCCTGCCCGAGGAGGACCAGGGCGCCGCCAACCTGCTCGCCACCTTCGACCAGCTGCGCGCCGCCGACCTCGCCAGCGTGATGCACCACCTCTCCGCCAAGCGCCGCGCCGAGGTCGCCGCCGCACTCGACGACGAACGGCTCGCCGACGTCCTGGAGGAGCTGCCCGAGGACGACCAGGTCGAGATCATCGGCAAGCTGAAGGACGAACGGGCCGCCGACGTCCTGGAGGCGATGGACCCGGACGACGCCGCCGACCTGCTCTCCGAACTGCCCGGCGACGAGGCCGAGCGCCTGCTCCAGCTGATGGAGCCGGACGAGGCCGAGCCGGTCCGCCGGCTGCTGAGCTACGAGGAGAACACCGCCGGCGGCCTGATGACCACCGAGCCGATCGTGCTGGAGCCGGACGCCACCGTCGCCGAGGCACTGGCCCGGGTCCGGATCTCCGACCACAAGCCGGCGCTGGCCGCGCAGGTCTTCGTCTGCCGCCCGCCGAACGAGACCCCGACCGGCAAGTACCTGGGCACCGTGCACTTCCAGCGGCTGCTGCGCGAGCCCCCGTACACCCTGGTCGGCTCGCTGGTCGACGACGACCTCGACCCGCTGCCGCCGGACACCCCGCTGTCGCTGATCACCAGCTACCTGGCCACCTACAACATGGTCGCCGCGCCGGTCGTCGACGAGGCGGACCACCTGGTCGGCGCCGTCACCGTGGACGACGTGCTCGACCACCTGCTGCCGGAGGACTGGCGGGAGGCCGCGCTGCACGGCGGTCCGGGCGAGGAGCACGCCGACGGACGGGACGAGAGGGAGGTGACCGGTGGACGCTGACCGCAAGGGCCGGCGCGAGGAGACCCCGCGCCAGCGGCTCCAGGGCGAGCTGCGGGAACTGCGCCAGCTGCGCGAGCTGCGCGCCCGCGAGGGCGCCAGGGACCGCCGGGCCGAGCCCGCCCCCACGGGGTCGTCCACCCGCAGCCGGCTGGACCAGCCGCGCACCGCCCGCACCGGCCTGATCAACCTGCCGGCCTACGACCCGGAAGCCTTCGGCAAGCTCTCCGAGCGGATCGCCCGCTTCCTCGGCACCGGACGGTTCATCGTCTGGATGACCGTGGTGATCATCCTCTGGGTCGCCTGGAACACCCTGCTGCCCGACGTGGTCCGGTTCGACGACTACCCCTTCATCTTCCTGACCCTGATGCTCTCCCTCCAGGCCTCATACGCGGCGCCGCTGATCCTGCTCGCGCAGAACCGCCAGGACAACCGGGACCGCGTCAACATGGAGCAGGACCGGGCCCGCAGCGACCGCAACATCGCCGACACCGAGTACCTCACCCGCGAGGTCGCCGCCCTGCGCCAGGGCCTCGGCGAGGTCGCCACCAGGGCCTTCATCGCCTCCGAGCTGGGCAGCGTGCGCTCCGAGATCCAGTCGCTGCTCAGAGAGATCGACGAGCGCCGGGAGGCCTCCGGGACGCTGTGACCCGCGGCACGCCACCGACCGGACGAGGCCCCCGCGCGGCGCCGTACCATCAAGTCATGGCCAACGAGACAGAGGTCGCGGCCGGCGTCACGGAAGAGTCCGTACGCCAGGCGCTGTCGACCGTCAACGACCCGGAGATCAACCGCCCGATCACCGAGATCGGCATGGTGAAATCGGTCGGGATCGGCGAGGGCGGCGCCGTACGGGTCGAGGTCTGGCTGACCGTCTCCGGCTGTCCGATGCGCGACACCATCGTCACCCGGGTCCGCGAGGCCGTCGGCCGCGTCCCCGGCGTGACCGAGGTCGAGGTCGAGCTCGACGTGATGAGCGACGAGCAGCGCAAGGAGCTCTCCCAGCTGCTGCGCGGCGGCGCCCCCGAGCGCGAGATCCCGTTCGCCAAGCCCGGCACCCTGACCCGCGTCTACGCCGTCGCCTCCGGCAAGGGCGGCGTCGGCAAGTCCTCGGTGACCGTCAACCTCGCGGCCGCGATGGCCGCCGACGGCCTGAAGGTCGCCGTGGTGGACGCCGACATCTACGGCCACAGCGTGCCCCGGATGCTGGGCGTCGAGGGCCGGCCCACCCAGGTCCAGGACATGATCATGCCGCCGCAGGCGAACGGCGTGAAGGTCATCTCGATCGGCATGTTCACCCCGGGCAACGCCCCGGTGGTCTGGCGCGGCCCGATGCTGCACCGCGCGCTCCAGCAGTTCCTGGCCGACGTCTACTGGGGCGACCTCGACGTCCTGCTGCTGGACCTGCCGCCCGGCACCGGTGACATCGCCATCTCGGTGGCCCAGCTGGTCCCCAACGCGGAGATCCTGATCGTCACCACCCCGCAGATGGCCGCCGCCGAGGTCGCCGAGCGGGCCGGCACCATCGCGGTGCAGACCCACCAGAAGATCGTCGGCGTGATCGAGAACATGTCCGGCATGCCCTGCCCGCACTGCGACGAGATGATCGACGTCTTCGGCACCGGCGGCGGCCAGACCGTCGCCGACGCGCTCACCCGCACCGTCGGCGCCACCGTCCCGGTGCTCGGCTCGATCCCGATCGACGTCCGCCTGCGCGAGGGCGGCGACGACGGCCGCCCGGTCGTCCTGGCCGCGCCCGACTCCCCCGCCGCCACCGCCCTGCGCGCCGTCGCCGGCAAGCTCGGCGGCCGCCAGCGCGGCCTCTCCGGCCTCTCCCTCGGCCTCACCCCGAAGAACAAGTTCTGATCAAGCACCGGGCTGGTCAGCGGCTGGGCATCCGCCCACCCCGCTGACCAGCCCGTTTGCTGTCATCACCTGTCAACGTTGGCCAACCCTGGTAGACCTCGCACGGCCCGCAGACGGCCCGGCGCTCTCGGCTGACCTCTTGCAGTTCCCCGCGCGGAAGCAACGAAGGCCAGCAAGCCGCCTCAAGCATGGGCCGACTTCCCAAATGGGAGCCTTCCGCTCCCAAAGTGGAATCCAAGGAAACGCGCGATGCTCCCCTTAGACCGGGTATGCTGACGCTCGTTCAAGTCTCGTCGCCCCAATACTCCTCGACACAGTTCGAGGTTCACCTAGTACGGAAACTAGACGACGGGAGAAGAACACCATGGGAAAGCAGCGGCCTCGCCCCAGGAGCCGGGCATCCTCGCACCCTATCCGGTGGGAGGTTGTCCTGGCAGCTCTGACGGCTGTGACCGCAGTAGCAAGCTGCGTAGAGCAGCTGGTGCGCTAATTCGCACCACTGATCGAGTGCCGGACGGACAGCTGGGCAAAAAGTAAGCCCGGCCGGTTCTTACTCGGCCGGACTCACTCGATCCCTCTACAGGAGCCCGAGTCTGGTTGCCGCCAGCTCGGGCTCTCTTATTTGAGAGATTAGTTGCCGGACAGGTGACTAAGTCAATCAAACTCAGTTACTCGTGCCACCTATCATTTATCGTTCACTCCGCATTAAATGTGGAACGAACTTAGTTGCCCGCATGCAAGCAACTATTGCTCGCAAGCAAGCAACACCAACTATAGCTTCAGTTTCCAACTTCTTCCCAGAGCTTCTCGTAGCTCATGACAGGTTCTTGTAGCTGCACCAGAACCTTGAGGGCGAAGTCCTCCCCGAAGGAACCGCGTGTCACGGCAACAGGCAGAACGCCACAGCGGCGTCGTCTCCAGCCTTGAAGCGCGGCCACCGAAGCCCATCAGGGTCCGTGGCCTCGGCCTTCCGTACCGCCGCGATCAGCCCGTCAGCACCGGCGGACCTCAGCACCGAAAACGCCTCTGCCCATGTGGCAGCCTGGTACTCGGTGACGAGTCGCGACGCACCGTCTGACAGGACAGCCACCGCTTGGACGCCAGCCACCGACACGGCGCCGGTCAGCGCATGGTGGGCGGCCTCGCTATGCGAAGCGGCCACCCAGTAGCCGCCCGCCGTGTTCCGGGTGAGGCGCTGAGCCGTGACCATGCGGCGGACGCTCTCGGTGTGCTCCGGCGTGCCAGTGGCGAAGCGCTCGGTCTCGGCCCGGAGCTCCGGGACGACGGTGTCCACCCGCAGGTCGGTCTTCACCAGGTACTCGCCGTCCCGCTCGAAGACGATGGGCGAGTCGGCGAGCACCAGGTAGTCGAACTGCTCGGCGCCGGCGCGGAGGATCGAGACCGTTGCCGACGGCGTCCCGGGGTTGGCCAGGTCGCAGCCCGGGTGCAACGCCGCCACCTGCTCCAGCGCCTGAGCCAGCCCATCGGCCAGCGGCCGGCCGGGGTCGGCCAGCGCGGCGACCAGGTGGCCACCAAGCTGGGCGACGTACCAGGGAACGCCGTGCTGGCAACCGGTGTCGAGGCCAGCCGTGCTCAGCCCGTCCAGCACGACGGCGAGCGACGAAGTGGCGCCCACCCAGTCTTCGTTGGGGTTCGGTCCGCCGGGTGCGGTGGCGATAGAGACGCGCATGTCAGGCCTCGTGTCGGTAGATCGGGGTAGCCCTGCTGCTCTCCAAGACCTCCAGGGTCTTCGGGTCGTAGCGGCAGGAGATGAGCGTGGAGAAGCGCTTCGTCCGCACCTCGCGGTACAGCTCGCCCAGGTGGTTCTCCAGGTAGTGGACAACGCCGTTCGCCCCGATCGCGTGGATGCCCGCGATGTACAGGAACGTCCCCTTGCCGTCGAGCCGGGGCAGCCGCGCCAGGTAGCCGACATCGCCGGCCGTGCCGTCTTCGTCGAGCGGTGAGCGGTACTCGGTCCCGGTCCGCAGATCTGCCAGGTGCCAGGCGTGATCCTTGCGGAAGCGCAGGTTGTCGTCGCCTTCGAGCACCTGGGCCACGATCGGGGACAGCCGCGGCCCGCAGACGACCACCAGGTGGTCGCGGTTCAGGTTCACGATGCCGGACGGCGGGATCACCTCGGAGTCGGAGTCGAGCTTCAGGCCCGCGAACAGCTTGCGCAGGTGCTCGTAGTTGCCGAGGTCTTCCCTGGTCACGACCTCACTTGGGTTCTCCTCCTGCGACTTCCCGGCCTCGTACTTGCCGCCGAGCGCCACCGTCATGGGCCCCAGGCCGAAGAACGCGCGCTCCGGCGCGGGGCCGGCCGACGCGAGCTGGCCGACACGCCCGCGGCTTACGCCGAGCAGGGCAGCGATCTCGGTCTGCGACATGCCCGATGCCGACGCCTCTTCGATGGCCTCCCGGCGGACGCGGGACAGCTCGACCACCCGGTTCTGATAGTCCGCCATCAGGGCAATCGCCGCCTTGGCCCGTTCGATCGGGACGGCCACGTTGGCCACCCGCTCAAGCTCCTCGTGCATCGTGATCCCTTCACTGCCTAGGGGGGCGAAGCAAGAGTACCGCGAGGGGGGCTTGACGCACAGGTGACGCCTGCCTACCTTGGGTATCGCGAGAAGGCGAAAGCCCCCCTAAGCAGTAAGTAGGGATGGGCCTAGCACTTCTCTGACCTGCCCAAACGCAGTGGAGCGGCGCCCCAACCGCCAAGTCAGTACGCCGCTCCATGCCCCAGTGAAGGGAGTTCCATCATGCACGCTTCGCTCACCACTCGGCCGGTCCTGACCGTGGACGCGGTGGAGGAGAACGTCTCGCTGTTCGGCGAGGTGGACCCGGGCGAGCCGGAGCCGCGCTTGTCGGTGCGGGTGTCGATGTCCCTGCGGTTCTTCGACCTGGTGGGTCTGCTGGCCTTCCAGCCGGAGATGCAGCTGACCGCCTCGGACCTCCTGGAGTCCGAGATGCTGGCGGAGTCCCTGCAGTTCGCGCTGGTGAACTCCGACATGCGCCAGATCGAGGAGTACGCGGAGCTGGCCCGCACCGCGCTGTCCGGGCCGCGCCGGCCGTTCCACGCGTACACCAAGCTCGTCGCCGAGGCCGTCACCCGCACGTTCGGCATGACCGCCCCGCAGCCGCCCGCCGCCCCGGCGGTGAACACCCTCCGGCTCGTGGCCGCCTGATGCCTATCCGGGTGAGCGCTCACCGACGCTCACGGGCGCTCACCCCCCGCTCACCCGACCAGTCGGCCGCTCCCGTTTCAGGCGCAGTCGGCCGACTTTCAGGCCCGCCCGGGAGGCGGTGAACACCCGACTGTTCACCGCCGCTCACGGAACCGTTCCCGGCGTTCCGGCCGACCGTCCCCGGTTCCCGGGAAGCGCTTCCCGCCCTTTACCCCCAAGCATCGGTCGCCCCCTGACCAGTGGTCACGGCCCGACCGGCAGCCGACTGCGCTCACCGGTGAACACCCGACCGTTCCCGGTGAACAACCCCCGACTTCCAGCCCGACTCCCGACCCATGAGGAGTAGCTGTGACCAGCCAGAACGGGGCCGACTCCCGCGCCCCCGAAGCTCCACCACCCGGACCTGAAACGCCGACCGCCGCCGCTGAAACCGGCGCCTGTGAACCCGAAACCGGCGCCGTCGTGAGCGGTGAACGCCCCGCCGTGAGCGCCGTCCGGTCGGGTGTTCACTGCCCCGTTCACCCCGTGCCCGAAGCGGCCGACCGCGTGGTCGAAACGGCGCCCGGCGGACCCGAAGCGGGCCCGTCCGTGAGCGGTGAACGCGGTCTCGTGAGCGCCGGTGAGCGCCCGGTGAACACCCCCGCCGCCCGTGCCGCCGAAACGCCCGCCGGTGCCGTCGAAGCGGACGCGGGCGTGGTTGAAGCGGTGCTGCCCGATCCGATCGTCCTCCCGGCGCCGGTGCGGGACGCGCACCGCTCGACCGCCCGGTGGGCCGCCGACCGCTTCCTGCGGGTGCTGCAGAACGTCCGCCCGGCGGTGGTCTTCGACCGGTGGGGACAGCCCGTCGGCATCCCCGCCTACGGCTCCCCCGCCTTCGCCGCGCTGGCGCCGGCCGACCCGCGCCGGGAGGCCGCGCTCGTCACTGCCGCCGAAGCCTGGCGCCAGCAAGCCGAGCAGGCGCCCGAGGCGATCCACGCCCGTCTGCGCACGGACCTGGTGCTCGGCGAGCAGGCCCGCGACGCATGGGCGGCCGAGGACGAAGCCGCCTGGAAGGACCTTGTTCGGACCGTGCGTGCCTGGTCCAACCACCCGACCGCGCTGGAACTCGCCGAACGGCGGGCCCGCGCCGCCGAGGCCGCCCACCGCCAGGTGAACGCTTCACCCGGGTGGCCGCCGGTGGCGATCCCCGGACAGCCCGGCTGGCACCGCCACCACCGCCCCGACGGCCGTCAGGCCGACCTCCCCGACACCACCACCGCCCAGCTTGCGGAGAGTGCCTGATGCCCGTCGAACTCCACCTCGCCACCGCCACCGACGGCCGACCACAGGCCCGGCAGAACCCGATGTACGACCCCGCCCCCGGTGTCGACCGGCCCACCCGGCCGGGCCCGGTCCCGGACCCGGAGATGTTCAGCGGATGGGTCGGCGAGACCGTGCGCGACCTCGACCCGACCACCGAGGCCGACCCGGTGGGCGTCCTGGTGAACCTCCTGTCGGCCGGCGGGGCCGCGATCGGCCCGGGGCCGTTCCTGTGGATCGGCAACGACCGCCACCCCGCCCTGATCTGGGCCCTCACGGTCGGCGCCACCTCCGTCGGCCGCAAGGGCGCCGCCACCAACACCGTGCGCCGCCTGTTCAAGGCCGCCGTGCCGGACTTCATCGCCTGCAACACCCGCTCCGGCCTGTCCTCCGGCGAGGGCCTCATCGAGATGGTCCGCGACGGCGACGGCGACAAGGACCCCGGCGTCACCGACAAGCGCCTGTGGGTCGTGGAATCCGAGTACGGGGTCACCATGGCCCGGGGACGCCGGGAGGGATCCTCCCTGAGCGGCATCCTGCGCCAGGCGTGGAACGGCGAGGACCTGGGCGTGATGAACCGGGAAGCGCTGCACGCCACCGCCCCGCACATCGCCGTCATCGGCCACATCAGCCCGCGCGAACTGCGGGCCAAGATGCAGGACGCCGAGATGGCCGGCGGCACCTACAACCGCTTCCTGCCCGTCTTCGTCCACCGCACCCAGCTCGACCCCGACGGCCGGGGCGCCCCGGACGAGCTGATCGACAACCTCGCCACCGCGTGGAAGACCGTCCTCGCCGACGCCCGCCGCGTCGGCGAGGTCCAGCTCGACCAGCAGGCCGCGCAGCTCTGGCGGGAGGAGGTGTACGCGGCGCTGTGCGGGGACGAAACCGACGACGGCCCCCTCGCCGAGTTCACCGCCCGCGCCGCCCCCTACGCCAAGCGCCTCGCCATGGTCTACGCCCTGCTCGACCACACCGACCGCATCGGCGAAACCCACCTGCGCGCCGCCTGGGCCCTCGTGCGGTACGCCCGCGCCAGCGCCGCCCACGCCCTCGGAGCAGCGGCCGTCGCCAGCACCGGCGACCCGGACCTCGACAAGCTGGCCGCCGCCGTGAAGGCCGCCGGTCCCGGCGGATTCTCCGGGGACGAGGTGTACCGGCTCTTCAAGCGCCGCAACGCCGCCTACCGCGCCGACCTCACCGCCCGCCTGTGCCAGTTGCCCGGCTACGTCGCCGCCCAGGTGCCCGGCGAGGGCCGCCACCGGACCGTCTTCCTCTACGCGCCCCCCGGGTGAAAAGGGTGAGAAGGGTGGAAAGGGCGCTGACCTGCGAAAACACCGGGTGCCAAGCGGGGTGGAAAGGGGTGCCAAGCCCCCCACCCCGCCCGGAGCCCCGACCCTTTCCACCCCTTTCCACCCCGCTTTCCACCACCCAGAACCGCAGGTCAGACCCCTTATCAACCTTTCCAACCTCTCCACCCGCACCTCACCCCGAAAGGGCCCACCGCCATGACCGGCACGCCCGCCACCAACCCCGCCCGGCCGACCGAACACCCGGACGCCCCACCGGCCGCCACGACGCCCCGCGCCCGCTCCCCACCAAGCCCCCCCCGGAGGCCGTCCGGACGGCCGCCCGGCCTAGCGTCGCCCCTCGCTAGACCTAGCAACCCCGCTAGCGGGCCGAACGTGGTCCGACCAGCCGCCTAGCGTCTAGCGCCCCCGCCGGCCGAACCCCGGAAACCGCCCGCAGCCCGGCCCGACACCCCGCCCTCGGTCGCTAGGACCGGTGACTGCCCGCGATCTCCCCCCTCCCACCCCCCGCTCGGGAAGACCTCCCCCCGCCCGCTCAGGGGCCCGGGAGGACGTTCTCCGGCCGGGTGGGGGCGGGAGGGAGGTCACCCTCCGTCACAACAGGGGCCGACGGCGAGCGTCAGGCCCCGGGTGTCAGAGATCGTCTGACACCGCTGACGCCCAGAACCCCGGGTAACGCGCACGCGCGCGCGAGCTGACACCTCTGACACCCTGCCCGGCGCCCACCTCTGACGGCTCTGACACCCGCCCGGGTGCCGGTCCTGACGGCCCTGACACCCCGCCGGACCCGCCCGGCCGCCGACCTGACACCCGGCCTCGGCCGCCTGACACCGCTCTGACGGCCCTGACACCTCACTCACCGCAACCGACCGAGCCCCCTTGTCGCCTGTCGCTTGTCCTGTCGCCTGTCGCCCCGGCCCCGCCGAACCACCCGCAGAGCCCGGAAACCCTCCCCCGAGCAGGGAGGCGACAAGCGACAAGACAGGCGACAGGACAGGCAGGCGACAAGCCGGACGACAAGCGCGACGACACCCCGCCCACCCACCTGTCACCTGTCCTGTCACCTGTCATCCCCACCCCGGAACGGGCCCCGCACCCGCCCGCCCCACCCCTGACCTGCCCCGTACAGGCGACAGACAGGTGACAGGTGACAGACAGGCCGACCGCACCCGGAGACCGCCTTGGCCAACCACCGCGCCCCGACCACCGCCACCGCCCTGCCCGCCCGCTTCCTCACCCCCGAGGACATCGCCTCCCTCCTCTGCGTCCCCCTGGAGACCGTCTACCAGTGGCGCCGCAAGCGCACCGGCCCGCCCGGCTTCCGCGCCGGCCGACACGTCCGCTACCACCCCGACGCCGTCGCCCAATGGGTCACCGACCAGACCCACCAGGCCGCCTGAACCACCAGGGACCCACCAGGGAGGCAGGGAGAACTCCCTCCCTGCCTCCCTGACACCCACCCCCGCCCCCACCAGCACATACACCGCCACAGGGAGGCAGGGAGGCACCCCACAGCCCCCGCCCAACAGCCCGAAAACAGCCCCTCCCCGGCACCGGACGCCTCCCTCCCTGCCCCACCACACACCCCCTCCCGGCACCCCACCGAACAACCCCCCCCCGACCGGCCCCCCCCGGGC